>CP101406.1:3051511-3661813 GCA_024758765.1 Mycobacterium sp. SVM_VP21
TCACCTCGACGGTGGAGCCGGCGGCAACGGCGGCAACGCCGGTGCGGCAGGCGCCGGCGGCGCTGGCGGCGCGGCCGGGACCGGCGGCCTGACCGGAAGCGGCACCGCGGGTCTGGCCGGCACGGCCGGATTGGCCGGACGCAGCGGCGGCGATGGTGGCGACGGCGGCGCGGGTTTTGCCGCCGCCAGCGGACTCTCCGGCTCAGGCGGCGCCGGCGGAACCGGCGGTAGCGGTGGCGTATACGGCAACGGCGGTAATGGCGGCAACGGCGGCGCCGGCGGAACCGGTGCTCACGGCAGCAATGCATCGGGCTCCGGGGCGTCCGGCGGTACCGGTGGCATAGGTGGCGCCGGCGGCGCGGGAGGCGCCGGCGGTGCGGGCGGAACACTCGGCGGCGACGGCGGCGATGGCGGTACCGGCGGCCAGGGCGGCACTGGCGGAACCGGCGGCAGTGGAACCGATGCCGCCAATGCCAGCACGGCGGGCGCCAACGGCGCGAACGGCGGAAACGGCGGCGACGGTGGCCGTGGTGGGTCCGGTGGGGCCGGCGGCGCAGGCGGCACCGCCACACACGGCACGGTGGGCCGGCAAGGTGTAGGCGGCGACGGCGGCACCGGGGGGTCCGGTGGTGATCCCGGTGACGGCGGCAACGGCGGCAACGGCAGCGCGGCCAGCATCAACGGTGGCAACGGCGGCAACGGCGGCAACGCGGGTGCCGGCGGGCTGGGCGGGGCCGGTGGCGCCGGTTCGACGACCGGGGCCACCGGGGCGACCGGGGCGGCACCGACCGCACACGCCGGGAACGGCGGCGCCGGAGGCAACGGCTACAACGCCGTCACGCCGGGCGCCAGCGGCGGCAACGGCGGCAACGGCGGAATCGGCAGCCTGCACGGTGACGGCGGGGCCGGTGGCGCCGGCGGCAACGGCGCAACCGGCGCCAACGGCACCGCGGCCCTCAACGGCGGCAACGCCGGAGACGGCGGGAACGGCGGCAAAGGCGGGTCCGGCGGCAATTCGCTCGGCGACGGCAACGGCGGAAAGGGCGGGGCCGGTGGCAACGCCGGTAACGGCGGCCGGGGCCTGGACCAGAGCCAGCTACCCCCGAGCGCCACCCTGCCCGGCGCCGGGGGCGATGGCGGCAAGGGTGGTGTCGGCGGGGCCGGTGGCAGCAGCGTCAGCGCGCATGGGTCCGGCACCGGCAACGGCGGCGCCGGCGGCGTGGGCGGCGCCGGCGGCAACGGCGGCGGCAACGGCATCGCCACGCTGGACATCGCCAACAGCGTGCCCTACGGCAGCGGCGGCGACGGCGGGGCCGGTGGTGTCGGCGGCAACGGCGGGCTCGGTGACAACGGTGCGCTCGGCGGCGGCACCGGATTCAACGGCGGCAACGGCGGTGCCGGCGGTACCGGTGGTGCGGCCGGCTCGGCCTATACCGGCAGCGTCGCCCTGCATGAGCACGGCACCTTCGGTACCAACGGCAACGGTGGCGCCGGGGGTGGCGGCGGCACAGGTGGCGGCGGCGGCATCGGCGGGGCCGGCGACGACAGTGCCGGCGGTGCCGGCGGCAACGGCGGCAACGGTGGTGCGGCCGGTAACGGCGGGTCACCAGGTTCCGGATTCAACGCCCAACCCGGGATCAACAAAGCTCCGGTTGGGATCGGCGGCAACGGCGGCAACGGCGGGTCCGCTGGATCCGGCGGGTCCGGCGGCATCGGAGATACCGGGTTCAACGGTGGCACCGGCGGAAACGGCGGTGTGGGCGGCGCCGGCGCCAACGGCGGCAGCGCTACCGGCACTTACTACGCGCAGGGCTCCAGTGGCGGCGACGGCGGCAACGGCGGGTCCGGCGGTAGCGCCGGAACGGGCGGTGCCGGAGGTTCGGGCGCGCAGGCGGGTAACGGCGGCAACGCCGGCGCGGGCGGCCACGGCGGTAACGGCGGCGACGGTGGCGACGCCACGCTGGCCGGGACGAACGTGCACGGCGGGGCGGCCGGTGACGGCGGCGACGGCGGGGCCGCGGGCGGTGTGGCCGCCGGCGGCGCCGGGGCGCGCGGCGGAGACGGCGGAGACGGCGGCGACGGCGGCAGCGGCGGAACGGTCGGTAGCAACGGCGCGAACGGTGCCGGGGGCGCCGGCGGGACCGGTTCGGGAGCGGCCGGCAACGGGACGGTGGGTGGTCCCGACGGCCCGGTGAACGTCAGCATTCCGCTGTACATGCAAAGCGGTGGGATCAGCCCGATCGTCTACATCTCGATCAACGGCGGTCCGCCGGTACCGGTCCAGATCGACACCGGCTCCACCGGACTGACGATCCTGGGCAGCAATACGGGCCTCGGCAACTCGGTGTACTCCGGCAGCGCCAGCTACGCCGGCCTGAATGGCCAGAATTACAGCTACCACACCTACGACACCACGGTGGGTTTCTGCGACAAGACCGCCTGCACGTCAGGCCTGGTCACCGATCCCACCGCCGTCAACATCGTCGACCCGGCGTCGAACACCCTCATGACGAATTACTTCAACCAATACGGAATCGTCGGCGTGCTGGGCATCGGACCCAACAACGGCTATGCCGGCACCTCGACGATCATCTCGGCGCTGCCCGGTGCGCTCAACCAGGGCGTGCTCATCGACGAGCAGACCGGCCAGGTGACGTTCGGGCCGAACCCGCTCACCCCCGAGATCTCCGTGCCGGGGTCGCCGTTCGTTGACACGATGGTCTCGATCAACGGTGGTCCCCCGGTGGCCGTTTCCACCTCGCTCGACTCGGGCGGCATGTACGGCAGCATTCCGCAGTACCTGGTCCCGCAGCTCGGGGTCGGTTCGCAGGTGCCGGCCGGCACGGTGATCTCGGTGTACAACGCCGACGGCAGCACCTTGCTGTACTCCTACACCACCACGAACAACGGCCCGTACGTGACATCGGGCGGGGCAGCCAACAGCGGCTACTACCCGTTCTCGGTGAACCCGGTCTACATCGACTACCGGCCAAGCGGTTTCGGCGCGACGATCATCAACCGCTGAGGCTTTACAGCAGCTCTTTGGCCAGTAGTTCGAGGGTCCGCTCGCGCCCGGGCGCGGTGGCCGGGTCGGTGCCACGATGCGCCGAGGCCACCGGGTTGATCATCACCTCGTCGACGGCGAACTGCTCCGCCAGTGCCGTGAGCTGCTCGGCCGCTTCGGCCGGTGTGCCGACGACCGCGCGCCGCAACCCGCTGTCGATGATGCGTTGTTCGGAGTCCGAGACCGCTACCGCCTGCGCGTCCTCGACCAGATCAACCGCGCCCAGTGGTCGCCCGGTCCGCAACCGGGCCATCATCTGCAGGTTGGGCAGCATCAACGCCGTTGCCTCGTCGCGGGTTTCGGCAACCGATGCGTTGACCGTGAGGAACGTCGTCGGGGCCGCGCACACCTCACTAGGGGTGAAGTTCTCGCGGTAGTAGGCCAGCGCCTCCTCGGTGCCCTGACCGGAGAAGTGGTGGGCGAACACGTAGGGCAGCCCCTTGGCCGCGGCCAGCCGCGCCGAGTACATGCTCGATCCCAGCAGCCACAGCCGCGGCTCGCCGGCGGCGGCCGGGGTGGCCTTGAGCAGGTAGTCGCCGTCACGCAGCTGGACTTGCACACCGCGGCTGCTCATCATCGCCCGTACGTGGTCGAGATAGTCGGGGAAGTTGGCTATGTCTTCGTCGCCACGGCCGGAGCGCAGCATGACGGAGGTGACCGGGTCGGATCCGGGCGCGCGTCCGATCCCCAAGTCGATGCGCCCGGGTGCGGCGGCCTCCAACAACGCGAACTGTTCGGCGACGGCCAGCGGGGCGTGGTTGGGCAGCATCACCCCGCCCGAGCCGAGCCGTACCCGCGACGTCTGCGCGGCGAGGTACGCCAGCAGTACCGGCGGGCTGGTGGCCCCCACCGAGGGCATGTTGTGGTGCTCGGCCACCCAGTATCGGGTGAATCCGAGTCGGTCAGCGGTCTGGGCCAGCCGCACCGTCGCCGCCAGCGCGTCGGCGGTGGACTGGTCGGTACGGACCGGGACGAGATCAAGAACGGAAAGACGCACGCTGCTTTGCAACACCGGAACTCAGCCGGATAGTCCCGCCAGCCCCGAGGCCTGCGCAAAGATGTCGTCCAGCATGGCGGGGGTCAGCCGACCGGTGAACATGTTCTGTTGACTGGGGTGATAGCAGCCCAGCAGCCGCAGTGCCGGACCGAGTTCGGCGACCGCGCCGTGGCCGAACTTCGGTTTGGGTTTGGGCATCTGCTCGGCGGCGATCCGCAGCGCGATCTGCCAGGCGAAGCCGCCCAACGCGATCACTACCCGCACCTGGGGCGCGATCAGCTGCCATTCGGAGTCGATCCAGGGCGCACAGGTGTTGCGCTCGATTGTCGTCGGAGCGTTGTCGGGCGGGGCGCAGCGCACCGGCGCGATGATCCGGATGTCGTTGGCGTGCAGGCCGTCTGCAGCGTCGACGCTGGTGGGCTGGTTGACCAGGCCGGCCCGGTACAGCGCGGCGTAGAGCTGGTCGCCGGACCGGTCGCCGGTGAACATCCTTCCGGTGCGGTTGGCGCCATTGGCGGCTGGGGCCAATCCGACGATCACGATCTTGGGTTTCGGGGAGCCCCAGCCGGGCACCGGCCGCCCCCAGTAGGGCTGGTCGGCGAAGGACTTTCGCTTGGTGAGCGCCACCTGTTCGCGCCAGGTCACCAGCCGCGGGCAGGCCCGGCAGACGCTGATCAGCGCGTCGAGTTCGTCGATCGACTCGACTTGGTCGGCCAGCTGCACCACTTGCGCGGCGTCGGCGGCCGGTGGCGTGTCCGGGGTTGCCGGGTCGCCGGGCCACCCGGCCCCGGGCGGCACCGGGGAGTCGAACGGCTGACCGGTGCGAGGGTGGTTGAGCATTGGTCTACTGTGCACGCTCTGGGATCCCCTGCCCAGTCCGGTGTGGTTCGGGCGTGCGGTGTCTGCTCAGCAGGAACGTGGATTGGAGCAGCCCAACAAGTTGGCTCGGATCTGCGTGTAGGCGTGCGCGAAAAGGTCCACATCACGCGGGCTGAGCAGGTCGAAAAGGTTACGCCGCAATGCGTCAACGTGCCCCGCCGAAACCGACTCCAATTTCTCCTGCCCGGATTCGGTCAGCTCGGCGAACCATCCGCGCTTGTCTTCTTGGCATCCGATGCGGCGTAGCCAGCCCGCTCTGGCCAATCGGCTTACCGCGCCGGCGGTCCCGCCACGGGTCGCTACCGCCGCCTCGGTCAACTCACCCATCCGCAACCGGCGGTGCTGCGCTTCCGATAACAGCACCAGTACCTCGAAATCGGCAAAGGTGATCCCACCGTCGGCGACCAGCTGAACTTCGAGCTCCCGCAGCAACAGCCGAGTGCTGTCCAGATACGCGCGCCACATGCGTTGCTCGGTGTCGCTCAGCCATCGGTTCTCGTCCGTCACAACAACCCGCCCTCTATGGTTGATCTAATAACTAGTACGACAGGAGATGGCACGGGCTCCAGGTGTCGACCTCTGCACATTATTTCCGCAGCACCAGTTGGGTATTTTCGCCAGGATAGGACCACTGGCGGCGGCAGTCGTTCCCACACTCATTCGCCAATTATAGTTGTTATATCAACTAGATTGCGGGGGGCTGGTTTCGACCATTGACCAAACCGGCGCGCGACAGGGTCCGCCCGTTGCGCTGCTGCCACAACCGATAGACGTCGACCGCTCCCTCGCGTGCGTCGTCCCGCATGGGCAGCCGCCGCTGATCCCAGGGCTTGGCGAACTCGTCGTAGAAGGTGTTGAGCTCGAAGTACTTTCGGTCGTCGACGTAGTACGGCTCATAGGTCTCGCGGGTGGCCAGGAAGACAACCTCGTCCGGCGAGCAGTAGTACAGCGCACCCAGACACATCGGGCACGGCGACGCTAGGACGTAGATCGTGGTGCCGGTCAGGTGCTCGGTGCCCAGCGCCGTGCACGCCTGCCGAATGGCGAGGATCTCCGCATGCGCGGTGGGGTCGTTGGTCTGGGCGACCCGATTCGCGCTTTCCGCCAGGATCGCACCGTCCTTGACGATGACGGTGGCGAAGGGACGTCCGCCCTCCTCGACGTTGCGACGAGCAAGCTCAATGGTGTGTTGCGCGAAGTCCACTACAGCTCCCGGGAAGGTTGCGCGTGCATGCCTTCCAGGCTGCCCCACCTGGTGCTATAGCGTCCAATACTTATATTCGATGATCGTGATAGGTGTCATCAATCGATTTCGTGCGCGATTTCCTCCAGCATCCGGGTGAATGCCTGCGCGGCCGCCGAGTGGTAGGCCGTGGCGCGCACGAGCGCCACCGCGGTTCGGGTGGGCAGTGGCGGGACGAGCGGCACCGCGTGCACATCCCGATGTTCACGGGTTATCGCATCGGGCAGCACGGTGGTCAGCGTGCCGCCGCGCACCGACGCCAGCAGCGCGCTGATCGAATTGGCTTCGACCGTGATCCGGGGGGCGACGCCCCGGTCCGCGAAGTAAGCGTCGATCTGTAGCCGGGTGGCGAACTCGGTGCTGAGCAGGCAAAGCGGCTCGCGGGCCAGCCGGGCAACCGGCAGTGGTGTCGTTCTCCCCGCAAAGGGGTGGCCCGAACCGACCACCAGAGTCAGCGTCTCGGTGAACAGCGCGGTGTGATCGATCCCGGCGGCATGTGGACCCGCGAAGGCGATCCCGAGGTCCAGCCGGTCGGCGAGCAGGTCGGCCTCGATGCGGTCTTGGGTGTGCTCCCGTATCGAGAGCGTGATGCCGGGATGTGCGCTGTGGAATCGGTGCACCAGCGGACCGATCAGGTATGCGGTGAACGTCGGCATCATCGCCACCCGCAAATGCCCGCGCGACAGGTCCTGCACATCGTGGACCGCACGTTCACCGGCATCGAGATCCCGCAGCGCCAGCCGGGCATGCTCCGCATACGCCTCGCCGGCATCGGTCAGTCGTACCGTGCGACCGGAACGATCCAGCAGCTCCACTGACAGTGCGCGCTCGAGCTGCTTGATCTGCTGCGACAGCGTCGGCTGGGAGATGTGCAGCGCCTCGGCCGCGCGGGTGAAATTCCCGTGCTCGGCCACCGCCAGCAGATACCGGATGTGGCGCAGCTCCATCGACCGACTATAGGCGTGATCAATCGCGATGATGCGAGTTACGTCCTAGCCGCTATTGCCGATGGTCAGCCGCAGTGGACGGCGGGCAGCGACTAGGAGGACAGTTGCTCTGCGGTCGCCCGGATTTCACCGATGTAGCGGTCCCGGTCGGCGGCGCTCACGTCTCGCCGCAGCGGCCCCAGCTGCAATTCGTAAGTCGCTACGCCCTTTTCAAACACCGGGGCAGCCAGATAGCTGACCGACAGCGGCTGCCTACCGGCAAGTTGCGTTGCGGTATAGGGGTTTCCGTTGACGCCGGTCAGCAGCTCGAAGACCCGTTGGCGCAGCGCGGTGCGGCGTGGATGCTCGGCCAGCAGCTCGACGACCTCGGCAAGCACATCGAGCGCCTCCAAGCCCGGGCCGCCAAGGCCGAACACCACCACGCCGTTGTGGCGCACCTGGTCCAAGGCGTCGTCCAGCACGTCGCGACCGACGTCTTGCGCCGATGCCAGCCACTCCTGCTGGGCCTGCGCATCGCGGTGGGCGACCACGCTGACGCCCGCAGGTGCGATCAGTGGCAACCGCACCCCCACACCCACTCCGGCCGGGATGCGCCCGCGGCCGCGGACCAGAGTCAAGAAGCTCAACTCGGTCGGCCCCACCAGGGCCAGTCCGGCCCCGCAGCCGGCCCGCTCGGCCATCTGCTCGATCAGGTGTGCGCCCTGCGTCGACAGCGGCCACAACCGCCGCACCGTCTCGGCGACCCCGATCAGCCCGGACCCCAGGGTGTACCTGCGATCGGCCCGCCGCGACGCCCATCCCGCCTGCTCCAATGCCAGCAAGATTGACGTCACGGTGGCGCGGTTCAACTCCAGCCGCGCCGCGATCTGGGCGACCGAACTGGGCTGTGTCTGCGCGGCCAACAGCCCCACGATGGCGACCACCCGATCCGTGGGCGGCGAGCCCGGCCGCTTCTCAGCGTCTCGCTCGGCGGGCCCGTCCATCGCCCTCCTCGTCTCTGGCCATGTAGAAGATCACCGATCGTACGGGCGTCGGCGCCGACCCTTGTGCGCACGTCCACCCAGCGGTAGCGTCCCGTCACATCGTACTTTCAGTTGTCATTCATGTGACAAATAGTTGTCACGCCTGACCGCAGAGGAGCCCCATGGCCATCCGATGTACTGAAAGCCCCAGCCGTGCGTGGTGGACCGCCGGACTGGCGGCGGCCGTGGTGGCCGGCACGGCGGGGATCGCGCTCCAACCGGCGCCCCTGACTCGCTCGATGCCGGTGGCGTTGGCATCGGTGTCGGCGGGTGTGCAGCAGGCGATCGACGATCTGCTGGCCGTGATGCAGCAGGCAGCGACCAACGACGCAGCGCTGCCGTTTGCGACGCCCGACGGCGTCGCCATGCTGATGACGGGGCTGCAGGACACCAATTACGAACTGCTCATGGCCGGAATCTCGCGTGTCACCGAGCTGTTCGACGGCTGGTTCTTTCAATCGCCCGAGGTGATTGCCGGTGACGCCGCCGACCCCCGGCAGTACTTCCAGTTCTTCACCCCGGACATCTACTACCACGCGACCGCCGGCCTGGCGCCGGGCGCGACCTACGAGGTGACCGGCACCCTCGGCGGCGGAACCGAGGCGTTCGCCATCGCCACCGAGCAGATCACCGGTTCGCAGGCCGTCAGCAAGGAGAGCCTGGAACTGGGCAGCAACCTGGTGGTCAACCCCGACGGCACCTTCACCGTCTACGTCGGCCCGAATGCACCCAGCGGCGCGGTCAACTTCATCGACGACGACAGCGCCACCATCCAGGGAGCCGCCTCCCTGCTGGTCCGCGACGTGCTGGGCGACTGGGCGAAGGGGCCCAGCAACATCAGCATCCACTGCGTGGCCGACTGCCCGCCGTTCTTCGCCATCCCCGCGGGCGGCTTCTTTCCCAGCGACGATCCGACGACACCGCCGAAGATCACCTCGATCGACGACGCGCTGACCACACTGTTCAGTGCGTTCGCCAAGATCGCCGGCCCGTTCAACACCCAGAACATGGGGCTCGCCCAGATCGCGGGAGTCAACGAACCCGCCAACACCATGAGCCCGCTGGCCACCGAAACGAGCCTGTTCCCCACCGGCCTGCCGAGCGCGGACGTCTCGGCGGGGAATTTCGACCTGGCCCCCGGTGAGGCGCTGATCGTGAAGGTTCCCGAGGTGGACGCCGCCTACAACGGCATCGAGCTGATGAACGTCTACGGCGCGGCGCTGCCGTTCACCTTGTCGCAGACCACCCTGAACAACACCACGGCCTACCACGCCGACGACGGCTACACCTACTACGTGGTCAGCGCCACCAATCCGGGCGTGGCGAACTGGCTGGACACCGGCGGTGTCGCCAACGGCGAGATCTTCGCCCGATTCGAGAACCTCCCGGCCGGAAGCGACCCGACGGGCCTGCAGGTGACGACTCAGGTGGTGCCGGTCGCCGACGTGGCCCAATACCTGCCCGAGGACACCCCGACCGTCAGCCCGGCCGAATACGCCGCCGACATGGCGCAGCGGGTGCTGTCCTACGACTACGGCCTGGACGTGTCCCGGATGAGCGCCCAGCCGGCCTGGTTGATCCAAGAAATATTGTTCTCCGGGCTCAAGGGGCTGATCGGCAGCGACAATTTCGCGGCGGTCTTCGGCGAGGAACCGTCCACACCGCTGGCGATGCGGTTCACCGACGCACTGACCCCGAATTGGGATGCCGTCTGGCACGGGATCACAAGCGATCCCTTCGGCAGCCTGACCGCGGTGGCCAACAACCTGCCGCTGCTGTGGAGCGATATCAGCCTGCCGTTCCAGCTGGCAGCGGCGCAATCAGTGCTGTCGCTGCTGGTGCCCGGCGAGGCCGGCTCACTGCTCAACGACGCCCTGTTCGACCCCAACGGTGGGATCGTCGCCGGGTTGCTCAATGCTCGCGACGACTTCGCCACCACGATCCTGACTGCCAACAACGCCTGGCCTACCGAGGCAAGCGAGCAGGCCGCCCAGCAGTGGGCGAACATGGATGAGTTGATCCAACAGGCCGCCAGCACGGACCTGGGCTCGTGGTTCTCGTCGCTGTTCAACGCCAGCTGAGTCGATCCGTAGCGGCGCGACCGGGCACCGCAGCTCCGTAGGATCGCCAGCGTGAACGCCGACGCACTGACCCAGCTCATCGCCGATCTCCCCGAAGGCATGGTGGTCACCGATCCGACGATCACCGAGGGTTATCGGCAGGACAAGGCGCTGGACCCGATGGCGGGCCGGCCCCTGGCGGTGGTGCGCCCGTTGCGCACCGAAGAAGTGCAGGCGGTCATGCGGTGGGCCAGCGCCCATCGGGTGCCGGTGGTGACTCGCGGCGCGGGCACCGGCCTGTCCGGCGGCGCCACGGCGATCGACGGCGGGATCGTGCTGTGTACCGAGAAGATGCGCGAGATCACCGTCGACCCGGTCACCCGCACCGCGGTGTGCCAGCCGGGCCTGCTCAACGCCGAGGTGAAGAAGGCCGTCGCCGCCTACGGCCTGTGGTACCCGCCGGACCCGTCGTCGTTCGAGATCTGCAGCATCGGCGGCAACATCGCCACCAACGCCGGTGGCCTGTGCTGCGTCAAGTACGGCGTGACCACCGACTATGTGCTGGGCCTGCAGGTGGTGCTGGCCGACGGCACCGCCGTGCGCCTGGGCGGGCCCCGCCTCAAGGACGTCGCCGGGCTCTCACTGACCAAGTTGTTCGTCGGCAGCGAGGGCACCCTGGGGGTGGTCACCGAGGTGACCCTGCGACTCTTACCGGCTCAGCCGAAATCGGCGGTGGTGGTAGCCACTTTCGACTCGGTGACCGCCGCGGCCGAGGCGGTGCTCGACGTGTCCGGGCGGCTGCGCCCGTCGATGCTGGAGTTCATGGACGCCGCGGCGATCAACGCCGTCGAAGACCAACTGCGTATGGGGCTGGACCGCGAGGCCGCGGCCATGCTGGTGGCGGCCTCCGATGAGCGCGGCCATGCGGGCGCCGAGGATGTCGAGCTGATGGCGCGGGTGTTCGGCGAGCATGGCGCCAAGGAGGTGTTCTCCACCGACGACCCGGTCGAGGCCGAGGGTTTCGTGGCGGCCCGGCGATTCTGTATCCCGGCGGTCGAGGCGAAAGGCCCGCTGCTGTTGGAGGATGTCGGGGTGCCGGTGCCGCGGCTGGCGGAGCTGATCACCGGTATCGAGAACATCGCCGCCGAGCGCCGCCTGCTGATCTCGGTGATCGCCCACGCCGGCGACGGCAATACGCACCCGCTGATCGTGCACGACCCGAATGACCCCGACCAGGTGCGCCGCGCCGAGCTCGCCTACGGCGAAATCATGGATCTGGCCCTGGCGCTGGGCGGCACTATCACCGGCGAGCACGGCGTGGGGCGGTTGAAGCGGCCGTGGCTGGGCGAGCAACTGGGGCCCGACGTGATGGCGCTGAACCAGCGGGTCAAGGCCGCACTCGACCCGCTGGGCATCCTCAACCCGGGTTCGGGGATTTAGTCCCCACGGCGGCAAGGAAATTGGCGGTCAAGTGTTCGCAGATGCTGTCGACGTCGGGCAGCATGAAGTCGAGAGCGTCGGGGAACGCCGGACGCATCAGCATGTGAACGACCATCGGTCCGAGAAGTTGCTGGATCAGCACCAGCAGCGGCTGATCCTTGATGCGGCCTGCGCGGATCTCTGCCTCAAACCAGGCTCCGAGGGTGCCCAACATACGTGGCGCCGCGTAGCGGGTCAGTGACTGCACCGTGGGACTTGCCGGCCGCGAGTACACCTCCGCAAGCATCGCGGGAGCGACACGCGGTTCACGGCTCAGCACGTCCGCGATCGTGCGGTAAATGCCGTGCACCGTGGTACGGAGATCATCCGGCACGGCGGCGAGATAGTCTTCGATGTCGCCGATAGGACTGTACTGATCGAATACTGCGCGTAGCAGTTCGTCGCGTCCGCCGAAAACGGCGTGCAAGCTGAACACCGAACAGTCGGCACGTTCGGCAATGATGTCCAGGGTGGTTGCGGCCAAGCCGTTCTCGCTGATCAACTCGGCGGCCGCGCTCAGCGCTCGCACCCGTACCGGGGGCCGGCCGCCGGGGTCGATACCGGCGGCGCGGACCGCGGCATCGAGAACCCTGCGAGATCCGCCCAACCTGCGAAGCAGTGTGCTACGGGAAATTTGGGCTTCGGCAGCGATGGCACTGACCGGGACTTCAACAATGTCGCGTTGGAGTGTTTCGGCGGCGCGCACCGCGGCCTCGATCAGCTCCGGCGCAACGGTTTCCACGGACTTCGTGGTGGTATCAACGTGGCGGCTCACAGCAGGACAGCATCTTTTAGGCGCGACTGCAATCGCGCGACTCTCTGGAACTGTCCGAGCATGTTCAACGAGCCCAACATGGGAAAGCCCCCGATGAAGGTCCGGAATGAGGGGTGGCCGCCATGGACGTCGAGTTCATGCAGGCAGCCGACAATGTAGAACAAGCCCGCGGAGAAGATGGCAGCGGGGATCGCATACGCCAGTGGAGACCGGGCGTCGGCGACCAGTTCCTGAGCGTATTCGAATTCGTCGTGGGTCAGTGGTTGACGCTTCCGCACTTTGGCCAGCACTGTTTTGTGGGAACCTATCTCTTCGCCCAGTGCGGCCGGAGCCCTATGCTCCAGCCGCTGGACGTAGACGAAGGCACACGTCGCGAAAACCATGGCCATCACAGCTGCCAAAGCCGTCAGAGCACCCCAGAAAAGGCTCATCGTCCCCCTCCCCCCTTGTTGCTCGCAGCTGGGCTTGCCGTGGACGTGCTCGGATCGTCGTCGTCCCACAGCAACAATTGGCGCACCGCCGCACGGGATCCATAGGGCTGCAGCATCTGGCTGGCGGGCCGGGGCCGTACCTTCAGCGGCCACCAGAACCAGCGGCCCAGCAGCGCTGCGATCGACGGGGTCATGAACGACCGCACGATCAGGGTGTCGAACAACAGCCCGAGGGCGATCGTGGTGCCGATCTGCCCCAGGACCCGCAACTCGGCGAACATGAACGATGCCATCGTGGCGGCGAAGACCAAACCCGCCGAGGTGACTACCGATCCGGAGCCGGCCATCGCGCGGATGATGCCGGTGTTGATGCCGGCATGGAGTTCCTCCTTGAATCGGGATATCAGCAGCAGGTTGTAGTCGGATCCCACGGCCAGCAGCAGGATGACCGCCAGTGCCAGCACGATCCAGTACAGCTGGATGCCGAAGATGTACTGCCAAATCAGCACCGAGAGCCCGAAAGACGCTCCCAAAGACAGCGCTACGGTGCCGACGATGACCAGTGCGGCGATGACGCTGCCGGTGATGAACATCATCACCAGCAAGATCAGACTCAGCGCCGCGACTCCGGCGATCATCAAGTCGTATTTGGCGCCGTCGGCGATGTCCTTATAGGTGGCCGCGGTGCCGGCGAGGTAGATCTTGGAGCCTGCGAGCGGAGTTCCCTTGACCGCATCCCGCGCAGCATGACGAATCGCGGCAATGTGCGAAATACCCTCCGGCGTCGCGGGATCGCCCTCATGGGTGATGATCATCCGGGCCGCCTTGCCGTCGGGCGACATGAACATCTTCACGCCCCGCAGGAATTCCGGATTGGCGAAGACCTCCGGCGGCAGATAGAACGAATCGTCGGTTTTCGCCTCGTCGAATGCCGTACCCATAGCGGTCGCGTTGTCGAGGCCGGCAGCAGCCTGGTCGTTCAACCCGGAACTGGTCGCGTGGTTCGACATGGTCAGGTCGCGGTTTCGTTCCTGACTGGCGATCTGGGGCGGGATCAGGCCGAGCAACTTGGGTTGCAGTGCATCGAGTTTGGCGATACTCCCGGCGACGTCGTCGAGCTGAGAGGTGAGCACGTCGATCCCGTCGAGCGCGTCGAGCACCGACCGGATGGCCGCGCACACCGGGATATCGAAGCAGTGCGGTTCCCAGTAGAAGTAGCTGCGCAGCGGGCGGATGAAGTCGTCGAAATTGGCGATTTTGTTCCGTAGATCCGCCGCGGTAGTCACCGTCTGGGCAAATGCCTTCGCCTGCTCACCGGTGATGGCGCCCGATTGCTGTTGCAGTAGGTACTGCTGGCGCAGGATATCGATCGAATTGTTGATCACGTCAACCTGTTTGAGCATGGTGGCGGCTTGTGACTCCTGGAAGGGGAGGTTGAGGATCTGCGTCGCGCTGCCAGCGCTGATCTGGAACGGGATCGATGTGTGATCCAAGGGCGTGCCCAGCGGCCGGGTGATCGATTGGACCTGCGCGATGCCGTCGGTGTGGAAGATCGCCTTGGCCACGCGCTCGAGCAGGATCATGTTCGTCGGGTTGCGCATGTCGTGGTCGGCTTCGATCATCAGCAGCTCGGGGTTGAGCCTGGCCTGCGAAAAGTGCCGTTCGGCAGCGGCATAGCCGACGTTGGCCGGGGCGTCAGCCGGCATGTACGGTCGGGTGTCATAGCTGGTCTTGTAGCCGGGCAGGGCGAGCAGGCCGATCAGCGCGACCGCGATCGTCGCCACCAGGATGGGTACGGGCCAGCGCACCAGAGCAGTGCCGATTCGCCGCCAGCCCTGGGTACTCAGCTCCCGCGCGGGCTCGAACAGGCCGAAGTGCCGGCCGACGGCGAGCATGGCGGGCGCCAACGTCAAGGCCGCGGCGACAGCGACGAGAACTCCGATACCTGCCGGGACACCCAGTGTCTGAAAATACGGAAGCCGAGCAAAGGTCAGGCAGAACACCGCACCGGCAATCGTCAGGCCCGAGCCCAAAATGATGTGTGCGGTGCCGTGATACATCGTGTTGAACGCCGTGACCCGGTCCTGGCCGCCGTAGCGGGCTTCGTGGAAGCGGCCGAGCAGGAAGATTGCGTAGTCGGTGCCGGCAGCGATCACCAGCAGGGTCAGAAGATTCGTCGAGTACGTCGACAGTTTGATGATGCCGGCGTTGGCCAACACGGCGACGACGCCGCGCGACGCGGTCAACTCGATCATCACCATGAAGATCACCAGGACCGCGGTGGTGATGCGTCGGTACAACCACAACAGCATCATCAGGATGACGCCGATGGTGATCAGGGTCGTCTTCCAGGTGCCCTTGCTGCCGACTTCGAATTGGTCGGTGACCAACGGCGCGGCGCCAGTCACATAGGCCCGTACGCCCGGCGGCGGCGGCGTGTCATTGACGATGTTGCGCACCGCATCGACCGATTCGTTGGCCAGTGATTCGCCTTGGTTTCCTGCGAGGTAGACCTGCACCAACGCGGCCTTGCCGTCGTTGCTCTGCGAGCCGGCCGCGGTCAGGGGATCGCCCCAGAAGTCCTGAACGTGCTCGACGTGCCGGGTGTCCCGCTTGAGCTTGTCGATCAAACCGTCGTAGTAGTGGTGCGCATCGGCACCCAAGGGCTGATCGCCCTCCAGCACGATCATCGCCGAACTGTCCGAACTGAACTCTTGGAAAACCGCACCGATGTGCTTGGCGGCCTGCAGCGACGGTGCGTCCTGCGGGCTCAGTGACGCGTTGTTTGCTTCGGCCACCTTCTCCAGTTGCGGTACAAAGACATTCGTCACCATGGCAACAGCGAGCCAGAAGAATACGATCGCGACGGAGTAGCGCCGCAGCAGGTCCGGGACCCGACGCCACGAGATTTGCGGGCTCATCCGGACTTGTCCATACAGTAGGTGAAGGCGTGCAAGGCATCGGCCGTTCTCTCGTCTTTCACGTCGCCGTCGATCGTGATCCGGCAGCTGATCGAATCGCTATCGCCTTGCGCCTCAACATTGGCAGCAACGGCCGGTTTCGTCGTCGTCGCGTCGTAGGACCAGGGCAGCACAACAGCGTCGGCACGTTGCGGTTGCGCATCCACATCCAAATAGGTGATGGTCGCGACAGTTCCCGGCGGGCCATACACCTCGATGAGCACTCGCTTGGGGTTGAACGGTGCAACGTCGTTGGCGAAACCACTGGGGGTAGACACGACGTCGTGGGACGCGAAAATGCCGTGCAGGCGATACACCGTAAGTCCCGCGACGAACACGACGACCACCGCCGTCAACGGCTTCCAGTTGTGGCCCAGGCGGCGTACCCATGAGACCTTCTGGCTGTCATGCCTGTTCACGCACGACCACCAATGTGCGGTATCCACTCGCTCGAGGTTCCTGGCCGGCCGTGTGACATAGCGGCAAACGTAGACTGCATTACAGTCTCACACAAGTGCCGTGTCAGCTGCGGTACAGAAATCAGGAATCCCGCAGCCATTGACACCAAATGCACTCTTGTCGTATCAATGAGACATGACGACCACGCTGTCTCATCCGAAATTTGAACTCTGCAACGCCGACACCTGGCCCAACCCCTGGCCGATGTACGCCGCGCTGCGCGACCACGACCCGGTCCACCACGTGATCCCGGAGAACGCGCCCAACCAGGACTACTACGTGCTGTCTCGGCACGCCGACATCTGGGCGGCCGCCGCCGACCACGAAACGTTCTCCTCCGCGCAGGGACTGACCGTCAACTACGGCGAGCTGGAGATGATCGGCCTGGCCGACAACCCGCCGATGGTGATGCAGGATCCGCCGGTACACACCGAGTTTCGCAAGCTGGTGGCCCGCGGCTTCATGCCGCGGCAGGTGGAGTTGCTGGAGCCCAAGGTGCGCGAGTTCGTCGTCGAGCGCCTCGAGCGGCTGCAGGCCAACGGCGGCGGTGACATCGTCGCCGAGCTGTTCAAGCCGCTGCCGTCGATGGTGGTCGCGCACTATTTGGGTGTGCCGGAAGAGGACCGCAGCCAGTTCGATCGCTGGACCGAAGCGATTGTCGCGGCCACCGTCAGCGAGGACGGGGTCGCCTCGGCCGGGGACGCGATCGGGGAGATGATGGGTTATTTCACCGGGCTCATCGAGCGCCGCCGCACCGACCCGCAGGATGACACCGTCTCGCACCTGGTGGCAGCCGGAATGGGTGCCGACGGTGACATCAACGGGTTGCTGTCGGTACTGGCCTTCGCCTTCACCATGGTCACCGGCGGCAACGACACCACGACCGGAATGCTCGGCGGCTCAGTGCAATTGCTGCAGCGCTCCCCCGAGCAACGTCAGCTTCTCGTCGACAATCCCGAGCTGATCCGCGACGCCGTCGAGGAGTTGCTCCGGCTGACCTCCCCCGTGCAGGGGCTGGCCCGCACCACCACCCGCGACGTCGCAATCGGCGACACCACCATTCCGGCGGACCGCAAGGTATTGCTGCTGTACGGCTCGGGCAACCGCGACGAACGCCAGTTCGGGCCGGACGCCGCCGAGCTCAACGTGCGCCGCAAGCCGCACCAGATCCTCACCTTCAGCTACGGCGCGCACCACTGCATCGGCAACCAGGCAGCGAAGATGCAGGCCCGCGTGGCGCTGGAAGAGCTGCTGGCCCGCTGCCCGAACTACGCGGTCGACGAATCCGGGATCGTCTGGGCCGGCGGCAATTACGTACGGCGCCCACTGTCGGTGCCCTTCACCGTCGGATCGTGATGGCCGGGCGGGCCTGGCTGTCCGATCAGCGCGGCGAGTTGGCCGCCGAGAAAATTCTCGACGCGGCCGAGAAACTGTTCGCCGAACAGGACCCCGCCTCGGTGGGCATGACTGAGATTGCCCGCGCCGCAGGCTGCTCCCGCGCCACGCTGTATCGGTATTTCGAGAGCCGCGACGCGCTGCACACCGCCTACGTGCACCGGTGGGCGAATGCGCTCTATCACGAGTTGACCCGGCGGCTGGCCGGCATCGACGAGCCGGCGGAGCGGCTGGTCGCCGGGATCACCGAATCGCTGGCACTGGTGCGCGGCAACCCGGCGCTGGCGTCGTGGTTCGCCGAGACCGGACCACCGATCGGTGCCGCGATGGCCGCGCGGTCCGATGTCATCACCGTGATGGTCGCGTCGTTCCTGTCCGCCTTGGGCGCCGAAGACAACGACGCGGTTCCGCAACGCGCCCGATGGGTGGTACGGGTGGTGACGTCGATGCTGAGCTTCCCGGGGCGCGACGCCGACGACGAGCGAGAAATGCTGACGCAGTTCGTGGTCCCGGTCGTGGTGTCGCCGACGGTACAGTCTTCGTAACCTCCGGCCGAACCGCCCGCCGAGCGTGAAGCCAGCTTCACGTTCGACCCCTGAGCGTGAAGGCAACTTCACGCTGGGCGGGACGCACCCGGGTGAGCCGGTGCAGCAGCCAGGACACCGGCACGGTGACGACCATGGTGACCACGAACAGCGCCAGCATCGAGCCGGTGTAGACCGGGGTGTGCAGCACCTCGACCATCACCACCTCCATCAGCACCAGGTGAACCAGGAAGATCTCATAGGAGATCTCCCCCAGCCACACCATCGGCCGGCTCGCCAGCAGTCGCGCGTACCAACCGCGATTGCCCAACGCCAGCGGCGCCACCATCAGCGCGGCGATCACGGCGTAGAACCCGGCCTTGACCAAGGCCTCGGAGAGTTTGGCCGGTGACGTGGTGGGCTCCCCCGCGATCGGCGTGGAAGCGATGAGGTAGCAGATGAGCGCCAACGGAATCGCCACGAAGCCGTAGCAGCGCACGCCCATCGCCTGTAGCACCGTGAGCGTCATCCCGGCGACGAACCAGGCCAGATAGCCCGGCAGCCACAGCCGGGCGCCGTCGGGCAGGAAGTCGGTCGTGTGTACGAGCGTCAGCCAGGCCGGCGTGATCGCTGCCGCCGCAGCCAACCCGGCCAGCAGCAGCCCCGGCCGCCACTGCCGGCGGCACAGCCAGACCAATGTCACATACGCCAGCAGCGGCAGCACTACGTAGAAGGCGACTTCGACTGCGAGACTCCACATCTGGGTGAGGCCCTGGTGCAGATACCCGAACATGTAGTTGTCGGTGTAGATCTGAGTCAGCGTCAGGTTCCGCAGCAGCCCGATCCAGTTGTGGCCGGGGTTCGGTCCGGCGGCGCGGTAGTGGTAGATCACATAGGCCAGCGCCACCGTGACGACATAGGCGGGCATGATGCGCCGCACCCGGTGCCAGGCGTAGCGGCGCACCGACGGGTCCGGGCGCCCCAATGCAGTGGCCCGCACCCAGGGCTGAAACAGCAGAAAACCGGAGAGCACGAAGAAGATCGGCACCCCGATCTCCATCCGGGAACCCAGCAATCCCGCGTAGCCGTGGGTGTACTTACCGGTGGTGTAGGCCGCATGCGTTCCGACCACCAGGAGCGCCGCCACCGCACGCACACCGGTCAGCGAGGCAACCCGGTCCACGTGAGAGACCTGTTCGAGCCCGCCCTGCTCGACCTCGTCGCGCGGCAGGGTCATTCGGTCCGTTTCCGGTACCCACCCTCGCCACGCCGATCGGGTTTGCCAGACGGCCGGTCACAACGCAGGTTGATCAGCTGGCCCTGAATCCGGGTCTGCTCCAACGCCTTGAGCGTCTTGCCGGACAGTTTGGCGGGCAGCTCGACCAGCGAGTGGTCCACCTTGATGCTGATGTTGCCGAAATCGCTGCGATTCAGACCACCCTCGTTGGCCAGCGCCCCGACGATCGCACCCGGGTTGACCTTGTGCCGCTTGCCGACCGCGATACGGTAGGTCGCGAATCCGTCTTTAGGCGGGCCCTTGCGGTCACCTTTGCGGTCGTCGCGGCCGCCGTCGCGATCCGGCTTGGCGCGTTCGCGTCGCTTGTCCGGCGGCGGCTCCACCATCAGGAACGCCTCACCGTCGCGAGACTGCAGCGCCAGTGCGGCGGCAATGTCTGCCATCGGCACGTTGTGCTCGCGGCTGTAGTCCTCGACCAAACGGCGGAACAGCTCGATGCCCGACGCACTGAGATGGTTGGTGATCGCGTCGGCGAACTTGGCGACCCGCTGAGCATTGACGTCGTCGACGCTGGGCAGCTCGGCCTCGATCAGCTTCTGCCGAGTCACCTTCTCGATCAGCCGCAGCAGGTGGCGTTCCCGCGGGTTGACGAACAGCAGCGCGGTTCCCGAACGCCCGGCGCGCCCGGTGCGCCCGATCCGGTGCACATAGGCCTCGGGGTCGTTGGGAATGTCGTAGTTGACGACATGCGAGATCCGCTCCACGTCCAGTCCGCGGGCGGCGACATCGGTGGCGACCAGGATGTCGATATTGCCGTTCTTCAGCGAGGCGATGGTCCGCTCTCGCTGCGCCTGGGCAATGTCACCGTTGATCGCCGCCGCGGAGAATCCTCGGGCGCGCAGCTTTTCGGCGACCTCTTCGGTGGCCTGCTTGGTGCGAACAAAGACGATCATCGCTTCGAAGGGCTCGACTTCGAGCACCCGGGTCAGCGCGTCCATCTTGCGGGGCCCGGCGACCTCGATGTAGCGCTGGGTGATGTTCTCCGCGGTGGTGGTTTTCGCCTTGACAGTGACTTCGACGGGGTCGTGCAGGTAGCGGCTGGTGATGCGGCGAATGGCCGAGGGCATGGTCGCCGAGAACAGCGCCACCTGCTTGTACTCGGGGGTGTCGGCCAGGATGCGCTCGACGTCCTCGGCGAATCCCATCTGCAGCATCTCGTCGGCCTCGTCGAGCACCAGGTAATCCAGGTGCGACAAGTCCAGGCTGCCGCGTTCCAGGTGATCGATGACCCGGCCCGGAGTACCGACCACGACCTGCGCGCCGCGCTTGAGCCCGGACAGCTGCACGGTGTAGGACGCGCCGCCGTAGATCGGCAGCACGTTGATCCGGGGCAGATGCGCACCGTAGCGCCCGAACGCCTCGGCGACCTGCAGCGCCAACTCGCGGGTTGGCGCGAGCACCAGCGCCTGGGTGGCTTTGCTGGTGGTGTCGATGCGCGACAGGATCGGAATGGCGAACGCGGCGGTCTTGCCGGTGCCGGTCTGGGCCAGCCCGACCACGTCGGAACCCTCCAGCAGGGCCGGGATGGTGGCGGCCTGAATCGCCGAGGGCGTCTCGTAGCCCACCTCGGCGACGGCCTTCAGCACCGAGGGGTGGATCTGCAGGTCGGCGAAAGTCGGGGTGGGCGGGTCCGACAGGGACCCAGTGGTGTCCGGGAACGGCTCAGCGGGGGCATCAGGCGAGGTCATAGCGCTTAGCAGTCTACGGGCAAAGCGGCCCACCTACCGCCACTGTTGATCGCCGACAGTGGCGGACCCGACATCGGTGGTCGGCCACGCCTCCCCGGGCGGCCGGCCGGGCGGCGGTACGGTGCCCGGTGTGCCAAGTGCCGCCAAATCCTCAGTACTGGTCGCCGCACTGGCCGTAGCTCTGCTGGCCGGTTGCGGTTCGGGTGACTCCACCGTCGCCAAGACCCCGGAGAACACCAGCCCGGCCGCCGCGCCGCCGGAGGCGCCCCCAGCCACCACCGGGCCTGCCACGTCGAACAGCCCGGCGCCCGCAGATCCGTGCGCGGTCAACCTGGCCGCGCCGGCAATCGCCAAAGCCGTCTCCGAGCTGCCCCCCGATCCGCGCAGCAAGCAGCCATGGAGCCCGGAGCCGCTGGCTGGCAACTACAACGCCTGTGCCGACATCTCGGCGGTGGTCGTCAAGGCCAACACCAATGCCGAACACCCGAGTACGCGGGCGGTGCTGTTTCACCGCGGCGAATTCCTTCCCCAAGCCGTGCCGGACACCTATGGGTTCAGCGGAATCGACGTGGCGCAGTCCACCGGCGACACGGTGGCGCTGCGAAACGCCAGCGGTATACCGGGGTTGGCCGGGATCGTGAAATTCCACTGGAACGGCAATGGGGTGGACATCGTCGGCAACACCACTCGGTAACCGGTCGCGCCCTCAGAACCAACTGTCGCGCTGCGAGTGGCGCCCGAAGGCATCGGTGTCGTCGGGGTCCTCGCGATAGTGCCGATTTCGGCGGGTCGAACTGTTGCCGGTGATCCCGAATTTGGCCAGCACGTCGGGCACCGCAGCCCCGTTGGTGAGCGAACGCAGCTGGTGTCCCGCATCGACATCAAAACCGTTGTGGTGCAGTGCCACCGGCTCGGGCTCCGCAATCACCACCGGCACCCGCGGAATCTCGACAGTCAGCGGTTCGGTGGCGGGGTCCTGCGCACGGCGAGCCGGAGTGGCTCTCGTCGCGACAACCGGGATCGGGTCAGTGCGTTCGTCGGCCGCAGGTTCGACCTGCAGGGCGTGGAAGCGTCGCGACAGGCTGACGCGTTCAGGGGCTCTGGCGTTACCGGGGTCCTCATCGAAGTCATCGAAGTCATCCGGATCATCGAAGTCGTCAAAGTCGTCGAAGTCACCGAAATCGTCGGCATCGGCGCGGTGGTCGCTCCGGCTGGTCCTCCGGCGGTCCGGGTCGATGACGTAGCCGACCATGAACAGCGCGGCGACCACCCCGAACAGCGCAACGAAGGCGGGCAGCAGCGTCGCCTCCGACATCGCCGCCGCGAACGGCTCGTGCAGGAACTCGGGCAGCTGCAGGACCGCGGAAGCATGCTCGGGCTGCCGGCCCCCCGGCATGGGCGGCAGGTCGGCGGCGATCCTCGACGTCATGAAGGCGGCCATGCCTGCGCTGCCCAGCACCGCTCCGACCTGGCGCGTCGCGTTGTAGACGCCGGAACCGGCACCGGCCAGATGCGGCGGAAGGTTGCGGGTGGCGGTGGCCGCCAGCGGCGACCAGATGAACGCCATGCCGACCCCGATCACCGCGAACGGCAGCACCAGCCGCCAGATGGGGGTCACCGGTGTCATCTCGATGGACAGCCAGGTGAGTCCGATCGCCAGTACCGAGAAGCCGAATCCGACCACCGTCCGGGGATGGGCGCGGTCGACGATCTTTCCCACAATCGGTGCCAGCACTCCGCTGGCGATCGCCATCGGGGCGGTCAACAGGGCGGCACGGGTGGGTGACATCTCGCACACCGCCTGCGCGTAGAACATCACCGGCAGCACCATCCCGGTGACCGCGAAACCGATGACGGCCACGCCCGCGTTGGCCAGGCCGAAGTCGAGGTCACGGAAGATGTGCAGCGGTACCAACGGCTCACCGTCGGTGACGGCCTGCCAGTACACGAAGACCGCCATGCAGCAAAGGCCGCCGAAGATCTGCGCCCAGATCCACGGCGCCCACCCCTGCGACTCACCTTCCTGCAGGGCGAACACCAGCAGGAACATTCCGGCCCCCGACAGCGCCACGCCGAGGATGTCGAAGCGGTGACGGTGCACCGGCAGTTCGGGGATCAGCACGATGGCCAGAACCAGCCCGATGGCGCCGATGGGGACGTTGACGAAGAAGATCCACTCCCAGCCCAGCCGGTCGACCAGCACGCCGCCGGCCAGCGGCCCGATCAGCGTGGCAACCCCGGCGGTCGCGCCCCACACGCTCATGGCCGCGCCGCGCCGTTCCGGAGGGAATGTGCGGGTGATCACCGACAGGGTTTGCGGGGTCAACAGAGCGGCGCCGATGCCCTGGACGGCTCGGGCGGCGATCAGCATCTCGATGCCCCCGGCCAAACCGCACCACAGCGACGCCGCGGTGAACACCGCCAGCCCGATCAGGTACAGGTTCTTGGGCCCGAACTGGTCGCCGAGACGACCGGCGACCAGCAGCGGTACCGCGTAGCCCAGCAGGTAGGCACTGGTAACCCAGATCACCGTGTCGTAGCCGATGTCGAGCGCCGACATGATGCTCGGATTGGCGACGGCCACGATCGTCGAATCCACCAGGATCACGAAGAAGCCGAGCATCATCGCCCACAGGGCGTTCCACGGGTTGACCGGATCAGCCGAGCGCGACGACCCGGAACGTGCGATATCCGCGCGTTCCGGGTCGTCATACGTGCTGCTCAAGCGCCGCCCTCCCGTCGCTGCGCTGTGCTGTTCGGGGCATCAACCCACCTCACTGCGACGCTACGGACAGATGATGCCGGGAACAACTCGGATCGCCGCGGTGCTGTTCGCTGCGGGACGACGGTCGCATCCGTTGAAACGGGTAAACAACCACCAGCGCGTTAGCCTGAACACCACCAAGTCCAAACGGGAGGCAGCCATGGGCATCTTTCGACGGCGACGCCCGGCGCAGGCCCCGGCGCCGACCTTCGACGGTTCAGCGAGGCTCGACGGAGGAGAGGCGAAGCTGGGACTGCCGCGTGAACCCGACGAGGAGAAGCCGACCATGGCGGCCCGGGTGTTGGCGCGGGTCATCGAGCGCAGCGAGCGGGTGCAGGGTCCGGCGGTGCGGGCCTACGTGGAGCGCCTACGACGAAGTGATCCCGATGCCGATCCGGCCCAGGTGATAGCAAAGCTGGAGAAGCGTTACCTGGCGGCTGCCACAGCCAGCGGCGCTGCGGTAGGCGCTACCGCGGCGGTGCCGGCGATCGGCACCCTGATGGCGCTGTCGGCGGTCGCCGGGGAGACCGCGGTCTTCCTGGAGGCCACCGCGTTCTTCGTGCTTTCCGTCGCGGAGGTACACGGCATTCCCGTGGACAACGGGGATCGGCGCCGCGCGCTGGTGCTGGCGGTGTTGGTGGGCGACCAGGGCAAGGGTGCGCTCGCCGACCTGCTCGGCCCGGGCCGCACCAGCGGCGCGTGGCTCGCCGAAGGTTCGGCGGGCGTCGCGGCACTGCCGCTCCCGGCGGTCAGGGAGTTGAATTCCCGGCTGCTGCGGTACTTCGTCAAGCGCTTCACCCTGCGCCGCGGGGCGCTGGCGTTCGGCAAGCTGTTGCCGGTCGGCCTGGGAGCTGTGATCGGTGCCATCGGGAACCGGCTGATGGGCAAGAAGATCATCGGCAATGCCCGCAAGGCATTCGGCACCCCCGCCCGCCGCTGGCCGGTGAACTTGCACCTGGTGCCGGCCCTGGATGACGGCCCGGGCTCTCCAGCCCACTCCGCATAGCCGTCAGCGGGACCGGGGCCGCCGGACAATAGCCCGCGAACTGGCGGAATATCTCCGAGGGGCTAGCCTTTGTAGGGCAGGCGGGCGCGGGCGCAAGTGCCACGCCGAACGACCAGGAATCGAGGCGAGAAGCTGTCGTGAGCGGTATCAGTTCACCCTTCGGTCAGAACGAGTGGCTAGTCGAGGAGATGTACCGCAAATTCCGCGAGGATCCCTCCTCCGTGGATCCCAGCTGGCACGAATTCCTGGCCGACTACTCCCCCGGCGGTTCAGCGAGCCTCGACGGAGGAGAGGCGAAGCTGGGAACGGCGCATGAAACCGACGCGCAACGTGGTGACGGTGCGGCCGCACCGGCGGTGACCCGCCCGGCTCCCGCCGCGCAGTCGGCTCCTCCCACTCCCCCGGCGCCCGCAGCACCCGCCCCCGCGGCGCCGCCCGCTGCAGTCCCGGCCCCCGCCGCTAAGCCGGCCCCGGCCGCCAAGCCTGCCGCCTCGCAAGCTCCCCCGCCGCTCGCCGACGACGAGCTGCAGGTGTTGCGTGGGGCCGCCGCGGCGGTGGTCAAGAACATGTCCACCTCCCTTGAGGTGCCGACGGCCACCAGCGTGCGCGCCGTGCCGGCCAAGCTGATGATCGACAACCGCGTCGTCATCAACAACCAGCTCAAGCGCACCCGCGGCGGCAAGATCTCGTTCACCCACCTGCTGGGTTACGCCATCGTGCAGGCGGTCAAGCAGTTCCCCAACATGAATCGGCATTTCGCCGAGGTCGACGGCAAGCCGAACGCCGTCACACCGGCCCACACCAACCTGGGGCTGGCGATTGACCTGCAGGGCGCCGGCGGCAAGCGCTCCCTGGTGGTGGCCGCCATCAAGGGCTCGGAATCGCTGCGCTTCGCGCAGTTCGTCGACGCCTACGAAGACATCGTGCGCCGGGCCCGCGACGGCAAGCTCACCGCCGAGGACTTCGCCGGCGTGACGATCTCGCTGACCAACCCCGGCACCATCGGCACCGTGCACTCGGTGCCGCGACTGATGGCCGGCCAGGGCGCGATCATCGGCGTCGGCGCGATGGAGTACCCCGCCGAGTTCCAGGGCGCCAGCGAGCAGCGCATCGCCGAACTCGGGGTGGGCAAGGTGATCACCCTGACCTCGACGTATGACCACCGCATCATCCAGGGCGCGGAATCGGGTGACTTCCTGCGCACCGTGCACGAGATGCTGCTGTCGGACGCGTTCTGGGACGAGATCTTCTTCGAGCTGTCCATCCCCTACGAGCCGGTCCGGTGGCGGACGGACAACCCAGACTCGGTCGTGGACAAGAACGCCCGCGTCGTCGAGCTGATCGCCGCCTACCGCAACCGCGGCCACCTGATGGCCGATATCGACCCGCTGCGCCTGGACAACACCCGGTTCCGCAGCCACCCCGACCTGGACGTGCAGAGCCACGGCCTGACGCTGTGGGACCTGGACCGGGAATTCAAGGTCACCGGCCTGCCGGGCAGCGATATCCGCAAGCTGCGCGAGATCCTGTCGGTGCTGCGCGACGCCTACTGCCGCCACGTCGGCGTGGAGTACACCCACATCCTCGAACCCGAACAGCAGCAGTGGCTGCAGGAGCGCGTCGAGGTCAAGCACGTCAAACCCACTGTGGCGCAGCAGAAGTACATTCTGAGCAAGCTCAACGCCGCCGAGGCGTTCGAGAGCTTCCTGCAGACCAAGTACGTCGGCCAGAAGCGGTTCTCCCTGGAAGGCGCCGAGGCGGTCATCCCGATGATGGACGCGGCCATCGACCAGTGCGCCGAATACGGCCTCGACGAGGTGGTCATCGGGATGCCGCACCGTGGCCGGCTCAACGTGTTGGCCAACATCGTCGGCAAGCCCTACTCGCAGATCTTCACCGAGTTCGAGGGCAACCTCAACCCGGCCGAGGCGCACGGCTCCGGCGACGTCAAGTACCACCTCGGCTCCACCGGGGTGTACCTGCAGATGTTCGGCGACAACGACATTCAGGTGTCGCTGACCGCCAACCCGTCCCACCTGGAGGCCGTCGACCCGGTCTTGGAGGGACTGGTCCGGGCCCGTCAGGACCTGCTGGGCCGCGGCGCCTTGGGCACCGACGAAGACCCGCCGTTCTCGGTGGTGCCGATGATGCTGCACGGCGACGCCGCGTTCGCCGGCCAGGGCGTGGTGGCCGAGACACTGAACATGGCACTGCTGCCCGGTTACCGGGTCGGCGGCACCATCCACATCGTCGTCAACAACCAGATCGGTTTCACCACCGCGCCGGACTACTCGCGTTCCAGCGAGTACTGCACCGACGTGGCCAAGATGATCGGCGCGCCGATCTTCCACGTCAACGGCGACGATCCGGAGGCGTGCGATTGGGTGGCCCGGCTTGCGGTGGACTTCCGGCAGAAGTTCCACAAGGACGTCATCATCGACATGCTGTGCTACCGCCGCCGCGGGCACAACGAGGGCGACGACCCGTCGATGACCAACCCGTACATGTACGACGTGATCGGCACCAAGAACAGCGTTCGCAAGAGCTACACCGAAGATCTGATCGGCCGTGGTGACATCTCGATGAAAGAGGCCGAGGACGCGCTGCGCGACTACCACGGCCAACTGGAGCGGGTGTTCAACGAGATCCGCGAACTGGAGAAGCATGCCGCACTGCCGAGTGAGTCGGTCGAGTCCGAGCAGCAGGTGCCGCGCGGACTGAACACCGCGGTGGACAAGGCGATGCTGGCCCGCATCGGCGACGCGTTCATGGCGATCCCCGAGGGCTTCACCGTGCATCCGCGCGTACTTCCGGTGCTGGAGCGACGCCGCGAGATGGCGTACGAGGGCAAGGTGGACTGGGCGTTCGGCGAGCTGCTGGCACTGGGCTCGCTGGTCGCCGAAGGCAAGCTGATCCGGCTGTCCGGGCAGGACACCCGCCGAGGCACCTTCTCGCAGCGCCACTCGATCATCATCGACCAGGCCAACGGCGCGGAGTTCAGCCCATTGCAGCTGCTGGCCACCAACGCCGACGGCACCCCGAGCGGCGGCAAGTTCCTGGTCTACGACTCGCCATTGTCCGAGTACGCCGCCGTTGGTTTCGAGTACGGCTACACCGTCGGCAACCCCGAAGCCCTGGTGCTGTGGGAGGCCCAGTTCGGCGACTTCGTCAACGGCGCCCAGTCGATCATCGACGAGTTCATCAGCTCCGGCGAGGCCAAGTGGGGCCAGCTGTCCAACGTGGTGCTGCTGCTGCCGCACGGCCACGAGGGCCAGGGCCCCGATCACACCTCCGGGCGCATCGAACGCTTCCTGCAGCTGTGGGCGGAGGGCTCGATGACGATTGCGGTGCCGTCGACCCCGTCGAACTACTTCCACCTGCTGCGCAGGCATGCACTCGACGGCATCCAGCGGCCGCTGATCGTGTTCACCCCGAAGTCGATGCTGCGCAACAAGGCGGCAATCAGCGACGTCAAGGACTTCACCGACGTCAAGTTCCGCTCGGTGCTCGAAGAACCCACCTACGAAGACGGCGTGGGCGACCGCAGCAAGGTCACCCGGGTGCTGCTGACCAGCGGCAAGCTCTACTACGAGCTGGTCGCTCGCAAGGCCAAGGACAGCCGTGACGACATCGCGATCGTGCGGATCGAACAGCTGGCCCCGCTGCCCAAGCGCCGTCTCGCCGCGACGCTGGACCGCTACCCGAACGCGAGGGAGTTCTTCTGGGTGCAGGAGGAGCCGGCCAACCAGGGCGCCTGGCCACGGTTCGGTCTGGAACTGCCGGAGCTGTTGCCGGAGAAGCTGACCGGGGTCAAGCGGATCTCGCGCCGCGCCATGTCGGCACCGTCATCGGGGTCGTCGAAGGTGCACGCGGTCGAGCAGCAGGAGATCATCGACTCGGCATTCGGCTGAGGCACGAAGCCGAAGACCGAGGAGACATGGGCAGCGCTCGGCATTCGGCTGAGGCACGAAGCCGGCGCGCCGAGTGTGCGCTTTGGTCACCGACACGGCGATGATGCCCACCAAACCGCACACTCGCCGGGGCGCTGAATCCGGTACCGGCGGTACCGGATAGGCTCGGCGTTCCACCAACCGTTGGGGAGAGCACATGCAGGGATTCGCCGGGAAAGTCGCCGTCGTCACCGGTGCCGGATCAGGCATCGGCCAAGCGCTGGCCATCGAACTGGCCCGCTCCGGAGCGCAGCTGGCGATCAGCGACGTCGACACCGAAGGGCTCGCCCAGACCGAGCGGCGTCTGACCGAGCTGGGGGTACGGGTCAAGGCCGACCGCCTCGACGTCACCGAGCGCGAAGCATTCCTCGCCTACGCCGAAGAGGTCAAAGAGCACTTCGGCAAGGTCAACCAGATCTACAACAACGCCGGCATCGCGTTCAACGGGGACGTCGAGATCAGCGCGTTCAAGGACATCGAGCGGGTGATGGACGTCGATTTCTGGGGCGTGGTCAACGGCACCAAGGCCTTCCTGCCGCACCTGATCGAATCCGGCGACGGACACGTCATCAACATCTCCAGTTTGTTCGGGCTGCTGTCCATACCCGGCCAGGCCGCCTATAACGCGGCGAAGTTCGCGGTCCGCGGCTTCACCGAGGCATTGAACCAGGAGATGGCCATCGCCAAGCACCCGGTCAAGGTCACCACGGTGCACCCGGGCGGCATCAAGACCGCTATTGCCCGCAACGCCACCGCCGCCGAAGGGCTGGACGCCGCGGCCACGGCCGACTTCTTCGACCGGCGGCTGGCCTCTACCACTGCCGAAGAGGCCGCCCGAGTGATCCTCAACGGCGTCAGGAAAAACCGGGCCCGCGTGCTTATCGGAAATGACGCGCGGACTTTGGACCTGCTCGTGCGCATCCTGGGCCCGCGATACCAACGCCTGTTCTCGTTCGTCATCCCCAGATTCAGGCCCAGCTAGCTATCTGCCCAGCGGGTGCTCGTCCAAGAAAGCGTCCACGACAACCTGCGGGTCGGCGCCTTCGGTCACCTGTCGGCGCATGTCGATCAGTGAGTCGGTGTCGAGCACGCCGGCCACCTGATTGACCGCCAACAGTTGGGCCTCGGTCAACTCATTTCGGCGATACAGCGGCACCACATTCTCGGCGCGCACCAGCGCGGGGCGCGCATCGGTGAGCAGCACAATCCCTGCCGGCACGTCGGGGTCGGCAGTACTGGACCACGCCGCGGTGATCTGACGGGCCTGCAGCGCAGCGAACAGCGCTGCATCGTCAGGGAATTCGCGTACCTTCGGCAGCCTGCAACGGCCCACCACATTCGGCGCCCGCGCGCCCGCGACAGCGCCGACCGTCAACGAGGTGCAATGTTTGACGAGCGCAGGCAGGTCGGTGCCACCCCACGCGGTCGCGGTCGCCTTCGTCACGGCCAATGTGGGCTTGTCCTCGGCGGTCATGGCGTAGTCACCGACCGCGAGACCCTCCGGCAGCGCGCCGGCCAACGCCCAGTAGACGCCCCGATCGGAGCGGGCCGCGGAATCTTGTGCGAAGGTCGCCAAGAAGCGGCCGGTGAAACCGGGAACGACAGTCAACTCCCCCGCATCCAACCCGGCTACCGGATCGGCGACGACCTCAAGCCGCACCACGGCACCGGTGCCGCGCAGCGCGCTCGCATACAGATGGCCCAGGACCTGCGACTGCGGATCCGGCGACATTCCCACATGCAGCGGCGGCGGCCCCGGATGGGCACCACAACCGGCGATCAGCACAGCCGCGCATCCCAGCGCCAGGCGGCGCAGGTGATGTCCTAGCGGCCTGGGCACCGTGCGCTCTACGACGCGGAGTCGGCGGCCGCCGCAACAGCGGCCGCAACGGCCGGCTCGACCCGCGGGTCCAGCGGGCTGGGCACGATACGGTCTGGTGCCAGCTCGTCGGCGACGACGGAGAAAATCGCCTCTGCTGCAGCCAACTTCATCGCCTCGGTGATGCGGCGCGCACCAGCGTCCAGCGCACCACGGAACACGCCGGGGAAGGCCAGCACGTTGTTGATCTGGTTGGGGAAATCACTGCGGCCGGTCGCCACCACCGCCGCGTACTTGGCTGCCAGGTCAGGGTGGATCTCGGGATCGGGGTTCGACAGTGCGAACACCACGCCACCCGGCGCCATCGACGCGATCAGCTCCTCGGGCACCACGCCACCGGAAGCGCCCAGGAAGACGTCGGCGCCGGCCAGCGCCTCGGCCAGGCCACCGGTCAGACCACGCGGGTTGGTCCGCTGCGCCAGCTCAAGCTTGACGTCGTTCATGCCGGAGCGCTCCGGATGCAGCACGCCCTGCGAATCCAGCACGATCATCTCCGAGACACCCCTGGAGAGCAGGATGTTCGCGCAGGCCACCCCCGCGGCGCCCGCACCGGAGACCACCACCCGCAGCGACGCGATATCGCGGTCGAGCACCTTGGCTGCACCCAGCAGGGCCGCCAAGGCCACGATCGCGGTGCCGTGCTGGTCATCGTGCATCACCGGGCAGTCCAGTGCCTCGATCACGCGCCGCTCGATCTCGAAGCATCGCGGGGCGGAGATGTCCTCGAGATTGACCGCCCCGAACGACGGGCGCAGCCGCACCAGCGTCTCGACGATCTCGTCGGGGTCCTTGGTGTCCAGCACGATCGGAATGGAGTCCAAGCCGGCGAACGTCTTGAACAGCGCGGCCTTGCCCTCCATCACCGGCAGGGACGCCGTCGGGCCAAGATCACCCAGCCCCAGTACCGACGTTCCGTCGCTGACCACGGCCACCAGCCGGTGCGCCCAGGTGTAGCGCGCCGCCAGCGTGTGGTCCGCGGCGATGGCGCGACTGACCTGCGCTACCCCCGGGGTGTAGGCGATCGACAACGCGCGTTGGCTGTCCAGCGGAGTTTTGAGGTCGACAGAGATCTTTCCGCCCGTGTGGGCTTCGAAGATCTCTTCGTCTCCGATGACAATCGGCGTGTTCACCATGTTCGCAAGGTTCTCGGGCATCGATAGTCCAGGGTACTTCGCTGGTTTTGCATTCTTTCGGTCGGCTGGGGCAGCCAGCTGCATCCCGTGTTGCGCATCTACGCGCTTTCGCTGATGTTTTGCCGGACTGGCGGGCCGCATGCTGGCTAACATGAGCGAAGGCACGGGCACGCCGGCGGTGAACTGGAGTGAGTTGGGCGTGAGCGAACTCCCTACCGGAACGGTGACGTTGCTGCTGGCCGACGTCGAGGGCTCCACGCGGCTCTGGGAGACCCAGCCCGAGCAGATGACGGCCGCGATCGCGCGGCTGGACCACACCCTGGCCCAGGTTCTCGCAGCCCGCGGCGGGGTGCGGCCCGTCGAGCAGGGTGAGGGCGACAGCTTCGTCGCGGCGTTCGCCCGGGCCAGCGACGCGGTCGCCTGCGCCGTGGAGCTGCAGCGCGCTCCGCTGGCACCGATCCGGCTCCGGATCGGTCTGCACAGCGGCGAGGTGCAGTTACGCGGCCAAACCAGCGAGGCAGGCAACTACATCGGGCCGACCATCAACCGCACCGCTCGCATCCGCGACCTGGCGCACGGCGGCCAAACCGTCCTCTCGGGAACCACCGAAGCCTTGGTCATCGACCGGCTGCCCGCCGGCGCCTGGCTCGTCGAGCTGGGCAGCTATCCCCTGCGCGGGCTGCCCCGTCCCGAGCGGGTGCTGCAGCTATGCCACCCGGATCTGCGCAATGACTTCCCGCCACTGCGGGCATCGACAGCCGTGGCGCCCACACATCTGCCCCCTGCGCTGACCAGCTTTATCGGCCGTGCCACCCAGATCGACGACGTGCGGGCACTGTTGACCGGCAATCGGCTGGTCACGTTGACCGGTTCGGGTGGCGCCGGAAAGACGCGGCTGGCGGTGCAGATCGCGGCCCTGCTGGCGGACCGATTCAGCGACGGCGTCTGGTACGTCGATCTGGCGCCGATCACCGACCCGGAGCTGGTGCCGATGGTCACCGCCCGCGCACTGGGCCTGCCGGACCAGCCGGACCGCTCCGCCATGGACACCCTCATCCGCTGGATCGGCGAACGACACCTGCTGATCGTCCTGGACAACTGCGAACACCTCCTCGACGCCTCCGCGGCACTGCTGCTCGGCCTACTCGGCGCCTGCCCACAACTGACGTTCTTGGCCACCAGCCGAGAACCGATCGCGGTGGACGGCGAGGTGGTCTGGCGAGTGCCGTCACTGTCACTGGCCGACGAGGCCATCGAGCTGTTCACTGACCGTGCCCGGCACGCCCGACCGGACTTCCATGTCACCAGCGACAATGCCGCCGCGATCGAAGAGATCTGCCGGCGGCTGGACGGAATGCCACTCGCGATAGAACTCGCCGCGGCGCGAGTGCGGGCACTGTCACTCACCGAGATCCTCGAGGGACTGCACGACCGGTTCCGACTGCTGACCGGCGGTTCGCGCCGGGCGGTACGCCGCCAGCAGACATTGCACGCCTCCGTCGACTGGTCGCACGCCCTGCTGACCGACCCCGAACGAGTGCTGTTTCGCCGCCTCGCCGCCTTCATGGACGGTTTCCACCTCGACGCCGCGCAGTTCGTGGCCGGGTGCGGTGACATCGCGAGCCATCAAGTACTCGATCAGCTCACGCTGCTGGTCGACAAATCGCTCGTGGTGGCCGAAAACACCACCGGCCGAACCCGATACCGGATGCTGGAGATGGTGCGCCAGTACGCCATGGAGAAGCTCGGCGAGTCCGGCGAAGCCGACACCATCCGCGCCCGTCACCGCGATCACTACACCGTGCTGGCGGCCGCCCTCGACCATCCCACCCAGGACGACCATCAGCAGATGCTGGCGACGGCGGACGCCGAAATCGACAATCTCCGTGCGGCTTTCGCGTGGAGTCAGGAGAACGGCGAGACAGAGCAGGCGTTGACCCTGGCGTCATCCCTTCTTCCGCTCTGGCTCGGCCGGGGCCGCATCGCCGAAGGTGTGACCTGGTTCGACGCGGCGTTGCGCGACAGTGCTGCGCACGGCAGCGAGGTCGCCCGCCCGATACGGGCGCGGGCACTGGCCGATCACGCACTTCTGAACGCGTGGGGCCTTGCCTTGAACAGCCTTGACCAGGCACAGGAAGCCGTCGCGATCGCCCGTGAACTCGAAGATCAGGCGCTGCTGGCCAGGGCATTGACAGCCTGCGTCAGCATCGCCGCCTACAACGCGGAGGTGGCGGCGCCCTACTTCACCGAAGCGATCGAACTGGCCCGCGCCCTGGATGACCGCTGGCGGCTGAGCCAGATCCTCGGCTGGCAGACCTACGCGGCAGCGGTAGCCGGCGACCTCAATACTGCCTACACGATCGGCGAAGAAGGCCGCGAGCTGGCCGATTCCATTGGCGACCAGTTCAACTCGCGGTACTGCCGCAACTGGCAGGGAATGGCAAGCTACATGCAGGGCGATCTGGTCGGCGAGATCGCGCGCTGTCACGAGATGGTCGCGGAGGCGAACGCCGCCGGGGACCTGCTCAACCGTTTCCTCGGCCTGCAGAACCTGGCCCTGGCGTCGGCGTTCCGGTGCGAGTTCGGCCAGGCCGACGAAGCACTGGAGGCGCTGGTCGAGACCGGCGCCGAACTCAGCGGTGTGCACGAAGGCGTCGCCCACATGGCAGTGGGGCTGGTGGCTTTGGCCAGGGGCGACGCGGCAGCCGCGGCAACGGCCCAGGAACGGATGTGGCACCACATCGGCGCCTACAACCAAGTCGCGGCCATCTTCCGCTGGTGCCGAGCCGAAACTGCGGTGGCGCACGGCGATCTCGCCGCCGCTGCACAATGGGCCGACGACGGCGTCGCCGCCACGACCGGATGGTACCGGCTCATGGGACTGGTACCCCGTGCGCGCATTGCGATTGCCCACGGCGAACCCGAGCGCGCCGAGCGTGACCTCTACGAAGCACTGGCGATCGCCGCCGAAATCAAAGCCCAAACCGGGGTTCCCGAGATCTTCGAGTGCCTGGCCGCCACGGCTTCTCGCGCGGACAGTCGCCACGAAGCCGCCCGCCTGTTCGGTGCCGCCGAAGGCATCCGGCAACGCACCGGCGCCGTCCGATTCGCAATCCACGACCCCGATTACCAGACCTGGCTGGCCGGCCTGCGAGAGTCGATGGACGACAACGACTTTGACTCCGCGTGGACCGAAGGCGCCGCCTTGTCCACCGCAGAGGCCATCGCCTACGCCCTACGCGGGCGCGGCGAACGCAAACGCCCGCCGAACGGCTGGGCCGCACTCACCCCGACCGAACTCGACGTCGCCCGACTGGTCAGCGAAGGCCTGCCGAACAAAGACATCGCCGCCCGGCTCTTCGTCTCCCCCCGCACCGTGCAGACGCACCTGACCCACGTCTACACCAAGCTCGGGCTGGCCTCCCGCGTGCAGCTCGCGCAGGAAGTCGCCCGCCGGGCGTAACGCCTCAGATCAGGCCGAGCCCGGTGACGGCCTCGCGCTCCTCGGCCAGCTCAGCGGTCGAGGCATCGATCCGGCCGCGGGAGAAGTCGTCGATCTCCAGCCCCTGCACGATGCTCCAGTCGCCGCCGGAGGTGGTGACCGGGAACGAGGAGATCAGACCTTCCGGCACACCGTAGGAGCCGTCCGAGACCACCGCCATCGACACCCAGTCGCCGGCGGGGCTGCCCAGCAGCCAGTCCCGGGCGGCGTCGACGGTGGCCGACGCGGCCGAGGCGGCCGACGAGGCCCCCCGCGCGTCGATGATCGCCGCGCCACGCTTAGCGACGGTGGGGATGAAGTCGTTCTCGATCCAGGCCTGGTCGCCCACGACCTCGGCGGCGTTGCGCCCGCCAACCTCGGCGTGGAACACGTCCGGGTACTGGCTCGCGGAGTGGTTGCCCCAGATCGTCATTTTCTTGACGTCGGTGACCTTGGCGCCGGTCTTGGCGGCCAGCTGCGAGATCGCCCGGTTGTGGTCCAGACGGGTCAGCGCGGAGAACCGCTCCTTGGGGATGTCGGGGGCGTTGGTCATCGCGATCAGCGCGTTGGTGTTGGCCGGGTTGCCGGTCACACCCACCCGGATGTCGGAGGCCGCGACCGCGTTGAGCGCCTTGCCCTGCGCGGTGAAGATCGCACCGTTGGCCTCGAGCAGGTCGCTGCGCTCCATGCCCGGTCCGCGGGGGCGAGCACCGACCAGCAGTGCCAGGTTGGCACCGTCGAAGATCTTGTTCGCGTCCGAGCCGATCTGCACGCCCGACAGCAGCGGGAACGCGCAGTCGTCGAGCTCCATGACCACGCCTTCGAGCGCCTTGAGCGCGGGCTCGATCTCCAGCAGACGCAGTTCGATCGGCCGGTCGGGGCCCAACAGCGAGCCGCTGGCCAGGCGGAACAGCAGGCTGTAGCCGATCTGACCGGCGGCGCCGGTGACGGCGACCTTGAGTGGGGTTGTGCTCACGTCAAGTGCTCCTCGAACGGTTCGGCGTGTCTGGCTTTGGTCCGGGTCGAAACTAGCGCACCGGCGTCGTCGCGGAAACTCCGGACCCCGGGGTGAATCGCGCTCACCGTGCACGTTGAGGCCGGACGCGTAGCATTTGACCGGCACTTGCGCCGGGAGGGAGGGCCGCCGTGACGGCGTTGCGAGACCCCGCACCCCGGGTACTGGTCGACTGCGGCGTTTACGCCGATGGTGACCGCGTCGCCGGCGAGTTCACCCCCGCCGGCGCGATGGCCAAAGTGCGCGAACTGGAATCCCTGGGCCAGGACGCGTTCGTCTGGGTCGGCCTACACGAGCCCGACGAGCGCCAGATGCAGGGCGTGGCCGCCACCTTCGGTCTGCACGAACTGTCCGTCGAAGACGCCGTGCACGCGCACCAGCGTCCCAAGCTGGAGCGCTACGACGAGACCCTGTTCTTGGTGCTCAAGACCGTCAACTACGTTCCGCACGAGTCGGTGGTGCTGGCCCGTCAGATCGTCGAAACGGGCGAGATCATGATCTTCGTCGGCAAGAACTTCGTGGTCACCGTCCGGCACGGCGAACACAGCGGCCTCTCCGACGTCCGCAAGCGGATGGACGCCGACCCCGAACACCTGCGGCTGGGGCCCTACGCCGTGATGCACGCCATCGCCGACTACGTCGTGGACCGCTACGTCGAGGTGACCAACCTCATGGAAAGCGACATCGACGCCATCGAGGAAGTGGCGTTCGCGCCCGGCACCCGCACCGACGTCGAACCGATCTACCAGATCAAACGTGAAGTCGTCGAACTGCGGCGCGCAGTCGCACCGCTGTCCCTGCCGTTCCAGCGGATGCAGACCGACTACAAGGACCTGATCTCCAAGGAGGTCCGGCGTTACCTGCGTGACGTCGCCGACCACCAGACCCGCGCCGCCGAGCAGATCGCCAGCTACGACGAGATGCTCAGCTCGCTGGTGCAGGCCGCACTCGCGCGGGTGGGGATGCAGCAGAACACCGACATGCGCAAGATGTCGGCCTGGGCCGGCATTATCGCCGTGCCCACCATGATCGCCGGAATTTACGGAATGAACTTCGACCGTATGCCGGTGCTGCACTGGGCGTTCGGCTATCCGGTGGTGCTGGTGGCCATGATCGCCATCTGCACCGTGCTCTACCGTGCGTTCCGCCGCAATGGGTGGCTCTGAGCGCCCCCCACCCCCGCGAACAGACACAAACTCGCGCTATCGAGGCTGTTTCAGGGCAATTTTGCGTCTGCTCGCCGAGAAAACTAGCGGGGCTGGGACGCGGAGCGGGCCGGGTCGAAGACGTCTACTCCGTCGGCCCGCCAGGCCTCGCGCATCGCCTCGGCGCCCTTGAGCCGCACCCACGCTGCCTCGGTCGCGGTGATCGGGGTGGCCGACAAGAACCGCACCGGCTCACGCGGCGCGGCCAACGGCAACTCGGCGATGTCGCTGTCGCCCAGCAAGACCGCGGTGAACGGCACCGGACCCGACGGCCCGGTCCACAGCTGACCCCCGAGGTCGATCAACGCATCGGGCGCCAGCACCACCCCTTCGACCACCGGCGCGGCCGCCACCGCGGCAAGGCTGCGGGCCAGTCCGGTATCAGAACCCGACGAACGCAGGCTCACCACGATTTCGGCCCGGGGACCGTGCACCGGATCGGCGAGGAGCTGACCGGGGTCACCCATCGGGTGACGCGAGCAACCGGCCGAGACGTAATGCACCATCCGGTCGGGTCCGGGCCCGAACCGCAACACCTCGATGGGCTCGACACCCAGAAACGTCACCCTCGCGGTGTCGGGCTCGGCAGCGACGCCCGCGAAGTGCCGACGGACATGCTCGCGCACCCGGTCCAGATCCTCACTCACCAGCGGGTCACCGCCCAGCCGGTGCGACGCTGAGGTTCACCCCGGTCTTGGCGTCGAACACGACCACCTGGTCGGGGTCCAGCGCCAGCTCGATCGGCTGCCCACCGGCCGCCTTCGACGCGGCGGGAACCCTGGCCACCAGATCGTTTTCGGCTGGCGCGTCGCCGGATTCGTTCGGGGTGAAGTACAGGTACTTGTCGGCGCCCAGCGATTCGACCAGGTCGACGCGGGCGGCGAATGTCACCGCGCGGCCACGCCGTGCCTCGTCGAGCAGCGCGGCGTCACCCAGATGCTCCGGGCGTACCCCGATGACCACCTCGCCGCCGGCCGGTGCGGGATGCCTGCCGATCGAGGCGCGAGTCGCCGCATCGAGCGGTACCTCACCGATGGACAGGCGTGCGCCGGTCGCGGTCAGCGTGCCCGGGAAGAAGTTCATCGCCGGAGAGCCGACGAAACCGGCGACGAACAGGTTGGCGGGGCGCTCGTAGAGCTCGTCGGGCGTGCCGACCTGCTGGGCGATCCCACCGTGCATCACCACCACCCGATCCCCGAGCGTCATCGCCTCGGTCTGGTCGTGCGTGACATAGACGGTGGTGGTGCCCAGCCTGCGTTGCAGTCGGGCGATCTCACTGCGCATCTGCACCCGCAGTTTGGCATCGAGGTTCGACAGCGGCTCGTCCATCAGAAATGCCTTGGGATGCCGCACGATAGCCCGGCCCATCGCGACCCGTTGACGTTGGCCGCCGGAGAGCTGCGACGGCTTGCGATCCAACAGATCGGTCAGGTCGAGAATCTTGGCGACCTCCGCTACCTTCTCGGCGATCTGCGGCTTCTTCATCTTGGCCAGGGTCAGCGGAAACGCGATGTTGCCCCGCACCGTCATGTGCGGGTAGAGCGCGTAGGACTGGAACACCATCGCGATGTCGCGGTCCTTAGGTGCGCGTTCGTTGACCCGTTCGCCCCCGATGCGCAACTCCCCCGACGAGATCTCCTCCAGGCCGGCGATCATGTTCAGCGTGGTGGATTTTCCGCAGCCCGAGGGCCCCACCAGAATGATGAACTCACCGTCGGCGATGCTCAGCGACAGATCTTTCACCGCCACGGCGCCATCGGGGTAGCTCTTGCTGATGTGGAGGAGTTCGATCTCTGCCATCGGGCTATCCCTTCACCGCGCCGGAGGTCAGTCCCGCCACGATCCGTCGTTGGAAGATTAGAACAAAGACGATGATCGGCACGGTGATCACCATTGCGCCCGCCGCGATCGATCCGGTCGGCTCCTCGAATTGCGAACTGCCGGTGAAGTTGGCGATCGCGACCGGCGCGGTGACCGAGGCCTTGGTCGCCGTGAGCGACAACGCCAGCAGCAGGTCGTTCCAGGCGAAGATGAACACCAGGATCGCGGCGGTGACGATGCCCGGCGCCGCCAGCGGCGCAATCACCTTGCGGAACGCCTGACCCGGGGTGGCGCCGTCCATTTTGGCGGCCTTCTCCAGGTCCCACGGGATCTCTTGGAAGAACGCCGAGAGGGTGTAGATCGCCAGCGGCAGCGCGAAGGTGATGTAGGGAATGATCAACCCCAACCAGGTGTCGAACAGCCCGGTGGCCCGCTCGATGTTGAAAATCGGTGTCACCAGCGATATCTGGGGAAACATCGCGATCAGCAGGGCCGCCCCGACCAGCAGCCGCTTGCCGGGGAAATCCAGGCGGGCCACCGCGTAGGCGGCCATTGCTCCGATCACCACCGCGATCACCGTGGTGATCAGGCCGATGCCCACCGAGTTGATCAGTGCCGAGCCGAAGACGTCACCGGCGAAGATCCCGCGGTAGTTGTCCAGAGTCACCGTGGACGGAATCAATCTGCCGTCCTTGACCGTTGATGTCGGCTTGAGTGACAGCGACAGGATCCACAGCACCGGGACCAGTGCGTAGACCACCACGGCCAGGTCGATGATCAGCCAGGCGGTGCGACGACGCAGATCGGTCATTTCTGGCTCGATCCCGGTGCCGCGGCGCCGAACACTTTGACGAACACCCAGGCGATCAGCGCCACGCAGATGAAGATCAACACCGAGATCGCCGACCCCAAGCCCACGTTGAATCCCTTGAACAGGTTGTCGTAGCCCAGGATCGATACCGAGCCGGTGCTGTTGGAGCCGTTGGTGAGCACGTAGATGTTGTCGAAGATGCGAAACGCGTCGAGCGTGCGGAACAGCAACGCCACCAGGATCGCCGGTTTCATCATCGGCAGAATGATGGTGACCAGTCGCCGCCAGGCGCCGGCGCCATCCATCTGAGCGGCCTTGAGCAGTTCGTCGGGCACCAGCGCCAGCCCGGCCAGCAACAGCAGCGCCATGAACGGCGTCGTCTTCCACACCTCGGCCAGCACCACGATCCCCAGCGACGGCAGTTGGTGGGTCAGCGGCGCACTGCCGGTCGGCAACAGATTGGCCAGGTAGCCGGTCCCGGGCGTCCAGGCGTAGTACCAGCTGTAGGCGGCCGCGACAGTGACGATGCCGTAGGGCACCAGCACCGCCGTGCGCACCATGCCCTTGGCGAACATGCTGCGGTGCATCACCAGTGCCAGTGCCAGGCCGAAGACGAATTCGAAGACCACCGAGACCGCGGTGATGCCCAGCGTCACCGCGAACGCGGTCCACCAATAGGAGTCGGTCAGGGTGGTCTGGTAGTTGGCCAGGCCGACGAACGCGGTGTCCTCCGGAGTGGCCAGGTTGTAACGCAGCAGGCTCAGCCAGATCGCGTAACCGATCGGATAAGCGGTCACGGCCAGCATCAGGATCACCGCCGGCGCCACGAGCGCCACCGCCAGCCGCCGCTGCGAGCGGACGTCGGCTTGGGCGGTCACGGGATCAGTCCCTTACCGTCGATGGCCTTTTGCACCTGCAGGGTGAGCTCATCGGCGGTGCGCTCCGGGTCGATGGCGTTGATCGGCGCCAGCGTGGCCGATATCCGGGTCGACACCGCCTGATAAACCGGTGTCACCGGTCGCACCGCGGCGTCGGTGAGCTGCTGACGAATCACGTTGTGCTGCGGGTATTTCTCCTGGAACTGCGGGTCGGCGTATACCGAGGCGCGCACCGCGGGCAGTCCACCCTCGATCGCGAGATACTTCTGGTTTGCGGCGTTTCGTAGACAGCGCACCGCTTCGAACGCTTCGGCACGATGCCGGGTGGTCTTGGCCACCGCCAGGTTCAAGCCACCCAAGGTCACCTTGGCCGGATGGCCCGGCAACACCGCCGGATACGGCGCATACCCGAGCACGTTGCGGCTGGCCTCGTAGGCAATGCGGTACTGCTCGTCGCTGGGCGCAAAAGCGCCGACGCCGTCGATACTGCCGTCCAGATCCGAACGTCCTTGCAGTGGAAGGAACCCCACCCCACCCTTGACGGCGTTCTCCAGTATGGACGGCAGCACGAAGGGCCAGTTGACCTCCAGCGCCGCCTTGCCCTGCTCGAATGCCAGCCGGGCGGTGCCCTCATCGGTCTGGGTGATCGACGGGTCGGCGCCCGGAGCGGTCGCCACCGCCTTCATGACCCGCAGCGCGGCGACGGTGGCGGCCCGGTGCTCAGCGGTGTCGGTGAGGGTGACCGTCTTGCCGTCGTCGCCGAGGACCCGTCCCCGGGCGCTTTCCAGCAGCGTGTTGAACCACACCACCAAACCCTCGTATTGCTTGGCCTGCACCGCGATCCAGCTGGGCTGGCCCGCGCTGCGCAAACGGGCCGCCTCGGCGATCATCTGATCCCAGGTGGACGGCGCCGACTTCATCAAATCCGGCCGGTACCAGAGCAATTGGGTGTTGGTGACGAGCGGTGCGGCATAGAGCCGATCGCGCCACCGGCCGGTCGCGAGCGGGCCCGGCAGCGTGTCGTCGACCGCGTCGGCCTCGGCTTTGCCGGCCGGGTCCTCAGCCAGCGGCAACGCCCAGCCGGCCTCGGCGAACTCGGCGGTCCACACCACATCCAGACCCATCACGTCCAAGGTGCGGTCGTTGCCGGTCAGTCGGCGGGCCAGTTGCAGGCGCTGGTCGTCCGCGGCGCGCGGCAGACTGAACTGCTGCACCCGGTACCGGCCACCGGCCGCTTCGGTGCAGCGCGCCGCGATCACCCGAAACGTCGCGGTGTCGTTGGCCGGGGTATAGACGCTGATCACCGGGACATTGACGGACGGACCGGACGAGCCGCAGGCCGATCCCGCCGACGCAACGGTCAGTGCGGTCAGCGCAGCCGCGCCCAGCCGCCGTACGCGACCGCGCCGACTCGCCACGCCACCCGCCTCCCGTTGCCGTTTCGTGCCACGACGGTAAGGCCGCCTGAGGGCGCTACGCAACAACGCAGAGTCAGAGCGTCAACTTCGCCAACAGATCCCGGCCCTGCTCGGCGCTCTGCGGGTCGCACAGCACGTCGTAGCGGCCCGCGACCAATTGCATCGTGGAGCTGAAATCCCTTGTACCGCGGGCCATCGCGTAAGGGACCGATGAGGTGATCAGGCCGAAGAACACCCCGGCGATCAGGCCGGTCACCAGTGCCTGAGTCGGGTTGGCGCTGAAAATGCCCAGCACCAGGCCGATGAACAGGCCCAGCCAGGCTCCGGTCAGCACGCCACCGCCCAGCACTTTGGGCCAGGTGAGCCGGCCGGTGACCCGCTCGACCTGCATCAGGTCGACGCCGACGATCGTCACCTGGTGCACCGGGAACTGCTGGTCGGACAGGTAGTCCACCGCGCGCTGCGCCTCGGCGTAGGTGGGGTAGGAACCGATCGGCCAGCCTTTCGGCGGGGTCGGCAGCCGGCCCACATCACGGCGCCCCGGCGCACCTGCAGCGCCGAGTGGGTCGGGAGTCGGTCCGGGCTGGAAGGGGCTGGTCATGGGATTTCTCTCTCCTCGCTCCGGGACGTGGCTGTCGGACGACAGGCCGGTCGCGGCGCATCGGCTAGGTTGAACAGCATGACAGCTCACGGCGGGGATTCTGGCGAGAATCCACGAGGCAATGCCGACCAGCCCTGGGCGGACCCGGGTGCGCCCAGGCCTGACCAGGGCAGCTGGCCCTACCCGCCGAGCTTCGAGGGCTACCCGCCGGGGCCCGGCTATCCCCCGCCGGGTTTCCCGCCGCCGCCCCCGGGTGCGGGCGGTTACCCGCCGCCCCCGCCGCCCGGCAACTATCTGCCGCCCGGCGGTTATCTGCCGCCCACCCCTCCCGCCCCGGGCGAGTACCCAGGACTGGGCGCCCCGCCCGGATACCCTCCCGCGGGCTACGGCAATCCCCCCGGTTACCCGCCGTCGGGGTACGGCTCGCCGTATCCGGGCAGCTATTTCAATCCGGGGCAGGCGCAGAAGACCAACGTCCTGGCAGTGAGCGCCCTGGTGGTGTCGCTGCTCGGCCTGGTGTTCTGGCCGCTGGGGGTGGCCGGTGTCATCCTCGGGGTCGTCGCATTGAGCCAGATCAAGTCCACCGGTGAGGCCGGCCACGGCATGGCAGTGGCCGGAACCGCGATAGGCGGTGTCGCCGTGACGCTCTCGTTCATTCTCGCGATGATCGCGCTGCACTGAGCCTGGGCAACTTCGGCGCCCAGTGCCAATTTGACGACGTGACATAGGCGTGTCGCGTCGTCAAATTGGCACTCGCGGGCAGCGCTGGCGCTAAGCCTGCGCGGGCGGCGTGAACGGCGGTGCCTCACGGCGCATTCCGGCCGCGCGGCCTTTGCCCGCCACCACCAAAGCCATCTTGCGACTGGCCTCGTCGAGCATCTCGTCACCGAGCATCACCGCACCGCGGGCTCCGCCGGCGTGCGAGGTGTGCCACGCATAGGCCTCCAGGATCAGCTCGGCGTGGTCGTACTCGGACTGACGCGGGCTGAAGATCTCGTTGCCCGCCGCGATCTGGTCGGGGTGCAACACCCATTTGCCGTCGTAACCGAGCGCGGCCGAGCGGCCCGCCACGCGCCGGAACGCCTCAACGTCACGAACCCTCAGATACGGCCCGTCGACCGCGGCAACCCCGTGGGCGCGCGCCGCCACCAGGATCGTCATCAAGACGTGGTGGTAGGCGTCGCCCTCGGTATAGCCCTCGGGCTGCTCGCCGACCTCCAGGGTGCGGGTGTTGAGGCTCGCCATCAGATCGGCCGGTCCCAGCACCAGCGCCTGCACCCGGGGCGCCGCGGCGATCGCGTTGATGTTCATCAGGCCGCGAGCGTCCTCGATCTGGGCGTCGATACCGATCTGTCCGACCGGCAGCCCGTGGATGGTCTCCAGCTGGGTGAGCAACAGATCGAGAGCCTGCACATGCGAGACGTCAGACACCTTCGGCAGCACGACCACATCGAGTCGGGTACCGGCGGCGCCGACCGCCGAGACCACCTCGATCAGGTCGGCATGGGTCCACGGTGTGGTCCAGTCGTTGACCCGCACCCCGAGCAGCGGGGCCGTCCAGTCCCGCGCGGTCAGCGCTTGGGCGACCAGGGCCCGGGCCTGCTCTTTTGCCGCTGGAGCGACAGCGTCCTCCAAATCGAGAAAGACTTCGTCCGCGGACAGGCCCTTGGCCTTGTCGATCATCTTCTGGCTGCTGCCAGGTACCGACAGGCAAGTACGGCGGGGGCGATACACGTTGGTCACCTAAATACTCCTACCCTTTCAACCATGGCGTCGAGCAACAGGGTTTACGCAGCGCGACTTGCGAGGATGCTCGTGCTGGGACCGTTCGGCGAATCCGTCGGTCGGGTCCGCGACGTGGTGGTCAGTCTCAGCATCGTGCGGCAGCAGCCGCGTGTCCTGGGACTGGTGGTCGAACTGCCGACCCGCAGACGCATCTTTGTGCCGATTCTGCGGGTCGCGTCGATCGAGCCCAACGCGGTCACGCTGAACACCGGAACGGTGTCCCTACGCAAGTTCAATCAGCGGCCCGGTGAGGCACTCGTGCTCGGTCAGGTCCTGGACACCAAGGTCCGGGTCACCGACCCGGAGCTGCCCGAGCTGGCCGGCGTCGATGTGGCGATTACCGACTTGGCCATCGAACAGAGCCGCACCCGCGATTGGCTGGTGACCCGGATCGCGGTGCGGCACTCCCGGCGGTTGGGCCGGCGCGCCGCCGTACACATCGTGAACTGGCACGACGTGCAGGGCCTGACCCCGTCGGCGCTGGCGATGCCGGGGCAGGGCGTGGCGCAACTGCTGCAGCAATTCGAAGGCTGGCGGCCGATCGAGGTCGCCGACGCCATCCGCGAGCTGCCGCCCAAGCGCCGCTATGAGGTCATCAACGCGCTGGATAACGCCCGGCTGGCCGACATCCTGCAGGAGCTACCCGAGGAACGGCAGGCCGTAGTGCTGGGCCAGCTGGGCGCCGACCGGGCCGCCGACGTGCTCGAAGAGATGGACCCCGACGATGCCGCGGACCTGCTGGGCGTGATGAACCCGACCGAGGCCGAAGCCCTGCTCGCGCGGATGGACCCCGACGACTCCGATCCGGTCCGCCGACTGCTGGAGCATTCCCCCGACACCGCGGGCGGGTTGATGACCTCCAACCCGGTGGTGCTGACCGCCGACACCTCGGTCGCCGAGGCGCTGGCCCGGGTGCGCGACCCCGACCTGACCCCGGCGCTGTCGTCGCTGGTGTTCGTGACCCGAGCCCCCACCGCCACCCCAACCGGGCGCTACCTAGGCTCCGTCCCGCTACAGCAGCTGCTGCGGGTGCCGCCGGCCGAACTCATCGGCGGGTTCGTCGACTCCGACCTGCCGGCATTGAACCCCGAGGTGTCGCTGGCGGAGATGACTCGCTATTTCGCCGCCTACAACCTGGTCTGCGGGCCGGTGCTCGACGAACAGAATCACCTGCTGGGCGCGGTGACGGTCGACGACGTGCTGGACCACCTGCTGCCCGATGATTGGCGTGAAACGCCCGAGCCGGACCTGGGGCCGAAACTCGCCGGGAGGCCGTCGTGACCGACCGCTCAACATCTCAGCGGCTCTCCACGCCCCGCACCTCACGGCTCCCCAGCCTGAATATGGATCCCGACGCGCTGGGCCGGTTCACCGAATCGGTGGCGCGGTTCTTCGGCACCGGGCGCTACCTGGCCATTCAGACCGTGCTGGTGGTGGGATGGATCTTGCTGAACGTCTACGCGGTCAGCCTGAAGTGGGACCCCTACCCGTTCATCCTGCTCAACCTGGCCTTTTCCACCCAGGCCGCCTACGCCGCTCCGCTGATCCTGCTGGCCCAGAACCGGCAGGAGAACCGTGACCGGGTCAGCTTGGACGAGGACCGCCGCCGCGCCGCCCAGACCAAGGCCGACACCGAGTACCTGGCTCGGGAACTGGCGTCCCTGCGCCTGGCCGTCGGCGAAGTCGCCACTCGCGACTACCTGCACCATGAGCTCGAGCGGGTCCGGGAACTGCTGGAGTCCCTGCGGCCCGAGCCCGACTCGACCGCCTCGGAATCCCCCCACCGGCCATCCTGACCGGCGACGCAGTCCAGATAACGGTCATCAGCAGGACATGTGTTGGGTATGGTGACCTAGTTCACGAAGCCCGAGCGGTTTCACGAGACTTTTTCGAGGCGGACAAGGGGCAGTCGAGTGCCAACAGGGGGCGCACCGCAACGCGTGTCCCGCGCTGCCAGGGTGCGGCGGGCGGCCCGTTCGGCCCTGCGACCTGCCTTCGGCCTGGCGTTCATCACCCCGCTGGTATTCGCCGGCGCGGTGGGCGCCACGCCCCGCTCGCCGTCGACCTCGCTGCCGCTGCGCAACGCTGCGATCACCCCGCTGGCGGCGTCGGTGCACACGTCCGGCCGCTATTCGGGCCCCTCCGTGGTCGCGGTACCTCGCTCGCAGCCGAATCTGCATGTGGCCGCGGGTGCCCCCGCGGCGCCACCGGCCGCCGTCGTCTATGCACCGGGCACCTTGGGGATCCCCAAGACGGCGCTGGCGGCCTACCAAAACGCCGAGCGGCAGATGGCGGTCGCCGACCCCGAATGTGGGATCAGCTGGAACCTGCTGGCCGGGATCGGACGTATCGAGTCCGGGCACGCCAACGGCGGGGCCACCGACGCGCGTGGCAACGTGCTGCAGCCGATCTACGGGCCGGCGCTGGACGGCACCCTGCCAGGAAACGAAGTCATCGTGGCCAGCAGCGCCCCAGGCCGGGTGGTCTACGCCCGCGCACTGGGCCCCATGCAGTTCCTGCCCGGAACCTGGTCGCGGTATGCCGCCGACGGCGACGGCGACGGTCGCGCGGACCCGCAGAACGTCTACGACGCGACGCTGGCGGCAGCGCGGTACCTGTGCAGCGGTGGGATGAACCTGCGCGAACAGTCGCAGGTCCTGACAGCGATCCTGCGCTACAACAACTCGATGGCTTACGCGGAGAACGTGATGGGTTGGGCGGCGGCCTACGCCACCGGGGTGGCTCCCGTCGATCTGCCGCCGATCGTGGGCCCGGCACCGCCGATCGCGGACCTGCATCTGGAGCACCTGGAACAGCCGGAAGGGCTCGGGCCCGAATCACTCAGCCTGCACGGGATGTCGCGGCTCGACCACCCGGCCGAATCATCGCTGATCGACCTGGGTCAGCCGAGCTTGGAATCCCAGCTGGCGAACCTGCCGTGGCTGCCCCCCTGGATGATCTCGCCCGAGCAGCAGCAACAACAACAGCTGCCGCGCCCGTCGGCGGCCTGCCGGATGATCTGTCTGGAGCCCCAAGCGGTGCCGGCCGCACCAGCACCGCCCAACGGCGTCCCGCCGGCCCCCTTCGGCCCCCCGGAGGCACCGCAGGTCCCGCCGGCGCCGATGCCGGCCTACGCCGTCGCACCGGCCCCCCTGGACGTACCGGGCGGCCCGCCGCCACCGGCGCCGGCGGGTGCACCGCAAGATGGGCCGCAGGCCGTCCCGCCGGCCTGACGTATCTCAGCGGCAAAGGCCCTGCCGTACTGCCTTAGACTCGGTTGCGATGTCCGAGAATCACGATGACACTGCAGCCCTGCACGACGCCATCTATGCAGCGTTGGGCACCGTGCTGGACCCGGACATTCGGCGTCCGATCACCGATCTGGGCATGGTCAAAAGCATCGAGATCGCGGACGACCGCAGCGTCCACGTCACGATCTACCTGACGATCGCCGGCTGTCCGATGAAAGCCGAAATCACCAACAACGTGACCACGGCGATCAACGACGTGCCCGGCACCGGACCCGTCAAGGTCAGCCTGGACGTGTTCAGCGATGAGCAGCGCGCTGAGCTGCGCAAACAGCTGCGCGGCGACGCCAAGGAGCCGGTCATCCCGTTCGCCCAGCCGGGCTCGCTGACCAAGGTGTACGCGATCGCCTCCGGCAAGGGCGGGGTCGGCAAATCGAGTGTGACGGTCAACCTCGCGGTCGCGCTGGCCGAACGCGGCCTGTCCGTCGGGGTGCTCGACGCGGACATCTACGGCCACTCGGTGCCGCGGATGATGGGCGTCACCGCCCTGCCCACCCAGGTCGACTCGATGATCATGCCGCCGATCGGATACGGCGTGAAGGTGATCTCGATCGCGATGTTCACCCAGGGCAACACGCCGGTGGTGTGGCGGGGGCCGATGCTGCACCGGGCGTTGCAGCAGTTCCTCGCCGACGTCTACTGGGGCGACCTGGACGTGCTGTTGCTGGATCTGCCCCCGGGCACCGGCGACATCGCGATCTCGGTGGCCCAGCTGGTGCCGTCGGCCGAGATCCTGGTGGTGACCACGCCGCAGCAGGCGGCCGCGGAGGTGGCCGAGCGGGCTGGGGCGATCGCCCTGCAGACCCGCCAGCAAGTCGTCGGGGTGGTGGAGAACATGGCCGGTCTGGCCATGCCCGACGGGTCCACCATGCACCTGTTCGGCGAAGGCGGCGGCGAGCGGGTGGCCGAACGGCTGACCCGGGCGATGGGCCGGGATGTGCCGCTGCTCGGCCAGGTGCCGATCGACAGCGAGATGGTGACCGGCGGCGACTCCGGATCCCCGGTGGTGCTCTCGCCGGACTCGGCGGCGGGCAAGGAGCTGCGTCGGATCGCCGATCAGCTGGCCACCCGCCGACGCGGACTGGTGGGGATGTCGCTGGGTCTGGACACCGGGGGCTCGCGGCGCTGAGCCTGTGGCGGCGACCCGCAGCGCCCGACTCCGCCGCGCTCGCGATCGCCGCAGGCCGGGGCTAGGTGGCGTCGGTGTCGAAGGGAGCCGGTCCGCCCGGCTCGGGTACCACGGCCGGTATCGGCGGCATCGGACGAGGCTCTGCGGCCAGCGAACCGACCGCGGTGAACAGCGAATCGTCGCCGTCGAGCAGATGGCGGGTCAGCGCGGCGCGCGGGGTCATGCCACGCAACTTCTGCAATTCGCTCAGCGGAACCCGTAGGTCATCGAACTCTGGACCGATCTCGTCGCGCAGCTGGTCGGTGGCGTTGGTGACGTAGTCGCGGGCCTGGCGCAGCGCGCCAGCGGTCCACCGGATGGCTCCCGGCAACCGCTCCGGGCCCAGGATCACCAGTCCGAGCACCACCAGGACGAGCATCTCGCCCCAGCCGACATTCGCGAACATCGAGGCGGACTCTAACTGTCGGGGGTGGGAGTCACCGTCAGCGTCACGTGCCGCCCGTCCCGAACCACCTCGACGGGCGCTTCCTTGCCGATGGTCAGGTTGCGGACCGCCACGACGAACTCGTTGGCGTCGGCGACGCTGCGGTCACCGATCTTGACCACCACGTCGTTCTCGAGCATGCCGCCCTTCTCCGCGGGGCTGCCCACCTTGACGTTGGCGATCTGCGCGCCGGACGCGATGGCGTTGCTGACCGAGCGAGCGCTCACTCCCAGCGTGGGGTGCACGATCTTGCCGTCCTTGATCAGCGCCTCGGCCACGGTCTTCATCTCGTTGACCGGGATCGCGAATCCCAGGCCGCTGGCACTGTCGGACAACGACTTTCCAGCGGTGTTGATCCCGACCAGTTGCGCATCCATGTCGATCAGCGCACCGCCGGAGTTGCCGTGGTTGATCGAGGCGTCGGTCTGCACCGCGTCAATGACGGTGTCGGTGTCGGAGTCGTCGCCGGACAGCGGCACCGGACGGTGCACGGCGCTGATGATGCCGTGGGTCACGGTGCTGCGCAGGCCCAACGGAGCGCCGGCCGCGATCACCTCGTCACCGACCCGGATCTTGTCGGAGTCCCCGAGGCGGGCCACCGACAAGTTGTCGACGTTGTCGACCTTGAGCACGGCCAGGTCGGTCTTCGGGTCGCGGCCGACCAGGTTGGCCAACACCTCTTTGCCGTCGTTGAACACCACGGTCGTCTTGAACTTGCTGGGGTTGTTGGCGGCTTCGGAGATGACGTGGTTGTTGGTGACGATGTAGCCCTTGCCGTCGATGACGACACCCGAGCCCTGCATGCCCTGGTCGTCGCTGACGGACTCGATGGTCACCACGGAGTTGGCGATGGCCTCGGCGACCTTGGCGAACCGACCGGCCGGCTCCTCGGCATTGCCCTTGGTCGACAGCGTCACCTTCGATGTCGTGAAGGCCTCGACGACCTGTGCGGTGGTGCGTCCGACCCAGCCGCCGACCATGCCGATCGCCAGCGCGATCGCGGCGAGCGTGGCCAGCGCACGGTAGGAGATCCGGTCGCCGAACAGCACGTCGCGCACGCCGAGGCGGCCACCCAACTCGCCGGCCGCCCGCGGTACGGGCGGAACCACGGCCGGCGAGCCGAGCGCGGCACCGGCAGCGGGGTCACGCCACGGGTCACCGGTGTCTTCCAGCCCGTCCGGTTTGCCGTTGCGGCCCAGCGCGCCGGCGTCGGCGGGATGGCGCTGCAACGAGGGGCCGGTGCCGTACGGCCGGCTGAAGGCCTCCTTGAGCACCGGGTCCGGCGGCAGGTCACGCGGGATGAACTCGCCCTGCTCGCGGTACTTCTTGGGCCGTACGTCGGCGGGGGTGAAAGAGCCAGGCACTCCGTCGGGCCGACCGAAGGCCTTTTTGGACGCATTGTCCACCGGGGGCCGGTAGACGGGTCGCGGAGCCAAGCGGTTACCGCCGGCGTTCTCGTTGTTGGAGCTCACCTATTCCTCTTCCGGGTCCAGCCCTGGGGCGCTTCCAGGCTCCGCGAGCACAGCATCACCGGGCGCTGACGCCGCTGGAGATCCACCTTACCGACGTTTGCGGCGTTCTTGAGGTTTGCCGTCGTCGAACCGGGCAGGCATCGGCCTGGTGGGCTCGTCAGGCGCACAATCGGCCGGGGAATCGGGGATCTGGGCCAGCAGGCCGAGCAGCGCGGAGGGGATCCGGATCGGATGCGAATCGCGCAGGGCCGAGCGTGCCCGGCCCTGGTATTCCACTTCGGCCGCGCAATCGGGACACAGCGACAGGTGGTGGGCCGCGCGCAGGTGAGCGTTCATCCGCAGCTCGCCGTCGACGTAGGCCGTGATCGCCTCGCTGCAGAGATGTTCGGTGGACCCGAACTGCCGCGGGGCACCGACCGGCGCGTCACTTTGCGAGGCGAACTGAGCGGGCAGCCAGGAGAACGCGCGACGGAAGACACCTCCGCGGTCCGTCACACCGGACTCCTCTCCGCATCCCTTACCCACATCAGCACTCGATCGGGCCGAATAATGGCCCAATAAGAATGTAGCGCGATACCGCGCACAGACGTGGAAACCGACGGCCGAGCCGGGGCTCAGCCGGCCGCGACACCGCCGAAGGCCGAACCATCCCGCTGGGCGGTTCGCGCGGCCAGGTAATCCCGCAGGGCCTGCCTGCCCCGGTGAATGCGGCTGCGCACGGTGCCCAGCTTCACACCGAGGGTCGCCCCGACCTCCTCGTAGGACAGACCTTCGATGTCGCACAGCACGACCGCGGCCCGGAACTCCGGCGCCAGCGAGTCCAGCGCCGCCTGCAGGTCCGGGTCCAGCCGCGCGTCGTGGTAGATCTGCTCGGGGTCCGGCTCGTCGGCAGGCACCCGGTCGTAATCCTCCGGCAGCGCCTCCATACGGACCCGGCCGCGCCTGCGCACCATGTCCAGGAACAGATTGGTGGTGATGCGGTGCAGCCAGCCCTCGAAGGTTCCGGGCTGGTAGTTGTGCACCGACCGGAACACCCGGATGAAGGTCTCCTGGGTGAGATCCTCTGCGTCCTGCTGGTTTCCGGAGAGCCGGTAAGCCAACCGGTAGACCCGGTCGGCGTGCTGGCGCACCAGTTCGTCCCAGGACGGCATGGCCGCCACATCTCCGGTGGCGTCGAACACCGCAGTGCCCTGCGGCTCCTCGGACGGTTCAATCCACTCGGTTTCGGAGTAACGCTCCGAGTGGGTGGTCGGGTGCGACATAGCGACCGGGGGCAGCAAAGTGGGTATGGCTGTTATGGCTGCGTCCTCTAGCTCAGGTCTGCCGTCAGGCGACGGCAGCGCACTATCGCGGTCAACGCGCAACGGGCCCCTCGTATTCCGAGCGTCTCGAGGCCGGTTCATACCTCGTTCCATGCCGATACCGTTGCCTATCGCTGTATGCCCGCTCTGTGCTGCCACTGAACGCCGACTGTGAACCTGTGTTCGAATACGCCGAGCACTGCGGTTATACGTCCAGGTAACAGTTCGGACACGGCCCCGGCCCGGGCGTGTCGGGCGGGCGCGCCGGTGCGCGGGCCGAAACGGCTTTGTCCTACGCTGCGGACATGGCCAGCACCGACGACACTCACGGGGAGCCGCGCAGTCGAGCCGACGCACTTTTGGCGCACGCCGAGGACTCCATGACCGAGGACGCGGTTTTGGCGGCCGCCCGCGACCGGGCCGGTGAGATCGGCGTCGGGTCGATCAGCGCCGCAGTCGGCGCGCTACTGAGCCTGCTGACCAAGCTCAGCGGCGGCAAGGCGGTGGTCGAGGTGGGTACCGGAGCCGGCGTTAGCGGACTGTGGCTGCTGTCGGGCATGGGCGAAGACGGCGTGCTGACCACCATCGACATCGAGCCCGAGCATCAGCGCACCGCCAAGCAGGCGTTCGGTGATGCCGGCATCGGTCCCGGCCGGACCCGGTTCATCAGCGGCCGCGCCCAAGAGGTGCTGACCCGGCTCGCCGACGAGTCCTATGACCTGGTGTTCGTCGATGCCGACCCGATCGACCAGCCGGAATACGTGCTGGAGGCCGTGCGGCTGCTGCGGCCCGGCGGCGTGGTCGTGGTGCACCGGGCCGCCTTGGGCGGCCGGGCCGGAGATCCGGCAGCCAACGACGCCGAAGTGCTTGCGGTGCGCGAAGCCGCCCGGCTGATCGCCGTGGACGAGCGGCTGACCCCCGCGCTGATTCCGCTGGGAGACGGCCTGCTGGCCGCCGTCCGCGACTGACCGGGCGCCTCACCCCCCTCGCCCCTTTACTCGCGAGCGTGCGTGTTTGTACGCGACACGCCGCGTTTTGACGTACAAACACGCACGCTCGCGCCAGTGGGGCCAAAGCGCCGGTGGGGCCAAAGTCTTGACACCCGACTGAACGCGTGTTTAGCGTATTAAACATGCGTTCAGTGGACCTGACGGCTACGGCGAAAATCCGCGATGCGGCCATCGACCAGTTCGGGCGGCACGGTTTCAGCGTGAGCATCCGCGCGATCGCCGAGGCCGCAGGAGTCAGCGCTGCCCTGGTCATCCACCACTTCGGCTCCAAAGACGGGCTGCGCAGGGCCTGCGACGCGTTCGTGGCCGAAGAGATCCGCAGCGGCAAATCCGAGGCGATGCGCTCGGCCGACCCGGGAACCTGGTTCGCCGCGATGGCCGAAATCGAGTCGTATGCGTCGATGATGGCCTACCTGGTCCGCAGCATGCAGTCCGGTGGCGAACTGGCAGATACGTTGTGGCGCCGGATGATCGACAACGCCGAGGGCTACCTGGACGAGGGCGTACGCGCCGGCACCCTCAAACCCAGCCGCGACCCGAAAGCCCGAGCTCGTTTCCTGGCCATCAACAACGGCGGCGGGTTCCTGCTGTATCTGCAGATGCACGAGAACCCGACCGATCTGCGCGCCGTGTTACGTGACTATGCCCGCGACATGGTCTTACCCGCGCTCGAGCTGTACACCGAGGGCCTGATGACCGACCGCACCATGTACGACGCTTTCCTGGCGAGCGAACAAGGGGGAACCGATGCGACCTGACAACCATTGGCCGGCAATCGAAATCCGGGGACTGGAGAAGAATTTCGGCCGGGTCAAGGCGCTCGATGGACTGGATCTGACCGTCTACGGCGGTGAGGTGCACGGCTTCCTCGGCCCGAACGGCGCCGGCAAATCCACCACGATCCGCGTCCTGCTGGGCCTGGTGAAGGCCGACAGCGGGACCGTGCGGCTACTGGGCGGCGATCCGTGGACCGACGCGGTCGAGCTGCACCGCGAGATCGCCTACGTACCCGGCGATGTCACCCTGTGGCCGTCGTTGACCGGCGGCGAGATCATCGACCTGTTGGCGCGAATGCGCGGCGGCATCGACGAGCGCCGCCGCGACGAGTTGATCGAACGCTTCGACCTAGACCCCAGCAAGAAGGCCCGGACCTATTCCAAGGGCAACCGCCAGAAGGTCTCGCTGATCTCCGCCTTCTCCTCGCACGCCCGGCTGCTCGTGCTCGACGAGCCCAGCAGCGGCCTAGATCCCCTGATGGAGAACGTCTTCCAGCAGTGCGTCGCCGAGGCGAGCCGTCGTGGCGCTACCGTCCTGCTGTCCAGCCACATCCTGGCCGAGACCGAGAAGCTGTGCCAGCGGGTGACGATCATCCGGGCCGGGCGCGTGGTCGAGAGCGGTGCACTGGAATCCCTGCGGCACCTACGTCGCACGTCAATTCAGGCCGATCTCATGCGCGACCCCGGTGATCTGACCCGCATCCCTGGCGTCGCGGACGTGCGGTACACCGGCACCGTGCTGCATGCGCAGGTCGACAGCGCCAGCCTCGCAGAGCTCATCGCGGTGCTCGGCGCGGCCGGGGTGCGCAGCCTCACCAGCCAACCGCCAACGCTCGAAGAGTTGTTCCTACGTCACTACGACACGGTCCGGGCATGACCACCATCGCCGCGCAGCCGGCGTCCCCGCAGTACCGCCGCAGCGGATCGAATCTCGTTGGCACGCTAGGTTTGCTGCGCCTGTGCTTGCGCCGCGACCGCATCGTTCTGCCACTGTGGGTGCTGCTGTTGTCGCTGCCGCTAGCCAGCGTCTACATCGCAAGCATCGAGGCGATCTATCCCACCGCCGCCGACCGCGCAGGCCTGGCCGCCACCATCATGGCCAGCCCGGCACAACGCGCGATGTACGGCCAGGTCTACAACGACTCCCTCGGTGCGGTGGGCATCTGGAAGGCCGGGATATTCCACCTTCTGATCGCAGTGGCGGTAATTCTGACCGTCATCCGGCACACCCGCGCCGACGAGGAGACCGGCCGCGCCGAGTTGATCGACTCGACCGCGGTGGGCCGCTACGCCGGGCTGACCGGCGCGCTGCTGTTGGCCGCGGGCGCGTCGGTGGCCACCGGCTTGATCGGCGCGGCGGGGCTGCTGACCACCGGTGTGCCGGCAGCCGGATCGTGCGCGTTCGGGGCGGCACTAGCCTGCTCCGGGCTGGTGTTCACTGCGGTGGCCGCGGTCGCTGCCCAGCTGTCTCCCAGCGCCCGGTTCGCCCGCGGCGCCGCGTTCGGCGTGCTGGCCGGCGCCTTCACCCTGCGCGCCGTTGGTGATGCGGGATCTGGTGGACTGTCGTGGTTGTCGCCGCTGGGCTGGTCGCTGCAGGTCCGGCCTTACGCCGGTGACCGCTGGTGGGTGCTGCTGCTGCACCTGGCGACGACGGGTGCGCTCAGCTGGCTGGCGTATCAACTGGCGGCCCGACGTGATGTCGGCGCGGGGCTGCTGGCCGATCGTCCGGGCCCGCGCCAGGCGGCGCCGACACTGGGCGGTGCGTTCGGCCTGGCGTGGCGGCTCGACCGCGGAGCGCTGCTGCTGTGGACAACGGGCCTGGTGCTCTATGGACTGCTGGTCGGCAGCGTGGTGCACGGTATCGGCGACGAGGTGGGCAGCGACCGCGCCCGCGACATCGTCATCCGGCTCGGCGGCACCGCAGCACTCGAGCACGCATTCGTCGCGGTGGCGTTCACCATGCTGGGCATGGTCGCCGCCGCGTTCGCGGTGTCGCTGACACTCCGGCTGCACCAGGAGGAGACCGCGACGCGTGCCGAGACGCTGCTGGCCGGAGCGCTGTCGCGAAACCGTTGGCTGGCAAGCCATCTGGTGGCAGCACTGGTTGGTTCGACGTTCGCGATGCTCGCCGCCGGGCTGGTTGCCGGAATCGTCTATGGAACGGCGGCCGGCGACATCGGCGAACAGTTGCCGGTAGTGCTGGGCAGTGCCGCTGTGCAACTGCCGGCGGTCTGGTTACCGGCGGCCGTGGCGGTCGCCTTGTTCGGACTCGTCCCGAGAGTCGCGCCCTCCGCGTGGGCGGTGCTGACCGGGTTCGTGGCGCTGTACCTGCTCGGCTCCATCTCCGGGCTGCCGCAGGGGGTACTCGACTTCGAACCGTTCGCGCACATCCCGCTGGTCGGCAACGGCACGTTCAGCGTCGCGCCGCTGATCGTGCTGTTGGCGATCGACACTGCACTGATCGGCCTGGGCGTGCAGGCTTTCCGACGCAGAGATCTCACCACGTGAGGAGGACGACGTGAAAACCATTGGCAAGGGTTTGTTTTCAGCAATCTTGGGTCTGATCGCCTTCGGACTGTTGCTGTTCGTGCCCGCCGGGACACTGCACTACTGGCAGGCGTGGGTGTTCCTCGCGGTCTTCGCCGCATCCACCTGGATCCCGAGCATGTATCTGATCCGCACCAACCCGGCCGCCCTCGAGCGCCGGATGCGCTTCGGGCCGACTGCCGAGACGCGGCCCCTGCAGCGGGTCGTTATCGCCGTCATCTTCCTCTGCTTTCCGGCCATGTTCGTCGTCAGCGTGATCGATCATCGGCTGGGATGGTCGGCGGTGCCGACGGCGGTCTGCCTGTTCGGTGACGTCCTGGTGGCGGCCGGACTGGTTCTGGCCATGCTGGTGGTCATCCAGAACGGCTACGCGGCCGCCAATGTCACCGTCGAGGCCGGCCAGACGCTGGTCTCGACCGGCCTGTACGGGGTGGTGCGCCACCCGATGTACACCGGCAACGTCGCTTTGATGGTCGGTGTCCCACTCGCGCTCGGCTCCTACTGGGGGCTGGTCTTCCTGGTGCCCGGGCTGATCGTGCTGGTGGTGCGAATCCTCGACGAGGAGCAGTTGCTGACTCACGAGCTCAGCGGATACCGCGAATACACCCACCAAGTCCGCTACCGATTGCTGCCCTACCTCTGGTAGTCGCGACTCCCGGCTCGCTCCGATACCGCGGGCCACACAATTGACTTATAGTTCCCTGAGCTCTAGCTGTTAGCAGGACTCAGGGAGGTCGGTGGCCATGCGCTCACGCGTGCGAGGCGGCAGCGGTGGTCGCACTCTCTCCCCCGCCCGGACGGCCGCTGCGGCAGCAGGTGCCCTGATCGTCGGCCTCACCCCGATGCTGGCCGCCGCCCCGGCGCAGGCGGATTGGGATTGGCTGCTCGATGCCGCAGCGCCGGTGGAGGTCGCGGGCAGTGCCGCAGGCGGGCTCGACCTCGGCAGCCTGATGGCGCTGGTCCAGTCCTTCACCGACCAACTCGATCCGGCCACCAACAAGCTGTTCTCCGACGTCATCGACGCGGTGCTGGCCTGGCCGGGCCCGAGCCAGTCGCTCGACACCGCCGAATTGGTGAACCAATACATCTACGCACCCCTGCACGCCGGATTGCAGCAGTGGATTTCCAGCCCGTTCGGCGAGCTCAGCCTCGGCCTGATCAACGCACCCTTTACCGCGCTGTTCGGTCGCGACCTGATCGGTGACGGCATCGACGGGTTCGACGGCATCAACACCAGCCTGTTCGGTCAGTCGGGTTGGTTCGGCGACGCCGGTGATGGCGGGTTCCTGTTCGGCGACGGCGGAGCCGGCGTGGTGGGTATCGACGGCATCGGCGGTGCCGGCGGCGACGCGGGATTCTTCGGCAACGGTGGCGCAGGCGGGCTGGGCGGTGTCGGTGCCGCCGGCGGCGACGGCGGGGCCGGCGGCTGGTTCATGGGTCTGGGTGGAGCGGGCGGCGCCGGCGGCGCGGGCGCGGTCGGCGGCACCGGCGGCGTGGGGCTCGGCATGCTGCTCGGAACCGGCGGTACTGGTGGCGCCGGGGGCACCGGTGTTGAAGGCGACATCGGCGGCGACGGCGGAGTCGGCGGCGCCGGGGCCTGGTGGCTGGGTCGCGGCGGCGACGGCGGCATCGGCGGTGAGGGCGACGAGGACGACAACGGCGGCGCCGGCGGCGATGGCGGCGCGGGCGGTCTGTTGTTCGGGCGCGGCGGCGACGGCGGCCTCGGCGGTGAAGGCGGCGCCGGTGGCCTGGGCGGCTCCGGCGGCTTCCTGGGGGCCGCAGGCATCAGCGCGGCGCCGTACGTCGCGAACACCCAGTGGGTGACCTACGACGGCGGAACCAGCCTGCGGGTCTATCCGACCGAGACCGGCCGAACCGAGGCGGGCGAGCCCGGCACCCTACGCCAGGGCGAGCAGGCCTGGGCGGAGGTCGTCAAGCGCAACCCCGAGGCCAACAACCCCGGCATGCGCGCACAGTTCCTGTGCCACTGGCAGTTCGCCGAGTTCATCCAACCCGGTAAGACCAGTTGGAACCTGGAGCCGTGGCGTCCGGACGTGAGCTCACTGAACCTGCTCGCCAACGGCTGCAACCCCGGCGGCGCCGAAGAACCGTTCTAACGCCTTGGGTTGACCTCACGCTGTAGCGCTGATCACCCAGTTCGGCTGACGGTGACGTCGACGGTGGTTGCGCCGTTGTCCGAGGCGATGATCAGCACCGGGGCATCCGGCGCCGAGACGACGTGCCCGCCGGTGACGACCACTTCGTAGCCATTCGGGTAGTTGATGGGCGGCACCGAGATGACGGTCTGTGCGCCGGCGGCGAAATGGCCCTGTCCATCAACCATCTCGGTGGAGTAGCTGAGATGGAAGCCGCCGTTGTCGAACGACCAGGAATTCGGCGTACCGGCGATCGCCTGTGGATACGGCTGGGCCAGTGTCGCCACTGTGCCGGTGTTGACGGTATCGCCGGTCGACGGCTGGCCTACCTCCTCCCGCCATCCCGAGTTGTAGGCCCACTGCATCCAGCCGATCTGGCTGTGATCGCTGTCGTGCATGGCGTCGGTGACGATGTTTGGCGGGTCCACGGCGCCCATCTCGGTTATCACCGCCGGGATATTGCGCGCGTGCGCGAAACCCACCGAGGTGTTGGTCTGTAATTCGACCAGGAAGCCGCAGAACAACTCCAGCGGGCCGAACCCGGTGACCGGGCAGTAGTCATGAAACGCGAACACCGAGTGGGGGTCGTCCACTGGGCCGAGCTTGGGTGGCACCAGAATCTGCGTGGTCTCGGTCGGCTCGTATAACACCGGGGTCGTCGGGTCGACGGCCCGGATTCCGCCGATCACCTGGTTGTAGAACGGGGTCAGGGTCTGGGCGTCGAAGTGCGGGCTGCCCAATATGCTGGGCAGCCACTCTGTGCCGCCGGGCCACGGTTCGTTCATGATCTCGTAGCCGGCCACGTTCGGATTGTCGGCGAAGTAGTGCCCGACGTATTCCCACATACGGGTGTAGTGGTTCTGCAGCCCGACCCCATCCGGCGCGTGGTCGTTCGCCCAGAACGCAGCCCACGCGTGGTTCTGCGCCGGGTCGATGACGTAGCCGAACGGGAACGGAGCGTTGATGTGGGGCCAGCCGCCGGTGTCGACGGCCCACGCCGGTGCTCCGTTGCCGGCCCCGTCGAGGTCGGTGTAGAGGTCCTGGTGCATGTCGAGCACGGTGACGATGCCGTGGTCGGCCAGCATGTTCACCGTCTCGGCGATGGAGGCCAAGTAGGCCGCGTCGTAGACGCCGGGCTGGGGTTCCACCCCGGCCCATTCGACGCCGAGCCGCACCACGTTAAAGCCGTTGGCCGCCAGGAATATCGCGTCCTCTTCGCTGAACCCGTCGGCGGCCGGCGTGTAGGGCGGCTCTTTGTTCACCACGTTGGTGCCGTGCAGGATGACGACCCGGCCGTCGCGGTCGGTGAACCAGGTGCCGGTGACCCCGATGAGTCCGGGGGTGTGCGCCGGAGCGTCGGCCAGCGTGCCATGGTGGCCGACCGCGCCGTGGCTGCCGAACCAGCCGCCCAGCCCGCCGGCCCCGCCCAGGGCGGGCAGCGCAGCGGAGCTGCCGCCGTCGCCGGCGTTGCCGCCGCTGCCGCCGTTGCTGAACAATCCGGTGCCGTTGCCGCCGTCACCGCCGTTGCCACCGGCGGCCACGGCGTCACCGTCACCGCCGTTGCCGCCGGTCCCGCCGGTGCCGAACAACCAGCCCGCGGTCCCGCCGGTACCACCGGTGCTGGCGTTGACAGCGATGGCGCCGGTGACATTGGCGCCGAATCCGGCGCCGCCGACGCCGCCATTGCCGATCAAGCCGGCATTACCGCCGGCGCCCGCGAGAATCACGTTGTTGTGGTCGTCAATGCCGGCCGCGGTCCCGGCGCCCCCGTCACCGAGCAAGAAGCCGCCGTCGTGCAGGCTGCCGAATCCCCCGAAGGACCCGAAGACGGAGTGGTTGACGCCGTCCCAACCGTTCTGGCCCACCGCGATGCCGTTGCCGATCAGATCCCGGCCGAACAGGATCACCGACGGCTGGTTGACTACATCGAGGAGCGGCGCAATGACCGGGTCGGTGATGATGTCCTGCAGCTGGCCGTACAGGTGGGTGTAGAGCGCGTCGAAGATGCCGCCCAAGTCGAGGTCAGCGGCCGGAAAAGGCGTGGCCGCCGCGGCACCCGGCGACACCGCCGGGTCGAGAAAGTCGAAAAAATCGAAGTCGGCATGCGCGCTGGGCACGCTGCCCAGGGGCGTCAGCCCGAACGCCACCACGGCACCCGCCGCTGTCGCGGTGCCCACCACCCGACGACGCGGAGACCTGGACCGTGGCCGGCGGTCTCCGGCACGGCGGTCAAGGGACATCGACAATCTCCTCGCTTCGAATCCGGCAGCAATCCCGTGCATATTAACAAAGCACAGGAATTTTTCAGATTCTTCAAATCCAGACGCCCTTACCGACGGCGACCACACCGCCGGCACTGATGGAGAACCGTTCCCGGTCTTTCTCCAGGTCAACACCGATCATTTCGCCGGGGCCCACCACCACGTTCTTGTCGAGGATCGCGTGCCGCACCACCGCGCCACGCCCCACCCGGGCCCCGGGCATGATCACGCTGTCCTCCACGATGGCGCCGTCGTCGATCACCACATTCGACGACAGCACCGAGTTGCGCACTGAGCCCGCCGAGATGACGCTGCCGGCGCCCACCACCGACTCCTGCGCCGACCCCCCGTTGACGAACTTCGCCGGCGCCAGATTCTCGGTCGCGCCGTGAATCGGCCAGCGGTTGTTGTAGAGGTTGAACACCGGGTGCGCTGACACCAAGTCCATGTGAGCGTCGTAGAACGCATCCAGGGTTCCGACATCACGCCAGTAGCCGCGGTCCCGTTCGGTGGCGCCGGGCACCTCGTTGTCGGAGAAGTCGTAGACCGCGGCCATTCCGTCGGCCACCAGGCGCGGCATGATGTCGCCGCCCATGTCGTGGTCGGAGTGATCATCGTCGGCGTCGGCGCGGATCGCATCGATCAGCACCTTGGTGGTGAAGACGTAGTTGCCCATCGACACATACGTGCTGTCTGGATCATCGGGCGTGCCAGGAGGGTTCGCCGGCTTCTCCAGGAAACCGCGGACCCGGCCGGACTCGTCGGCGTCGATGCACCCGAACGAGGACGCGTCCGCGCGCGGCACCCGCACCCCGGCAACCGTCGCCCCGGCCCCGCTGGCGATGTGGAAGCGGACCATCTGCTCGGGGTCCATCCGGTACACGTGGTCGGCTCCGAAAACCACGATGTAGTCCGGGTCCTCGTCGAAGATCAGGTTCAGCGACTGATAGATGGCATCGGCGGACCCGGTGTACCAGCGCGGGCCGAGGCGCTGCTGGGCGGGCACCGGGGTGATGTACTCCCCCGCCAGGCCGCTCAACCGCCAGTTCTGCGAAATGTGCCGGTCCAGTGAATGCGACTTGTACTGCGTCAGAACACAAATCCGCAGGTAGCGCGCATTGACCAGATTCGACAGCACGAAGTCGATCAACCGGTAGGCACCCCCGAAGGGGACCGCCGGCTTGGCGCGGTCCGCGGTCAGCGGATGCAGCCGCTTGCCCTCCCCACCGGCCAGGACGATGCCCAGCACATGCGGCGCTTCCCTCATGGCCACAAACCTATCGGCCCCTTCGAACCCCTGCCAGGTTGACCGCACGATTGGCGAACGTTCTTTACATAAAAATCACCAATCGATCCGCTGCGCGGCCGGTGATCGGCGACCGCTACCGTGCCGGTTATGCGGGTGGCGATGCTGACTCGGGAATACCCTCCGGAGATCTACGGCGGCGCGGGCGTCCATGTCACCAACCTGGTGGAGGCGCTGCGACGGTTGTGTCACGTCGACGTGCACTGCATGGGTGCGCCCCGGCCGGGCGCGCAGGCGCATCAGCCCGATCCGGCGCTGCGCGACGCCAATCCGGCGCTCGGGACGCTGTCGGCCGACCTGACGATGGTCGACGCCGTCAGCACGGCCGACGTCGCACACTCCCACACCTGGTACACCGCCCTGGCCGGCCGGCTGGCGGCGCTGCTGTACGACATCCCGCATGTGCTGACCGCACATTCGCTGGAGCCGCTGCGCCCGTGGAAGGCCGAACAGCTGGGCGGCGGCTACCGGGTGTCGTCGTGGGTCGAGAAGGAGGCGACGATCGCCTCGGACGCGGTCATCGCGGTCAGCTCGGCGATGCGCGACGACCTGCTGCGGGTCTATCCGGAACTGCGGCCCGACCGCGTACACGTGATCTACAGCGGCATCGACACCGAGGTGTGGCGACCGCAGCCGATCGGGCCGGAGTCGATGCCAGCCGAGCTCGGGATCGACCCGGACCGGCCGATGGTGGCCTTCGTCGGGCGGATCACCCGCCAGAAAGGGGTGGCGCATCTGGTGGCCGCCGCCCACCGGTTTCACCCGGACGCGCAATTGGTCTTGTGCGCCGGCGCCCCCGACACACCGGAGATCGCCGACGAAGTCAGAGCCGCCGTAGCCGATCTGGCCGCCGCCCGCAGCGGGGTGTTCTGGATACAGGAGACCCTGCCCGCTCGGCAGATCCGCGAATTACTCTCGGCAGCAACGGTTTTTGTATGCCCCTCGGTCTACGAGCCGTTGGGCATCGTCAATCTGGAGGCGATGGCCTGCGGCACCGCGGTGGTCGCCTCCGACGTTGGCGGCATCCCCGAGGTGGTCACCGACGGCGAGACCGGCACCCTGGTCCACTACGACGCCGGCGATCCGGACGGCTATCACGCCGAACTCGCCGAAGCCGTCAATGCGTTGATCACCGACCCGGCCCGTGCGCAGCGCTACGGCGACGCCGGCAGGCGTCGCTGCGAGGAAGTGTTTTCCTGGGCGCGAGTCGCCGAGCAGACCTTGGCGGTCTACCGGCAGGCGGGCCGCTAGCTCCCGACCGTCACGCGTTAGGTCCGAACGGCGGCCCTCCCCCGCAAGCGGGAGGCCCCCACCGGTAGGTAGGGGAATGCCCCCCATTTCGACCGGCTCCGCCGCGCTTGTGATCGCCTTAGCCGCTGGTGACGGCTTTGAGTTCGTCGCCGAGCGCGGCGGCCTCATCCGGAGTCAACTCGACGACCAGTCGTCCACCGCCCTCAAGCGGTACTCGCATCACGATGCCTCGCCCCTCTTTGGTCGCTTCCAACGGACCGTCGCCGGTCCGGGGCTTCATCGCCGCCATCGAGTACTCCCTCCAGGTACCAGCCCGCAGGCCGTGCCCATGATCTGCGCCGGGTGTGCACGGCAGTCGCAGCGTCCGGCATCGAACTGCAGTTTCACTCCGCCATTCTCCCCTATCGTCGACGGCGCGTGCACAAGACCCGATTCCGTAGTGCATTTTAATGGATCTAAGCGGTCACCGGCGGCACCCAACATGCCCGGACGTGGTCGTCGACCATGCCCGTGGCCTGCATCAACGCATAGGCGGTAGTGGGTCCCACGAATCGGAACCCGCGACGCTTCAATTCACGCGCCATCGCCGTCGATTCCGGCGTCACGGCCGGAATTGCCGACAGGTCCGCCGGGCGCGGACGCGGCGGCGGGGCGAATGACCACAGCAGGGCCGCCAAATCGGTGGAACCGAGGTCGATGGTCGCCCGGGCGTTGGCGATCGTCGCCTCAATCTTGGCTCGGTTGCGCACGATGCCGGCGTCGTCCATCAGCCGGGCCACGTCGGCGTCGGTGAAACGCGCGACGGTCTCCACATCGAAATCGGCGAACGCCCGCCGGAAGTTCTCCCGCTTACGCAGAATCACCAGCCACGACAGTCCGCTCTGAAACGCTTCCAGACTGACCCGCTCGAACAGTGCGGTCGAGTCCCGCACCGGACGTCCCCACTCCTGGTCGTGGTAGTCGCGGTACAGCGCCGAGGCGCCGTCGACCCAGCCGCACCGCATCTGGCCGTCGTCGGGAGCGCCGCTCAACGCGACTCCGCTGCCGTCTCGGCGGCCGCCTGCGCCGCAGCGAGCTCGCCGCGGAGCTGGTCGAGCTCGGCACCGAGGCGCTCTAAAACCCAGTCGACCTCACCGGTGTTGTAGCCGCGCAGCACCTGAGAGAACTTGACCGCGTCGACATCAGCACCGGTGACCCCGGAAGCCGGCAGCATGGTCGCCGTCGTCGCCCGCGGCAGCGGCGGAAGCTGCTCACCCCGGCCGAACAGCGTGCTGGCCACCCCGAACAGCAGCAACGCGGTGAGCACGAGCACGACGAGATACAGCAACACCAGTGTCACGGCATCGATAGTGCCTCATTGCACCGACATGAGGGGCGGTGCCGATGGGATCGGTGCTGGCGACCAGATCAGCGCTGGCGCAGGGTGTTCATCGGTGGCCGGTCGACCAGCGACAACGGCGTGGTGCGCGGCAGATAGTCCATTCCGTCCGAGCCGTCGGCCACGAACTGGGTGAGGCCCACCCCGGAATCCGGGACGCCGCACCGCGACAGCAACGTGGCGACGACCTGGCGGCTCATCACGGCCAACTCGGCCAACGGGCGATTTCGGTGCGCCCGCACGCCCAAGTTGACCTGGGCGATCGCCTCCAGCCCCAACCGATCGTAGGTGTCGATCAACAGCCCGATCTCCACCCCGTAGCCAGGCGCGAACGGAACCGACGCCAACAGTTCACGACTGCCCGCGTATTCACCGCCCAACGGCTGGATCACCGCACCCAGGTCGGGGCGCAGCGCGGTCAACAGCGGTCGGGCCACCAGCTCGGTGACCCGGCCACCGCCGGTAGGTTCCTCGGTGCCGTTGACCTTCAGCGGCCGCCGATAGAAGCCTTTGACGAGGTGGACGCCCTCTCCGGTGAGCAGAGGCCCGACCAGGTTGGGCACGAACATCGGGTCGGGGTCGATCAGGTCGGAGTCGATGAACACCACAATGTCGCCGCTGGTGGCCGCCAGCGACCGCCACAGGGCTTCGCCCTTGCCGGGCTGCGGTGGCACCTCCGGGACTGCCTGTTCGCGGCTGACGACGCGGGCGCCGGCAGCGATGGACCGGATCTCGGTGTCGTCGTTGGAGCCGGAGTCCAGCACGATCAGTTCGTCGACCAGGTTGTCGACCAGCGGCGTGATGCTGTCGATGACCGATTCGATGGTCGCCTGCTCGTTCAAGGCGGGCAGCACCACCGAGACGCTGCGACCGGTCTTGGCCTTGGCAACCAGCAGCTCGGCCACGGTCCACTGCGGCCGGGTCCAGGTGCGCCCGGACAGCCGGGTGTCGCCCGGCGCCGAGACCAGCTCAGTCATGCAAGTCCCCTTACTGTGCGGGTCGGCGCCCGCACGCCCTGGATCGATGCCACCATCTCCAGTACGCGCCGGGTCGGCCCGACCTCGTGAACCCGAAACATTCGGGCTCCGGCGGCCGCCGCCAACGCGGTGGCCGCCAATGTTCCGTCCAGGCGTTCCGTGAGACCCACTCCAAGAGTCTCCCCGATGAAGTCTTTGTTGGAGAGCGCCATCAGCACCGGCCATCCGGTGCCGACCAAATCCTCCGTATGTCGCAACAACGCTAGCCCGTGGAAGGTGTTCTTGCCGAAATCATGGGTGGGATCGATCAGCACCCGATCCCGGGCCACCCCGGCCGCGACTACCCGTTCCGCGGCCGCGGTGACCTCGCTGATCACCGCTTTCACCACCCCATCGACGCTGGTGCCGTAGCTCACCCGGAAGGGGCGGGTGCGCGGTTTCGCGCCTCCGGTGTGCGAGCAGACCAGTCCAGCCCCGAACTCGGCGGCCACCGCCGGCAGGTCCGGGTCGAACCCGGCCCAGGTGTCGTTGATCAGGTCGGCACCGGCAGCACAGGCGCGTTTGGCCACCTCCGCACGCCAGGTGTCCACGCTGATCAGCTGCTCGGGGTAGGCGCTGCGCAGCCACTCGATAAACGGCACCACCCGAGCGGTCTCGGTGTCGGAGTCGACAGTCGCCCCCGGCCCGGCCTTGACCCCGCCGACATCGATGACGTCGGCGCCGTCGGCTACGGCGCGGTGCACGGCGGACTTGGCCGCCTCGTCGGTGAACGTGGCGCCCGTGTCGTAGAACGAGTCGGGGGTGCGGTTGATGATCGCCATGATCAGCGCTCGATCAGCCGCCACCGGACGACCGCAGAAGAGGGACTGCACTGCTCCATGGTGCCTGGTGGCCTACGGGCCCCAGGACACTACCGTGCTCACATGGTGGATTTTGCTCTCTGCGCGTGCGGACTGCGAGGGCACGTGACGTTCGCTCCCGACGAGCCGGAACTTCGGCGGCGGCTGCGGACCGATACGCCCGGGGGCGAGGCATGGCGGTGTTTACGCTGCGAGACATTCGTGGTGGGAGCTGCTCGCGGCAGCGGCCCAGCCGACACCGCGCCGGAGATTCCGCGGGGGCCGATGCTGCGCGACCGGATCTTGATGCGCGCACTCGCGGTAGAGCGCGCGGTTCGTTGCATGATTTTCATGGTGGTAGCGGCTGGGGTGTTCAAAGTCAGCGGATCGCGCGAACGCCTGCAGGACGCCTTCGAACGAGATCTGCCGTTGCTGCAGCCCCTGGCAGCTCAGATCGGTTGGGATCCGGACAACTCGAAGCTGATTCAGCACATCGCCCAGGCGTTCGCCTTGTCGTCAACGACGCTGCTGTGGATCGCCACGGCACTGGCGGCCTATGCCGCGATCGAGCTTGTCGAGGCGGTCGGACTGTGGCTGATGCAACGGTGGGGCGAATACTTCGCGGTCATCGCGACCAGCGTCTTTCTTCCACTGGAAAGCTACGAGCTGACCGAGAAGGTCACTGCGCTTCGCGTCGTCGCACTGTTGATCAATGTCGCTGCGGTGATCTGGCTGCTCTGGAGCAAACGGCTGTTCGGGCTAAACGGCGGCGCCAGCGCGTACCGACAAGCTCACGAGACCGCGAGCTTGCTCAGCGTCGAACGCGCGAGCCTGGACGAGACGGATGCCGGCGCGACGCCGTAGCGCACTCGGCTGGTCAGCCGCGCAGAGCCGGTGGCCGGTCAGGCCGTCGCGCGGGCCTCTTCCAACAGCGCCGCGGCGGCAAGGTGACCCAGATTGTTCGATGCCAGCGGGCTGTCGCCGGTCAGCAGCCGGCGGTCCCGGTGGACCTGACCGGTCATGGCGTCATTGACGACCGTCAACCCCTCCCGGCTCAGCAAGTCGGCGACCAGCCATCTCAGTCGACCGGGCAAGTAGCCGATCTCAAGATTGGGACCTTCGTCGAGCGCATCGGGGAACACGCACACCGAGTATCCGGCGAACGGCGACCGTTCCTTACCCACCGCGGCGGCCAGCAGTGCCGCCGGACCGTGACACAACGTGATGATGTACCTGTCGTTGGCCAGCGCCCAATCCAGGGTCTGCTCCACCAAGGCGCTGTCAGGCAGCCCCACCACGGCACCGTGGCCACCCGGGATGAACACGGCCAGATAGTCAGAATCCGGGCCCAGCTCATTCTCGATCACCTCGGAGAGCTTTTTCGGGGCCTTGAGCTTCGATTTCAGCGCCGCATAGGTCGCGGAGACCGCCTCGTCCTGCGCCGGCATCGCCCACAGTTCCAACTTGGCCGGGTAGCCGGAGATCGTCGCGACGTCGACCTCGAACCCGGTCTCCATCAGATGGTGTGCGGGGAGCAACATCTCGACCGGATGATTGCCGGTGGAGAACATCCGCCCGTTTTCCAGGAGCACATAGCGCTCCTCGGTCGCGATCATCAGTACCTTCCACCGACCCCGGTAGGCGCCCTTATGGGTCACCTCGTCGAAGTCGGTTCGCGGTGCCGTGTACTGGCTCAGCGAATAGGGGGACGGGAAGAACGCGTTGTCCTCCGCGGGATCTGGAGTCGGTTCTCTGCTCAAGTCATCCGTGCTCGCCATATCCCCAAGGTACGCAGCCTTGGCCAGCCAGTCAGCCCTTCGGTCGCTGTCCAGCCGCCACTTCGCCGGGATAGTCGCCGTAGAAGGGCACGTAGCCTTCGCCGCGGCCGGCCAGCACGTACAGCGGGTCCTCGATCTCGGCGCCCCCGCCGCCGTAGCCCTGCTCGCGCAGCTCCACCTTGCGACTCTTGAACGTGGTGGTGTGGGCCATCGACGGCACCACCCGCACGAACAGCGGCACCGCATAGGAGGGCAGCTGGTCACAGACCACGCCGGCCAGCCCCGGCCCGTCGAAGGTCGCGCCGTCGCGCAGTTTGACCGCGGCCATCCCGGCACGGCCACCGGTACCGGGCACCTCGACGCCATAGACGGCGCACTCCTCGATAGCGTCGTCGGCGCTCAGCGCGGCCTCGACCTGCGTGGTGGCAACGTTCTCGCCCTTCCATCGGAAGGTGTCGCCGAGCCGGTCGACGAACGCGGCGTGCCCCATGCCCTGTGGGCGCATCAGGTCACCGGTGTTGAACCAGCAGTCGCCGTCGCGGAAGGCGTTGCGCACCAGCTTCTTCTCGTTGGCCTCCGGGTCGGTGTAGCCGTCGAACGGCGAGAACCGATTCACCGGGCTCAACAGCAGTCCGGGCTGGCCGGCGGGCACCCGCTGCACCCAGCCGTCCGCGCCGCGCAGCGGCAGGCCGGTGTCGGGGTCGTACTGCACGTAGGCCAGCGGTCCCGGATAGACGCCGGTGCTGCGCGGCACGTTGAACACGTTGAGGAAAGCGCTGTTGCTCTCGCTGGCGGCGTAGAACTCGCAGACCCGCTTGATGCCGAACCTATGGGTGAACTCGTCCCAGATCTCCGGCCGCAGCCCGTTGCCGGCGATCACCCGCACCTTGTGGGCTCGATCGGTGGCCTTGGCGGGCTGGTTGAGCAGATACCGGCAGAGCTCGCCGATGTAGACGAAGGCGGTGGCGTCCGCGGCGATCACCTCGTCCCAGAACCGCGAGGCCGAGAACGAGCGGCCCAGGGCCAGCGTGGCACCGGCGTTGAGCACCGACGACACCGCGACCGTCAGCGCGTTGTTGTGGTAGAGCGGCAGGCAGCAGTACAGCGTGTCGCTGCCGCGCAGCCGCAGCCCGATCCCGCCGAAGGTCGCCAGCGCGCGCAACCACCGGTAGTGCGTCATCACGCTGGCCTTGGGGTAGCCGGTGGTGCCGGAGGTGAAGATGTAGAACGCGGTGTCCTTGGCCAGCACCGCGTTCACCGATGCGGGGTTGCCGTCCGGTGCCGTGGCGGCCAGCCGCCGGAACTCCTCGATGGTCACCGGCACATCGGGGCAGCCGCACTCTTTGACGGGATCGACCAGGTCGGACTCGGCGATCAGCAGCGTGCAGTTCAGCACCCCCAGGCTGTGGGCCAGCACGTCACCGCGCTGGTGGTAGTTGAGCATGCCGGCGACCCCACCGCACTTGGCGACGGCCAGCATCATCAACACCGCGTCCGGGGAGTTGCGCAGCATGATCCCGACGACGTCGCCGTGGCCGACGCCGCGCGCAGCCAGCACGGCGGCGTAGCGGTTGACGGTCTCGTTGGCTTCACGGTAGGTCAGTTGCTGCTCGCCGAACCGGATGAAGACCCGGTCACCGACTTGGGCCGCGCGGTCCTGGAAGACCTTGCCGATCGAGGCCTTGGAGGTGGGGCGGGCTCGCAGTCCGGTCCACAGCCCGCGCAGGATGGTCGGCCCGTCGGCCAACAGGCGGGGGGTGCGGGCCAGAACGTCGACCAGTCCCACCTGGGTGACGGTGCCGGAGTCGTGGTCGGACACGTTATCGCCTCATTTCGCCGAAAATCGAGAGCTTAATCGGTACCGGCGGTACCGGGTGAACAGGCGTCCAGCGCCGCCTCCAACTCGCCGAACACCAGCAGGCGGTCCATCGCACGCCGCGACACGAACCCGGTATCGATCAGGCCGGACAACCACGTCCACAGCCCCTCGTAGTGGCCGTCGGGGTCCAGCAGCACCACCTCTTTGTCGTGCATGCCCAGATACCCGGCGGTCCATGTTTCGAACAGCTCTTCCAGCGTGCCGATGCCGCCGGGAAGGGTCAGGAATGCGTCGGCGCGATCGTCCATCACCTGTTTCCGCTCGCGCATGGTGTCGGTGACGATCAGCTCGTCGGCGTCGACGTCGGCCACCTCGCGGTGCAGCAGCGCCTTGGGGATGACCCCGACGGTATGCCCGCCGCGCTCGCGGGCGGCCACGGCCAGCGCGCCCATCGCCGAGACGTTGCCACCTCCCCACACCAGCGTCCAACCCCGCTCGGCGATCGCCGCACCGACTTTGGCGGCCAGCGCCAGCAGTGCCGGATCGTTGGGGCCCGACGCGCAGTAGACACAGACCGCCCATTCGCTGCACCGCACACCGAAAGGCTATCGGGCGGTTGGCTCAGACCGTAAACTCTCGGCGATGCCGATCCGGTGGAACGTCCCCGAGCATTCGGCGGCGTTGCATCAGCTCACCGCAGCACTCGACCCCGACGGGCCTCGGGCCGGCGCGGTGGTGCTCGGGCCCGACGGGTGTGGCAAGTCCACCCTGGCCCGGTTAGCGGCTGAGGATTACGCCGGCCGCCATCCCGGGACCCGGGTGTGCTGGGTGATCGGCACCCCCGCCGAGCGCGCCGTGCCGTTCGGCGCCTTCAGCCATCTGGTTGCGGTGGCCGATCTCGGCAAGCCCGCCGCGCTGCTGCGGGCGGCGCGGGCTTCGTTGGTCGATGCGGTGGGCGATCTCCTGCTGGTGGTCGACGACGCGCATCTCCTCGACATCTTGTCGGCGACGCTGGTCTATCAGCTGGCGCTGACCGGGACGGCCCGAGTGATCGTCACCGGGCGCGCCGACTGCTCCCCTGCGCCTTCGCCGCCGATCACCGCGCTGTGGGGCGATGATCTGCTGACCCGCATCGACATCACCGCCCCAGATGAGGCGAGTGAGGCCGATCGCGACGTGGATGCCTTCGTGGCCGGGTTGCCGGCTGACGCGCGTTCGGTGCTGGACTACCTGGCCGTCTTCGAGCCGCTGGCGCTGGTCGATCTGATCGGCCTCACCAACGCCGACGCGGTCCGCCGGGCCGAGGAGCTGGGCGCGGTGGAGACCCGCGCTCGCGGCGGCCGCGAACCGGACCCGGTGGTCTACACCGCTCACCCGCTGTTCGCCGAGCGTGCGCGGGACGCTCTCGGAGTCGACGATGCGCGTGCCCGGCGTACCGAAGTGGTCGGCGTGCTGGCAGGCCGGCCCTGCGCACACGTCGGCGAGCAGCTGCGGCTGGCGGCGCTGGCCGCCGACAGCGACGCGCCCCAGCCCGCCGCCGAGGTGGTGGACGCCGCCCAGCAGGCGTTGCGGCTGGGCGACCTGCAACTGGGCGAGCGGCTGGCCCGGCACGCCCTGGATCGGTCGGACGGACTGCCGGCCCGACTGGCATTGGCGCACGCGCTGGGCTGGCAGGGCCGCGGGCGCGACGCCGACGCGGTCCTGGCGGCGGTCGACCCATCCGGGCTGAGCGAGCCGGAGTTGATGGCTTGGGCGCTGCCGCGGGCCGCCAATCAGTTCTTCATGCTGGGCGAGCCCGAACGCGCCTCCGCTTTCCTGGCCGCCACCCGTGGCCGGGTGACCGGCACCGCCCCACGCATCACCCTGGACGCGCTCGGCGCCACCTTCGCCATGAATGCCGGAAACATCGGCCGCGCCGTCGAGGCCGCCACCGCGGTACTGGCCGATCCGGCCGCCGACGACATGGCGGTGGCCTGGGCGGGCAGCGCGGCAGCCCTGTGCGCGGCGCGGTCCGGCCACTTGGACGACGTCGGCCCCCTGGCGCGCCGTGCGTTGGACGCCGAACATCCCGGAGTGCTGCGGTTCACCATCGGGCTCGCCGAGATCACCGCGCTGCTGATGACCGAACGGCTCGCCGAGGCCCGCGAACTGGCTTGGCAGTTCACCGATTTCGCCGAGCTGTCCCAGCCCGGCCGGGCGATCGGCGAGGTGCTGGTGGCGCAGGTGATGATCGCCGCCGAAGAGTACGACGCTGCGATCAAGCTGCTGGCGCCGGCCGCGGCCACCCTGGAACGCACCGGCTACTCGTGGGGACCGCTGTCGCTGACGCTGCTGGCAACCGCACTGTCCCGCCAGACCGACATCGCCGGCGCGGCAAAGGCGTTGAGCCGGGCCGAATCCCGGCACGGCACCAAATCAGCGCTGTTCGCCCCGGAGCTCGGGATGGCGCGGGCTTGGCAACGGGCCTGCATGCGCGATCAGCATGGGGCGATCGCCGCGGCCCGGGAAGCCGCCCGGATGGCCGAGCGCACCGGACAGTCGGCGGTGGCGTTGCAGGCCTGGGACACCGCCGCCCAGCTCGGCGATGCCCGGGCCGTCGACCCGCTGATCCGGCTGTCCAACGAGGTCGACTGCGCGTTCGGCCGGACCGCGTTGACCCGGGCCCGTGCCTTGCTGTCGCCCTGAGTGCACACTCAACGCCGCGGTTGCACACTCAACCGCTGCCCACGCCGCGATCCTCCACCGGTGCTCACCGTCAACGGATCCCCATCTGCCGCCGAATGCCGTTGATTGTGCAACCGCGGCGTTGACTGTGCATCCGGACCCCGGGCGGAGCCGGGCGAGGCGAGTCGCCGCGGCGGTGCTCAGCCGGTGAGGAAACCGCGCAGCAGCTCGGCCACCGCGCTGATCTGCTCGACCGGCACCCGCTCGTCGACGGTGTGGGCAAGGTTGGGATCACCGGGGCCGTAGTTGACCGCGGGGATGCCGCGGGCAGCGAATCGGGACACGTCGGTCCAGCCGTACTTGGCCCGCACCTGTCCGTCCGCGGCGGCCACCAGTGCGGCGGCGGCGGGTGCGGTGAGCCCCGGCAGAGCGCCGGCTGCGGCATCGGTCTGCTCGATCATGACGTGCAGGCCGTCGAACACCTCCTGCACGTGGATCAGCGCCTCGTGCGGCGTGCGGTCCGGGGCGAAGCGGAAGTTCACGGTCACGCTCGCGGTATCGGGGATGACGTTGCCGGCCACCCCGCCGTCGATGCGCACCGCCGACAGGCCCTCGCGGTAGACGCAGCCGTCGATGTCGATGCTGCGCGGCTGGTAGGCGGCTAGCCGATTCAGCACCGCCCCCAGTTTGTGGATGGCGTTGTCGCCCAGCCAGGAGCGTGCCGAATGCGCCCGGGTGCCGGTCGCGGTGACGACGACCCGCAGTGTGCCCTGGCAGCCGGCCTCGATGTAGCCGCCGGTGGGCTCACCGAGGATGGCCAGGTCAGCCGCCAGCCAATCCGGCAGGTTGCGTTCGATGCGACCCAGCCCGTTGGCGGCCGCCTCGATCTCCTCGCAGTCGTAGAACACGCAAGTCAGATCGTGCACGGGCTCGGTGAGGGTGGCGGCCAGATGCAGGAAGACGGCGACACCGGATTTCATGTCGACGGTCCCGCAACCGTGCAGCACGTCGCCCTCGTCGGGGGTGGTGGTGCGCCGGCTGGGCAGGTTACCGGCCGCCGGCACGGTGTCCAGGTGCCCGGCCAGCAACACCCGGGTCGGGCGTCCCAGGTGGGTGCGGGCCAGTACCGCGTCGCCGTCGCGGACGATCTCGAACCCGGGCGCCTGCGCCCGCAGTGCGGCTTCGACCTCGTCGGCGATACGGGCTTCGTGCCGCGACTCGCTGGGAATGTCCACCAGGGCTGCGGTCAGGGCAATCGGGTCGGAGTGCAGGTCCAGCACAGACACAGCCTAGTGGGTGCGCTTCCCCGCCGAGCAGACGCAGAATCGCACGCGAGGGGCCGCCAAAAGGCGATTCTGTGTCTGCTCGCGGCAAAAGGTAGCCTGACCGGCGTGACTGGAGCTTCGGGCGTCGGGGTAGCGACGCTGGCCGCAGACGGATCTGTGCTCGACACCTGGTTTCCCGCACCGCAGTTGGGCGGCCCGGGCCAGGCCGGGACCACCCGCCTTGGCGCGGACGAGGTGCCCGCCGAACTGGCCGGACTGCTCGGAGCCGACGAGGACCGCGGCACCGAGACGGTCGCGGTGCGCACCGTGATCGGGTCGCTGGACGACACCGCCGTCGACGCCTACGACGCCTACCTGCGCCTGCACCTACTCTCGCATCGACTGGTGGTGCCGCACGGGCTCAATGCCGGCGGACTGTTCGGTGTGCTGACCAACGTGGTGTGGACCAACTACGGGCCGTGCGCCGTCGAGGGCTTCGAGTCGACGCGTGCCCGGTTGCGCCGGCGCGGCCCGGTGACCGTCTACGGGGTGGACAAGTTCCCCCGCATGGTCGACTACGTGCTGCCCTCCGGCGTGCGCATTGCCGACGCCGACCGGGTGCGCCTAGGTGCGCACCTGGCGTCGGGGACCACGGTGATGCACGAAGGATTCGTCAACTTCAACGCGGGCACCCTGGGCGCCTCGATGGTCGAAGGCCGCATCTCGGCCGGTGTGGTGGTCGGCGACGGCTCCGACGTCGGCGGCGGCGCGTCGATCATGGGCACGCTGTCCGGCGGTGGGACCCAGGTGATTTCGATCGGCAAGCGCTGTTTGCTGGGCGCGAACGCCGGATTGGGCATCCCGCTGGGCGACGACTGCGTGGTCGAGGCCGGGCTCTACGTCACCGCCGGAACCAAGGTCACCCTGCCCGACGGCAGCACGGCCAAGGCCCGTGACCTGGCCGGCCGGAACAATCTGCTGTTCCGCCGCAACTCGCAGACCGGCGCGGTCGAGGTGGTGGCCCGCGACGGTCAGGGCATCGCGCTCAACGAAGACCTGCACGCCAACTAGACCAGCGCCTCCTCCGGGGCGCGCTGGATCGGTTGCGGCCAGGGCTGCGGAACCGGCCGCGGCCGCACGATCTGCGGCCACCAGAACCAGCGCCCGAGCAGGGTCGCAACCGACGGTGTCATCAGCGACCGCACGATCAAGGTGTCGAAGAGCAGGCCCAGCCCGATGGTCGTGCCGACCTGGCCGATCACGATCAAGGCGCTGACCGCCATGGAGGCCATGGTGAAGGCGAACACCAGACCCGCGGCCGTGACCACGGCGCCGGTGCCGACCATGGCGCGAATCAGCCCGGTGTGCAGGCCCGCGTGGATCTCCTCCTTGATCCGCGAGACCAGCAGTAGGTTGTAATCCGCGCCGACGGCGAGCAGCACGATGACCGACATCGGTAGCACCATCCAGTGCAGCGGGATGCCCACGACGTGTTGCCAGAGCAGCACTGACAGGCCGAACGCCGAACCGAGGCTGAGCACCACCGTGCCGACGATCACCGTCGCGGCGACCACGGCGCGGGTCAACACCATCATGATGATGAAGATCAGGATCAGTGCGGCCGTCGCCACGATCAGCAAGTCGTAGTTGGCGCCCTGCTGCATGTCGTAGAACATCGCCGCACTGCCGCCGAGGTAGATCTTGGCCCCCTCGAACGGTGTGCCCTTGATCGCGTCGGCTGCCGCGACCTTCAGCGGTTCGACGCGCGATATTCCCTCCGGCGTCAACGGATCACCCTGGTGAATGATGGTGAACCGCACCGCATGACCGTCCGGCGACATGAACAGCTTGATGCCGCGTTTGAAGTCGGCGGTGTCGAAGGCCTCCGGCGGCAGGTAGAACGAATCGTCGTTCTTGGCGGCGTCGAACGCCTCGCCCATCGCGGTGGAGTTCTTCTGCATCGCGATGTTCTGGTCCTGCTGGGCCTTCTGCACCTGGTACTGGTTGAGCAACGTCTGCTTCTGATTTTTCATCGACTGGATCTGCGCCGGCATCACCGCGACCATCCGTGGCATCAACTCGGCCATGCGCTGCATGTCCGGCACGATCTCATCGAAGTCGGCAGACATGGTGTCGACGCCATCGAGGGCGTCGAAGATCGACCGCAACGACCAGCAGATGGGGATGTCGAAGCAGTGCGGCTCCCAGTAGAAATAGTTGCGGAACACCCGGAAGAAGTCGTCGAAATCGGCCATGTGATCGCGCATTTCGCCGATGTCGACCGCCGTGTTCGACATCTTGTCGGCCATCCGCTGCGACACCTCGGCCAGATCCTGCTGGATGCTCATCATCTCGGTCATCGAGTCGATGCTGGCCTGCAGGTCGTCGGCCTGCTTGAGCAGGTTCTCCAGGTTGGTCTGCATGTAGTCGTTGTTCATCAGCTGGGCCGTGCCGCTTTGGCCGACGGTGTACGGGATCGTGGAATGTTTGATCGGGTCCCCGTCGGGGCGGGTGATGGTCTGCACCTGGGCGATGCCGTGCACGCTCTTGAGGGCCTTGGCGATCTTGTCGATCACCAGGAAGTCCGCCGGGTTACGCAGATCCCGTTCGGTTTCGATCATCATCAGGTCCGGGTTCATCTTCGCCTGGGAGAAGTGCCGGAACGCCGCGGAATAGCCCACGTTGGCCGCGACGTCATCGGGCAGGTAGATGCGGTCGTTGTAGCTCGTGTGGTACCCGGGCAGCGTGAGCAGGCCGATCAGTGCCGCTGCGACGGCGGCCACCAGGATCGCTCCGGGCCAGCGGACGGTGGCAGTACCGACCCGGTGCCACCCGGTCGACCGGGCGACGCGCTTGGGTTCCAGCACACGACCGAAGCGACTGCACACCGAGATGACTGCGGGCCCCAGGGTCAACGCGGCGGCGACCACGATCACCATGCCGATCGACAGCGGGAAGCCCATCGTCTGGAAGTACGGCAGCCGAGTGAAGTGCAGGCAGAAGGTGGCCCCGGCAATGGTCAGCCCGGAGGCCAACACCACATGCGCGGTTCCGTGGAACATGCTGTAGTAAGCGGTTTCTCGGTCCTCGCCGGCCTTACGCGCCTCCTGATATCGACCGATCAGGAAGATCGCGTAGTCGGTGGAGGCGGCGATGGCCAGCGTCACCAGCATGTTGGTCGCGAAGGTCGTCAGACCGAACAGGTTGTGGAATCCCAGGAATGCCACCAACCCTCGGGCGGCCGACAGTTCGAAGACGACCATGAGCAGCACGATCAGCGTGGTGATGATGGATCGGTAGACGCCCAACAACATCACCGTGATGACGGCGAAGGTGAGCATCTCGATGGTTTCCATGCTCTTGTCGCCGACGTGGTTCTGGTCGGAACTTGTTGCCGCCGGCCCCGTCACGTAGGCCTTCACTCCGGCGGGGGCGCGCCCTTCGGACGCGATGTGGCGCACCGCGTCCACCGACTCGTTGGCCAGCGTCTCCCCCTGGTCGCCGGCGATGTAGACCTGAACGTAGGCGGCCTTGCCGTCGGCGCTCTGGGCGCCCTTGGCAGTCAGTGTGTCGCCCCAGAAGTCTTGGACGTGCTGCACGTGAGCGGTGTCGGCACGCAGATCGCGCACCATCTGGTCATAGAACTCGTGTGCGGCCGCGCCCAGCGGCTCGTCGCCTTCGAGCACGATCATCACCGAGCTGGAAGTGTCGTACTCGTGAAACACTTTTCCGACGCGCTTGGTGGCGATCATCGACGGTGCGTCGTTGGGGCTCATCGACACCGCGCGCAGCTTGCCGACTTCCTCGAGCTGCGGCACGACGACGTTCAGTACGGCAACGAAGGCGATCCAGGCCAGGATGATCGGCACCGCGAACGTCCGGATGAATCGGGGTAGCCGCGGGCGCGCAGCGTGACGTGCCGCCGGAACGGGTTCGGTCGGCGCTCCGGCCGTCGGCGCGCTCATGCGGCCTTCACAAAGCAGAAGGTTTCGGCGTTCACTCCGGTAGCCGTCCTTTCCTGTTTGACCTCGTCGTCGACGGTCACCCGGCAGCTGATGCTGTCGCCGTCGCCCTGGGCCAGGATGTTGGGCATCACCGAGGGCAAGGTGGTCTGCAGCGTCAGAGTCCACGGCAACGCCACACCGGCGACGCGCTGCGGCTTACCTTCGAGGTCCATGTAGTTGATGACGGCCGTGGTGCCCGAGCCGAAGATCTCGTATGTCACGAACTTCGGGTTGAAGTCTTCGGCGTTATCCGAGGACAGGTCGGTCACCACGACCGGATGCGCCCCGAACACTGTCCGCAGCTGGGCGACGGTGAGAGCTCCTGCCGCGACTGCCGTCACAATCAAAGCGGGCAGCCAAACCCGGCTGATCAGCCTTTTCATCGTCACCTTCCCCGACGTTGACCAGGCCGGTCGCCGTCTCCACTCCCGGTAGCTAAGCTAACTATGTAAGCGGATTAAGTCAATCCGGTTTAGTTGTTGCGCCCATTACACTGAGCCGCTGTGAGCGCCAGTGACACATCAGACCGCCCGCTACGCAAGGACGCGGAGCGCAATCGGGCGCGGGTGCTGGAAGCCGCCCGCGACCTGTTTGCCAGCAAGGGGCTGGAGCCCAACCTCAACGACGTCGCACACCATGCGGGCGTGGGGGTGGGCACGGTCTACCGACGGTTCGCCAGCAAGGAGGAGCTGCTGGAGGCGATCTTCGAAGACGGCCTGAACCAGCTCGCCGACTTGGCGGAAACAGCGCTGCAACAACCAGATCCCTGGCAGGGGTTCGTCTGGTACGTCGAGCAGATGTGTGAGATCACCGCGACCGACCGGGGATTGCGGGAGATCGCCTTCAGCAAGTCATACGGGGGCGATCGTGTGACAGCTGCCCAGGAGCGACTCATTCCCGTTCAGAAGCGGCTCGTCGAGCGAGCGCGCAGCGACGGTCGCCTGCGCCCGGAACTGTCCGATACCGACATGCCGATCTTCGGGCTGCTGGCCGGCACGGTGAGCGAGTTCGCCGGCCATGTCGACGCACACCTGTGGCGTCGTTTTGTGGCCATCCTTATCGACGGGATGCGCTGTCGCAGTGACCAATTGCCGTTGCCGGTGGCCGCACTCAATGACGACGGAGTCCAGTGCGCGATGCGAAGCTGGGAACCGGCAGGCCCCTGCGGTGACCGCAGCCGCGAATGAGATGAGCGCTACAGCATCGCCCTGCTGATCTTGTCGCTGTCTTTCCCGATCGTCTTGCAGTAAGCGCTGACCGCCACCTGCGTTCCCGACAGCTCCAGGTTCGACGGCTCGCCGCCCTTTTTGTCCTTGAGCATCTTGGAGATTTCGGAGCGCTGCTTCTCGTCGGTGTGGCCGTTGAACTCTCCGCAGGTGGTGTCGCCACCTTTGTTGATGACCTTGTCCACCGCCGAGCAGCCGCCGAGTAGGACCGCCGCGCAGGCGAGGGCGGTGACAGCGGCGAGACTGAATCGGTTCCTAGGCTTCACGGGCCCACCCTTCTGGTTTCGATTCGCGCAAGCGGAGCCTACGTCAGCAGCGCTTTCTTGAGCACCTTTCCCATCGCGTTGCGCGGCAAGGCATCCACGATCCGCACCTCGCGAGGCCGCTTGTGCGCCGACAGCTGTTGACCGACATAGTCGATCAATTCGCTGGTCTGCGCAGCGCCGCCCGCCGAGGGCACGACGAACGCGACGATCCGCTGCCCCAGGTCTTCGTCCGGCAATCCGACGACGGCCACTTCAGAGACCGCGGGATGGCCCAGCAACGCCGTCTCGATCTCACCGGCACCGACCCGAAAGCCGCCGGTCTTGATCAGATCGACCGATTCGCGGCCGACGATCCGATGCATGCCGTCGCCGTCGATCACCGCCACATCCCCGGTGCGGTACCACCCACCGGCGTCGAACGCCTCGGCGGTGGCGTCCGGGCGGTTGAGATAACCGTTGAACAGCGTCGGCCCCCGCACCGCGAGCCGACCGATGGTCGCGCCGTCGTGCGGCACCGCCCCGCCGTCATCAGCGACGAGCTTGGTCTGCACCCCGTGCAACGGCAGGCCCACCCATCCGGGGCGCCGCTCGCCGTCGACCCGGGTGCTCACCGTGATCAGCGACTCGGTGCTGCCGTACCGCTCGATAGGGGCATGACCGGTCTGGGCGACAAGGGCGTCGAATATCGGGACCGGAAGCGGCGCGCTGCCCGAGACCAGCAACCGCGCGGGCCGCAGCGCTGCAGCAGCACTCGCGTCGGCCACCACCCGCGACCACACGGTGGGCACCCCGAAATACAGCGTGCCGCGTGCGGCCGCGTATGCCTCCGGCGTCGGCCTGCCGGTATGTATGAAGCGGTTGCCCACCCGCAACGAACCCAACAGGCCCAAGACCAAGCCGTGCACGTGGTACATCGGCAAGCCGTGCACGAGCACGTCATCGGGGCTCCACTGCCAGGCCTGCGCCAGCGCATCGAGGTCCGCAGCCAGCGCCCGCCGGCTCAGTTGCACACCTTTGGGCGGGCCGGTGGTGCCGGAGGTGTAGATGATCAGCGCGGTGTCGTCGCCCACCTCGGGCACTTGGTACGACGAGCCGGCGCGCGCCGGGAAGTGCGGTAGGCCGGCGAGGTCGTCGGGCCGCTCCCCCAGCCAGGCCTGCGCTCCCGAGTCACGCAGGATGTGCCGGCGTTCGGCGACGCCGACGTCAGCGGGGACCGGTACCACCGGTACCCCGGCGAGCAGACAACCGGTGACCGCCAGCACGGTCTGCGCCGTGGGGGTGGCCAGCACCGCGACCGTCGGCGCCCCGGCAAGGTCTTCGAGCACCGCCGCGCCAGCGGTACTCAACTCGGCACGGCTCAGTAGGGTGTTGTCGATACGCACCGCATCGGCGATGTCCGAGGCGTTCGCACCGTCGGCAGCCAGCGAGGTCAGCAGCATCTGGGGGACGTTACCCGGTCCTCAGCACGGTCCCAGCCGACCGACTGGACGGCGGCCGACCGCTACAAGTGGTATCAACGAATCAGTTCCCTTAATTTATGGGCAACTCCTCAAGGAGAGGTACCCCCATGCACGACCAGTCCGTCCAGCGGCAGGGCACCGCTCGCAGTCAACGGTTGCCACGCAACCAGCAACGGGACCGGGTGCTGCGGTTGGTGGGCGCTGCCACCGGTGCGGTCGACGCCGCCGAGCTCGCCGAGCGGATGAACCTGCACGTCACCACGGTGCGGTTCCACCTCGATGCCTTGTGCGAGGACGGGGCGGTCGCCCGGACCCGGATCAAACGCGACGGCGTCGGGCGGCCCCGCACCGGTTACGTGGCGGTCCGTGACCGTCTGGATTACCGCAGCCTGGCCGAGATATTGGCGATGGAGCTCGGCGAGACCCCCGCCGAGCGACAGGAACGTGCCGAACGGGCGGGCGAACGCTGGGCCGACCGGATCCTGGCCTCCGACGACTCCGTCACCGAGGCCCCCGTCACGCCGAACAGATCGGCCGCCGGCGATGGCATCGACGAGTGCGCCGACCGGATCGCGGGGATCTTCGCACGGATGGGGTTCGGCGCGGAACTCACCGCAGCCGATGACGGCGACGGCAGCCGACGCACAATCCTGCTGCACGTCTGTCCGGTTCGCGACATGGCGCGGGCACACCCGGAGGTCAGCTGCGCCATGCACCGGGGCCTGTTGCGCGGGCTGCTCAACGCAGAGAACGCTCCCGGCGGCAGCGCGGAGTTGGAGCCGTTCGTCGAGCCGGAGATGTGCATCGCCAGGGTGATCGGCCGCTAACCCGGCAGGCTCGACACGGAATCGTCAATCCGTGTCGTCGGCGAATTCGCAGAACGCCGTGTAGGCACGGGCTCCGTAAATAGTGGCCGGCCCGCCGTGCATGAGAATGCTGACGCCGATGGCCTCGGCGGCCTCTTGCTTGGTGGCCCCGGCGCGCGCCGCCGCCCGTGCGTGTGAGGCGATGCATCCGTCGCAGCCCTGCACCACGCCCATTGCCATCGCCATGAGTTCTTTGACCTTGCGCTCCAAGGCACCGGATTCGAACGTGGCCTTGCTCATTTCGCCGAAAGCTTCGTAGACGCCGGGGATCTGCTGCCGAAGGTCACGGTGCTGCGGGTTCAGCTCGTTGAGGACTTCCTGGTAATGGCTCATACCCCCTAGGGTATCAGGTTCACGGTGCGGCCATGTGCGGGTAGCCGTGCTGGGTGGGCGGAAGGAAGTTCTCTTTGATCGTTCGCGCCGACGTCCAGCGCAGCAGGTTCAGCGGCGAACCCGCCTTGTCGTTGGTTCCCGAGTTGCGTGACCCGCCAAACGGCTGCTGCCCCACCACCGCACCGGTCGGCTTGTCGTTGATGTAGAAGTTCCCGGCGGCGAACCGCAGCCGCTGCAGCGCGGTACGCGCGGCGTGCCGGTCCTCGGCGATGACCGCTCCGGTCAGCGCGTAGCGCGATCCGGTGTCGATGAGGTCGAGAATCTGCGCGTACTGCTCGTCGGCGTAGACGTGCACCGACAGCAGCGGGCCGAAGTATTCCGTGCTGAACATCTCGTCAGCCGGATCGTCGGAGAGCAGCACCGTGGGCCGCACGAAGTAGCCCACGCTGTCGTCGTAGTCACCGCCGACCGCAACCTCAACACCGGCGGCAGCTTTGGCGCGCTCGATGGCGCGCACGTTCTTGGCGAACGCCCGCCCGTCGATCAGCGCGCCACCGAAGTTGGTCAGGTCAGTGACGTCGCCGCAGCGCAGCTCCGCCGTGGCGGTCAGCAGGTCGTCGCCGAATCGCCGCCACAACGAGCGGGGAATGTACGCCCGCGAGGCGGCCGAACACTTCTGACCCTGGTAGTCGAAAGCACCGCGAATCAGCGCGGTACGCAGCACGTCCGGGTGCGCCGAAGCATGCGCCACCACGAAGTCCTTGCCGCCGGTCTCCCCCACCAGTCGTGGATAGCTGCCGTACCGGTCGATGTTGGCGCCCACCTGACGCCACAGCGCACGGAAAGTCTCCGTCGAGCCGGTGAAGTGGATTCCGGCCAGCCGCGAATCCGCCAGCGCCACTTCGGAAACCGCGTAGCCGTCACCGGTGAGCAGGTTGATCACCCCCGGCGGCAGCCCAGCCTCTTCCAGCAGCTGCATGGTCAGGTAGGCGGCGAGGGTCTGGGTGACCGACGGCTTCCAGATCACCGTATTGCCCATCAGTGCCGGGGCGGTGGGCAGGTTGCCGGCGATCGAGGAGAAGTTGAACGGGGTGATGGCGTAGACGAAACCGTCCAGCGGCCGATAATCGGCGCGGTTCCACACCCCCGGGCTGCTGATGGGTTGCTGCGTCAGGATCTGACGGGCGAACGCGACGTTGAACCGCCAGAAGTCGATGAGTTCGCACGGCGCGTCGATCTCGGCCTGATAGACGGTCTTGGACTGGCCGAGCATGCCGGCGGCGGCGATGGTCTCCCGCCATGGGCCGGCCAACAGGTCAGCGGCGCGCAGGAAGATGGCCGCGCGCTCGTCGAACGGGGTTGCCGCCCAGTCGTTCTTGGCCGCGGCGGCGGCTTCGACCGCGGCGGTGGCGTCGGCGTGGGTGGCGTTGGTCAACGTGCCTAGCACGGCGGCGTGCCGGTGCGGCGCGACGATGTCGATGCGCGCACCCTCGCCCATCCGATGCCGGCCGGCGATGATGTGCGGCAAGTCGCGTGGTTGGTCGGCGAGCGCAGCCAGTGCGGTGCGCAGCCGGGTGCGCTCCGCCGAATCCGGGGTGTAGTCATGGACCGGCTCGTTGACCGGAACCGGTACTTCGGTGATGGCGTCCATAACCCAGGATGCGCCCGGATCCGCCGTCGGTCAGAAGATGCCAGCCAAATCGCTCGAGATGGACGTCAGGGTCTGCTGCAGCACCATGAGGTCGATGCCGGCGGCCAGGGTGAGCAGCCCGGTATCGGCGGCCAACGGCAGGCCGATGGCGTCGATCGGATTGCTGAGGTTCTCGGTGAACAGGCTGATGTCGTAGGCCGGCATGTTGACCAGCAACGAGGTCGCGATGTCGGCCTGCGGCAACAATGTCGCGTAGCCCTGCGAGAACGCCGACGTCAGACCGTTGACGATGTCGGTGAAGCTCGGCAGGGCACCACCGGCGCCGCTTCCCGCCAGCAGGCCGGCGAACAGCCCCGACGCATCGGCCGTGGCCGCCGGGTGCTCCAGATCGTTGACGAACGCCTGGAAGCCCTGCTGCAAGGCGGGGCCCATATTGTTCAGCGCCGTCATCAGCTGGTCGGTCGACGGGAACAGCCCGAACGTGGTGGGCACATTGGCCTGCCCGACATCCCAGCCCTCGTTGTCGGGGTTGTCGTAGCCCAGGTTCACGATCTGGGTCAACGCCGGGTTCAGCAGGTCCACCAGCGGCTTGCCGATCAACGGGATGCCCTCGAACAGGCGCAGCAGCGGCAGCACCTGATCGTCAGCCATCGGGATCATGTAGTAGGTGGTGTTCCCCTCGTAGCCGTCGGTGGTGGGCAGCTGGATGGCGTTGTCGAGCTGCTGGTCGGTGAGCAGCCGGTAGGTGGGATGGACGAACTCGATGCCCAGGAACGCGTTGAGGTCGGACAGGAAGTTCAGGGTGTACTTCGGGAAGTCGGCGAAGCCGTCGTACTCCTGGGTGTAGATGTCGGTCTGGTAGATGGAGTCCGCGGGAGTCGCACCGTCGAACGTGATGCCCAGCGCCGGCAGGCTCAGCGGGGCGAACCGTTCCAGCAACCCGCCGTCGGGGTTGCTCGGGTTGCCCACCAACACGAACTTCACCGCATCGGCGGCGATGCCGTCCTGCTCCAACTCCGGCATCACCATGCCGGAGATCGTCGAGCTCTGCGACTCCCCGTAGACCGCCACGGTGTTACCCGCTGCGACACTGTCTTCGATATAGGTCTTGAGCATCGTGGCGCCCTGGGCGAACGACGTGTCGAACGGCAGGCTCTTGACGCCGGTATAGATCGGCGAGCCGCCCTCCGGGGTGAACACCCCCTGAGAGTGGGCACCGGGAAGAATCCGTTGAATGAACAGGTCGTTGGCCTGCTGCACGTAGTCGGGGAACTTCGCCGAATCCTGCGGGATCGGGGTGCCGGTACCGCCGACGACCAGTCCAACCAGGTCATTCGCCGAGTCCGCCGCGCTACCGGCCAACAGCCGCACGGCCTGCATCTGCTTCATCGACGGGGTGGGAGCCATCGGTGTGACCGCGACAAGGCCGGCTCCCACCAGGCAGACACCTGCGGTGACGTAGGAGCGAAGTGCTAACGACATGAGATTTCCTTAGGCTCGACGACCGGTCAATAATTGGGCAGGCCCGCGCCCCCAAACAAGACCATTGCGCACCAATTTGCACTTTTTTGAAGTGCAGAGTGCACAATCTTCGCTACGCTGCGCCGGTGTGGAAGCGACCCTCGAAGCAGATCCGCGATCTCATGCGCCGGGGCGCCGAGGCGATGGTGAACATGGCCCCGGAGCAGCTCGATGAGCTGCAGCGGGCAGCACTTGAGTCGGAATACATGCAGGTCATCGGCGGCGATCCGCTACTGGCCGCGGCCATCCGCCGAGGGATCTGGTCCACGCTGCTGCACTGGGCGGCCGCCAATATCAGCCGTCCGGGCGAGCCGGTAGCGGCGAATACCGGCGAGCTGTCCGACATCGCCCGCGGCATCGCACGCCGTGGCCTGAGGTCACCGACGTCGGTCGACGCCTACCGGCTCGGGCAGAACATGGCCTGGCAGTTTTGGATGGAGATCGCATTCGGGTTGACCTCGGACCCGGCCGAACTGCGCGAGCTGCTCGATGTATCCGCGCGGTCGATGACCTCGTTCATCGACGCCACAGTCACCGAGGTCTATCGGCACCTACAGGTCGAACGGGACGAACTCGCCAACGAAGTGCATGCCGAACGTCGCCAAATCATCGCGCAAATCCTCAGTGGCAAGGCAATCCCCCGACAAGCCGAAGGCCAGCTCGGCTACCACCTGGGCCAAGAACACACCGCGGCCATCGTCTGGGGTGACGAGTCGGACATCGATCCGAGCGACCTCGACTGCGCCACCGAGGCGTTGTGGCCCACGCCGGAGATGCGTCCGATCTTGTCCGTGCGGATCGGCCCCGCTACCCGATGGGTGTGGCTGCCGGGTGTCGGAAGCCTCAATGTACCAAGGATTTCGGCGGCGATCAGCGAACTTCCCGGCGTCCGGATCGCGCTGGGGATCCCAGCATCCGGGGTGGCAGGTTTCCGGCGCAGTCATCTCGACGCGGTCGCTACCCAACGCATGATGATGAAGCGGCGCTCGTCCATTCAGGTCGCCAGCTTCGCCGATGTCGAACTCGTCGCGCTGGTTACCGCGGACGCGGCCCAGGCCGATCGATTCATCAAACACACCCTGGGTGATTTCGCTTCTGCCGACCGGGAACTCCAGGAAACCGTCCTGGTCTACGTCCACGAACAGTGCAACGGTTCCCGCGCCGCCGAACGTCTGTATACCCATCGAAACACATTGTTGCGCAGGATTTCCCATGCCGATGAGCTGCTACCTCGGCCGCTGGCCGAAAGCAGCGTCAGCGTCGCGGTAGCCCTCGACGCGCTGCGCTGGCGTGACGGCGGGACCTAGCAGCCCGAATAGGCCACGGCGATCTCGGCGGCTACCCGCGCATTGGCCAGTACCAGTGCGACGTTGGCCGCCACCGATGCGCCGTGCGTCTCGCGGTGGAAATAGTCCAGCAGGAATGGGGTGACGTCCTTGCCGTGGATGCCCGCGGCCCGGGCGGCGGCCAATCCTTCGGCCAGCACCCGGTCATGCAGTTGGCGGTCCAGCTCGGCGTCGGCGGGAATCGGGTTGGCCAGCACCAGCCCATAGCCGTCGGTGCCCAGCCGGTCGCGAGCCCGCAGCACCGCGGCAGCTTGTTTGGGTGTCTGGACCCACCAGTCGAGTGGGTGGCCGGAGTCGGCGAGGTAGAAAGCCGGAAAACGGTCGGTGCGGTAGCCGATCACGCCCACCGATAGCGTCTCCAACCGCTCCAACGTGGCACCGATGTCCAGGATCGACTTCACGCCCGAACACACCACCAGTACCGGGGTGCGCGAGAGGGTGGTCAGATCCGCGGACTCGTCGTAGCTGTGCTGTGCGCCGCGATGCACGCCGCCCAACCCGCCGGTGGCGAACACCGTGATGCCGGCTGCCGCCGCCAGGTGCGCGGTCGCGGCGACCGTGGTCGCACCGTCGCCGGCCACTGCGGCAAGCATCGCGATCTCACGGACACTGATCTTGATCGCCGTGCCCCCGACGGCGATGCGGTGCAGCGCATCATCGTCGAGACCGATGTGCGGCTGGCCGTCGATGATCGCGATGGTGGCCGGTACCGCGCCCGCCGAGCGCACGGCGTGCTCGATGGCACGCGCAATGCGCAGATTGTCCGGACGCGGCAGACCATGGCTGATGATCGTGCTCTCCAGCGCCACCACGGCCCGCCCGCCGGCCAACGCCTCGGCGACCTCGGGATGGATGCGCATCCGCTCAGCCTATGGCGCGCGGCGATCTGCGCGCATCGCTCGTGTCGGGCCAGGCTGGTAGCGTCCGCGACTGTTCACCGGGTTCATGCGGCGGTTCCAGCTTCGCCTCTCCTTCGTCGAGCCTCGCTGAACCACCGGGTTCACGCGGAGGTGCCATGGTCGACCAGCGACGCAGGTGGCCCGGCTGTTTCGCCGCGCTCACCGCGGCCCTGCTGATCGTGGCGCCGGCCGCCACCGCGGATCCGGTTTCGGTCGGTGCTGCCGAGGGACCGGCCGAGCTGGCCATGCTGGACGCACTGCCGATCAAGGGCCGCGCGCCCAAGACCGGCTACTCGCGCGGCCTGTTCGGCCAGGCGTGGAGCGACGACGTCACGGTGCCCGGCGGCCACAACGGCTGCGACACCCGCAACGACATCCTGCGCCGCGACCTGGTCGACATCGAGATCAAGCCGGGCACCGCCGATTGCGTAGTGACGTCCGGCGTCTTGGACGATCCCTACACCGGCACCGCGATCGCCTTCCAGCGCGGTCGGGGTACCTCCCAGGCGGTGCAGATCGACCATGTGGTGGCGTTGTCGGATGCCTGGCAGAAGGGCGCCCAGCAGTGGGATGAGCTCACCCGCCGCAACTTCGCCAACGATCCGCTGAACCTGCAGGCCACCAGCGGGCCGATCAACGAGCAGAAAGGCGATGGCGACGCAGCCACCTGGCTACCGCCCAACAAGTTCTATCGCTGCGCCTACGTCTCGCGGATCGTCGCGGTGAAGTCCGGCTACGGCCTGTGGGTGACCGAGGCGGAGCACGACGCGATCGAGCGGATTCTCACCGGCGAATGTGGCGCGCCGGGCGGCTAACCCAGCCGGGCCGCCGCCGCCGCGATCCGCTCGTCGGTGGCGGTAAGCGCCACCCGCACGTACTGCGCACCGGCCGGGCCGTAGAACTCGCCGGGCGCTACCAAGATGCCGCGCTGGGCCAGCCAGTCGACGGTGTTCCGGCACGCCTCGCCGCGAGTGGCCCACAGGTAGAGCCCGCCCTGGGAGCGCTCGATGGTGAAGCCGGCCGCCTGCATCGCCGGCAGCAGCGCCGCGCGGCGGCGGGCGTAGCGCTCACGCTGTTCGTGCTCATGGGCGTCGTCGTCCAGGGCGGCGACCATGGCCGCCTGAATCGGGGTGGGCACCATCATCCCGGCGTGTTTGCGTACCGCGAGCAGTTCGGCCACCACCGCGGCGTCCCCGGCGACGAAACCGGCTCGATAGCCCGCCAGCGAGGAGGTCTTCGACAGCGAGTGCACCGCCAGCAGGCCGCGGTGGTCGCCGTCGCACACCGCCGGGTGCAGCACCGAGAAGGGTGCGGTGTCCTCCCAGCCCAACCCGAGGTAGCACTCATCGGAGATCACCAGGACGTCATGCTCGCGGGCCCAGGCCACCACGGCGCGCAGCTCGTCGACTGTCGCGATCGCCCCGGTCGGGTTGCTCGGCGAATTCAGGTACACCAGGGCCGGCGGCGGACCGTCGAGCAGCTGCGGGGCATCGCCGCGCACCCATCGGGCGCCGGCCAGCCGGGCGCCCACCTCGTAGGTCGGGTAGGCCAATTCGGGCACCACGACCACGTCCTGATCGCCGAGGCCGAGCAGGCTCGGCAGCCAGGCGATGAGTTCTTTGGTGCCGATGACGGGCAGCACCGCCGACTCGGCCAGGCCGGTGATCCCGTAACGCCGTTGCAGCGCGGCAACCGCCGAGGCGCGCAGCGCCGCGGTGCCGGCGGTGGTGGGATACCCGGGCGCGGAGGATGCCGCCGCCAGTGCCTCGCGGATGAGCGGGGCGACGGGGTCGACCGGGGTGCCGACCGACAGGTCCACGATGCCGTCGGGATGCGCCTTGGCCAGTGCCGTCGCCTCGGCCAGGGTGTCCCAGGGAAATGTCGGCAGTACGGCCGATCTGCCGCCGCGCACGGGACTCACGAGGCTGCGGCGACGCAGGGCGGATTCATCGGTCCTGATAGTAGAGGCCGCTGCGGCGTCACGACCACCACGGCCCATGGGGCCACGGCGGCTATGCACTCAGTTGCTGTGCAACAAGTTGCATAGGTGGTGCGCGGCTGCCTATGCTTCCCCGCGTGGCACTTCCGCACGCGATCCTGGTGTCGTTGAGCGAGCAGTCGGGTTCGGGCTACGAGCTCACGCACCGCTTCGACCGCTCGATCGGCTATTTCTGGAGCGCCACTCACCAGCAGATCTACCGGACGCTGCGGGCCATGGAGGCTGACGGTTGGGTGCAGGTCACCGAGGTGGCCCAGCAGGGCCGCCCGGACAAGAAGGTCTACACCGTCGCCGAGGCGGGTCGCGCGGAGCTGGCCCGCTGGATCGCGGCTCCACTGGCCGGCCGCGGAAGCTCGGTGGTGGACAACCGGCTCCGCGAACTGGCCGTCAAGATCCGCGGCGCGGGCCACAGCGACCGCGCCACGGTCCGCGCACAGGCCGTGGACCTGCGCGCTGAACGTGGCGAGCGATTGGACGTCTACCGCGCGCTGGAGAAGAAGCAATTCCCGGATCCGCGCTCGCTGACCGGCGCCGCGCTCCATCAGTACCTGGTGTTGCGCGGCGGCATTCGTGCGGAGGAGAGCGCAATTGACTGGCTTGACGAGGTTGAACAGGCACTGAGGTGAAGGGTCCACTGTGACAACAGAATCCACCAATCCCTATCCACTCTTGATGGCCCCGCTGGACCTGGGTTTCACGACCCTGCCCAACCGCGTGGTCATGGGTTCGATGCACACCGGCCTGGAAGACCGCGCCGGCGACACGGCCAAACTGGCCGAGTACTTCGCGGCACGCGCCCGCGGCGGCGTAGGGCTGATCATCACCGGCGGATACGCCCCGAACCGGTCGGGTTGGCTGCTGCCGTTCGCCTCAGCAATGACCACCCGCGCCGACGCGCGACGCCATCGGCGCATCACCGACGCCGTGCACGATGCCGGCGGCAAGATCGCGCTGCAGATTCTGCATGCGGGACGCTATGCCTACCACCCGTTTTCGGTCAGCGCGTCGAGTATCAAGGCACCGATCAACCCGTTCCGGCCGAGGGCGTTGTCCACCAGCGGGGTCGAGTCGACGATCGCCGACTTCGCCCGAGCCGCCGAATTGGCCCGCGAGGCCGGCTATGACGGTGTGGAGATCATGGGCAGCGAGGGCTACCTGCTGAACCAGTTCCTGGCAGCGCGCACCAACCGGCGCACCGACCGCTACGGCGGTACGGCCGCCAATCGGCGCCGCTTCCCGGTGCAGATCGTCGCTCGCACCCGCGCGGCGGTCGGCGACGACTTCATCATCTGCTATCGGATGTCGATGGCCGACTACGTCGAGGATGGCCAGAGCTGGGAGGAAATCCTCGCGCTGGCAACCGAAGTCGAGGCGGCCGGCACCACCATGATCAACTCCGGCTTCGGCTGGCATGAAGCGCGGGTGCCGACCATCGTGACTTCGGTTCCCAACAATGCGTTCGTCGACATCTCGCACGCCGTCGCCGATCACGTCACGATCCCGGTGGTGGCGTCCAACCGGATCAACATGCCGCAGGCCGCCGAGCAGGTCCTCGCCGAGACGTCGGTGCGCCTGATCTCGATGGCCCGCCCGATGCTGGCCGACCCGGACTGGGTGCGCAAGGCTGCCGACGGCCGTGCCGATGAGATCAACACCTGCATCGCGTGCAATCAGGCCTGCCTGGACCACGCCTTCGTGCACAAGAAGGTCTCCTGCCTGGTCAACCCCCGAGCCGGTCACGAAACCACGCTGGTGCTCAGTCCGACGCGGCGGCGCCGGCGCATCGCGGTGGTGGGCGCCGGTCCGGCCGGTTTGTCGGCAGCGGTATCGGCCGCCGAACGCGACCACGACGTGACGCTGTTTGAGGCGAACGAGTTCATCGGGGGCCAATTCGACTTGGCCAAGAGGATCCCCGGCAAAGAGGAGTTCGCCGCGACGATCCGCTACTTCACGACCATGCTGGACAAGTACGCCGTGACGGTGCGTCTGGGTAGCCGCGCTCACGTCGACGAGCTGACCGGCTTCGACGAGGTGGTGCTGGCTACCGGGGTCAAGCCGCGGATCCCGCAGATCCCCGGCATCGAGCATCCGATGGTGATGTCGTATGCCGAGGCGATCGCGGGCCGACCGGTGGGCTCCTCGGTGGCGGTGGTGGGTGCCGGCGGGATCGGTTTCGACGTCAGTGAATTCCTGGTCCTGGATTCGCCCGACTCCTCACCGACGCTGCACCTCAAAGAGTGGAAGGCCGAATGGGGCGCCGCCGACCCCTGGGAGGCCAGGGGCGCATTGCTGCCGCCGGACCCGGCGCCGCCGGCCCGCCAGGTGTATCTGTTGGCCCGCACCGCAGGCGCCCAGGGCCGCAAGTTGGGCAAGACCAGCGGCTGGGTACACCGGGCATCGTTGAAAGCCAAGAACGTCCAGCAGCTCTCCGGGGTGAACTACGACCGCATCGATGATGACGGGTTGCACATCAGCTACGGCCCGAACAAGTCACGCCCGCAGGTGTTGGCCGTGGACAACGTGGTGATCTGCGCCGGGCAGGAGTCGGTGCGCGACCTCGAAGACGGATTGCGGTCCCGCGGCACGACACCGCACATCATCGGTGGGGCGGCACTGGCGTCCGAGCTGGATGCCAAGCGGGCCATCAAGCAGGGCACCGAGCTGGCCGCCCGCCTCTGACGCGATTTCGGCGCGGCTTTGCCCGCTGAGCGGGACAAACCGCGCCGAAATCGCAGGAAGGTCAGGCCGGCAGCGGCGCGTAGTCGGTGCTGCGCTGGCGGGCCGGGCGGCCGATACCCTCGGCGATCGACGTCAGCTCCGCGATGGTCTTGGCCGATCCATGCTCGGAGCCGGCCATCCGCGAGATGGTCTCCTCCATCAGCGTGCCGCCCAGGTCATTGGCTCCACCGTTGAGCATCACCTGGGTGCGCTCCACACCCAACTTGACCCAGCTGGTCTGGATGTTGGGGATGCGGTCGTGCAACATGATCCGCGCCAACGCATGTACGGCACGGTTGTCGCGATGACTCGGGCCGGGCCGCGCCCCACCGGCCAGATACAGCGGTGAGCTCTGATGCACGAACGGCAACGGTACAAACTCGGTGAAGCCGCCGGTGCGGTCCTGGATGCCACGCAACACCCGCAGGTGTCCGATCCAATGCCGCGGGGAGTCGATGTGGCCGTACATCATCGTCGAGCTGGACCGCAGCCCCACCTCGTGGGCAGTGCTGACCACCTCCACCCACATCGAAGTCGGTAGCTTGCCTTTGGTGAGCACCCAGCGGATCTCGTCGTCGAGGATCTCGGCGGCGGTGCCCGGAATGCTGCCCAGCCCCGCCTCCCGCAGGCTGATCAGCCATTCCCGAATGCTCAAACCGCTCTTGGACACCCCGTTGGTGATCTCCATCGGTGAGAACGCGTGTACGTGCATCGACGGCACCCGCGCCTTGACCGCACGGACCAGATCGGCGTAACCGGTGACCGGCAGCTCCGGGTCGATGCCGCCCTGCATGCAGACCTCGGTGGCGCCCGCCAGATGCGCCTCGTAGGCACGCTCACCGACCTCGGCATTCGACAGCGAGAAGGCGTCGGCGTCGCCTTTGCGCTGGGCGAAGGCACAGAACCGACAGCCGACGTAGCAGATGTTGGTGAAGTTGATGTTGCGGTTGACCACGTAGGTCACGTCGTCGCCGACGGTGTCGCGACGCAGCGAGTCGGCCAGTGCGGCAACGGCGTCCATGGCCGGTCCGTCCGCGGTGGCCAATGCCAGATACTCGGCGTCGGTGCAGCCGGCCGGGTCACGCTCGGCTGAACGCAGCGCGGCCAGCACATCGGTGTCGACGCGTTCGGGCGCACGAGCCGCCAGTTGATGAATCTGCTCGCGGATCGACTCCCAGTCCCCGAAAGCGCTGCCGAGATCACTGCGCGTCTCGGTGGCCCGGCCGTCGACGTCGATCGCGGTATGCAGGTCCACCCGGCCGGCGGACTGCACCTCATCGGGTTCCTGCCAGGCCAGCCCGACCGGATTGATGTCGCGGGCCCAGCCGGTGTCCGGGTCGGCCAGCGCCGCGACGTGCGGGCGCACGCGCGGATCGATCCACGCCGCACCGGCCAGCACGTAGTCGGGCTGGGCGGTAAGCCGCTGCACCAGGTCATAGCCGGCTTGTTCGGTGATCGTGGCCAGGTCGTCCAGTGCCGGCCAGGGCCGTTCCGGATTGACGTGGTCGGGGGTCAGCGGCGACACTCCGCCCCAGTCGTCGACCCCGGCGCCGATCAGCGCCAGGCATTCCTCGGCCGACACCAGGTTGGGCGGTGCCTGCACCCGCATCTTGGGGCCCAGCACCAGCCGGGTCGCCGCCACCGTGGCCAGGAAATCCTCAAAACCTGTATCGGGCACCGCCGCCATCGCGGTGTGCTCCTTGGCCCGGAAGTTCTGCACGATGACTTCCTGGATGTGCCCGAACTCTTTGTGCACCTTGCGGATCGCGTGCAGCGTGTCGGCACGCTCCGCGAGCGTCTCGCCGATGCCGACCAACAGGCCGGTGGTGAACGGGATCGAGAGTCGGCCCGCGTCCGCCAGCGTGCGCAGGCGCACCACCGGATCCTTGTCCGGGCTGCCGTAGTGCGCCAGTCCTTTGGTCTCGAACAGCCGCCGGGAGGTGGTTTCGAGCATCATGCCCATCGACGGCGCCACCGGCTTGAGCCGCGACATCTCCGACCAGCTCATCACCCCGGGATTCAGGTGCGGCAGCAGGCCGGTCTCTTCCAGCACCAGGATGGCCATCGCCCGGACGTAGGCCAGCGTGCTGTCGTAGCCGCGCTCGTCGAGCCACTGACGCGCCTCGGGCCAGCGGTCTTCGGGTCGGTCGCCCAGGGTGAACAGTGCCTCCTTGCAACCCAACTCGGCGCCGCGGCGGGCGATGTCGAGGATCTCGTCGGGACCCAGGTACATCTGCTTGCCCTGCGCTCGCAGCACGCCGGGCACGGTGACGAAGGTGCAGTAGTGGCAGGTGTCGCGGCACAAGTGGGTGACCGGGATGAACACCTTGCGCGAGTAACTGACCGGCAGCCGCCCACCCGGCCCGCGCCGGCCGCCCGACACCAGTCCGGCGTCGCGCACCCGGGCCGCGCTCGCGCACAGGTCGGCCAGGTCGTCGCCCCGCGCCGTCATCGCGATGGCGGTTTCCTCTGGATTGAGAAGGACGCCGTCGCGAGCACGTCGCAGTACGCGGCGCAGTGCCGACCGCGCCGCCGCCGACACGACCGGCGGACGCGACGCATCAGGCAGATCCGGGGGCAGTGTCACGTCACCACAACTCGGAACCGCTTGCTGTTCATTGTGCACACCCCATACTTTTCCAGATCTCGGCAAGCCGCTTCCGATTCACCAGCCAGGGTACGTCTGCCCGGGCAGGCCAAAGGCCCGGAAACAAGGGGGAAACCGGGGAACTTGCGCTGCTCGAACCGTCTCCGGTCGCCGCGACAGCCGCGCCCGCCAGCGCCACCAACGACCCTCCCGAACCCAAGACATTTGCCTGGATTTACTTAGCATTTCACAGCATGATGCTCACGGCAGGGCGTGAGGGTGCGTCTCGCGTGCACGCCATCTGGGTCGTTATTCACCCCCAGCCGAGAACCATATGCCTACTATATGTCTAGTTACCCATAATTATGGTCTATTGACTACTATTCCAGACTGTTATTTACTGGGCGGAACAGTAAGGAGTCATCATGCAAATCTCAGCTACTCGTTGGTTCACACCCCTGGTTGCGGCGACATGCATCGCGGGTAACCCCGCAGTCATCCCAGCGGTACCGCATGCTGACGTTCAGGTCCACCCAGTGGTCTTGACCGCGGAGGCCCTGCCCGCCGATCTACTGGAATCTCTGGGGCCGGGCCTGCTCGAATCCCTAGGTTCAAGCGAACTGTCGGACATCGCTGGTGACGCGGCGGGCGGCTTTTTCGGGCTCGGATATCTCATTGCAGAAGTGATAGGGGTGTTCAACTCGGTGGTATCCGCGCTGTTGACGCCCATCAGCTGGATTCCGATCGTCGGATCCCTGGCCACATCGTTGATCTGGGCCCCGATCAATCTGATCGAAGGAATCATTTGGCCGTTGCTCGTGGGTTCGTACTACCCCTACTACCCCTACTACGCCGAGGCCACCGATTCCGGCGCCCCAGTCGGGTTGTCGGACATGCCGGCGCCTGCGGAGTTCAGCCTGCCCGACACGGCGCTGAACGTCGACGCACTGGAGGCGGGGGACCTGGGCGACGCGGTTCAGTACGTGGGTGCGTCGCTGCTGGACATGTTCCTGTAGCCAAGAATCGGGCTAGGCCTGATTTCCTAGACAGTGCCGGCCAGCGCCTGGCGACGCCGCCACAGCACCCACCCGGGCGGCGCGCTGCCCAGCACGATCATCAGTAGCACGCCATAGGCCATCACGCCGCGGTCGGCGAAGATCAGGTCGTCCCCTGGACCACCGAAGGTCATCAACGCGATGGTCAACAACCAGGACCACAGCGGCAGCACCGCCAATCGCAGTGACGCGGTGCAGCGCTGCGCGACCCACACCAGGCCGGCGTTGACCAGGCCCCCGATCAGGGCACTAACCGGAAAGGGGACCGCACCGATATGCGCTGGCAATAGCAGCGCGGTAGCCACGGCGCAGAGCGCGCCGTCGAGGGCAAGCAGCGCCAGCACGACGAAGTTGAATGCCGGCGTATCAGTGGGCATCGCGGGCTCGGTGAGCGACGCGACGGGGCTCAAGTGGGGATGCTCTCCAGCTGGCTGACCAACGAACCAACCATCCACTGGTAGCTGTCGAGCCACCACTGCCAGTGCTCCAAGTTCGGGTCCAGATCGGGATCCATGCCTAAACCACCTAAGTCCTTGCCGCTACAAAAACTGCTCAGCAGGAGCCTACCCTGTGACCGTCCTCATCGAGCTGAAGTCCGGCCAGGAGATCGGTTTCCCATCCCCGGCCGTCGCGCGGACCGGGATCACCGGCAACCAGGACGTAATGTTCAGCGTCCAAAATCGGCTGGACCACGTTGTTCGACAAGGCGAACGCCCGGCCGGTCGGCCCGACGGTGATCTGGGTGGCATGGGCGTTCATGGCTGCCACCTTGGCCGCGCGTGCCTCCGCGGCCTCGATCACCGCATCGATCCGGTCGTCGGAGAAGTCCCCGATCGCCTGCGCGTCCGGCGCATCGGCCACCGTCCAATGCGGCAGCCGATCGGTGTCTTGCAGCTCTTCGAGGGCGGTTCGCCGGGCGCTGCCGGCGGTCACCGTCCAGTAGAACTTCGGGGTGGCCCAGCCTGGTTCGGAGCCGTCCTCTGCCGCTGCGGCCAGCGCCGCAGTGGTGACGCGATGGGCGTGTATGTGATCGGGATGGCCGTACCCACCGCTCGGGTCGTAGCTGACGACCACGTGCGGGCGTAGCTCCCGGACGATGGCCGCCAGCGCCCCGACGGACTCGGCATCGTCGGCGTCGATGAACCGCTGCTGTCGCCGCGCCGGGGTGCCGCTCATCCCCGAGTCACGCCAGCGTCCCGCGCCGCCGAGAAACTGCGGCGGGCCAACTCCCAACGCCTGCAGCGCCGCAGTCAGCTCACCTATCCGATAGCCACCCAACTGGTCGGCCCCGTCCACCGCCAGGCGCGCCCAACGGCCCCCGATGACCTCACCCTCCTCCCCCAGCGTGCAGGTCACCACATGCACGTCAGCGCCGCGGGCGGCGTAGTGGGCGATCGTCGCCCCGGTGGTCAGGGTTTCGTCATCGGGGTGGGCATGCACGAACAGCAACCGCGGAATCGGATCCGACACGCCAAAACCCTACCGCCGCACGCCGAATGGTTCAGCGGCCCGCACACCGATCAGAACAGACCGCCGAACAGTCCATCCCAGTCGATGCTGCCCAACAGCAGCGCAAGGTTGTCACCCTGAATCGCGTTGACGACCTCGTTGAACTCGTCTGGACCGAACCCAAGCAGGGTGGTCCAGTCGGTGTCCAGGATCGCCGGATCGAAGTGGCCGAGCAGGCTCTCTTGGGTATTGAAGCTGATCCCAAACAGCTCGTTGAACGCGGCCTCATTCTGCGCCAGCACCGTGTTGTTGACGCTGAAAATCCAGTTCACGGCGTCGTTGAATTCGGGGTTGTCGCTGAACAGCCGCTCGGCGGCGGCCTGCTGCGCTGCGACAAGCGCACTGTTGAACTCCGCCTCCATCGTGATGATGGCGGAGTTCATCGCCTGCTGCGCGTCCGGGATCGCCTGCAGGATGAGACCGATGCCGGTTGCCACATCGGCCGCAGCAATGTTGGCAACCTGTCCTGCTCCGCCGCTGAACGCTCCGGCACCCGGGATCTCCGACCCACCCAAGTCCGGTATGAAAGCAGGCAACCCGAGCGGCAGATTCTGCGGGTCGAAGCTGCCCCCGGTCAGCTCGTTCAACGCGCTCTCATCCAGCTCGCCCCCGTGGAACGTCGAGCCGACTCCGTAGGCGCCGTCACCGCTTCCGAAGAGCAGAGACCCTAGGTTGATCTCCTGGGCGTCGCCGCCGGCGCCGACGATGTCCGGCCGGACGTGATTTTCGATGACGTCCAGGCCCGGGCTCACGTCGACGTTTGCCGCAGCCAGGTCGACGTCGCGGATTTGTACGTCCGGCAAGGCCGGGGTCATCGACGTCAGCACTGCGACCAGACTTCCGACGCCAAGAGCTGCGGCCGCGACGGTGGCGCAGCGGTGAGCGAGGTGTTCCATTGACAAATCCCCCTCCGACGAGTCCAGCGCAGGTTTGCTTAATCCTACCCAAGAATTGCCTGTGCGCAAGACTCCGTTAATGCCGATTCCCGCTAGCGTCCACCTGTTGCTCCCCCGTGGACCACCAGCCTGGGCAAGCCTAACGCCTGGGGTACACGGCTAGGGCAACTTGACCCAGTTTCCGGCCTCGCCGACGATGCCCACCGGTACCGCCCCGGTCAGGCTGACGTTGGTCACGCTCGGACCGACGGCCACGATCGTGGTGTCCTGCAGGATCGGCAGCACCGTCGCCATATTCCAGAGCCGGGGTTCAACGGAGGCGATCACGTCGCCGATGGACTTGCTGCCATCGATGGCCGCATCGATCTCGCCCTGGATGGCATGGTCGCAGACGCCGGTGATGTTCGACGGAGCCTGTATCAGCGCCCCGGGCGCGGCGTAGCGGGGTGGAATCTTCGAGGTAGTGGTGGCCGGTGCCGGCGCGGGCGTCGGCAACTGCGAGGCCGGAGTCGCCGGTGGCCCCGGCACCGGGCTGACCGAGGCGGGCACGGTCGTGGGTGCCAAGGCACCGCAGCCGTAGCGCGAAGCCAGCAGCGTCGCCAGGTCGCCGCCGGCCTGCTGCCAGCCGACGATCGCATCGACCTGGTGGGTGACCAGGGCTTCCCGGTAGAGCTTCACCGGGTCCAGCGCCAGGACCGTGGCGGCTACACCGACGTTGCGCAATTGGTCGGCAGCGGTGTTGGCCACGGCCTGCGAGGTCGGGTCGTTGGCCGCCACCCCGATGACCAGCGACAGCTGTTCCCCGCCCTTGCTGATCCGCCCCCGGGTGATCTCCGGCGGGTGTGGCACACCGGTGGCGGAGCCGGCCGGGGGAACCAGCGCGGACGGCGGCGCATCCTTTTCGACTCGGTAGCCGGCCGCTTGCAACAGCGCCAGCGCGGCCGATTCGGTCATCGCCGGCGGTGCGGTCGGCACATAGCCGGGGTCGCTGGGAGTGCGGATCTGGGCCTGGTCCAAGGTGACGGTGTTGTCGCTGCCGGCGCCCACCGTGGCCAGCAGGCCGACGTCGAGCAGTCCCAGAATGGCGCGGCGAACCCGCACATCGGCCAACTTGGGTTCCGCTGCCCGCAGCGCGAGCTGCATGATTCGGGGCGTGACCACCCGGGTGGTCTGTACCCCGGGGATCACCGACAGCTGCGCGAACGCCGCCGAGCCGCCGTGCACCTGAGCCACCTGGGTGTCCCCGTTGCGGATCGAGTCGGCCAGCGCCGCCGCTGACCCGGCGCGGCGGAACAAGACCAGGTCCGGCTTGGCCGGCGGGCCCCAGTAGCGGTCGTTGCGGGCGAGCAAGATCGCGTCGCGCTGCGGGTCGATGTTCTCCACCCGGAACTGACCACCGGTGACCGGCAGGGCCCGGGCCAGGCCTGCTGGGAATCCGCCCGGCACGTCCTTGACGATGTGCGCCGGAACGATGTTGTTGAACAGTTCCCGCCACGCCGGGTAAGGCTTGGCGAAAGTGACCACCACCTGCTTGCCGCCTTCGACGGAATGCACACCGGTGATCAGGTCATAGCCCGCCGGGTCGACGACGCCGGGCTGGGTGACCATCTGCTGCCACAGGTACCAGAAGTCGTCGGCGGCGATCGGCGCGTTGTCGGTCCAGGACGCCTCGGGCCGGATCCGGTAGGTGACGGTGAACGGCGCCTCGGAAGTCACGGTGGCCGACACCAACAGCGTCGGGTCCATCTCCCACCGCGAGCCGGTAGGCGTACTGGAGTCCGGGACGGGCCGAAACGCGCTGGGCAGCACCAGCGCGCTGATCGCCGCGGTGACCGCCGACAGGTCCGAACGCAGGTGGGGATTGAAGCCGGCCCCGATGGAATCGATGCCCATGATGATCTGGCTGATTCGCGGAGGCGGCGGCGCTGCGCTCTTCGGCGTCTCGGTGCTCTGCGGCGCCGGCGGCGGGTTCACCGTGCACCCCGACATCGCCTGCGTCAGTACCAGCATCGTTGCCGAAACCAGTGCCCCCGCCGTGACATGGGCGCGGCGGGCTGGTCTCGGCACGGCCACCAGGGTATCCGGGCGGTGATTTCGGCGCGAAAACCGTCGCCTCGCGGGCAGAACCGCGCCCAAATCTAGAGGTTCTTGGCTCGCGAACGCGCCCGCGCCCGCAGCGTCGAGTCCAGTTCGACCTTGCGGACCCGCACCACCTCGGGGGTGACCTCGACGCACTCGTCGGCGGCGCAGAACTCCATCGCCTGCTCCAGATCGAGCTCGATCGGACGGGCCAGCGTCTCCATCACATCGGCCGTCGACGACCGCATGTTGGTGAGCTTCTTCTCTTTGGTGACATTGATGTCGAGGTCTTCGGCCCGAGGATTGATCCCCACCACCATGCCTTGGTAGGTGTCCTGGCCCGGCTCGACGAAGAACTGCCCGCGGTCGGCCAACTGGATCAGGGCGAACGGGGTGATGGACCCGGCCCGGTCGGAGACCAGTGACCCGGTGTGGCGGGCGCGGATCTCACCGGCCCACGGCTGGTAGCCCTCGAACACCGCATTGGCGATGCCGGTGCCGCGTGTTTCGGTGAGAAAGTCTGTGCGCCAACCGATCAGGCCACGGCTGGGGATGATGAACTCCATCCGCACCCAGCCGGTGGTGTGGTTGGCCATCTCGGTCATCCGGCCCTTACGTGCCGCCGCCAGCTGGGTGATGGCGCCGACGTATTCCTCGGGGCAGTCGACAGTGAGATGTTCGAACGGCTCGTGCACCTTGCCGTCGACCTTGCGCGTCACCACTTGCGGCTTGCCGACGGTCAGCTCGAAGCCCTCCCGGCGCATCTGCTCGACCAGGATGGCCAGCGCCAGCTCGCCACGGCCCTGCACCTCCCAGGCGTCCGGCCGGCCGATGTCGACCACCCGGACCGAGACGTTGCCGATCAGCTCGGTGTCCAGGCGGGTCTTCACCATGCGGGCGGTCAGCTTGTGGCCGGAGACCTTGCCCGCCAGCGGCGAGGTGTTGGTGCCGATCGTCACCGAGATCGCCGGCTCGTCGACGGTGATGCGCGGCAGCGCGACCGGAGAGGCCAGATCGGCCAGGGTGTCACCGATCATGATGTCGGGAATGCCGGCGACCGCCACGATATCTCCGGCCGCCGCTTCCTCCGTCGCGGTGCGCTCAACACCCTCGGTGACCAGCAGCTCGGTGATCTTGGCCGTGGTGGTCACCGGTTCCCCGTCGACCTCCCGCATCCAGGCGACCTGCTGGCCCTTGCGGATGCGACCGTTGTAGACCCGGATCAGCGCGAGCCGGCCCAGGAACGGCGATGCGTCGAGGTTGGTCACCAACGCCTGCAACGGCGCCTCCGGGTCACCCGACGGCGCCGGTACGTGCTCGAGCAGCACGTCGAACAGCGGGTCCAGATTCTCGCCGTCCGGGATCTGACCGTCGGCGGGCGCGGTGGTGCTGGCCACGCCAGCCCGTCCGGAGGCGTACAGCGTGGGCAATCCCAGGGCGTGCTCGGCGGCGGCCTGCGCCTCGTCGTCGAGGTCGCTGGCTACGTCGAGCAGCAGGTCGTGGCTCGCGTCGACCACCTCGGCAATGCGGGCATCGGGCCGGTCGGTCTTGTTGACCACCAAGATCACCGGCAGGTGCGCGGCCAGCGCCTTGCGCAGCACGAACCGGGTCTGCGGCAGCGGCCCCTCGGACGCGTCGACCAGCAGGACCACGCCGTCGACCATGGACAGCCCGCGCTCCACCTCGCCGCCGAAGTCGGCGTGGCCCGGGGTGTCGATCACGTTGATGACGGTGACGGTTCCATCGGCGTGGTGGCGGTGCACGGCCGTGTTCTTGGCCAGGATCGTGATGCCCTTTTCCCGCTCCAGATCCCCGGAGTCCATGACGCGCTCTTGCGCCTCACCGCGTTCCTGCAGGGCGCCCGACTGGCGGAGCATGGCGTCGACCAGAGTCGTCTTGCCGTGGTCTACGTGCGCGACGATGGCGACGTTACGAAAGTTCACCGGGCGATTCTGCCAGCGCACCCTGTCAATCGCGAAAACGTGAAAGCCACGTCACAACCCGAAGGGCGACTCGGCGGAGAACCTCTCGAGTTCCTTGACGTGCAGTTCGGTCAGCGATTGCAGGCACTGCGCCGCCGTCTCGGTCAGCTGAAGCCGGATCACCCGCTGGTCGCCGGCGTCGCGGACCCGGGTGACCAGGCCGGCCGCTTCGGCGCGCTGGATCAGTTCTCCCGCACTGTGGTGGCGCAACAGCAGATAATCCGCGATGTCGCCGACCGTCGGCCCCCGCGAGTCACCGTGGCCGCGCACCGCCAACAACAACTGGTGCTGCGCGGGGGTGAGTCCAGCCGCTTGCGCCTGGTCGGCGCTCCACCGCTCGAAGCGCCGCAACCGCGTGCGGAACGCAAGCAGTCGCGAATAGACGTCGTCAGGCAGTGGCACGTCTGTAACTTTATGCCGAGCCCCGCCGGCGTGCGCAGGTCAGCTCAGCTGTGCGGTGATCCGGATTTCAACTACCGCCCCCGGGATGGCCAGTTCGGAGATCCCGACGGCTGTCCACGCGGGATAGGGGGCGGACACGTAAGTGTCCTTGACCGCGATGAAATTCTCCATTTGAGCGGTGAGACCAACGTGGTAGGTGGTCATCTCCGTGACGTCGGCGAAGGTGAGCCCCACCTCGCCGAGCAGACCGCGCAGATTGTCGAACGCCAGGGTGATCTGCTCAGTGGGGTCCTCCGGCACCGACAGGTCAGGCCGGATGCCGATCATGCCCGAGCAGCGCAGCTGATCTCCGACGATGACGGCCGGCGCGTAGTGAAAGTTGGCGTAGATCGGCTTCATCCACTCGGGAATCACGACCTTCATGGTTGCTCCGTCCTAGGTGCCGTTGCGCACCAGCTGATCGGGGCAGTACAACTGGGCGGCGATCCCCACGAACTGGGTTCCGTGCTCGGTCGTCAGGCCGGGGTTACGGGCCTTGAGACCCTCCAAGACGTCCGGGCTCGGTTTGCCCTCGGCGATCAAACCGCACACCAGTTTCGCGGTGATGATGGCCTGGTCAGCGTTGTTGTAGGTGATGCCGGCCGCCCGCAAGGACACCAGGAAAGTGGTGTCGGTTTCGGACGGATCGGCCTGCGCCGGCGCCGCGAAGCAGACACAGCCGAGCGCGCCGAGCAGCGCCGCGCGGAATCTCACCAGCCCCTCCGTTGCGGTCGTGAACCCATCGGCTGATTCCTCCTAGCGACGTCGCGGCTGCGGTAGACGATGTACGGCCGAAACAGATACCCGATCGGCGCGCTAAATGCGTGCACCAGACGAGTGAACGGCCACAGCGCGAACAAAGTCAACGCAATCATGACGTGAACCTGGAAATACAGCGGCGCCTGCAGCATCAGATCGCCCCGCGGATCGAGCGTAAAGATCGACCGGAACCAGACCGAGACCGTCTGCCGGTAGTCATGCGCCTCGCCGTACGCGGTGGTGCCCATCAGGGTGCAGCTCATCCCGACCACCAGCGCGCACACCAGCACCGCATACATCAGCTTGTCGCTGACACTGGTGGCCTTGAACACCGAGCGCTCGGTCCGACGCCGGTAGATCAGCAGTCCGACCCCGATCAGGGTGGCGATGCCGGCGGGCAGGCCCAGGATCAGCGCCTGTAGGTGATAGAGCCGATCGCTCATGCCCAGCGCTTCGGTCCACGACTCCGGGACGAAGAGCCCCATGATGTGCCCCGCGATCACCACGAAGCTGCCGAAGTGGAACATCGGGCTGCCGATCCGCAGCAGCTTGGACTCATATAGCTGCGACGAGCGGGTGGTCCACCCGAACTTGTCGTACTTGTATCGCCACCAGGTGGCGACGCCCGCGACGGCCAGCACGAAGTACGGCACGATGTCCCACCACAGCTCCGCGGGGCTGATCAGGGTGACGTCGGTCATCGGGTCGGCACCGTCGGCATCCCGAGCGAAACGGCTGCCGTGAAAGGTTGAAGCCCAACGGCTTCCGCCGGCGGCCCGGATGCCATCAGCTGACTCACGTCCTGCACCTCCTGATCGGTTGCCGCCGGGAGCGTCTCGCAGACTGCGCCCACGGCGAAGGCATACGGCGACCCCGCCTCGCTCAACGCACGGTGCAGGACATCGATCGGCGTGCGGTGCGCCAGCAGCAGCCGACGTCCGGCCTGCGGGTCCACCGTCGCGGCGAACTCCAGAACCACCGGCAGGTGGTCGGGGGCCTCGCCCACCGGCGGCTCGGCGCCGGCCTCGCGGTAGGCGGTGGCGAAGGCCAGCATCTGCATCCCACGGTTGCGGGTGTCACCACCGGTCCAGTAGGTCAGAAACATCGTCGAGCGCCGCCGCATGTCGAAGGTTTCGACGTAGTCGACGGCGGCGGTCATCTGGTCAGCTGCGCGCAGCGCGGCGACCGTGCGCCGCAACAGATTCGCCGCCGGCGCGTCGGCGTGGGCGAGCAGTGCCTCGACGGTGTCGAGCCGCTGGGGCAGTTGCTCGTCGGGGTAGGACAGCAGCAGCGACGCCGCCTGCCACACCGCCCGGTCGGCGGGCCCACCGGGCGGGCGTCGCAGGGAGTGAATGAATCGCTTCACTGATGCTCCGGGAACATCTCCGGCACGGCCCGCTCGCCGCCACCCCAGTTGAGCAGGTTGGTCCGGCCCCGCGGCCGCTGCGCGTGCCCGTTCTCGACCAGATGGAACGACGTCTTCGCGACGTCATCCGCGCCCACAAAAGGATCCTCCTCATACCCCTGCGGTCCGCCGGTGATCGAGCAACCCAGGTGTTCGAGGTCGTGTGCCTGCTGGCTGTAGGCGGTGGGAATCACATAACGCTCTTCGTATTTCGCGATCGCGAGCAGGCGGTACATGTTGTACATCTGTTCCTCGGTCATACCGACCGAGGCGGGTATGTGCGGCTGGGTCTCGCGGCCCAGGCTGATGTCGCGCATGTAGGAGCGCATCGCCGCCAGCCGACGCAACACATCCTCGATCACGCCGGTGTCGCCGGCGGTGAACAGCTCGGCGAGATAGGCCATCGGGATACGCAGCGCGGAAAGCGCCCCGAATAGGTTGCCCAGGTCTTCGCCGTCGTGCCCGTCCCGGCTGACGGCATCGACCACCGGAGACAGCGGCGGGATGTACCAGACCATCGGCATGGTCCGGTACTCCGGATGCAGCGGCAACGCCACCTTGTAGGTGTTGATCAGCGCGTAGATCGGCGAACGCTGCGCGGCCTCAATCCAAGCATCCGAGATCCCCTCGGCGCGTGCGCCCGCGATCACCTGCGGGTCGGTCGGGTCCAGGAACACCCCGCACTGCGCCTCGTACAAGTCGGTGTCATTGTCGATCGAAGCCGCCTCAAGCACCTTGTCGGCGTCGTAGAGCACCAGGCCGATGTAGCGCAGCCGGCCCACGCAGGTCTCCGAGCACACCGTTGGCAAGCCGACTTCGATACGCGGGTAACAGAAATGGCATTTCTCGGCCTTGCCGGTCTTGTGGTTGAAGTACACCTTCTTGTACGGACATCCCGACACGCACAGCCGCCAACCACGACAGCGGTCCTGGTCGACCAGCACGATGCCGTCTTCTTCACGCTTGTAGATGGCCCCGGTCGGGCACGACGCCACGCACGACGGATTCAGGCAGTGCTCACAGATCCGCGGCAGGTAGAACATGAAGGTCTCTTCGAACTCGCTTTTGACCTGGTCACTGACCTTCGCCAGGATCGGGTCGTTGACCAGGGTCTCCGGTGCCCCAGCGAGATTGTCGTCCCAGTTGGGCCCCCACTCGATCTTCATCGGTTCGCCGGTGATCGAACTCTTCGGCGCCGCAACCGGAATGGTGTCGCCCAGCGGCGCAGCGGTCAGGTTCTCGTAGTCGTAGGTCCACGGCTCGTAGTAGTCCTTCAAGCCAGGCAGGTTGGGGTTGGCGAAGATGTTCAGCAGCTTGTGCAGGCGCCCGCCGGCCAGCAGACGCAGCCGACCCTTCTTGTCCAGCGTCCAACCGCCCTTCCAGCGGCTCTGGTCTTCGTAGGTCCGCGGGTATCCGCCGCCGGGCCGGGTTTCGACATTGTTGAACCAGACGTACTCGGTGCCCTCGCGGTTGGTCCAGGCCTGCTTGCAGGTCACCGAGCAGGTATGGCACCCAATGCATTTGTCCAGGTTCATCACCATGGCCATCTGCGCCATTACTTTCATCGCTTCAGTACCTCACGTCCTGGCTGCGTCGCCGCACCACCGTCACCTCGTCGCGCTGGTTGCCGGTCGGCCCCAGGTAGTTGAATGCGAACGCGTGTTGGCCGTAGCCGCCGGCCAAGTGGCTGGGCTTGACCCGGATCCGGGTCAACGAGTTGTGCGTGCCGCCACGCTTGTTGTTGGTCTCGGCACGCGGCGTGTCAACGGTGCGTTCCTGGACGTGGTAGACGAACACCACCCCGTCCGGCATCCGCTGACTGACGATCGCGCGGCCGACGAAAATACCGTTGACGTTGACGGCTTCGATCCAATCGTTGTCTTTCACACCGATTTTCGCGGCATCTCCCGGGCTCATCCACATGGTGGGGCCACCGCGCGACAGCGACAGCATGTAGAGGTTGTCCTGGTAGGTGGAGTGGAACGACCACTTTGAGTGCGGGGTCAGGTACCGCACGGTGATTCCGATGCCGTCGCCGACCTCACCGAGTTCGGGGGCGTCGAACAGCCGCGCCATGTCCAGCGGCGGACGGTACACCGGCATGTGCTCGCCGAGCTCCTCGATCCAGTCGTGGGCGAGGTAGAAGTGCATCCGTCCGGTCAGCGTGTGGAACGGCTTGAGGCACTCGATGTTGATCGTGAACGGGGCGTAGCGCCGTCCCCCGGTCTCGCTGCCGGACCACTCCGGGCTGGTGATCACGGGCACCGGGCGAGCCTGAGTGTCGGCGTAGGTGATCCGCTTCTCCTCGCTGCCTTCCGACAGCTGCGCCAGCCGCCGTCCGGTGCGCTTCTCCAGTTCCCGGAAACCCTCCGTGGCGATCCGGCCGTTGGTGGTGCCCGACAACGCCAGCACGGTCTCGGCCATCCGCGTCGCGGTGGTCAGTGCGGGGCGACCGGCCCCGGCACCCGACGTCATCACCCCGAATCTGTCGGCCAGGTCCTCGACCTCTTCGTGCGGGAACACCGTCCAGCCCTTCGTGGTCAGCCCCAAGGAGTCCACCAGCGGGCCGAGAGACTGCCATTTGTCGTGGATCGCGGTGTAATCGCGCTGCACCACGGTCACTTTGGGCATCGTTCTGCCCGGAACCGGTGTCTCGCCGGTGCGCAGCCAATCGCGTTCGGTTCCATCGGGATAGGCCATGGCATCGGCGGTGTCGTGCTGCATCGCGGTGAGCACCACGTCATTGCGGACGCCGAGGTGTTTGCGGGCCAGCCGGCTGAACGTCCGGGCGATCGCGCCGAACGCGTCGTAGTCACTGCGGGTCTCCCAGGGCGGGTCGATCGCCGCACTGAACGAGTGCACATAGGGATGCATGTCGGTCGACGACAGGTCGGCCTTCTCGTACCAGGTGGCCGCCGGTAGCACGACGTCGGACATCAGTGTGGTCGAGGTCATCCGGAAGTCGATCGACATCAGCAGGTCGAGCTTGCCCTCGGGAATGTCGCGGTCCCAGCGCACATCGGCCGGCTTCGCCCCGCCGGCCGGGGGCTCGCCGATCACGCTGGCGTCGGTGCCCAGCAGGTGCTTGAGGAAGTACTCCCCGCCCTTGCCGGAAGCGCCGATGAGGTTGGCCCGCCAGACTGTGAGCACGCGCGGCCAGTTCACCGGGTTGTCCGGATCGGTGACCGACAGCTTCAGGTCACCGGCGGCGAGTTGCTCGGCGACGTACTCCCCCGCGTCCCGGCCGGCGGTGTCGGCCTCATCGGCAACATCCAGGCTGGAGCGGTCGAACTGCGGATAGAACGGACTCCAGCCCATCGCGGTGGCCGACGCCAGGATGTCCATGGTGTGGCGGCCGTCGAATCGGCCGCGCCCGAGCGGAGTGGTCAGCTTTTCCGCCCCGTAGGCGTCGTAGCGCCACTGGTCGGTGTGGGCATACCAGTAGGAGGTGCCCGGCACCTGACGCGGCGGCCGCGACCAGTCGTTGCCGGCGGCCATCGTCTGCCATCCGGTCAGCGGGCGCACCTTCTCCTGGCCGACGTAGTGCGCCCAGCCGCCGCCGTTGCGTCCCATCGAGCCGGTGAGCATCAGCAGCGCGAGCACCGCTCGGTAGGTGGCGTCGCCGTGGAACCACTGGCAGATTCCGCTGCCCATGATGATCATGGACCGGCCGCCGGATTCTTCTGCGTTGCGGGCGAATTCGCGTGCGATCCGAATCGCCTGCGAGGCCGCGACTCCGGTGATCGACTCCTGCCACGCCGGGGTGTTGACCTGCGTGTCGTCGTCGTAGCCGGTTGGCCATTCACCGGGCAGCCAAGGCCGGCGCACCGAGTAGTTGGCCAGCATCAGGTCGAACACCGTGCAGACCAGGTGCTCGCCGACCTGTCGCACCGGCACCCCGCGCTCGACGACGGTGCCGTGGCCGGTCACGGTGTCAAAGCCGGGCAGTGAGACCAGTGCGGCGGGCTGATCGCCGTTGAGGAACTTCGGGTTCTTGACGGTTAACGCCGGCCGCAGCTCGCCCAGGTCCAGGTTCCACTTGCCCATGCCGTCGTCGCCCCAGCGGAAGCCGAGCGACCCGTGCGGCACCACAACACTGTCGGTGGCCTCATCCAGCAGGGCGGGCTTGAACGCGGCGTTTTCGACATCCGCAAGATCCCCGCCCAGGTCGGCTGCGGTCAGGTTCTTCCCCGGCACCAGTCGGCCGTCGCGCTCCTCCAGCTTGATCAGGAACGGCAGGTCGGTGTAGCGGCGCACGTAGTCGGTGAAGAACGGCACTTCCTGCTTGACGTAGCACTCGGTGAGGATGACGTGGCCCATCGCCATTGCCAGTGCACCGTCGGTACCGGCGGCACACGGCATCCACTCGTCGGCGAACTTGGTGTTGTCGGCGTAGTCCGGGCTGACGGTGACCACCTTGGTGCCGCGGTAGCGCACCTCGGCCATCCAGTGCGCGTCGGGCGTGCGGGTGATCGGGACATTGGAGCCCCACATCATCAGGTAGGCCGCGTCCCACCAGTCCCCGGATTCCGGGACGTCGGTCTGGTCGCCGAAAACCTGGGGTGAGGCGACCGGCAGGTCGGCGTACCAGTCGTAGAAGGAGGTCATCACCCCGCCGAGCATCTGGATGAAGCGTGACCCGGCGGCGAACGACACCATCGACATCGCCGGAATCGGGGAGAACCCGGCGACCCGGTCCGGACCGTAGGTCTTGATGGTGTGCACGTGGGCGGCAGCGATCATCTCGGTGGCTTCGGCCCAGCTCACCCGGACCAACCCGCCCATGCCGCGGGCCTGCTGGTAGCGCCGGCGACGCTCGGGGTCGGCCTGGATGTCGGCCCAGGCCAGCACCGGGTCGCCCAGGCGCGCCTTGGCCTCCCGGAACATCTCCACCAGCACCCCGCGGGCGTAGGGATAGCGCACCCGGGTCGGTGAATAGGAGTACCAGGAGAACGAGGCGCCGCGCGGGCATCCGCGCGGCTCGTATTCGGGACGGTCCGGGCCCACCGAGGGGTAGTCGGTGGCCTGGTTCTCCCAGGTGATGATGCCGTCCTTGACGAAGATCTTCCAGGAACACGACCCGGTGCAGTTGACCCCGTGGGTGGATCGCACCACCTTGTCGTGGCTCCAGCGGTCCCGGTAGAAGATGTCGGCCTCACGCCCGCCCCGGCGAGTGACGGTGCGCAGGTCCGGGGAGATCTGGCCCGGGGTGAAGAACCGGCCACTGCGTTCCAGCAGTTCCTCGAGCGGGCCACCGATTCCGGTGGTTCGGCGAGTCTCGCCGGAGTCGGCCCCCGGGCCGGCGGAGTCGAGGGGAAGCCGGGACCTCCGTAGGAACCCGGTGGTGGGCGGTCGTGCTGCGCGTGTCATCTCGGGATTCTCCTTCGCGGGTCGCCGCGCTCCGACGGATTAGCTACAGGCCGGAGCCACCGCCGCACGCCATGTCAGGCCCGAAACACCAGCGTAGCGGGATATATCGCTCGACGAGCAAATCCGTCAGCAAGATTTAACAGAGCCTTTTCACCAGAGTGCCTCAGCCAGGTCCGGCAGCCAAGCTCGATCAGCAGGTACCCAGTCAACGTCGGCCAGTTGCACAGCCGTCACCCAACGGAGCGCTTGATGATCATGGGGATGGGGCTCGCCGTTCGTCAGGCTGACCAGGTAGGCACGCAAGGTCATGTCCGGGTTCAGCACCACGTCAGCGCCGAGGCGCTCCCCCACCGTGATGGCGTCGGCGTCCAGGCCCAGTTCTTCGCCGAGTTCGCGGGCCAACGCGGCCGATTCACTCTCACCGGCCATGACCTTGCCACCGGGCAGTTCCCAGCGACCGGCCAACTCCGGCGGGCGGCGCCGCTGCGCGATCAGCACCGTGCGCGCGCCCGCCGATTCGGCGAGGACGGCGCCGGCGACGACGATCTGGGGGGACACGCTCTAGGACGGTACGTGATCGGCATCGGATAACTATCGTCGTGCGAGGAGAAAGGATTTCCGTTGCGAATCGTCACCGTCGAAGAGCATTTTCATCATCCGGAGGCTGTCGCTCGGGTCTTGGAACTCGCAGGTCCGGGCCCCGTCGTCCCCGACGAGGGATTCGGAGCCTTCCTGGTGAACTTCATGCCAGACCGGGACTCGGCCGAGCGGTTGAGCGGAAACCGACTGGCGCACATGGACCGGGTCGGCATCGACGTGCAGGTCGTCTCGCACGGCGCCAACAGTCCCGGCACTCTCGATCATCCCGAGGCCGTGGAGCTGTGCAGGCGGGTCAACGACTCGCTCGCTGTGCAGATTGCGGAGCATCCCACTCGGTTCCGGGGGTTCGCGACCCTGCCGCTGCACAATCCCGTCGCGGCGGCCGATGAATTGAAGCGCTGCGTCAACGAACTGGGCTTCGTCGGAGCCCTCGTCGCCGGAACGTGCGGTGGGCGGTTCCTCGACGATGAACGTTTCGACGTAGTCCTCGCCGCGGCCGAGACAGTTGACCTGCCCATCTACGTCCACCCGGGTGTACCGGAAGACCCGGTATCGCGGGCCTACTACGCCGGGAAGTGGCCCGCCGCGCTGCATTTCCTGTTCTCCGGCCCGGCGTTCGGCTGGCACGCCGAGGCGGGTATCCACATTCTGCGGTTGATCTTGTCGGGTGCACTGGATCGCCATCCCAGCCTGAAGCTACTCAGCGGCCACTGGGGTGAGTTCGTAGCTGGGTGGCTCGACCGGCTCGACGAAGCGATCAGCTGGGCCGGCGGCCGCCTCGCCCGCCCGGTGAGTGCGTATTACCGCGAGCAGGTTTGGGCGACACCGTCCGGCATGTACAGCCAGAACCAGCTGAACTTCATCGTCGCCGAACTCGGTGCCGACCGGATCATCTACTCCGAAGACTTCCCGTACGTCGTCCGCGACAACGTGACGGAGTTCCTCGAGCAAGCCGACCTCACCGACGAGCAGCGAGATGCCATCGGTCACGGCAATGCCGAGAAGATCATGCCCGGCTTAGCCCAGGTCTAGCTCGACGAGTTTTTCCGCGGCTAGTCACAAATCGTCAGCACGCTTTGAATCGCCGGAGCCACCAGCGCGACCAATGTCTCGACGTCGGCGTCGGCCAGCACTGGGACGCCGACGATGCGCCGCCCGACGACGATGCCGACCAGCATTGCCGCTGCCAGTGCGACCCTGAGGTCGGCGGCAGCGTCGTTGTTTCCGGGTCGCGAGCTGATTCCCTCAAGGATGCGTGCCTGGATGAATTCGCGCAGCTGCGCCCCGGCTTGGTCGTTGACGATCGCGCCACGCAGCATCGCCATCAGCGGCTCCGAATCCTCCGCGGCACCCTCCCACACACCGAGATGGGCACGGACCACTCGTTCGCCGAGGCCTTCGTCCGGCCCGTCGAACGCGGTGCTCAACCGTGCCAACGCCTGCGGCGAGATCGACATGACAGCCCCAAACAGCTCGTTCTTGGACCCGAAGAACTGCATCACCAGCGACGCATCGACCCCGGCATCGGCGGCGATCCGCCTGATCGTCGTCGCGGCGAAACCGTCGCCGGCGAACCGGGACCGCGCCGCGTCGAGGATGGCTTGTCGCGTCCCACTCGGACCTGGCCGACGCCCGCGGCGCGGCCCGGACGCCGGCTTGCTGTTCACGGACCTGACGATACCGTCGACCCAGACCTATCTCAACGCATGTTGATTTTATGTCGGCCGGCTCCTACGATCGGGACATGGCTCAGGTGGAGAAGGTGTTCACGGCGTCTCACCCGTTGGAGCCGGGCGGCGACCGGTACGGGGTGCTCAGCGGGTTCGATCCCGGCACGCGGACGCTGCCGGCAGGTTTTCGACTGGCGCCGCCGTTTCGGGACTTGCCGGTCGACATCGTGCTCGACAAGGACGTACCGGTAACCCTGCGTGACGGCGTGACGATCTACGTCGATGTGCTGCGGCCGGTAGGCACCGAGAAGGTTCCGGTCATCGTGGCGTGGAGCCCGTACGGCAAGGCTGAGGGCAGCGCACCGGCCGCGATGGGGGTGTTCGGGCTGGTCGGTCTGGACAACGCGATCGTGTCGGGTCTGCACAAGTTCGAGGGACCCGACCCGGCGTACTGGTGCGCCCACGGATACGCGATCTGCAATCCGGATGTTCGCGGCGTGTCCGACTCGGAGGGCGACAGCGTCTTGTGGGACCGCCAGGAGGGTCAGGATTGCCATGATCTGATCGAGTGGCTGGCCGCACAAGAATGGTGCACCGGCAAAGTCGCCATGAGCGGCACCTCCTATCTCGCGGTCGCGCAGTGGTTCACCGCCGCCGAACAACCGCCGCACCTGAACGCGATCAACCCGTGGGAGGGAGTCAGCGACGTCTACCGCGATCTCGTGATGCACGGCGGTATGCCCGACACCGGTTTCGCCAGACAGCTCCAGGACAACAGCTTCTGGGGCAAGAACCGCAAGGAGGACATCCTCACCGAGGCGGCCCGATACCCCTTGGTGAACGAGCTGTGGCAGAACAAGATCCCGCGCTTCGACCGGATCACCGTGCCGGCCTACATCGTGGCCAGCTACTCCAACACGCTGCACACGGCAGGCACCTTCCGGGCCTGGCGGCGGATCGGGTCCAAGGACAAGTGGCTGCGTATCCACAACAGCCAGGAGTGGCCCGACTACTACGACGAGACCAACCGGGAGGATCTGCGCCGGTTCTTCGATCACTTTCTCAAGGGTGAGGACAACGGCTGGGAGCAGACTCCGCGGGTCCGGTATGCCGTTCTCGATCTGGAAGGCGGGGACCAGGTCGATGTGCCCGCCGACCGGTTTCCGCCACCGGAGGTGACCTACACCAAGTACTACCTCGACGCCCGCTCCCGAACGCTGGGCACGGAGGCGCCCGCGGAGGCGGCGACGGCGGCCTACGACACGCACGCCACGGCGAATTTGGTCTCTTTCATCGTCGCCTTCGACGAGGAGACCACGATGGTCGGCTACCCCACGGCGCGGCTGTGGGTCGAGACCCAGGGCGCCGACGACATGGACCTGTTCGTCGTCGTCCAGAAACTGAATGCGCAGGGCACGCCGCTGCAGGCGTTCACCGTGCCCAACCAGAGCGCGATGGTTCACGATGTCACCGAGCGGGGAGCGTCGATTCTGCGGTACAAAGGCTCCAGCGGCCGGCTGCGCGTCTCGATGCGGCACCTGGACGAGACACTGTCGACCGACGAAGTCCCCGAGCACAGCTTCGACCGGGTCGAGAAGCTGGCCCCCGGCGAGGTCGTCGACGTCGAAATCGACCTGCTGCCCATCGGTTTGGTGTTCCACCCCGGCGAGCAGCTTCGACTTGTCATCAGCGCACGGGACCCGTTCGGCACCTGGATGCCGGGATTGCGCGAATACGTCCCGCGCAACAGCGGACAACACATCATCCATACCGGGGGTGCCCGGGCCTCGTATCTGCAACTGCCGATCAAGTCGGCGACAGCGCATTCATGACGGGCGGTGGTTGACGACGGCCTGCACCGGGTATAAACCCCCAATTATGGCTCTACTCACCGATGATCAGATCGACGCCGCGCTGACCTCCCTCGACGGTTGGGAGCGGGCCGACGGGGCGCTGCGGCGTTCGGTCAAGTTCGGCTCGTTTCTGGCCGGGATCGACGCGGTGCGGCGGGTGGCCGAACGTGCCGAAGCGGCGGATCACCATCCCGATATCGACATCCGTTGGCGCACGGTGACGTTCGCTCTGGTGACGCACTCCGAAGGCGGGATCACCGACAAGGATGTGGCGATGGCGGGCGAGATCAACCGGATTCTGGCGACCTGACCCGGGTGGTCGCCATCCAGGCCAAAGTCAGCACCGCGCCGACTATGTAGACCAGCCCGGCCCAGGCCAGGTACCAGGGCCGGCCGTCCTGCCAGATAGTCGGCTGGAAGAAGCTCAGCAGCCACGGCACCCCGATGAGGGAGAGTGCCAGCCAGCCCCAGCCCAGCACCCGGGCGCCGCGGCGATCCGAGCAGGGCCCGTAGAACAGCCAGATCATCAGCGGCAGCAGCCACACCCAGTGATGGGTCCAGGAGATCGGTGACGCCAGCAGACCGAACAGCTCGACCACCAGCAGCGATCCCAGCGGGTCGGGCCCGGCGGGGCCGCTGTTCAGCGCCCGCCAGGCCAGCACCGCCAGGACGGCGGTGACAGCGATCGCGATCAGCACCGGTGCGCTGTAGCCGGCGTCGTGTCCCAGGATGCGGGAGATCCCGCCCCGCCAGGACTGGTTGAACGACGTTCCGATTGGGCCGACCCGATGGGCGTCACCGAGGAGTTCGGTGAAGTAACGGCGGGCCTGATCGCCGGTGACCCAGACCGACACGGCGATGGTTCCGGCGAAGACGACGGCCGAGAACACCGCGGCGGCCCAGCGCCGCGCCCCGGCCAGATAGACCCCGGCGATCGCCGGGGTCAGCTTCACTCCGGCGGCCAGCCCGATCAACAGCCCCGACACCCACCACCGCCGGCTGTGGACCGCATACAGCACCGCCAGCACCAGGATCACGTTGATCTGGCCGTAGTCGAAGGTGCTGCGCAACGGCTCGGTCCAGATCCCGGCCGCCGTCCACAGCATGGCGACCCGGCGGTTCAGCGAGGCTCGACGAAGGAGAGCCGAAGCTGGAACCGCCGCATCAGCCGAGCGGTTCAGCGAGGCTCGACGAAGGAGAGGCGAAGCTGGGACCGCCGCATCAATCCGGCGTCCGGCGGTGGCCGATCCGCCGAGGAGGCGCTGGCACAGCCGCACCACGCCATACAGCGCGGCCATCGTGCCGATCTGCCAGCCGAACGCGACCAGCCCGAACGGCAGGAAATGCAGCGGGTAGAACACCACCGCCGCGAACGGCGGGTAGGTGAACGGCAGCGGGAAGTCCGGGGTCTGGTCGGCGTAGACGTAGTCATACAGCGCGCCGGGCTGGGCCAGCGCGGCCGCACCGCTGATGTAGACGTGCAGGTCGACGAAGTTGGCGCCGTGCGGGGTGAGGTAGGTCCAGGCCAGTCGCGCCGCGATGCTGATCGTCAGCAGCACTGGAGCCCACGCAGTCAGGCGATTCGTCAGCGAACGCGCAGGCTGGGTGTCGAGGGTGGTGTCTACCGGCACGACTCTAGCGAACGGCCGCCAGATCACCGTCGCGGTTCGGGTCCGTAACGGTTCCATAAATGACACACGTGTCACTTGAGCCTCACCAGCAACAGGCTAGCTTCAGTTTTCAGCAAGCCATTGCCGACGATTGGGGAAGTCATGTCGCGCCTCCGGACGCTGATCACCAGCACACCTGCCACCGCCGCCAAAGCGGCCGTCGCAGCCGGATCATCGGCCGTGCTGGTCCTCGGCGCCGTCGGCGGGGTGGCCACGGCCGACCCGGCCATGCCGGCACTGCCGCTGCCGACCGCGGGATTTCCTGGACTGCCCGCCATTGAGCAGTTGAGCCCGGTGATCCAGCAGGCCGCTGCCGACCCCGCCGGGGCGACCTCGCTGCTGATGGCCGCGGCCGCCGCATTCACCGGAAACTCCAACACGCCCGCTAGCTCGCGGCAGGTGGCCGACTCGGTGGCGCAGTTCGTGCAGTCGCCGCCCGAGGCCCTGCCGAGCAATCACGTACCGACGGCCGGCTCGGAACCCGGAATGGTGGCCCACCTGCCCAGCGGCATCGACCCGGCCAAGTCGGTGGGCCCGGCGCCGCAGGCCGACATCAACGCACCCGAAGCCCTGCCCGCGCCCGCCGAAGCCCTGCCCGACGCGGCCCCGGCAGCTCCCGAAGCCGCCTCGACCGTCGCGGCACCCGACGCGGCGACGGCGGCCACCCCCGGCTTCGGCCCGGACGCCCCACCGACCCAGGACTTCATGTACCCGTCCATCGGCCAGAACTGCCAGGCCGACGGCGGCACCGTCATCGCTACCGCGCTCTCGGTGGCCGGCCCGGCCACGATTCCGACCCCCGGCCCCAAGCCCGGCCAGACCGCCTACGTGTTCACCGCGATGGGGACGCCGGGCCCGGCCGAGACGCAGAAGCTACCGCTGAACGTCACGTGGGTGAACCTGACCACCGGTAAGTCCGGCAGCGCCACCCTGCAGCCGCGCACCGACATCAACCCCGAGGGGCCGACGACGCTGACCGCGATCGTCGACACCGGCTCGGGCAGCGTCATGTCGACCATCTTCGGCCAGGTCAGCACCAAGGACCACCAGTGCAACTTCCTGCCCACCATCGGCTCGACAGTGGTGCCCTGACGGCCATGACCGTCCCCCGCACCTCGGCACCGTGGACGCTCTTGATCGGCTTGGCTGCGATTTTGCTCCTGGCGATCACCGGTTGCGCGGGGGGACGGCCGCCAGCGGAACGCTCGTCGTACGCCGGCGCCGCGGACTCCGCGCCCGCGCCGATGAGCCCGCCAACTCAGCCGCTGCAAAAGGACCTGCAGCGAGACATCGTGACTACCGGCAGCCTCAATATCGCGGTGACCGACGTCGGCGTATCGGTCGACCGACTCATGGACCTGACCACCCGGCTCGACGGCCGCGTCGATGACCGCACCGAAAGCACGGCACCGGGTCAGTCCCGCACCGCCGAGCTGACCGTGCGCATCCCGTCACCAAAGGTCGATGAATTCCTCGACGACGCAAAGCAACTGGGGGATGTCTCGTCGATCGCGTTGCGGCACGACGACGTCACCGGACAGCGTGTCGACCTCGATGCGCGGGTCGCCGCGTTGCAGGCGTCGGTGGACCGATTGACCGCGCTGATGAAGTCCGCCTCCACCACAACCGATCTGCTGCAGGCCGAGAAGGAGCTGGCGTCGCGGCAGGCCGACCTGGACAGCCTGCGGGCCCAACGCACCCAGCTCGGCGACCAAATCAGCTACGCGACGCTCACCGTTTCACTGGCCTCCGAGTTCGAGTCGACCTCCCCCGGATTCGTCGCGTCGGTTCGCCACGGCTGGCACGCCCTGCTGTCGTTCACCCACGGCCTGATCTCGATCACGGGTTTCCTACTGCCCTGGCTGCCGGTGATCGTGGTGATCGCGGGCGTCGTCGTGGTCCTGCGCCGCAGGACCCGACGGCGGCGTCAGTAGGCCATGAACAAGATGGCGTCGCGGTCGTACTCCATACCGGGGTGCACATCGGCGAGGTGCTTCTGCACCACCACGACCAATTCGTCCTCGTCTTTGCCCGTCATCGCCTCGCCACACGGACAGTTCAGGTGAGTTTTCACGTCGCCGCCTTTCCCTTACTCTCTCGGGCCTGCTTCGCAGCCAGTTTCTGGGCTTTCTTCGTGGACCGCACCTGCTGCAGCGACGACGCGTCCACGACGTCGGCGATCGACAGGTGTGTTCCGGCCTCACCGTATGCCCCGGCAGCCTCCCGCCATCCCGACGGGGTCACGCCGTATTGCTTGCCGAGCAGAGCCAGAAAGATCCGGGCCTTCTGCTCGCCGTAGCCGGGCAGTGCCTTGAGGCGCTTCAACACCTCGGCGCCATCGGGCTCACCGACCGACCACAATGCGGTCGTGTCGCCGCCGTACTGATCGACCACCGCCTTGGCCAGGGCTTGGACACGGCCCGCCATCGAACCCGGAAACCGGTGCACCGCAGGCTTTTCAGCGAACAGCGCAGCGAATTCGTCCGGATCGCGCGCGGCAATATCGTGCGGGTCCAGACCGCCCATCCGGTCAGCGAGCTTCTTCGGGCCGGCGAACGCGACTTCCATTGGAATCTGCTGATCGAGCAACATACCGACCAGCAGCGCGAACGGATCTCCCGAGAGAAGCTCGTCAGCCTCGGGGTCTTGAACGAGGCAGAGTTTGGGAGTCACCAGCCACCTCTCGATAGAGCGCACCACTTAGGCGAGCGAGCCATGTCGACACTCAACTCTAGGTTGCCGACGGCGATCATCAAGTTCTTGACGGCGACCGCGGGAGCCACACTGCGTGGTTGCGCCGCCCCGTCGCAGGCATCCCCCGAACAGACCGGCAGGTGGCTCCTGCCTTCGATATGGGGTGTCGTCTGCTCGCGGACGCTCGACGACTTCACACCGTGGAGCGGTGGTGTGCCGGCCAGGGCTGGATCACGTGTTCCAGCCCTGCCGAACCGAGTACGGGCCGTACTCGTGAACGCCGACACTTTCTCTAGTCGACGGCGGGCCTTAGGTTGAGTTCACTTCGGAAAGAGTTCGCGCTGCCGTACCACCCAAGATTCGGCCCTTATCGCTGCGCAGTACCCAACGAAAACGATCACCCAATTTGGCGCTTGAATCGTCAATAATTGGCACTTTGACTTGTTTCATTCTTCTAAAGAAACCAAATGAGACGGCGATCGGAGTTATATCTTCAACTCGCTCTAATTCTCCATCCGGGGTCACAACAAAAAGTGCCAGGGTGGCCCCACCGTACATATCCAACCACCCTTTGTCAATCGTCTGAATCAACAGACTATATTCCATGCTAGAAATAGTTTCGGAGTCTGGGGATTTAATTTCTTGGACACTTACCTGCGGCGCTATTAATCCTTGCCATAGCTCTCGGATACGGTCCCTAATAGGCAGCCTCTTTGTCGAAACGGGCCCCCCTTTTGCAGGCAAGAGGAGTGCCCGCCGTTGCGGATGTGTCTTAGATCCCACCGCAATATATGCCTTTAACTTAAGTGGCGTGTCTGAAAGAAGATTAGGCAGTCTACGCCGAAATTCTATGTGATCAAAGTACCAAATCCCAGATCCACCATTTGCCGCAAGCGAAACTGGAACCGGCGATCCCATACTCAACCGATTTGCAGTGCCCGAGTTATTCGCATCTGCGAGAATCACGTTCGTCACTTGGGCTGGCACGCCACCATCGTTCAATGCCTCTACGGCAATAACCTCTTGATCTTTTCCATTAATAGTCACCGCGGTCGTCTCGCTTGTAATTGTCAGGGAGTACTTTCCTCGCTGATAGGCAACGTAGAACGCGGCGACCGATGTAACCAACGAAAGTGCGGAGCAAGTAATCGCCAACCAAGGAGAAGGTGTCATAGCCTCGATCATGCCTAAAGGAGGCGGGCTTTGTGCGAGATTCCTCGGTTCAGACTCCCAATTAGCCTCCGGCCTTGCGTATCGCGGGCAGCACCTCCAAGGCGATGCGTATCGCGGGCAGCACCTCCAAGGCGATCCGCTTCTTGAACCGCTTCGCTTCGGGCTTGCGGCTTCGCAGGATCAGCGAATACAGGCCAGGCTCGGTGACCGTCTTGACCTGCTGAGCCCCTCCAGGGGCCTTCAAATCGAAGACCCTTTGCTCGTTCGTTGTCTAGATCCCTTGCTAGGTGCTGCGCCCCTACCCCAAGCACGTCGCGCACAACCTTGGCAACGAATCACGGCTCAACGTCATAGTGGGTCAACGTCCGTATCGGCAATTCCCCCAGCGAGTCCGACAACGATGCAGGCCGGGATAACGACCGAGATGAAGGTAGTCAAGATCCACAGAGCCGGGTGCGGATCAATAACCACGCTGTCTGGAAGGCGCATGACAATCGCGGCAAAAGCTGGCCCCAATATCGCGTATACGACAATAGCGTAGGATGCACTCGTTACTAGTTTCAAGTTGTTCTTGTCTCCTGAATTATATTTGTGCGACCACCTAAAGGACATGATACCTGCAATCGCTGTAAGTGCAGCAGCACCGCCGCTTACGCAATAGATGATCACCCAATTCGGCTTATCAAATATCGACTCGTAAAAATCGAATGACGTGAACAACAAAAGCAAAGGCGCCCCCAGCAGCACACCAAGTCCTGACAATATCGCGAGACCTTGCAGGTAAGGCGCCCTGCTGTCGTGGGCGACCAGGAGATACCCCAGCCCCACTATCAGCGCTGCCGCGCCAGTTGCCAGCATCCCACTCGCGGCCATCCCCTCCATCCAAACACCGTGACAGAGAAAACTGACAACCCTAGAGTCGGCATTTTCCGGTATTGAAATACCACTAACTCGACTGAATAGGTAACTATCGAAGCCGAGAACGAGAAAGCTGGCCAAGAACAGGGCGATCACCGGAGAGTGCTTCCTCGGCTCTGAGAATAAATAAACAGCACCCGTAAAAAGGAAGCCCGCAAGTATGCCAGCGAAAGCTGAATTGGACCCTGCCGATGCTACTACGCTCCATCCATTTGACCCGCATGCATTCATGCAGGCATTCTTGCATGCGAGACGGCACCTCCTTGCCTTCGCGTGCGGACATTCGCCAGAGCCAAGCCTGCAGCGAATAACTCTGCTCCGTTCATCACCGGTCAGTCGTTGCCGATTGGCCAGGTGGTGGCTCGGTGCAGCCATGTAGTCGTACGGTTAGCTGTTGAAATAGGACAATCCGGATTCATAGCCCTGCCTGACGGATCAAACCCGCGATTGCTCCACCCCGGCCAACTAAATAGTTCCGTTGGTCGGTATCGGTGGAGTGTGCAACCGTGTAGCGACACCACGAGCAGACGTATCTCCAGGAGAAGGACCATGAGACGTGTAGCGGCAGCACTGATTGCAGCGGCGGTTTCCGCGGTTGCCCTGGCCGCCACAGCCAGCGCCGTACCAGAACAGGGCACCCCGGAATTCGACACCTACATGGAAGGCCTGGAACGCAACGGGTTCAACTTGAACCCCGACACTGCCTGGCGCCTGGCCCACCAGGCATGCGAAGGCGGACTTCCGGGCTATATCGGGTGGGAACTCGCCGCGCAGGGGGTCGTCGGGCCTGGCGCGAACCAGCGGGCGATGGACGTGGCACGCAAGTACGCCTGCCCGGTGCAGTAGCTACCCGCTCTTGCGGCGGAATTCCCGGCGGCTCTCCAACGGCCCGTGCGAGCGTGATTGCTTGGCACCGCCGTCCTTGTGGTCGGAGCCACCCGCCGACTTCGCCTTCTTACGCTCCAGCGCCTCCCGGAACTTGCGCTTGTTCTCGTCTGCGGCGGACTCTGATTCGGGCATACCGGGAGCCTAGCCCAGCGCATGGTCTGGCGGTGGCAGATGTTCAGCGCACGCCCGGCGGCATGCCGTAGAGGTGCTGGATGGGCAGCGTCAACAGCACACGACGGTCGGTCACCATCGCCTGGCGGTACTCGTCCCAGTCCGGATGCTCCCCAGCGATGTTGCGGTACAACGCAATCAGAGACTCGACGGTGTCATCATCGGGCGCGGCGGCCGGCGGCGTCAGCTGGGCATCCCCCTCGGCGACGGCATAGGACCAGCCGTCGTCGGAATCGACCAGCAGCGACGCCCTGGGATCGCGGCGCAGATTGCGGGTCTTGGCTCGCGGCTCGGTGACCGACACCTGCACCACCAGCGACCGCGGATCGAAGTAGTACCGCACGTTCGACAGCTGCGGGCGCCCGTCTTTCTTGAGCGTGGCTAAGACGCCGAGCGAGTTCCCGCTGATCAAGGCAAGCAACTTGTCGTCGAATACCTGGCGTCCCATGATCGAAGCCTACCGACGCGTCGGGTTATTGCCATCGTTCTTCCACCGATTGGAGTCGTCTCATGACCCGGTATGCACTGTTTCTGCGCGGCGTGAACGTCGGCGGAGTCAACCTCAAGATGGCCGAGGTCGCCGCCACGCTGACCGCCGCCGGGTTCTCCGAGGTCCGCACGCTGCTGGCCAGCGGCAACGTGCTGCTGGACTCGCCCGCCGATGCCGCGAAGGTGCGCGCCGCCGCCGAGGCGGCGTTGCGGGAGCGCTTCGGCTATGAGGCCTGGGTGCTGGTCTACGACGTCGAGACGGTGCGCGACATCGTGGCGGCGTATCCCTTCGAACCCGAGGTCCCCGACGTGCACTCCTATGTCACGTTCGTCGCCGACCACGCGGCGCTGACCGAACTGTCGAAGCTCGCAGCCGATGCCGACGAGAAGATCACCCTCGGTGACGGGGTGATCTACTGGCAGATCCCCAAGGGCGACACCCTGACCAGCACCGTGGGCAAGACGATGGGCAACAAGCGGTACAAGTCCGCCACCACCACCCGCAACCTGCGCACTCTGAGCAAAATGCTGCGCTGAGCCGCGCACCGGTAAGGTCGCAGACGTGAGCCAGGCACAGAAAGTCACCCTGACCGGGGTCTCCGAAACCGCGTTGCTGACCTTGAACGCTCGGGCGAGAGAGGCCCGCCGTTCAGACGGGATCATCGACGACCCGATGGCGATCAGCCTGGCCGAGTCGATCGACTTCGACTTCGCGAAGTTCGGGCCGACACGTCAAGACATCGCACTGCGCGCCTTGGCCTTCGACGACCAGACCCGGCAGTTTCTGCACCAGCATCCGGCCGGCACCGTGGTGGCCCTGGCCGAGGGTTTGCAGACCAGCTTCTGGCGGGTGAGTGCGAGCGTTACCGACGCCGCGTTCCGCTGGCTCACCGTCGATCTCCCCCCGATCGTCGATATCCGTACCCGGCTGCTGCCGGCGTCGCCGCAGGTTTCGGTGTGCGCCCAATCCGCCTTGGACTACAGCTGGATGGACCAGGTTGATCCGGACAAGGGCGTGTTCATCAGCGCCGAGGGCCTGTTGATGTACCTGCAGCCCGAGCAGTCGCTGGGACTGATCGCCGAGTGTGCCCGCCGTTTCCCAGGCGGGCGGCTGCTCTTCGATGTACCGCCGCCGTTGATGGCGATGCTGATTCGCCGCGGGGTGTGGACCTCGCTGCGCTACAAGGCGCCGCCGATGCCGTTCAACCTGTCGGTGAGCGAGGCTGCCGATCTGGTGAACACCATGCCCGGCATCCGGGCCGTTCGCGATCTGCCGTTGCCGGCCGGGCGCGGGTGGCTGTTCAACACCCTGCTCTCGAGCGCCTATCGGCTGCGCTTCCTCGATCCGGTCCGTCCGTCACTGACCCTGCTCGAATTCGGCTAGGAGGCACCGCTTCCGGCGCTGCCGAAGGCCGCGTCGAGGTAGCGCAGCGCCTCGGCCTTGCTCACACCGACCGCATGGGCCGCGGCCGCGAAAGCGCTTGCCGCCCGGGTCATGGCCGCATCGGCCGGGTCGCTGCTTGCCACGAAGGTGCCGAATCGGCCCCGCGTCTCGACGACGCCGCCGGCCTCCAGCTCGCGGTAAGCGCGTGCGACGGTGTTGACCGCTAGGCCCAGCTGACTCGCCAATTCGCGCACCGTCGGCAGCCGGGTTCCCGCGGGCAGTGATCCGGCCCGGACCGCCTCGATCAGTGCGACTCTGATCTGTTCGAACAGCGGCACGTCGGAATGCACGTCGGCTTTCAGCAGGTCGGCGAAGTCCATTCGGCCAGTATCCCGCTATCTTGGTGGCGTGCGGGTGGTGGTGTTCAGTGGCGCAGGAATCTCAGCAGAGAGCGGGATACCCACCTTCCGCGATGACGAGAAGGGACTGTGGTCGCAATACGACCCCTACGAGGTGTCCAGCATCGATGGCTGGAATCGGCAGCCGGAACTGGTCTGGGGTTGGTATCTGTGGCGCTGCCAGCTGGCCCGCCGCTATGAGCCGAACCTGGGCCACACCGCGATCGCGGACTGGGAGCAGCACGCCGACGTCCAGGTCATCACCCAGAACGTCGACAATCTGCATGAGCGCGGCGGCAGTTCCACGGTCCACCATCTGCACGGCCAGATGTTTACGTTCCGCTGCTCGGACTGCGAACAACCGCACGACACGCAGCTACCGGAGCTGGCAGAACCCATACTCGAAATCATGCCGCCGCAGTGCGAATGCGGCGGCTTGATCCGCCCGGACGTGGTCTGGTTCGGTGAAAATCTGCCCGAGGGCCCGTGGAACGCAGCGGTCGAGGCTATCGACGCCGCCGATGCGGTGATCGTGGTCGGCACATCCGGGGTGGTCTATCCAGCGGCCAGTCTGCCCGAACGGGCGCTGGAGCTGGGCAAGACCGTCATCCAGGTGAATCCGGAACCGACGCCGCTCTCGGAGCGGGCCACGGTTTTTCTGCAAACTACTGCGTCGGCGGCACTGCCGGGAATGGCACAACGGTTGCCGTTCCTGCTGGCCTGACTCCGACTCAGGCCGGGCGGCTCGCCGAGCCCAGCGCGAATTCCGACACCGGCACCGGGGCCCAGGCCGGGAATTGGTGCCCTCGCCGCGATCTACCGACGACGAAGCCTGCAGCGCTGATCATCTGCTCGGTCTCGCGGTGGGTGTGGCAGTTGCCGAACAGTCGGGGCCAAAACGTGGCGTCGGCCAGCCGTTGCAGCCCGCCGCGCATCCCGGCGCTGGCGACATGCTCGAAGTAACGCAGCTCGCCGCCGGGCTTCAGCAATGCGAACAGCTGACGCAAAACCTCTTCGGGACGGTCCACCGAACACAAGACCAGCGAGCAGACGATCGCGTCGAAGGGCTCGCCGGCGCCCAGGGCTTCCACGGTGCTCGCCACCACGGTGATCGGCACCGGAGCCGACGCCGCGGCGGATACGGCGGTGTCCCGCAGCCGTGACTCAGGTTCGGCGGCCACCACCTCGGTCACCGAGTCCGGGTAGAAGCCGAAGTTGCTCCCGGTGCCGGCTCCGACCTCCAGCACACGTCCGGACAATCCCTCCAGGTTCTCCCGGCGGCGGTCCCGCAACCAGTCGGTCTCGCGGCTGGACATGAAGGTCCAGATCCGAGCGAACAGCGGGTTGTCCAGGGTGTCCGGTGCGGTCATGGGAGCCACCCTAGCTTGGCGGAGCGGGATCGCAGGCACGTCCCGAGCGCCGGCCCCGCAAACGCTACCCGCCGGTAGTATTGCCACCATTTCCCGAAACGTGACTCAATGATTCCTTAATAGTGACCAATAAGCTCAGGGTCATGTGGATCGACGACTCAAGTGCCGACGTCATCAAGGTTGACTTCGAGGCCCTGTACCACGGCGATTTCCTCGTCGAGGGCGACACCTCGGAGCAGTTCGACGGCCTGCATTCGCTGGCCAGCTGATTGATCGGCGTCGCGACAGCGGCGCCTTTCAAATGTCGCGTGACTACGCGACGGCGGTCGCCCCAATCCGGGTAGGACGCCATCTGTGAGTCGATCCATTTCTCTAGCATTCAGGTTGAGCCCCGGGGCCGCTGTAGCCAAGCCCCGTGTGTGGCCGCCACTCAGCAATCTCGCCGGGTCCTTCAACGCCAAACGCCGAACGTGCAACCAGACCGGAAAACCCGCGGATTCTCCGGTCTGATCGCACGTTCGGCGCTGGTAAGCGTCAGGCCGACGGCCTAAAACACCGCTGTCAGGCGACGTTCTCCTCGTCCTCGTCCTCGACCATGTTGCCCAGGCGGCCCAGGATGATCTCCTCGGCCTCCGACACCATCCGCGACACCAGCTCGTCGCAGGTCGGGATGTCGTTGATGAGTCCCATCGCAGTGCCCACGGTCCAGATACCGGCGTCGACGTCGCCTTCGTCGAAGACGCGACGGCCACGCACACCGGCCACCAGCTCTTGGACGTCGGGGAACTGACCGCCGTTCTTGAGGATCTCCACGACCTCGCGGGATACCGCGTTGCTGGCCACCCGAGCGGTGTTGTGCAGCGACCGGAAGATCAGCTCGGTGCCGCGCTCGTCGCCGGCGACGATGGCTTCCTTGACGTTCTGGTGGATGCAGGACTCCACGGTGCACATGAACCGCGAGCCCATGTTGACGCCGTCGGCACCCAGGGCCAGCGCCGCGACCAGGCCGCGGGCGTCGGCGAAACCGCCGGAGGCGATCATCGGGATCTCGATCTGCGCCGCGGCAGCCGGGATCAGCACCAGGCCCGGGATGTCGTCCTCACCCGGGTGACCGGCACATTCGAACCCGTCGATGCTGATGCCGTCCACGCCCAGGCTCTGCGCCTTAACCGCGTGCCGCACCGAGGTGCACTTGTGCAGCACCTTGATTCCGTTGTCGTGAAACATCGGCAGATGCGGCGCCGGGTTGGATCCGGCGGTCTCGACGATCTTGATGCCGGCGTCGACGATCACCTGGCGGTACTCGTCGTAGGGCGGCGGGTTGATCGCCGGCAGGATGGTCAGGTTCACCCCGAACGGCTTGTCGGTGAGATCCCGGGTCTTGGCGATCTCATTGGCCAGGTCGGCCGGCGTCGGCTGGGTGAGCGCGGTGAGGAAACCCAGCGCCCCGGCGTTGGCGACCGCGGCCACCAGCTCCGCGCGACCCACCCACTGCATGCCGCCTTGGGCGATGGGGTGCTCGACCCCGAATGTCTCGGTGAACTTCGTTGTAATAGCCATCGTCTCTCCTACCTCGGGGCCATCCGGATCGCACCGTCGAGGCGGATGACCTCGCCGTTGAGCATCGGGTTGTTGATGATGTGCTCGGCCAGCGCGCCGTACTCGTCGGGGTCACCCAGCCGCGACGGGTGCGGCACCTGCGCACCCAGCGACTTCTGCGCCTCCTCGGGCAGCGAGCCCAGCAGCGGCGTCTTGAACAGGCCCGGCGCGATGGTGCAGACCCGGATCAGGTCGCGGGACAGATCCCGGGCGATCGGCAGCGTCATACCGACGACGCCGCCCTTGGACGCCGAGTAGGCGGCCTGCCCGATCTGGCCCTCGAACGCCGCCACCGAGGCGGTGTTGATGATCACGCCGCGCTCGCCGTTGATCGGCTCGGTTTTGGCGATCCGCTCGGCCGAGAGCCGCAGCACGTTGAACGTGCCGATCAGGTTGACCTGGATGATCTTGGTGAAGGCATCCAGCGGAAACGCGCCGTCCTTGCTCAGTGTCTTGATCGCGTTGCCGATTCCGGCGCAGTTGACGTTGATCCGCACCGGGCCAAGAGATTCCGCGACGTCCAAGGCCGCCCCGACCGCCTCGGGGTCGGCCACGTTGGCCTCCACGAAACGAGCCCGGTCACCGAGCTCGGAGACCACGTCCTCGCCCTTGAGGTCGATCACCACGACCTGGCCGCCCGCGTCCAGCAGGCGTTTGGCCGTGGCCAATCCCAATCCGGAGGCACCGCCGGTGACAACGGCTACCGCGTCCTTGATCTGCACCCTCTTGGCCCCTCTCAATCCCAACCGTCTGGTTGGTCGGGACTATACCCAGTCGCTCAGGATGGACTCGTTGTCGGCTCCCAGAACGGCGGGCGGGGTCGGGACGTCGGGAACGCTGCGGGAGAACCGCGGCGCCGGCATCGGCTGCAGGTAGCCGTCGACGTCGTAGAAGGTGTCGCGCTCGGTGATGTGCGAGTCGGCCTGCACCTCGTTGAAGGCCAACACCGGCGCCACGCAGGCATCGGAGGTGGCGAACACTTTGGCCCAGTGGTCCCGGTCGTGGGCGGCGAACGCCGCGGTCAGCTTCTCCCGCAGCACCGGCCAACCGCTGACGTCGTTCTGCGCCGGCAGCTCGGCGGGGTCCAGCTCCAGCTTGGCCAGCAGTTCGGCGTAGAACTGCGGCTCGATCGACCCGACCGACACATACTTCCCGTCGGCACATTCGTAGGTGTCGTAGTAAGGCGCACCGGTGTCGAGCATGTTGACGCCGCGCTCGTCACTCCACAGCCCCTGCGAGCGGAAGCTCCACATCATCGCCGAGAGCATGCTGGCCCCGTCGACCATCGCCGCGTCGATCACCTGGCCCTTGCCGGAACGCTGCAGCTCCCACAGCGCGGCCAGGATTCCGACCAGCAGGAACATCGATCCACCGCCGAAGTCACCGGTCAGGTTCAGCGGCGGTACCGGGCGCTCCCCCTTGCGGCCGACGCTGTGCAACAACCCATTCAGCGAGATGTAGTTGATGTCGTGGCCGGCCTGTTGAGCACGGGGGCCGGTCTGCCCCCAGCCGGTCATCCGGCCGTAGATCAGCCGCTCGTTGACCTTGGCGCAGTCCTGGGGGCCGAGGCCGAGCCGCTCGGTGACCCCCGGACGGAAACCCTCGATCAGCACGTCGGCCTTGGCCACCAGCGCCAGCACCAGCTCGCGGCCTTCCGGCGACTTCAGGTCAGCGGTCACCGAGCGCCGGTTGCGCAGCATGGTGTCCTTGCTGGCCCCGCCACCGAATTTCGGTGGCCGCTCCACGCGGACCACGTCAGCGCCCAGGTCGCCGAGGATCATCGCTGCGTGCGGACCCGGTCCGATCCCGGCCAGTTCGATGACCCGCAGCCCCGCCAGTGGTCCCGCCATATCTGCCTCCTCGTCGTATGCCTCTGTGATCTGCATCCTAGGGTGAGGGCCATGACTGCAATCGCCTCCGGCATCGACACCCTCTCCCCGGTGGACGGCCTGGCCGTCACCCTGTCCGACGGGGTGCTCTCGGTGATCATCGACCGCCCCGACAGCCTCAACTCGGTGACCACGTCGGTGCTGGCCGGGATCGCCGACGCGATGGAGGCCGCCGCCCGCGACCCGCGGGTGCGTGCGGTCCGGCTCGGCGGGGCGGGGCGCGGATTCAGCTCCGGAGCGGGTATCGGTGCCGACGACGCGGCCGATGGCGTGCCGACCGAGATCATCGTCGAGGCCAATCGCGCGATCCGGGCGATCGTCGCGTTGCCGCGCCCGGTGGTGGCCGTCGTGCAGGGCCCGGCGGCCGGTATCGGCGTGTCCCTGGCCCTGGCCTGCGACCTGATCGTGGCCTCGGACAAGGCCTTTTTCCTATTGGCATTCACCAAGATTGGGTTGATGCCCGACGGCGGCGCGTCCGCGTTGGTTGCGGCGGCCGTCGGCCGGACCCGCGCCATGCGGCTGGCGCTGCTGGCCGAACGGCTGTCGGCTGCCGACGCCCTGGACTGGGGACTGATCAGCGCGGTGTACCCGGCCGAGGAGTTCGACGCCGAGGTGGACAAGCTCCTGGCCGGCTTGCTGACCGGGCCCGCCGCGGCGTTGGCCAAGACCAAGCACGCCATCAACACCGCGACCCTGACCGAGCTGGATGCCACCTTGGACCGCGAATACGTCGGGCAGTCAATCCTGTTGAACGCCCACGACTTCCGTGAGGGCGCCCGCGCGTTTCAGGAGCGGCGCTCCCCCAATTTCACCGACTCCTGATTTCCCGGCGAGCAGACAGAGAATCGCATTGCAGGGGGTTCCCGAGTGCGATTCTCTGTCTGCTCGCGCCCAGTAGCGCGAACTACATCCCGAAGATCGGGGGCAGCGCCAGCACCATCATCAGCCCCCACACCAGGTGGGTCAGCACCGGGGCCAGCACTCCACCGGTCGCACGACGCTCGAGGGCGCACACGGTACCGAGCACCAGCGCGGCCACCCCCACCATGAGGTTGCCCGCGGCCATCATCGCCGCAACGTAGAGCAGGGTGGAGAACACCAGCGGCGAGCGGCGGCCGAAGGCACTGAACAGTGCGCCGCGGAAGAACAACTCCTCGGCGACCGCGTTGACGAGGGCGATGAGCACCACCAGCCGCCAGGAGACTTCGGTGGTGTAGGCCAGGATTGCGACCACCTGATCGGCCAGTGGCGGAATGTCTTGTACCGCAAGCCCACCCAGCAGGAATACTCCACCCAGCACCAGGCCGACGCCGGTGCCGGTGAACACCGGCCGCTCGTTTCGCCCGCGGAACCGCAACACGCCGAGGTGCAGCGGTCCGGCCACCACAGCCCCCACCGTCCAGACTGCGGCCAAGACCAGTGACAGCCAGTAGAACGCCGGGTCGCCTGGAAGCTTGCTGTGCATGGCCACGAGCACCGCGGCGCCGATCACCACGACCACTCCGACGACGGCGCGACGTCGCTGCACCACCGCGCGTGGCTCGTGATACGGCAGGGCAACCCTGGTCATGATGGCGGTGATCTCACGCAGCAGGCCGGGGCGGGTTGGACTGATCTGGGTCATGCAGGACGTCCCCTCAGCGGCGGGTTGAGCAACGTCCCTAAAACGTAGCGGCCGAACGGCGGCCGGTGGCCCAAATGCGTTAGTTCGCTCGATGGACTTCGATCAGTCGCCGGTACGCCGCGGCGTTGTACCGATTGTTGCGGACCTCAGCCTCGCTCAGGTCTCGTCGGACCCGGCCCGGCACTCCCGACACCAGTGACCGGGGCGGCACCACCATCCCCTGCGGGATGACGGCACCCGCCGCGACCAGCGAGCCCTCCCCCACGACGGCACCATTGAGGACGATCGCTCCCATGCCGATCAGGCAGTCGTCCTCAATGGTGCAACCGTGCAGCACCGCGTTGTGCCCGACGCTGACGTGCGCCCCCACTCGACAGGGGAACTCCTTGTCGACGTGGACCGTCACGCCGTCCTGGATGTTGGTGTCGATGCCGATCTCGATCGGCTCGACCTCGGCGCGCAGCGTCGCCGAGTACCAGACGCTGGCCCGAGCGGCCAGGCTGACCTGGCCGATCAGGCTGGCGTTGGGTGCCACCCAGGCCTCCGGGTGTAGTTGCGGGGCGCGCCCGCGGATGGAGATCAGAAGCGGCTCCGGCACGCCGCTCAACGCGCCTTCCACACTGGCGCACGCTTCTCGGCGAACGCCCGGGGTCCCTCCTTGGCGTCCTCGGACCGCAGCAGCGCGGAGAACTCCCGGCCGGTGCGAGCCCAACCGTCCACTTCGCCGGGGATGGCTCCGTCATCGACCCCGTAGGCGATCCGCTTGCTGGCCCGCACCGACAATGGCGCGTTGCCGGTGATCCGTTCGGCCAGTTCCAGGGCTGCCTCCAGCGCCCCGCCGTCCTCGACCACCCGGTTGACCAGTCCCCAGCGGGCCGCGTCGGCCGCCGAGATGGGCTCCCCGGTGTAGAGCAGCTCCAGGGCAACCTTGCGGGGCAGCTGGTCGATGATGCGGAACACCCCGCCGGCACCGGCGATCAGGCCGCGCTTGACCTCGGGCAGCCCGAATTGGGCGCGCTGCTCGGCGATCACCAGGTCGCTGGCCAGCGCGATCTCGGTGCCGCCGCCCAGCGCGGTGCCGTTGACCGCCGCGATGACGGGCTTGTCGATGAAATGCTGCACGAAGCCGGCGAAACCCCACTCCGGGTGCTCCGGGTGGTAGATGTTCTCCCGGTTGGCGATCGCCTTGAGGTCGGCTCCGGCAGAAAACGACTTGTCGCCGGCTCCGGTGAGCACTACCGCGCGCACCTCGTCGTCGTCTTGAGCCTGCGCCAAGGCGTCGCCGATGCCGGCGCTGACGGCGCCGTTAATCGCGTTGCGGGCGTCGGGCCGGTTGATCGTGATCAGCAGGACGTTTCCGCGCCGTTCTACCAGAACGGCCGCGTCACTCACAGCAGCTCCAGGATGGTGGCGTTGGCCTGGCCGCCGCCTTCGCACATGGTCTGCAGTCCGTAACGAATTCCGTTGGCGCGCATGTGGTAGAGCATGGTGGTCATGATCCGGGCGCCGGAACCACCGAGCGGGTGGCCCAGCGCGATCGCCCCGCCGTTGGGGTTGAGGCGCTTCGGGTCGGCACCGATTTCGGCGAGCCAGGCCATCGGCACCGGGGCGAACGCCTCGTTGACCTCGAACACCCCGATGTCATCGACACTCAGACCCGAGCGCTGCAGCGCCTTCTGGGTTGCCGGGATCGGACCGGACAGCATCATCACCGGGTCAGAGCCGGCCAGCGTCGCGGTGTGCACCCGTGCCAGCGGGGTCAGCCCCAGTTCGCGGGCCTTGGCCGCCGACATGAACAGCAGCGCCGCCGAGCCGTCGGAGATCTGGCTGGAGTTGCCGGCGTGAATCACGCCGTCCTCCTTGAACGCGGGCTTGAGCTGGGCCATCTTCTCCAGCGTGGTGCCGCGGCGGATGCCCTCGTCCTCACTCACGACGTTGCCCTCGGCGTCCGTGATCGAGACGATCTCGTCCTTGAAGGCGCCCGCGTCCTGTGCGGCACCGGCCTTTTCGTGCGATGCCAGTGCGAACTCGTCGAGCGCGGTGCGGCTCAGCCCCCACTGGGTGGCCATCATCTCCGCACCGATGCCCTGGTTGGGAGTCTGGCTGTAGCGCGCCTTGAAGGAATCCCCGTACGGCCGGCCACCGTTGGCCAGCGAGGAACCCATCGGGGTACGCGACATTGACTCGACACCACCGGCGACCACGACGTCGTAGTGTCCGGCGACCACACCGGCGGCGGCGAAGTGCACTGACTGCTGGCTGGATCCGCACTGGCGGTCCACCGTCACCGCAGGCACGCTCTCCGGCCATCCTGCGCTCAGCACCGCCGTGCGGCCGATGTCCAGGGCCTGCTCTCCGGCCTGCATGACACAGCCCCAGATCACGTCGTCGACCAGGGCCGGGTCCACTCCGGCCCGGTTGACCAGCCCGTTGAGCACCTGGGCGGACAGCTCGGCCGGGTGTACCCCGGACAGTCCGCCGTTGCGCTTGCCGACAGGCGCGCGCACCGCTTCGACGATGACGGCTTCAGCCATGGGTGCTCTCCTTTAGTTCGTGGGTCCGTGCGGGGTCTGTTGCCTCGATTGTCGACTGGCGCGCTCGGCCGGCGTCAGCGGGGGTCACTCCGGGCTCCCGCGTACCGTCGAATCCATGGCACGCATCGTGATCATCGGCGGCCACGGCAAGATTGCCCTGCTGCTCGCCCGCATCCTCGCCGACCGCGGCGACCAGATCAGTTCGGTGTTCCGCAATCCCGACCACGCCGAGGAGGTCGCGGTCACCGGTGCGGTCCCGGTGGTGGCCGACATCGAGCAGCTCGACACCGACGGTCTGGCCCGGCTGGTGGCCGGCCACGACGCGGTGGTGTTCTCCGCCGGCGCCGGCGGCGGTAACCCGGAACGTACCTACGCCGTCGACCGCGACGCCGCCATTCGCAGCATCGACGCCGCCGCGAAGGCCGGCGTGCGTCGCTTCGTGATGGTCTCCTATTTCGGCGCGGGCCCCGACCACGGTGTTCCCGACGACGATCCGTTCTTTCCGTACGCTCAGGCCAAGGCCGCCGCCGACGCCCATCTGCGCGCCTCCGACCTGGACTGGACGGTGCTGGGCCCGAGCCGGCTCACCCTCGAGCCGGCGACCGGCCGGATCGCCGTCGGCCCCGACACCGCCAAAGGGCAGGTCTCCCGCGGCAACGTCGCGTTAGCGATCGCGGGCTGCCTGGCCGACAACTCGACCATCGGCCGCACCATCGAATTCAACGACGGTCCGACCCCGATCCCGGAGGCGCTTCGAGCCGATTGACCAGGTAATCTTCATTACGCAACTGGTTTGCCGTAGCTGCCGTAAGGCGGTGTCGGCATCGAGCGCAATGTGGTTTTCCGCGGAGCGCAAGAGGGAACCCGGTGAGAATCCGGGACTGTCCCGCAGCGGTATGCAGGAACGACCGCCGTCACAAAGCACTGGTCACGGGTTCGCCCACCGACTGGGAAGCGACGGCCATTAGGAGCACCTCGGTGCGCGCCTGCGAGTCCGAATACCTGCCCGTTGTGCTGGGCGCGCCGCGCCCGGCGGATCAACGCCTCGCGGAATGGGCGTCTGGTTTTGAGGGTTATAGTGCTTTATATATAGGCACGGGACCGGATCAGCTGGGCGACTGCTGGCGTTGACCCACCCTCGTCAATTGAAGGATCAAATCGTGATCGCTCAACCCTTTACCGCCACCGTTCTCGGCTCACCTCGTATCGGGCCGCGCCGCGAACTCAAGCGTGCCACCGAAAGCTACTGGGCCGGCCGGATCGGCCAGGACGAACTGCAGAAGGTGGGCGCCGGCCTGCGCCGCGACACCTGGGCTCAGTTGGCCGCCGCCGGGCTCGACTCGATACCGGTGAACACGTTCTCCTACTACGACCAGATGCTCGACACCGCGGTACTGCTGGGCGCCCTCCCGACCCGGGTCGCCGGTGTCGCCGACGAGCTGGACCGCTACTTTGCCGCAGCCCGCGGCAACGCCGACATCGCTCCGCTGGAGATGACGAAGTGGTTCGACACCAACTACCACTACATCGTTCCCGAGATCGGCCCCGACACGACGTTCAGCCTGAACCCGGCCAAGGTGCTCGCCGAGCTCGCCGAGGCCACCGAGCAGGGCTTCGGCGGAAACGTGGCCCGGCCGGTGATTATCGGGCCGGTCACCTTCCTGCTGCTGAGCAAGGCCGTCGACGGTGCGGCCGCACCGATCTCGCGCCTCGACGAGCTGACCGACGTCTACGCCGAGCTGCTGGGCAAGCTGGCCGACGCCGGCGCGCAGTGGGTGCAGATCGACGAGCCGGTGCTGGTGACCGACATCTCCGCGGACGCCCCGGCCCTGGCCGAGCAGGTCTACAACCGCCTCGGCGGGCTGAGCAAGCGGCCGTCGATCTTCGTGGCCACCTACTTCGGTGACCCGGGCGCCGGGCTGCCCGCCCTGGCCCGCACTCCGGTCGAGGCGATCGGTGTCGACCTGGTCTACGGCGCGGACACCAAGATCGCGTCGGTGCCGGAGCTGGCCTCCAAGACGCTGGTCGCAGGCGTGGTCGACGGCCGCAACATCTGGCGTACCGACCTGCAGGCCGCGCTGGCCAAGCTGGCGGCACTGCTCGGCCCCGCCGGGGCGGTGGCGGTTTCTACGTCGTGCTCGACGTTGCACGTGCCCTACTCCTTGGAGCCCGAGACCGGCCTGGATGACGCGCTGCGCAGCTGGCTGGCGTTCGGTGCCGAGAAGGTGACCGAGGTGGCCACCCTGGCCCGCGCCCTGCGTGAGGGCCGAGACGCGGTCGCCGACGAGATCGCCGCGTCCAACGCCGCGGTCGCCTCCCGCAAGTCCGACCCGCGACTGAACAATGCGGCGTTGCGTGCACAGATCGCCAAGATCAAGGAGGCGGGCATCCAGCGCGGTTCGGCCGAGGAGCGCCGCGCCGCTCAGGACGAGCGACTGCATCTGCCGCCGCTGCCGACCACCACGATCGGCTCCTTCCCGCAGACCGTCGAGATCCGCAAGGCCCGTGCCGCGCTGGTGGCCGGAGAGATCGACGAGGCGGAGTACACCAACCGGATGAAGGCCGAGGTCGCCGCCGTCATCAAGCTGCAGGAAGAACTCGGCCTCGACGTGCTGGTGCACGGCGAGCCGGAGCGCAACGACATGGTGCAGTACTTCGCCGAGCAGCTGGACGGCTTCTTCGCCACCAGTAATGGCTGGGTGCAGTCTTACGGCAGCCGCTGCGTGCGCCCGCCGGTGCTGTTCGGCGACGTCACCCGGCCCAAGCCGATGACGGTGGAATGGGCCACCTACGCCCAGTCGCTGACCGACAAGCCGGTCAAGGGCATGCTCACCGGTCCGGTCACCATCCTGGCCTGGTCGTTCGTCCGTGACGACCAGCCGCTGGCCGACACCGCCTACCAGGTGGCGCTGGCGATCCGCGAGGAGACGGTGGATCTGGAAGCCGCCGGCATCGCGGTGATCCAGGTCGACGAGCCCGCCCTGCGCGAGCTGTTGCCGGTGCGCGACGCCGACAAGGCGGCCTACCTGGACTGGGCGGTCGGGTCGTTCCGGATGTCCACCTCGGGTGTCTCGAATGCAACGCAGATCCACACTCACCTGTGCTACTCGGAGTTCGGCGAGGTGATCGGGGCGATCGCCGATCTGGATGCCGACGTCACTTCGATCGAGGCGGCCCGCTCGCACATGGAGGTGCTCGACGACCTCAACGCGATCGGTTTCTCCAACGGGGTGGGCCCGGGTGTCTACGACATCCACTCGCCGCGCGTGCCCAGCACCGATGAGATGGCGGCATCGCTGCGTGAGGCATTGGATGCTGTTCCGGCACAGCGCCTCTGGGTCAACCCGGACTGCGGCCTGAAGACCCGCAAGACCGACGAGGTAACGGCGTCGCTGGCCAACCTGGTCGCGGCGGCTAAGGAAGCCCGCACCGGCCTGTGACCGTCTGACATGTTGCGCCCCAGAGCTGTCTCTGGGGCGCAACATTGTCCGTTCGAATGAGATACGGAGTTCCCTGGTGCCGCTGAACACCATTGCACTGGAATTAGTGCCGACCAACACCGATCGCGGAGCCGAGCAGGCCCGCGAAGAGGCCTACAAAGTCCTGCGGCTGTCCGAGCAGGCGGGTATCGCGGGCCGGATAGGCCACGTCATGATCCCCGGATTGATCCCCGAGGACGACGACCGGCCGGTCGAGATGAAACCCAAACTCGACGTCGCCGATTTCTGGTCGATCATCGGTCCCGAGCTGCCCGGCGTACGCGGACTGTGCACGCAGGTGACCGCATTCCTCGACGAACAGGCGTTACGAACGCGACTGTCCGGTCTGCGCCAGGCCGGGTTCGACGGAATCATCTTCGTCGGCGTCCCGCGCACGCTGAACGACGGTGAGGGCAGCGGCGTCGCACCCACCGATGCCCTATCGAAATTCGACGATCTGGTCGACAACCGGGGTGTCATCCTCATCCCGACACGAGACTCAGAGCAGGAACGCTTCGCCTTCAAATGCGACCGGGGCGCCACCTTCGGGATGACGCAGCTGCTCTACTCCGATGCGATTGTCGGTTTCCTTCGCGACTTCAAGGACGTCAGTGATCACCGGCCCGAGGTCCTGTTGTCGTTCGGCTTCGTGCCGAAGATGGAGAGCAAGGTCGGACTGGTCGATTGGCTGATCCAGGACCCGGGGAACGAGGCCGTCGCCGCCGAACAGGCCTTCGTCCGGACTCTGGCCGCCGGCGAACCCGACGTCAAACGCCGCCAGTTACTCGATCTGTACAAGCGGGTGATCGACGGGGTGGCCGAGTTGGGCTATCCGTTGAGCCTGCATTTCGAAGCTCCCTACGGTGTTTCCAAACCGGCCTTCGATACCTTCGCCGAGATGCTGGCCTATTGGTCGCCGCGCGCCTGAAACCGGCTCGAAACCGTCTGCGACGCAAAGCATTCACCGGCATTTCAAGTCGGGTCTCGTCGGCGTTCAGCTGGACGCTGCTTACCTGCCCTACCTTCGATCGCGAAGGGGAGTAGTTCCTACCCGCCAGGTGGCGGATGTGAATGGTCGTCAATACGGCGGGCAAGCCCGCCCGGTCATTCAGCGGACCCAGGACTTTCCGTGAGCGAGACCTTCGGACGATTGACCATGTCGACCGAAGGCTCCGCAGGCTTTCTTTGCAGATTCGGTCGCCGAGCGAAGGAGACCGATGCCCCCCTCGATACCTGCCCTCATCGACGATGCCGAACCGGCAACCGACGAGCCTCTCCATACCATCTCGGCCGTCGAGAGCCTCCTGAGCGACGACGAGCTCGCCGATGCCGTCGATGGTCGAGCTCCCCGCGCGACCCCGGCGCCCGGCGACGGGCTGATAGCGGTCTCCACCGCGGCCATGGCAGGTATCACCGCCGTCGGTTTGGGTATCGCGCTGGCTGGGCGCGTGCTGCGGTTTCCGCGGTTGCCGGCCAGTGTGCAAGGCGCCGTGGTCGCCCTGGACCACCAGCCGCGGCTGCGTAGACTCCTCGAGGAACGAATCGGCAAGCGCGCCACCGACACTGCCATGGGGCTGGCCTCCACCGCCGCCAACGCGCTCGCGGTGGCCCCGTCGATTCTGGCGATCGACCTGGCGATCAACACCTTCAAGGCCGCCGAATCGCGCGCCGACGCCCGGGCATGGTCCCGGCGCGAACTGGCCCGCTCCACCACCGGATCCCAGACGCAGTCAGCCGCACGCCCGGTACCTGCCCCGGTCGGCCCAATCGAACAACACCTGCAGCGCGGCACCTGGGTTCAGGCGATCGGCGCGGCGGCGGTCGGTGCGGCCAGCCGCGACCCGAACCTGGCCGGCAATGCCGCGTTGGTCGCCGTGCCGAAGGCCGCCCGCTCCACGCAGGAATCGTTCGCAGCGACACTGGGTCGCGGACTGGCGAACAACGATGAGGCGCTGCAGATCGACCCGGACGGCCTGCGCCGGTTGGATCGGGTCGATGTGGTGATTCTCGATCCGCGGGTGCTGCGCAGCGAGTCGTTGCGTTTGGTGCGGCTTCGGGGTGGCGACGAGAAGGATCTGACCACCTGGGAGCGCGCCCAGGCGATGCTGGCGGCCGGCGACCTGCAGCCCGGTTGGCACCCGGTGCCCGGCACACGCCGCGGCAAGGGGCGCGCCGTCACCGAGGCGCTCTTCGCCCCGGCACCGCATCCGCTGGCGGCCGCGACGCTCGCCGAGACCCAGCGAGGCGACGTACAGACCATCACCGTCGACGACCCCGTCGGTCTCGGCGAGCTACGGCCCGCGTTCGACGAAATCGCACCGATGCCGGGCGATTCGATCGACGACGCACTGCTCGACGCGGTGCACGACTACCAACAGGAAGGCCACACCGTCGCGGTGGTCTCCTGCGCGGCTGCCCAGGCACTGTCGGCGGCCGATCTCGGGGTGGGCATCCTGCCCGACGACAGCCACCCGCAACCGCTGGACGCGGACCTGATCGTCGATGACCTGGCCGGGGTGTGGCGGATTCTGCACGCCCTGCCCGCGGCGAAGGCGGCCAGTCGCCGCGGCGTCGAATTGTCCGTCGGCGCTTCGGCGATGGGTTCCCTGCTGCTGATTCCGACCGTCCGGGGCCGCGGGCCCGAAGCGGTGGTGTTGGGCGCGGCGGCGGGTGTAGCGTCCGGCTACTGGTCGGCGCGCAAGGTGGTCAACGCCCCAGTGCCCCGGCCGGTTCCGGTCGACGAATGGCATGCCATGTCGGTGGAGCAGGTGCGCGACGCACTGACGTCGGCCGAGCCCACCTCCGCACCGAGCGCGGCCGCGGACACCGACCGCCCGGTGATCTGGCAATTCCTCGATGCGGTGCGCGACGAACTGTCCGACCCGTTGACCCCGGTGCTAGGACTGGGTGCCACGGCCACCGCGATACTAGGCTCCCCCATCGACGCGCTGCTGGTCGGCACGGTGCTGGCCAGCAATGCTGTGCTGGCTGCCGGCCAACGGCTCAGCGCCGAGCTGCGGCTGAATCGGCTGCTCGCCGACCAGATCCCGCCCGCCTGGAAGGTGACGATCCGGCCCGACGGCACGCGGGAGCGGGTGCAGGTGCTCCCCGAGCAGTTGCAGCGCGGGGATCTGATCGAGGTGGGCCCCGACGACGTGGTGCCGGCCGACGCCCGCGTCATCGAGCAGGAGAAGCTGGAGGTCGACGAGGCTTCGCTGACCGGTGAGTCGCTGCCGGTCACCAAGCAGCTCGACGCCACCCCGGGCGCAGAACTGGCCGAACGTCGCTGCATGCTCTTCGCCGGCACCACCGTGGCCGCCGGGACGGGCTTGGCGTTGGTGACCGCGGTGGGACCCGACACCGAGGTGCGGCGCGCCGCCGACCTGGTCACCAGTCGACACGGCGACATCGGGCTGGGCCACCAGCTCGGCCAGATCACCAACCGGACCTGGCCGCTGAGCCTGGTGACCGGCGGATTGGTCAGCGCGCTGGGGGTGCTGCGCGGTACCCGGCTGCAGCAAGCGGTGGCCCAAGGTGTTTCGGTGGCCGTCGCCGCCGTCCCCGAGGGAATGCCGGTGGTGGCGACGCTGGCTCAGCACGCCTCGGCGCAGCGACTCACCAAATCCGGTGTGCTGGTGCGGGTGCCACGCTCGGTGGAGGCCCTGGGCCGCGTCGACGTGGTGTGCTTCGACAAGACCGGCACGCTCAGCGAGAACCGGTTGCGGGTCACCGAGGTGCGCACGGCATCCGATCATTCCCGCGACGAGGTGCTGCGGTGCGCGGTACGTGCGACGCCGTCGGCGAAGGGGCAAAGTCATGTCGACGCCACCGACGCCGCGATCGTTGCGGCAGCCGCGTCGGTGCCCGGTGCCATCGCATCGGGGGCAGCCGACGCCCATCTGCCGTTCCGCTCCGGGCGGCCGTTCGCGGCATCGGTGTTCGGCACCGAGTTGACGATCAAGGGTGCACCCGAGGTGGTGCTGGCGGCCTGCGACGATGTCGCGGCCGACATCGACGACGTGGTGGAGCAGCTGGCCGACGAGGGTCTGCGGGTGCTTGCGGTAGCACGCCGTGAGCTCAGTCCCGCTCAACTGCAATTGCTTTCGGCTGATCCCGACGATCCCGAAGCCCAGTTGGCAGCCATGGCCGAGCAGTGCGCCGGCGGGCTGACCCTGGTCGGATTCGTCGGCATCTCCGACACTCCGCGCGCCGGGTCGGCCGGCATGCTGGCCGAGCTGCACCGTCGGCAGGTGCCCATTCGAATGATTACCGGTGATCACCCGACCACCGGTCGCGCGATCGCCCGCAAGATGGGCTTGCAGCTCTCCGCCGACCAGGTCATCACCGGCTCGGAGTGGGAGACGCTGTCGGGCAAGGAGCAGGAGCGCGCGGTGGCCGAGCGAGTGGTGTTCGCCCGGATGTCACCGGCGAACAAGGTGCAGGTGGTGCAGGCGCTGGAACGCAGCGGCAAGGTGTCGGCGATGGTCGGCGACGGCGCCAACGACGCCGCCGCCATCCGGGCCGCCACTGTCGGGATCGGGATCGTCGCCCAGGGCAGCGACGCCGCCCACACCGCCGCCGACGTGGTGCTGCTCGACGGCCGCATCGAGACCCTGCTGGATGCGCTCAATGAGGGCAGCCAACTGTGGCAGCGGGTGCAGGCGGCGGTGGCGGTGCTGTTGGGCGGCAACGCCAGCGGCGCGGTGTTCGCGATCATCGGCAGCGCGCTGACCGGTCAGGCACCGTTGAACACCCGCCAGCTGCTGCTGGTCAACATCGTGACCGATGCGTTCCCGGCCACCGCGCTGGCGATCAGCCAACCGCGTCGCCCGATGCCCTTCGGGGGGCGCGGGCCCGACGAGAAGGCATTGCTGCGGGCGGTGGCGCTGCGTGGCACGACCACGGCCAGTGCCACCCTGGCGGCCTGGTTCATGGCACGAGCCACCGGCTTTCCCCGACGCGCCTCCACGGTGGCGCTGGTCGCGCTGGTGACCACCCAGCTGGGCCAGACCCTGCTGGAGTCGCGTTCCCCACTGCTGCTGGCTACCGCGGGTGGGTCTTTCGCGGCGATGGCGCTGCTGATCAGCATCCCGGGGATCAGCCAGTTCATGGGATGCACGCCGCTGGGTCCGATCGGCTGGGCCCAGGCGCTGGGATCGGCGGCGGTCGCGACCACCGCGGCGGGCATCGCGCCCCGTTTCCTTTCGCGTGCCGAGGCGAAAGACGTTGTCACCGCCTGACACCGGATTCAGCGGCGGCGGGCGAGATACTCCTGCTTGAGCACCCAGGTGCGCCCGTCGTCGCTGCGTTCGTCGCGCCAGCGAAACGAGTCCGGGCCGATGTCGCGGAAGCTCCATCGAATGGTAGAACCGTCCGGCAGCGTGCCGTTCTGCACGATCCCGCCCGCGTCGGCCCTGCCCAGTTGGTGCAGGCGGAGTCCCAGTTGCGGTTCGGTCCACTGGATGTGCCAGGCGTCGACGGCCGGGTCAAAGGTGCGCAGGGTCGACCCGTGAAAGAGGCCTTCGGCGTGCCAGACGTCCTGGATGGCCCGCCCGTCGAGCACCCAGTCCGCAACCATCCAGCCCGCGACTTGGCGAGTGCCCTCGTCGCCGAACCAGGTGATGTCAAGATCCCAGCGGCCACCGACCAACCACCCGTAGAGGGCCATCGCGTCGCGATGTTCGGCAGTTGGTCCGGTGGCGACCAATGCGTTTGTCAGCAACGACATGTCAGGCCGCCACGAGGTCGAACTCGTTGCCCTCGGGGTCGGCCAGTGTGGTCCACCGGTAGCCGCCCTCGGCATGGTCGGCCAACCGGGCGGCACCCAGCTCCAGGGCACGCTCGACCGCGGCGGCCAGATCCGCCGCGAGGAGGTCGAGGTGCACCCGGTTCTTGACCTGCTTGGCTTCTGGCACCTGCACGAACACCAGGCATGGCGGCGTCTGCGCTGAGATGCCGATTGAGGCGATTTCAGCGCTGGCTCCCTCGTCGAGCGGTCGGGCCAGTAGCTGCGACCAGAATCGCGCCAGCTTGTCGGCGTCGGCGCAGTCGAAGGTGACGGTGTGCAGCGTGATCTCCATGGGTGAACTCCTTGTCGTGGGTCAGGATTTGGTGCGAAAGATCGGCCAGCACACCTCGGTGCGATGCGCTGTCTCGTCGTCGGTGTCGTAGCCGGACACCAGGTAGTGCTCGCGGATCGGTCCGTCGACGCCCAGTTCGCGTTCGGCAACGTGGGTGCCCAGCGCGGCGTAGGTGCGGTCCAGCTCGCCGAACGCTCCGCGGTGCACGGCCACCGCCAGTTCCGCCGCGGGAATGTCCAGCGTGCGCACCCTGCCCCGTGCGGTCGCGGCGCCCACCGGTCGAAACGCGATCACCTCTCCCCCGCCGGCTTCGAAGAACTCCGCCGAGTACAGCGCGCCGCGAACTCCGGGAGCGTCATCGGCCACCGCAGCGTCGAGTTCAGTGAACGCATGCTCCCACCAGTCATCGATGTCTGCCATCGCCACCTGGTCGACGCCGGCGGCCGCCGGCGTCGCCGGCACCGACCGATAGGTGACATCACAGGCGTCGCCGGAGTCTTCGAGCAGCGCCCGCAGCGACTCCACGCTGGCTTGGGTTTGCGCCAGGCGGTCTTGGAGCCGTTGCAGGTGCGCCACGATGGCCCGGTTGCGATCGGTGACCTGCTCGGCGCGGACCACTTCGGTCAACTCGTCCAAGGGCATGCCCAGATCGCGCAGCCGGCGGATGACTTGGGCGATCGGCAGCTGGTCCGGACTGTAATAGCGGTACCCCGACGACGGGTCCACCTGCACGGGCGTCAGCAGGCCCCGCTCGTGATAGAGCCGCAACGCCTTAACGGTCAGATAAGTCATCCGGGAGAAGTCCCCGATGGGCAACAGTGTCGGCATGCGCTCCAGTGTCGAATCTCCCCCGGGGGCAGAGTCAACAGATCGGTGCAACTAGCCTCGGGGAGATGGAGTTCAACACGCTGCGTCACGAAGTCGAAGACGGCATTCTCACCGTGTACCTGGACCGACCGGACAACCTCAACGCGTTCACCGTCGAAATGGCCGAGGAGCTGGAGCGCACCTTCGTCGAGGTCAACGACGACGACGCCGTCCGTGCGGTGATCGTCACCGGCTCCGGGCGTGCGTTCTGTGCGGGCATGGACCTGTCCAGCTCGGGCAACGTGTTCGGGCTCGACGAGTCCAAGTCGCCGTCACTGGCCGACATGGCCGACCTCGACGACCCGGAGCTGGCCCGGGTGCGCGACACCGGCGGGCGGGTGACGCTGGCGATCTATGGCTGCCGCAAGCCGGTGATCGCCGCGGTCAACGGCGCGGCGGTCGGGATCGGTGCCACCATGATGCTGGCGATGGACGCCCGGCTGTTCTCGACCAAGGCGCGCTTCGGTCTGGTGTTCGGGAAGCTGGGGATCACCCCGGAGGCATGCTCGACGTGGTTTCTGCCCCGCATTGTCGGAGTGCCAACGGCTTTGGATCTGCTCTACCGCGCCGACATCCTCGACGCCGAGAGCGCGCGCGCCTGCGGGATCGCCCAGTCCATCCATGAACCCGAGCCCCTGCTGGCCGAGGCGCGGGCGCTGGCGGATGCCTGGACCAAGGGCCGCTCGCCGGTCTCGTTCGCGTTGATCCGCCAGATGCTCTACCGCAACTCCGCGCAGCCCGACCCGGTGCAGGCGCACCGGGTGGACTCGCTGGCGATGTTCTACACCAGCATCGGCGACGGCGCCGACGGCGTGCGCGCGTTCCTGGAGAAGCGCGACGCCCAGTTCACCTCCCAGGCCTCGCAGATGCCGCCGTTCTACGACGAGTGGGTCAAGCCCGTATAGCCCGCTCAGCCGCCACCCATCTCCCGCCCAGCGTGAAGCCAACTTCACGGTCGACCAGCGAGCGTGAACCTAACTTCACTCTCGGCGGGGGTGAGCAGCCTAACTCCTAGCCGGCCGGCTGCCAGCCCGGGCCGCGAAAGAGGTGGCCCCACACCGCACGCCAACTGCGCGCCGCGCGGATATCGCGCCAGATCGCGACGTACTCATGGGTGGCTACCCGCACCGGGTTGAACGTGTTGATGTTCTTGGTCAAGCCGTAGACGACGCGCTCTGCCTCGGGTTGGAAGGTGCCGAACAGCCGATCCCAGACGATGAGGATTCCCCCGTAGTTCTTGTCGAGATATTGGGCGTTCGCCCCGTGGTGCACCCGATGGTGTGACGGGGTGTTGAAGATGAATTCGATGGGCCGCCAGAGCTTGCCGACCCGTTCGGTGTGGATGAAGAACTGGTAGAGCAGGCTGACCGACTGCTGCAGCAGGATCATCCACGGGGCGAAACCGGCGAACGCCAACAGGATCCAGAACGGCACCGCGGTGAACGGCGTCCAGGTCTGGCGCAGGGCCGTGGACAGGTTGTAGTGCTGGCTGGAGTGGTGCACCACGTGGCTGGCCCAGAACACCCGGATGGTGTGGTGCGTGCGGTGATACCAGTAGTAGGCGATGTCGTCGGCGACGAACAGCGCGATCCAGGTCAGCGGGTTGGCGGCCGGCAGGTGGACCGGCGCCAGCAGGTAGACCCCGCTGAAGACCGCCAGTACCACCAGCTTCCAGCCGATGTTGATGATCACATTGCCGATGCCCATCGTGAGACTGGTGCCGGTATCGCGCAGTTCGTAGCCGCGCTCGTCGTCGTCGGGCCGCACGGCGAACGACACGGCTTCCAGCAGCAGGCAGAGCACGAAGACCGGGATGGCGTGTGCGATTAGGTCGAACATGCGGCTAGTCCTCTTCCTCGGCGCCGGCCTGGCAGGCCGTGACGAACCGGATCAGCAACTCGTCGGCGCGGCGGTAGGCGGTGTCCTCGTCGGCGGCGGCGATCGCCGCGGCCAGATCTATGTGTGCGCTGCGGTCGGCAAATTCGGCGGCTCCCAGCGCGTAGATGGCCTCGCGGCCCATCTCGTCGTAGGCGGCGACCAAGGTGTTGAGAGCCAGCCGGTAGGCAATATTGCCCGAGCCGTCGATGACGGCGATCCAGAACGCCAGGTCGGCGTCGCTGACCGCCGTGAGATCCCCGGACGTCGGGTATTCCGCGGCAGCCGCGGTGATCGCGGACCGCTGCTGCGCTGAAGCGTTCCGCGCGCACAGGCGTGCCGCGTCCGCGGCGATCGAGCGGCGCATCACCGCCACGTCGCCGATGATCTGACGGGCCGGAATCGCCCCGGCGATGGCCAGTCCGGTCAAGGCGTCCAGGCCGGCGCTTTGGCGCCAGTCCAGCACCCGGGTCTTCCCGCCGTGGCTAATCCGGACCAGTCCCGCCTGCTGCAGTCGCTTGAGCGCTTCGCGGACGGCATGCCGGTTGACCTGCAGGGTCAGCGCCAGTTCGCGTTCCGACGGAAGCGGTTCGCCGGCGTGCAGGCGTCCGGTCAGGATCTCTTCGACAAGCCGCACGAAGATCGTGTCGGAGAGCGCGGTGCGGGAGATGGGCGCCAGGTCCATGGTCTACATGGTCAGACACCAAACCCTACTGGTCAACTGGTTGGACCAGTTATCTGGATCACACAATGTTTCTTCGGTCCGAGCGTGAAGTTGGGCGCACGTTCGAGGAGCGAGCGTGAAGCCAACTTCACGCTCGACGGGGAGCGGAATCCACGTAGATCGGCAGGTCGTCCTGCCAGGGCTGACGCTCCACCATGTCGGCGACCTTGACGTAGCCGCGTTCGAACTCACCGGTGGCGGCGTCCACCAGCCGGTAGGCCTGGGTCTGCCGATGGATCGGCTGCGCATCGAGAATCACCACGCGCACCTCCCCCGGCTCGAATCCGCAGCGCTGCTGCAACGCCTCGATCAGCTGCTCGTTGGTCATGTGGCCATCACCGAAGTTCCAGCCGACCGCCGTCGAACAGATCCGCTCGCCATCGGTCAGCGAGTAGTCGCTCTCGTCGCCGTCGGCCATCGCCCGATGCGCCAGACTGAACAGCGCCCGGCCGTGGGTGTTGAAGCCGCGGAACGCATAGCCCATGTAGATCGGGATCTGCGCGGCCTCCGCGCTGCCGTAGAACCGTTCCAGCTGCGCGGCCGGCATGCTGGCGATCGCCACGATTCCGCGTGCGATCTTCTCGTCGGCCGACGGCTTCACACACCACAGCGTGGTGTCCCAGTTGCCGGCGTAGTAGCGCATCCCGGGCAGGAACGACACCTTGTGCGGGAACAGGTTGCCCAGCACCACCGTGCCCGCGCTGACGGCGAACAGCAGTCCCACCGCCAGCGGGTTGTTGACGTCGGAGAGCCCGAGATCGGCGTGCGCGACGAACAACGACAGCACCCCGAAGATCATGAAGACGTTCCACTCCAGCGGCACCCCCATCGGGATCGCCGCCAGGATGCCGAGGTGGAAACAGACCATGACGAAGGCCGCGATCGCGGTGGGCAGGCCGCCGTGGCAGAAGAACAGCGGTAGCGGAACCAGCATCTCGATCGCCGTGCTCAGATGCGCCAGTGCCTTCGACGGCCCACCGGGGCGCAGGTCTTCCGGGAAGTTCTTGAAGAAGGCGCGTTTGAGTGCCTTCGGCCGAATCAGCGGGTTGTTGCTCATCATCGTCGAGATCACGAACGGGAAATGCCGGTTGAGCTTTGACGTCGCCGCGCCCATCCAGATCACCATGAAGATCGCTTTGGCCGCGATGATCATGTCGACACCGGTGAACAGGAACGCCGCCGCCAACGGCGCGTACACCTCACCGCGCGCGGCCAGGAAGATCACCTTGTCCCGCAGGCCGATCGCCGCCAGGATTCCCAGAATCGTCAGGATCTGCCAGTGCGGCAACACCCCGACTTCGGTGTGCAGCGCGGCGATGGGACCCGTCCCGTCGGAGACCAGGGCCACCAGCAGCATCACCAGCAATGCCGCGTACAGGCTGGCATCCAGTGGGGTGCGGCCGGTTCCGGCGGTCAGCGGAATGCGCCGCGGCCACGGTGGCAGCCGAATGGTGCCGGGCCGCAACCAGTACAGGATCGAGCCCATCGGCGGGAAGAAGCGGTTGTTGAGCGGGCCGAAGCCGCAGCCCAGTCCGATCACCTCAAAGAGCATCGTGTAGAGCACGACCTTCTCGAAGACGATCGGTTCACTCCACCATTGCCGCACTTGCGTGAAGCCGTCGATACCGGCGGTGCTCAACGCAAACAGCCGGGCGCCCAGGATGTAGAGGCCGATCTTGAGCACGTAGAACAGGTGCAACACCACGGGCGTGCCGAAACCCACCTCGGCCCAGTGCCGGGCCATCGGCCGGATCTTCTCGCTGCGCGTGCCCTTGCTCCATTCGGCGAAGTCGACAACGGGCAGTTCAGGTTTGAGAAATCCCATGACGGCCAGACTAGAACGTGTTCTAGGTCTGCGCGGCGAAACCGTCCCCCGCGAAGGCCGGTGCGACGAAGCGCTCCAGAATCTGCTGTTCGGTCTCGGCATCGCCGACCGGCCAGCACAACAGCGACAGCACCACCCGCACGACCCACTGCGCGGCCTGCCGATCGTCCTCGCTCAGGCCACTGAGATCGCGGGCGAAGCCGGCAAGCATCGGTGATGCGGCCAACCGGTTCATCTCCTGGGTGCCGCGCACCGAGCCGACCATCAGTTGGCCCAGCGGATCCGAGCGGATCCGCTGCAGCGCGGACGCGATCGCGGTGACCACCCGTTGGGCTCCGCTGCGCCCAGCGACCGCTTGGCGCACGGTATCGACGATGCGCGCGGCCGCGCGGGCCAGGACGGCATCGCGGATCTCGGTCTTGCCCCCGGCATGCCGATAGATGGTGGCCCGCGAGCAATGCACCCGGGCGGCCAAGACGTCGATGTCCAAGGCATCCAGCCCGTCGCGAATCACCAGGTCGGTCGCTGCGGCGTAGATGCGTTCGGCGCCCGCACTACGACGGTCACCACCCACCAGCCAGTCATGGCCTGCCAACGTGGCCTCCTTCCGCCTGGAAACAGCATCTCAGCCTGAGACAGAAATAGACTGAATTCTCACCGACTTCGCAGGTCTACCGCGCGCCCTGAGACAACCGCCGACGGCCGGCTCGGGCGGCGGTTTTCAACTTTCTTCAGCGCATTGACGCAGCTAGCGCGCCCTGAGCAACCTGGAGCCATGACCATGGGGACAGACCAGATCGGCCTGCGCCTGTTCGACGACGCGTGCATTCAGGACCCCTATCCGCTGTACGAACGGATGCTCGCCGCGGGACCAGTGCACCCGATCGGCGACTCCGGCTTCTACGCGGTCTGCGGCTGGGACGCGGTCACCGAAGCCGTCGCGCGGGCGGAAGACTTCTCCTCGAACCTGACCGGGACCATGCTGTACCAGCCGGATGGCACGGTGGGCACCTTTGAGATGGACGGCCTCGGTGGGCCCACCCAGGTGCTGGCCACCGCCGACGACCCGGCGCACGCCGCGCACCGCAAGATGCTGGTGCCACAGCTGGCGGCCAAGCGCATCCGCGCCGTCGAGCCGTTCATCGCCGAGACGATGGATCGGCTGTGGCACGACGGGGTCCGCGGTGGACGCATCGAGTGGATGAGCGCCGTCGCCAATCGGCTTCCGATGATGATCGTGACGCGGCTGATCGGTGTTCCCGACGAGGACGTCGATCAGCTGGTGGCCTGGAGCTATACGGGCACCCAACTGTTGGAGGGGCTGGTCGACTCCGACGATCTGGCCGCCGCGGGTGTCGCCGTCGTGGAGCTCGCCGGCTACATCAGCGATCACTTCGGGCGGGCCGCGCTCGATCCCCGTGACAATCTGCTCGGCGACCTGGCCGTCGCCTGCGCCTCCGGGGCCCTCGACACCGTCACCGCCCAGGTCATGATGATCACCCTGTTCAGCGCCGGCGGCGAATCGACGGCATCGCTGATCGGTTCGGCCGCCTGGGCTTTGGCGACGCGCCCGGAGATTCAGCGTCGGGTTCGCGAGTCACCGGAACTGATCGGCCCGTTCCTCGAAGAGGTGTTGCGGTGCGAGTCGCCGTTTCGCGGTCACTACCGGCACGTCCGGCGCGACACCAGCCTCGGCGGGGTGGACCTGCCGGCCGGATCACGCCTGCTGCTGCTGTGGGGCGCAGCCAACCGGGACCCGTCACGCTACGCCGAGCCGAGCGAATTCCGCTTGGACCGTCCACCGCAAAGTCACCTGGCCTTCGGCAAGGGCGCGCATTTCTGCGTCGGCGCCGCCCTGGCGCGCCTGGAGGCCAGGATCGTGATCGGCGAACTGCTGGCACGCACCGCACACCTAGGCGTCGGCGAGGCCGGCCGTTGGCTGCCCAGCCTGCTGGTGCGGCGGCTCAAGCACCTGGAGCTCACAGCGATCGGCTGATGATCTCCTTCATGATCTCGCTGGTGCCGCCGTAGATCCGGTTCACCCGCGAACCGGTGTACATGTTGGCGATCGGGTATTCGGCCATGTAGCCGTAGCCGCCGAAGATCTGCAGGCACTTGTCGACCACCTGATCGGATTTCTCCGCGGCGAACAGTTTGGCCATCGACGCGGTCATCGGATCGTTCTTGCCGCCGACGTACTGGCTGATCGCGTAGTCGACCAGGGTCTTGATCGCGAGCGTGTCCGTCTTGCATTCGGCCAGCACGAATTTGGTGTGCTGAAAGTTGCCGATCGGCCGGCCGAATGCCTCACGCTCCTTGGAGTAGCGGATGGCCTCCAGCACCGCCGCCTCGGCCAGCGCCGCGCACAGCGTCCCGATGATCAGCCGCTCCCGGGCCAACTGGTCCATCAGCTGATAGAACCCCAGCCCCTCCTGCTCCCCGAGCAGGTTGGCCACCGGCACCCGCATGTCGGTGAAGAACAGCTCCCGGGTGTCCTGGCCGTGCTGGCCGATCTTCTGCAACACCCGCCCACGTTCGAAGCCAGCCAGTCCGTTGGTCTCGGCGACGATCAGCGACACCCCGGCCGCCCCCTGGGACGGGTCGGTCTTGGCGACGATCACCAGCAGATCGCAGTGGGTCCCGTTGGAGATGAACGTCTTCGAGCCGTTGATGACGTAGTGGTCGCCGTCGCGCACCGCGCTGGTGCGCACCGACTGTAGATCCGAGCCGGTCCCCGGCTCCGTCATCGCGATGGCCAGCACCGCCTCGCCGCTGATGACCTTGGGCAGCCAGCGTTTGCGTTGCTCGTCGTTGCCGTAGGCATACAGGTAATGCGCCACGATCGGTGAATGCACCGAGAAGCCGAAGCATTGGTCGTGGGCGTAGACCAATTCTTCCTGGACCACCGAGTGCATGGCGTAGTCGCCGCCGGCTCCGCCGAACTCCTCGGGCAGATCCAGTCCCAGCAGCCCGGCGTCGCCGGCCTTGTTCCAGAATTCGCGGTCTACGCCGTGTTGGGCGACCCAGCGCTCCTGATGCGGGGTGGCCTCCTTGCGCAGGAACTCCGCGGCGTGCTTGCGCAGTTCGCGGTGCTGGTCGGTCTCCCAGAACGGGCGGTAATCGGGGAACAGTTGCGACATCCCCGGATGGTAGCCGTTGCCTTTTGGTGAGCGAATGTGAGTTCGCTTCGTCATTAGGCAGCCTCGCCTTTTGGTGAGGCGGTCCCAGTCTGATCCACTCGGCGGTGGTGCTGGGTTGACGCTTCGCGGCCTGCGGCGTCGCCCGCGAGCGCGGGTTCGGTCTCACACGTGGCTCCACGTCCTGCCACCGGGCCACTCCCGGCGGGACTCTGTTCACCCAACTGTGTGGGCACGCCGAGTCGGGCGAGGTTGATCGCAGCACCCAGATCACGGTCGATCTGTTTACCGCATTCGTCACACTGAAAGACTCGATCGGCCAGGGTGAGGTTTGACTTTCGCCTCCCGCAAGCCGTGCACGTCTTCGATGACGGATAAAACCGGTCGGCTTCCACCAGATGACTGCCGTACCAACGACTTTTGTAGACCAGCATACGCCGGATTTCAGCGAGGGCAGCATCAGCCAGGGCCCGATTGAGGCCGCGCTTGCGAGCCCCGCCCGCGGCTCGCATGCCCGCAGCGTTGAGGGTCTCCACCACCACGACATCGTGCTGCTGCGCCAAGGTGGTGGTTGCCTTGTGCAGGACGTCGCGGCGCACCGCCGCGGCATGGGCGTGTATGCGGCCGATGCGGGCCTGCGTGCGCCGCCACCGCTTCGACGGCTGCTGGCGAGCCCGGGTCTGCGCGTCATACGGGCCACGTTGGCGGGCGGCCCGACGCTGCAGGGCGCGCAACCGCGATTGCGCCGCGCTCAATGACTTCGGTGCAGCAATGCGCGCGACTTCCAGGCCCTCGGGTGTCGCAACTACCAGCAGACTGTCGGCCTTCACCCCAACGTCGACACCGACCACTGCATGTGCCGAATGGCGTGCGTGTGCAGGCCTCGCTTTGGCTTCGACGATGGCTTGCAGTGCGCAGTACCAGCGCCCGGCACTGTCTTGGCGCACGGTGGCGGACAAGATCCGCGCCGTCCCGGCCTCAATCCGGCGGGCCAGCTTACGGGTCGATTCATGCGTCCGGACCGCGCCCAGTCGCGGCAACGTGACATGGCGACGGTCCGCCTCAATCCGGATGACTCCGGTCGTGAAGCGCACCGACCTCGGCGCCCGAGCCGATTTGAACCGGGGAAACCCGACCGCCCGGCCGGCGCGCCGGCCACGCCGTGACGACGACCAGGCGTCCAACCCACGGGCCAACCCATCCAGGCCAGTGTTGTAGGCCTCCTTGGAGTTCTCGCCCCACCACGGCGCACACAACGCCTTGCGCTGATTCCAGACCTTGCGCAGCGCCGGCAACGACCACCCCAGCACCGGGGTCAACTCAGAGTCAGCCATGCCGTAGCTGCGCTCGGCTGCCCGCTGGTGCATCACCGCCTTCACCAACGCCAACATGTGATTATGCGCAAACCGCGCCGCACCAGCATGAGACGCCAACGCCCGCAACTGAGTTGGCGTGGGATCTAACGCAAACCGGTAGGCCTGCGCCGTCCGCCCCTGCGGAATCTCGAACCTAGCCATCAGCGACAGCCTCAACATGTTTGGTGGCGGTGACCGCTCGCATCGCTCGGTTCCGTGCGCCACGGTGGCCGTACAGGCGTGCGCACATCGAGGTGAGCACCTCGATCATGCGGTCCACCAGTTCGACGGTGTTCTCGCCCGGGCCGGCGACGATGCCCTTGCGGCGTTGCGCGGACAACGGGGCTTCGAGGTACTCAACCCCGAAGCGCACCAACCGGTCGCCGTGTTCCACGACCACCACTGAAGCAGACGGGTCCGACAGAACGCTGCGCAGCTTCGAACGCTTCCCGTTCAGCCCTGACCCGACCTCGGTAGCGACTTCGCCAACCACATACCCGTTCGAGGTGGCCTAGTCAGCCAGTCGTGCGACCTCTCGGTCCAGATCTGGTCGCTGATCAAGCGACGAAACCCGCGCAAATATGCGTATATCGGACTGTACGATCGACCTGCTGGGCCACCGGAGCATCGACTCAGATCGTCCCCGACGCCGACCGGCGAACAGGCACCGGCATCTGGCCCTCACGCAACCACCGGTAGGCAGTCTGAGGGTGCTCACCGCTCGCGAGCGCCCACTCAGCCAACTTCACTAACTCGCCAAAACGCACATTCGATCACGAACACTCACATTTGGCCGAGCAGTACAGGGCCCCCGGGGCGAACCTCAGACCGCGCCGAGGACGCGCTGCGGACTTCCCGAATAGGCACTCAGCGGACGGATCAGCGCGTTGGACGCGGTCTGCTCGATGATGTGCGCGGTCCACCCGGTGATGCGGCTCATCACGAACAGCGGGGTGAACATCGGGATGTCGAAGCCCATCAGGTAGTAGGCCGGCCCGGTCGGGAAGTCCAGGTTGGGCTTGATGCCGGTGGCGGCGAACATCTCGGCCTCCAGGATCTGGTAGATGTCCAACCAGCGCTGGCCGCCGCGGGCAGCCGCGACCCGTTCCAACGCGGCCTTCATGGTCGGCACCCGGGAGTCGCCGTGCTTGTACACCCGGTGGCCGAAGCCCATCACCTTGTCCTTGCGGGACAGCTTGCCGTGCAGCCACTCCGCGGCGTTGGCCGGCTCACCGATCTCGATCATGTCGTGCATGACCGCCTCGTTGGCTCCACCGTGCAGCGAGCCCTTGAGCGCGCCGATGGCCGCGGTGACCGCGCTGTAGATGTCGGACTGGGTGGAGGTGACCACCCGGGCGGCGAAGGTGGACGCGTTGAAGCTGTGCTCGGCGTACAGCGTCATGGACTGCTCGAATGCCTGCACGATCACCGGCTCGGGCACCTCACCGAAGCACATCCGCAGGAAGTTCTCGGAGTAGCCCAGATGGCTGTGCGGCGCGATCGGGTCCAGACCGCGCCGGCGGCGCATGTCCGCGGCCACGATCGTCGGCAGCACCGCGAACATCCGCAGCGCCTTGGCGAAGTTTGCCGACTCGGAGGGGTCGTCCTCTTCGGCGTCCTCGGCGCCCAGGTAGCTGATCGCGGTGCGTACCACGTCCATCGGGTGGCAGTTCTCCGGGAGCTTTTCCACCAGCGACAGCAGCGACCGGTCGGCCCGCCGCGCCGCCCGCTCACGCTGGCAGAACAGCGCCAGCTCGGCGTCGGTCGGCAGCTCACCGTGCCAAAGCAGGTAGGCGACCTGCTCGAAGCTGCAGTGCGCGGCCAGATCCTGCACGGGATAGCCGCGGTAGGTCAGCGAGTTGGTCTCCGGAACCACCTTGGAGATCGAGGTGGTGTCGACGACGACGCCCGCGAGTCCCTTACGAATTTCCGCAGTGGTCACCGTCTGCCTCCTTGAATGGTGAAGTTGAAGATGTCGTCGTCAAACTGGTTGTACTCGGCGTAACGCAGCAACTCGTAGAGCCGACTGCGGTGCTGCATCTGATCCAGAAACCCGGATTGTGTTCCGGCCGTGTCGATCTCCCGCAGCCCGACTTCGACGGCGAACATCGCCAGCCGCAGTGTGGTGACGGGATAGATCACGGCGTTGTAGCCGAGGTCGGTCAGTTGAGCGGCGGTGAGCAGCTCCGATTTGCCGAACTCGGTCATGTTGGCCAGCAGCGGGACATCGACTGCGGCGCGGAACTGTTCGAAGTCATCCGGCCCGCGTAGGGCTTCGGTGAAGATCAGGTCCGCCCCGGCGTCGGCGTAGGCCTTGGCCCGGTCGATCGCGGACGAAAGCCCTTCGATACCGGCGGCATCGGTGCGAGCGCAGATGATGAAGTTCGGATCCCGGCGTGCGGCGACCGCGGCTCGCAGCCGCTTGACCATCTCGCTCGCCGGTACCACGGCCTTGCCATCGAGGTGCCCGCACCGCTTGGGGTTGACCTGGTCCTCAAGGTGACAGCCGGCCAGCCCGGCGTCTTCAAGCGCCGTGATGGTGCGGGCGGCACTCATCGGCTCGCCGAAGCCGGTGTCGGCGTCGATGAAGGTCGGTAGGTCGGTGGCGGCGGCGATCTGCGCGCCGCGCCCGGCCACCTCGGTCAGCGTGGTCAGCCCGATGTCTGGCAGCCCCAGATCGGCCGAGAGCACCGCACCGGAGACGTAGACGCCCTCGAAGCCGATCTCGGCAACCAGCTTGGCGACCAGGGGCGAGAACGCCCCCGGGAGCCGTTGCAGCCGACCGGATTGCAGCCCGGCCCGAAAGTCCGCCCGCTTGTCTGCCGGGACCGCGGCTGACCCGAGCAGCCCACTCACCGGAAGATCCCGTCGGGCGTCGCCGGCGCCTGGCCCAGCACCTTGGGCTCGACGACAATGTTGAGTTCGCCGAGCTGAGCACCGGAAAGCCCCGCTAGACCTTCTGCGGCGGCGAGGAACCGTTCCTGCTCGGCCGTGGTCACCACGCCCTCGGCGAGCTCGGTGAACTTGGCGATGTACTGCTTGCGTTCGAACGGCCGGGCACCCAGCGGATGGGCGTCGGCGATCGCCAGCTCGTCGGAGATGACTTCCCCACTGGCCATGGTGATCTCGGCGCGCGCCCCGAAGGCCTTCTCATTCGGGTCGGTCGAGTGGTAGCGCCGGGTCCACTCCGGGTCCTCGACCGTGGAGATCTTGCGCCACAACGCGATGGTCTCGGGACGGTGCGCACGCTCCGGGGAGTACGACCGCACGTGGTGCCAGCTGCCGTCCTCCAGGGCGACGGCGAAGATGTACATCACCGAGTGGTCCAGGGTCTCCCGCGAGGCGTCGGGGTCGAACTTCTGCGGGTCGCCGGAGCCGGTGCCGATCACGTAGTGGGTGTGGTGGCTGGTGTGCAGCTTGATCGTGGCCACCTGGCTCAGGTCGCCGACCCGCTCCCGCAGCCGCTTGGCCAGGTCGATCAGCGCCTGGCTCTGGTATTCCGCGGAGTATTCCTTGGTGTAGGTGTCCAGGATGGCGCGCTTGGCCTCGCCGGGTCCGGGCAGCGGCACCTGGTAGGTGTGGTCTTTGCCCGACAGCATCCAGGCGATGACGCCGTCCTCGCCCTCCCAGATCGGGGCCGGTGCGCCCTCACCGCGCATCGCCCGGTCCACGGCCTCGATGCCGACCTTGCCGGCCCAAGCCGGCGCGTAGGCCTTCCAGCTGGAGATCAGGCCCTTGCGGGACTGACGGGTGGCGGTGGTCAGGTGCAGCGCCTGGCCGACCGCCTGGTAGATGATCTCGGGGTCCAGCCGCAGCATGGTGCCGATTCCGGCTGCCACCGACGGGCCGAGGTGCGCGACGTGGTCGATCTTGTGCTCGTGCAGGCAGATGCCCTTGACCAGGTCGACCTGGATCTCGTAGGCGGTGGCCAGGCCGCGGATCAGGTCGGCGCCGGAGAGGCCGAGCTGCTGGGCGACCGCCACCAGCGGCGGGATGTTGTCGCCGGGGTGCGAGTACTCCGCAGCCAGGAAGGTGTCGTGGAAGTCCAGTTCGCGCACCGCAGTGCCGTTGGCCCAGGCGGCCCACTCAGCGGAGTAGCTGCCCTCGATGCCGAAGACGGCAGCGCCTGGCTTCGATGGGTGCGCCTGAGCCTGCCTGCGGGCCACCGTCACCGGCCGACGCAGTACCGATGCCGCACTGACCGACGCGTTGTCGATGATCCGGTTGATCACCATTGCCGCGGTGTCGTCGGGAACGGCCACCGGGTCGGCGGCCACCTGTGCGATCTTCCAGGCGAGGTGCTCGGAGCGGGGGAAGTCATCGGCACTGCGGCGGGTCTTCACGTCATGTAGCTGCATGTTCCACACCCTACGCACGACAGGTAAACACCGATATGCATGGGAAATGCGTATTAATGCGTCCTAAGTTGGCCGGAATTGCGAACCTTGCGAATGCATCCGCAGGTTACGCTGCAACACATGGCACCCACCACTACCCGGACCTTCGCCGGGGCCCGGCTGCGACGCCTGCGCGAGGAGCGCGGACTGACCCAGGTGGCACTGGCACGCGCGCTGAACCTGTCGACCAGCTACGTCAACCAGCTCGAGAATGACCAGCGGCCGATCACCGTGCCGGTGTTGCTGGCGCTGACCGACCGGTTCAGCCTGCCCGCGCAGTACTTCTCCGGGGACGCCGATGCCCGGCTGGTGGCCGACCTGCGCGACATGTTCACCGCAACCGCCGGCGAACACGCCGCCAGCGACAGTCAGATCGAGGAACTCGTCGCGCGGATGCCCGATATCGGCAACAGCCTGCTGACCATGCATCGCCAGCTGCGCGGTGCGACCGAGGAATTGGAGTCCTATCGGTCACAGATCTCCGGCGACTCGGCGCAGTCGGTGGCTCGGCCCATGCCGTTCGAGGAGGTCCGCGACTTCTTCTACGACCGCAACAACTACATCGGTGAGCTCGACAATGCCGCCGAGAAGCTATTCGTCGAGACCGGGATGCGCTTCGGCGGCTTGGATATTCAGCTGTCGACGCTGATGGCCGAGCGATTCGACATCACCGTGGCGATCGTCGACGACCTGCCGACGGGAACGAAGCGGGTCTTCGACCCGGCGACTCGGGTGCTGCGCATCGCGCATTGGCTGCTGGCGGGTCAGCGGGCCTTCCAGATCGCCACCCAACTGGCGCTGCTCACCCAACAGGAGCTGATGTCGGACATTGTCGCGCAAGACCAATCGTTGAGCCCAGAGTCCCGCGATGTCGCCAAGATCGGGTTGGCCAACTACTTCGCCGGAGCGTTCCTGTTGCCGTATCGGCAGTTTCAGCGTTCCGCCACCGACCTGCGCTATGACATCGACCTGTTGGGGCGCCGCTTCGAGGTCGGTTTCGAGACGGTGTGCCATCGCCTGTCGACCCTGCAACAACCCGGCCGGCGCGGGGTGCCGTTCATCTTCGTGCGTACCGACAAGGCGGGAAACATCTCGAAGCGCCAGTCCGCCACCGCGTTTCACTTCAGCCGGGTCGGTGGCAGCTGTCCGCTGTGGGTGGTGCACGACGCGTTCAGCCAACCGGGCCGGATCGTCACCCAGGTGGCGCAGATGCCCGACGGCCGCAAGTACTTCTGGATCGCCACCACCACGCCACCCGAGGGGCGCGGCTATCTGGGGCAGCACAAGACTTTCGCCGTCGGACTGGGGTGCGATCTAGCGCATGCCGACAAGCTGGTGTACTCCACCGGCGTCGCCCTCAATGACGACGCCACCGTGGTACCGATCGGTGCGGGTTGCAAGATCTGCGAGCGCGAGGCGTGCCCGCAGCGGGCATTTCCGTTTCTGGGCCGGCGGGTCGTCGTCGACGAGAACGCCGGCAGCGGGCTGCCCTACTCGCCGGTCGTGTCGGTTCCGGCCGGACGGTAGAACAGGGCCAGCTGGCCGATGGCGCCCGCCAGCCCGAGGCCGAGCGAGATCCACAGGCCCGGCCAGCCGTTCTTCCAGCAATGGCAGAACATCTGGTGGTCCGCGCTGAGGTAGCCCGGCCCGAGCATCGCCACCACGACGGCGCCGGTGGCCAGCACCAGGTTGTACTCCCAGCCGTTGGTCAGCACGAAGAAGCCGTTCGCGCGGTGCACGGTCCACACCGCCACCGCCATCAGGGCCACGAATCCGGCGGCGGCGATCGGGGTCAGTAGCCCCACCGCGAGCCCGAGCCCGGCGGCGATCTCCGCGGTTGCCGCCGTCACCGCCTGGAACTTGCCGTGCTTCATCCCGATGCTTTCGAACCAGCCCGCGGTGCCGGGGATTCGGCCTCCGCCGAAGAACTTGTTGAACCCGTGCGCCGCCATGGTCAGACCGAGAACCAGACGCAGGAGCAGCAATGCGACATCAGCAGCAGTGACCATCTGCTCAAACTACAACGCAGCGTCCAGCAATCGCAGATATACCTCGATATCGCTGACCGCCGACTCGGCGGCATGCACGCTGATCACCACGGTGTCACCGATGCCGTGCACCCCGTGAGTCAGCCCCATCGCCGGGGACAACGACGGGAACCCTGCGGTCAGCAAGACCGGCGCCGCACCGAAACGCAGGTCTTTGGCGCCGCGGTGCACGCTGGAGACCACGGTGTTGCCGGTGACCCGCTCCGGCCGGGCGTCGGGGTCGAAATTGTCGATGCCCCAGCGCAGCAGCGCCGCGGGCGTCGCGGCGAAGGCCCGATCGGCCGCGGCCGCAGCCGGGTGGGCGCCGCGACGCCGGCCTCCGGCGATGTCGGCGGCGATCCGTTCGCAGCGGGCATCGTGGCCCAGGATCGGGTAAAGCCCGACCGGAATATTGCCGAAGTGGTTGTGGGCGTGGCGTTCACCGGCTTTGGCCATCGGCACTTCGGCGCCCAGATCCTCGCAGGGTTCGTCGAGATACCCCGACAGCGCCGCGGACACCGCTGACAGCACCGCCACGGTGACCGTCGGCCCGCGCAGTTCTTGTCGCTGCCGCACCAGGGTTCGCACTGTCCGACGGCCGCCCGGCCGGTTGTTGGTGGCCAGCGGCGGGCGGTCACCTACGGGGGGCGGCAAGAGTCCCGCCGCAGTGTCATCGACGCGGCTGCGGTGGGTACGTGCCGCGACAACTGCGTGCCAAGGCAGGAAGCCACGGCCCGGTGTGCGCACCGCGGGAACCGGTGCGGCCCGACCGAACAGCCAGGCGGCCAACGCTGAAGCCCGCCCGCCATCGGCAAGGGCATGCGCCACCTGCAGCACCGCCACCGTGCCCGCGCCGCGGCGCCCGGGAATGTCGTGGACCGGCGCGAACACGTGCAACCGCCAGGGCGCCGCCCGGACATCGAGCTGGTCGTCGGTCAGGCGCGCGACGGCATCCAGGCAACCGGCCCAGTTGTCCTCGGGTGCCCGGATCGCAGCTACGTCCTCGATGGGCTCGGTAAGCGACACCCACCGCGGGTAGCGCAGCGCACCGGCGTCGGCGACCCGGATGGTCAGGTCCGGGATCGTTCGGGCTCGGTCGAGCATCGCGGCGATCGCGTCGTCGAGGTCGGCCGGTACCCCCGCGAAGGCGTACAGCAGGAACTGGTCGCTGGGGATCTTCGCGGACATCCAGTAGAACTGCGCGTCGATCGCCGTCATGGGGCGTCCAGGTGTCAGGCCAAGAATTGCAGCACCCGATCGGCGATCTCGTCGGGCCGCTCAAGTTGCAGGAAGTGACCGGCATTCTCGACGATGGCCACCGCACTGCCCGCGGGCAACGCCGGCTGCACCCACCGCGTGAACCCCGGCGACATGCAGCCATCGATGCGCCCGTGCAGGTACAGGGTCTGCAACCGTGGGAGTTGCAGCCAGTGCCGGTGCAGCTCGGCGTAGCGATCGGGAGCCCGCAGACTGCGCAGCGCCCGGTAGGGCCCGAGTGCGGCTCGCCAGCCCTCCGGCGTTCCGATGGCCGCGTCGACGTGCCGCAGATCTTCCTCGGCGGCGTACCCGGGCGACCACCGCCGCCACAACAGCGGCAGCACCCATGCGGCGGATCGGTCCGGCAGCCAGGGCAGTTGGAAGTAGCTGATGTACCAGCTGCGCAGCAGTTGTGCCGGCAGGTAGCTGGCCAGAGCGAGCCGGTCTGTCCCGCGAACCGCGCGCAGCGACGCCGGCGGAGGCACCGACATGATCACCGCCTTGGCGAACGGACTGTCCGGCATCGCGGCCAGCCCGGTGGCGGCCATCGCCCCCCAGTCATGACCGATCACCACGTCGCGCCCGGTCCCGCCGACGGCGGCATACACCCGCAGCGCGTCGTCCATCAGCGCGCCGATGTGGTAGCTGCCGTCGGTGGGGATCGACGACGGCGCGTAGCCCCGCATGAACGGCGCCACCACATGCCAGCCGGCCGCGACCAGGCGCGGCGCCAGCCGGCGCCAGCCGTAGGCGGTGTCAGGAAACCCGTGCAGGCACAACGCCACCGGGTCACCCGGTGTCCCCCAACTCAACGCCTTGAGCGCGACCCCGGGCGTAGACACGTCGATCCACCGCGGTTCACTCATCACATACCCCCAGAACGGGCCGGGCAGGCGTTTCTGTCCGCCCTGTCGTTCAACTATCTACCATCTTGAGATGCGCACAGCCCAGACCGTCGAGTACGACGGCGTCGGCGGAGTAACGCTGGTCGCCGACGAGTGGAACCGGGGCGCCACCGATGCCAACGAGCATCCGACGATCGTGATGCTGCACGGCGGCGGACAGAATCGGCACTCCTGGCACAAGACGGGCCAGATTCTGGCCGACCGCGGCTATCACGTCGTCGCGCTCGACACCCGCGGCCACGGCGACAGCGACCGCGCACCGAACGCCGACTACGCCATCGAGACGCTCACCGCCGACGCCGTCGCCCTGATCGAGGCGATCGGCCGGCCGGTGGCACTGATCGGGGCCAGTATGGGTGGACTGACCGGCATTCTGGTGGCCGATGAGGCCGGGCCGCAGCGGGTCACCAAGCTGGTGTTGGTCGATGTGGTGCCGCGCTACGAGAAGGATGGCAGCGCCCGGATCCGCGACTTCATGTTCGGCCACATCGACGGTTTCGACTCCCTGGCGCAGGCCGCCGACGCGGTGGCCGCGTACCTGCCGCACCGAGCCAAGCCCCGCAGTCCCGAGGGGCTGAAAAAGAATCTGCGGTTCCGCGACGGCCGCTGGTACTGGCACTGGGATCCGGCGCTGATGACCAAACCCAGCGACGATCCGGCGCTGCGCACCGAGAAGATCGAGGCCGCCGCCATGGGGCTGCAGATCCCGATCCTGCTGATCCGCGGCAAGCTGTCCGACGTGGTCAGCGCCGAAGGTGTCGCGGACTTCCTGTCCAAGGTCCCCGGTGCGCGCCTCGTCGAGTTGTCCGACGCCGGGCACACCGCAGCCGGCGACGACAACGACGCCTTCAGCGCCGCCGTCGTCGAGTTCGTGTCGGGCTGAATGTTCGGGATCGGATGGCTGACGCCGACGCTGGTGGCGGTCGGTGTGCTGGCGGCGGTGGCGGTCACCGAGGCCGTCGCCCTGGCGGTGTTGACCCGACAGTTGCGGACGGTCCAAGCCGAGAACGAGGCGCTGCGCGGTCGAGTCGACACCCGCAACCTATTGCTGGCCGGCGGACGTGAGGCCGTCAAGACCGTGTGGCAGACCGCGAACCTGGTGCGCAAGCAGGGGTTTGGTGCGGCCGTGCGCAGTTCGATCGAAGACCTCGCCGACTGGGCGGAGGTGGAACGCCCCGATCTGGCCCGCCTGACCCCGAACGGGCATGTGGTGGTGCTGTTCACCGACATCGAGGGGTCCACCGCGCTCAACGAGCGGATCGGTGATCGCGCCTGGGTGAAGCTGATCGCCCGCCATGACGAGATGGTGCAACGTCTGGTCGCCCAGCACTCCGGGCATGTGGTCAAGAGCCAGGGCGACGGCTTCATGATCGCGTTCGCCCAGCCCGAGCAGGCGGTGCGCTGCGCCATCGACATCCAGCACGCGCTGGCTTCGCGGCGCGGGCGCAAACCGCAGCATCCGATTCGGGTCCGGATCGGGGTGCACATGGGACGCTCGGTGCGCCGCGGTGATGACCTGTTCGGCCGCAACGTCGCGATGGCCGCGCGGGTGGCCGCGGCCGCCGAGGGCGGCCAGATCCTGATCAGCGGACCGGTGCGCGACGCCGTCAAGGAATGCGACGACATCACCGTCGGCGCCGGCCGCGACGCCGAGCTGAAGGGCTTCGCCGGCACGCACCGCCTCTATGCCGTCGACGTCACCGACTGACTGGCGGGCCTAGGCTCCGTTAGTCTTCGCCGCCGGCCTCGGCCAGCCGCTCATGCAGCCGGGCGCGGATTTCGTCGGGCGTGTAGGCCCGTCGCCGCCGCTGGTCCCGCGCCACCAGCACTCCCCCGGCGGCAACCCCGACCACACCCGCCAGGCCGATCCATTTCCAGATGCTGCGCACGCTCACACTTTATGGTGCTGAGCGTGGACGAACACACCGTGACTTTGGAGCGTGCGTTGGCGGAGACGCGCACCGGCGACATCTGGCTGTTCCGGGGGCGCTCCGGCCCCGACCGCGCTATCCAAACGCTGTCCAACTCTCCGGTGAACCACGTCGGGATGACGGTGGCCCTCGATGACCTGCCGCCGCTGATCTGGCATGCCGAGCTCGGTGACAAGCTGCACGACTTCTGGACCGGCACCAATCACCGCGGCGTGCAGCTCAACGACGCCCGGGCCGCCGTCGAACAGTGGATGGGCCGCTACGAGCAGCGCTGCTGGTTTCGCCAGCTCAGTGGGACCATCACCCGCAAGCAGGAGAACCACCTGCTGCAGGCGATCGCGCGGATGGACGGCACCGCGTTTCCCACCACGGCGCGGCTCACCGGCCGGTGGCTGCGGGGCCGGATGCCCACCCTGGCCGACTGGACCCGCGGCATCCCGTTTCTGGACCGCAAGGTTCACGAGATCAGCCAGCGACGCAAGGCCCGCAACAGCAAGGTCGCGTTGCAGACCGCCTACTGCGCCGAGACGGTGGCCATCACCTACGAGGAGATGGGTCTGCTGTCGACCGACAAGAATTCGAACTGGTTCGACCCCGGCTCGTTCTGGAGCGGCGACATCCTGCCGTTGGCTCCCGGTTACCAGCTGGGCCGGGAGATCGTCGTGGTGCGCTAGTTGCGATTTCGGCGCGGTTTCGCCCGCCCAGCGGGAGTTATCGCGCCGAAATCGCTAGACCGTCAGCTCGCCCATCGCCGACCAGCCCGTGGCGTCGATCTGCTGGCTGATGATCTTCGGCGTCGACACGAGCGCCTGCGGCATGTCGGCCATGGCCTGCTTGAAGTGATCGCTGTTGACGTGCGCGCCGCCAGCCGCACCGTCCCGGAAGGCCTCGACGAGCACGTACTCGTTTGGATCCTCCAGGCTGCGCGACCAGTCGAACCACAGGTTGCCCGGCTCGGCACGGGTGGCCTCGGTGAAGCCGGCCACCAGCTGCGGCCAGCGCTCGGCCCACTCCGGCTTGACCGCGAACTTGACCACGATGAAGATCATCGCCGCTACCCGATTTCCAGCGTGCTGCGCACCGGGGTGACATTGGTGGTCAAATCCAGTACCGGGCAATGCTTTTCGACGACCTCGTGTAGTTCGCGGTACCGCTCTTCACTTTCCGGGCCAGTCACGGTGACGACCACCCGCACCTCGCTGAAGCCGGGGCGGACCGAATCGTCCAGACCGAAGAATCCGCGCACGTCCAGGTCTCCCTCGGCCCGCCCGGTGATCTCGTCGACCGCGATGCCCAACTTCTCGGCCCAGTACCGCCAGGTGACCACCTGGCAGGACAGCAGCGAGCCCAGGTAGTACTCGACCGGATTGGGTGCGGTGTTCTCGCCGCCGAGTGCTGGCGGTTCATCGACCTCAACGCTGTAGCGGCCCATGGTGATGGTGCTGGCGACGGCGTCGTGCGCGACGGCCGAGGCACGGAAGACCACCTGGGAGCCGGCGGGGTCGGCGGCAGCCGGGTCACTGGTGGCGGCGACGACGGCGGCCAGGCGAGTTGTCGAAGAAGTCATGCCGGTAAGGGTAGAACCCCGCGATGTGGTCGGCGAAGCACGCGGCCACCAGGTCGCCCAAAGGAATACCATTTGCCGCCGCCAGGGGCTAGCCTGAGCGACGTGGAGGTACTACGGCACGTAATAGTTCTGCTGCACATCGTCGGATTCGCGGTGACCTTCGGGGCCTTGATCGCCGAAGCCGCGGCACGGCGCTTCCAGCTCACCCCGGTGATGGACTACGGCGTGGTGCTGTCGCTGCTGACCGGACTCGCGCTGGCCGCCCCCTGGCCCGCCGGCGTGGTGCTCAACTACCCCAAGATCGAGATCAAGCTGGTGATCCTGATCGCCCTCGGTGCCGTGCTGGGCATCGGCCGGGCCCGGCAGCGCAAGTCAGGAGGGGAAGCCCCTCGCCCGCTGTTCTACGCCGCGGGCGCCCTGGCCCTGACGGCCGCGGGGCTCGCCGTCATCTGGTAGTCGTCACGTCTTGGCCATCGAATCTTTCTGATCCAAACGGGCTACGCCGAGTTCGACTCGGCAGCGTTCGCCGTGCCTGTAGAACGAAGCCCGGCACGGTGTTCACCAAGTCTGAGCGACTTCAGGCGAAGCCCCGAAGCGCGGAGTAAGAGGACCAGACCTGACGCGGGCTGGGAACTTTGGGCAACCACGCCAGCTCCCAGTGAATGCCGTTGATCGGGTCGTCGAAGAACACCGCGTAGTAGCCCGGCCAGTATTGCGGGTACTCCTTGGGTTCGTCGGTGACGTGGATGTCGCGCGCGGCCAAGAAGTCGCGGTGAAAGCGGTCGACCTCTTTCCTATTACGTGCCCACAACGCAATATGGTTGATGCCGACCGCCTGATCGCGGCGCGTCAGCTTCCCTCCGGTGCGGGCCGGCTGAATGCCGATGTAGCTGTGCGGATTTGCGTGATTGGTCATGTGGTAAATCGACTGATATTCCATGTTTAGCGACGAGACGCTGCTATAGCCGAGCCAGCCGAACAGCGCGTCATAGAACTTGAGGGAATCGTCGTAGTTCAAGACCGCGAACTCAACGTGACTGACTCCGCGCCACCTCATGTCGCCTCCCCCAAAGCTAATCACTACGCGACGTAGTAAGTGGGGGGCGGGTGTTGAGAAGGGCTGTAGACCCCTACGTTCGATAGACGTCGCAGCGGTGACGGACCGAAATCACCTCAACACGAATTCGGTAGTCGTCGATGTCGTAGAGGACGCGAAACTGCCTCCGTCGCGCCGCATAGGTTCCGGTGAGTTCATTTCGGAGCGGCTTGCCTACGCGTCGCGGATTTTCGGCCAGTGGTCCCATGATGAACTCGAGACACGCCGCAGCAACCGCTTCCGGAAGCTCCTCCGACAAGGCGCTGCGCGCACCCGGAGACAAGACCACCTCATAGATCACTGAGGCAATCGCCCTTTGGCCCGCATCTCCTTCGCCACATCATCAAGGGAGTAGAGATCCCCGCCGGCGATGTCGGCTTGCCCTTGACGAAGTTCTCTCATCAGATCCGGGTCGCTCAAGATGTCCAGCGTTTCCATGATCGAGTCGTAGTCGTCAGCGCCAAGAATCACGGCTGCTCGCCGGCCCTGCCGAGTAACCTCCACGCGTTGATGTGTCCGGACCGCCTCATCGACCAACTTGGACAGATTCGCCCGTACCTCGGCCAGCGGCAGCGTCGTTATGTACAGAATTCTAGCGCGAATGCAGGATAGGCGGCACCTCAGCTGCCGAATTTCGTGCGAGCCGCCTCGATTAAATGAACCTTGTGCAGCCCTCGGGGCGCGGTAGGCACGCTAGCCGCGGCCAGCCTCGTCGGCCTCGCGGATCAGCCCGACCAGCGTCGGCACCAACGCCACGACCTGGTCGTAGTGGTCGCGCCAGTCCACCTGGGCGAGGCCGAGATAGTCCTGCCCGGCAAGCTCCAGCAGAACACGATCTTGTCCCGTCAATCGCGGTGCGACTCGTTGCGCGGCAACGTCCTTGGCCACAATCTGCCCGGTCTCGATGGTGACCAGGATGCGCGCCAAGGTCAGTAGGAAGAACCGCTCCTCGCCGGCTGGGTCGTTCATGAGGTCGGGCAGCAACGCGAGCTGGGCGTGCCGGAGTAGCTCGGGCGGCACCGGAGCGACGAGAGCTTCGAGCGGTTGGCCGCGTAGCACCCGATGCGCGCTCTGGGCGGTGGCCAGCAGCACGACCACATCGGGGTCGGAAATCGGGGGCGGGACATGACCGTCCAGCAGCTCCGCGCGCAGCCATTCGCCGAATTGAAAGTCGCGGCGGGGCTTCTGCGGCAACGGATCAACGTCGGCCACGACCAGGCTGGTCAGTTCTAGGGGCCGACGGTCGGCGACCTCGGGGAACTGGGCAGCGTGCCCGCGCCACCCGGACGCACTCAGCAGCACGGAGACCAGCGAGGCCCGCTCGGACTCGGACAACGTCGTGCGGGTGAGGACCAGCAGATCGACGTCGCTGTCCGGCCGCAGCCCGCCGGTTGCCGCCGAACCGTAGAGGTAGGCGCCGACCGGCTCGCCCGGCCGGTTCTCGTTCAGATAACTCAGGACCGGCGTGAGCAGTGCCTCCATGTGCAGCAACGGGTATGGCCGACCCGCATCGTCACGCTCGCTGCGGCCCGTGACGACGAAACCGCGCCGAACGTAGAACCCGACCGCCTGCTCGTTCTGCTCGTTGACGTCGACCAAGCGGATCTGCTGCTCGGCCATCGCGTGTTCGAGAAGTGCGGTACCGACTCCGTGGCCACGAGCATCGGCGTGGACGAACAACATCTCCAGCTGCTCCCCCGCCGTGCCGGCGAAACCCACCGGCTCACCGTCGATCTCAGCGACGGTGAGACGAACTCCGGGAAAGTACTTGCCCGCCAGCTGGCTTTCGATCGCCGCGCGGTCGGCTTCTGCCACAAAGTCGTGCGTCGCGGCGACGGCGCTGCGCCAGATCGCCACCAGCCGGGGATATTCGGCCGGGCCGACGCAGTCACGGATCCGCACCGCGGTCAGATTACCGGGCAAGGGCCTCCACGCCTCGATACCCTGTAACCGATGGACGCGATCGAGGAAGCGGGCCCGTTCTTTCACGGCACCAAAGCTCAACTGGTGGTTGGTGACCTGCTCAGCGCGGGCTTCCGGTCCAACTACCGGCCCGAGATCGCGATGAACCACATCTACTTCACCGCGCTGGTCAGCGGTGCCGGGCTGGCGGCCGAGCTCGCCGCCGGCGACGGGGAACCGCGGGTGTACCGCGTCGAACCGACCGGGGAATTCGAGAACGACCCCAACGTCACCGACAAGAAGTTCCCCGGCAATCCGACCCGCTCATATCGCAGCAGTGCACCGCTTGTCGTTGTCGAAGAGATCCTTGATTGGCCGCGACTGACGCCCGAGGCACTTCAGGAGTGGCGTGATCGGCTGGCCGCGCTGCGCGCTGACGGGCTCGACGAGATCATCAACTGAGCGACGCTCCCGAAGACACCGCTTCCGGCAACTACCCGCTGAAGAACGGCGGCACCGCCGGCTGCCACTGCCCGGTACGGGACGATGGCGCGCTCGATGGACAGTCGCACGATGTCGATCAGCCCAGCCACCTGGCGGCGCTTGGCACGAAGCTTCACCAGGTAGCGGCCTCCGATGCACGCCGCAGCCACCACCACAAAAATCCAGAGCAGCGCCGCCACCAGGTAGATCACCTCAACCACCGACATGAGGACGAGCCTCCCCCATGGTCGTCGCAGTGAGGTCACCGCCGAGACACACGTCGGCGACTTCTCCGGCATCAACCACTGGTTAAAACGACTTCGCAACAGTCCCTACACGTTGAACCGCAACTCCACCACGTCCCGTTACCGATCAACGTCACTGACATAAACAGCCTCCGAGCCCTCGTCCACCAATGCCCAGATCGCCGCACTCTGCTCAGACGACAGAGAGAAGCAGCCGAAGCGCACGCGGTTCACCGGAAATTGGTCGCGAATGCGGCTGAGCGGCAGTGGGCTGATCTCCCGCAGGGAGGCGGCCAACCGAAAACCACCCGGAATCGCGGCGCTCGGTTCGGGAGCTTCACCGGTTATCTTTCCGACGATGGCGATCGCGCGGAAGGGCTCGCCGTCAGGAAAGGCCGTCTTCGGTGAGTAGATGAAGATGCCGTCGCCGATCTTCATGCGGGCCAATGGAGCGCGCTTGCCATGGTTCGCCATGACGAACCCGTCCCGGAGCCCACGTCGTGCGTGGTCGCGGGAAGCGACGATCACCCAGGTAGTTCGCTCGTCATGGCCCATAGGCAAACAGTACGAGTCGACACCGCCAGCTAGACGTTGAATCTGAACTCCACCGGATCCCGACGCCGATAAACGGCAGATTACGCAGGCGGCATCATGACCGGATACCGCACGAAGCGAATGCCCGTGAAAGTCGGACCGGCGCTCCTCCGCACCACATCTCGTACGAGACTCCATTGACCCGCAAGACTTTCCGTGATCAACAGCTACGCACTCTCTAGAGGCGTAATGGCCTCGACCTGGTCCATCAGCGCACGACGCTCGGTCCGGAGTTCGTAGTGCGACTGAAGGTTCATCCAGAACTCCTCTGACGTTCCGAAGTACCGCGCCAGACGGATCGCCGTGTCGGCCGTGATTCCACGCTTGCCGTGCACGATCTCGTTGATCCGACGCGGCGGCACACCGATGGACACGGCCAGCTTGTTCTGGGTGATCCCAAAGCCCTCGATGAAGTCCTCCATCAGGATCTCCCCCGGATGGATCGGCTCGATCCGATCATTCTCAGCGGCAGTCGACGAGTTCGACATCTTCTGCACCCCCTTCACTCCAGACAAAGCAGATTCGCCATTGGGCGTTGACGCGGATGCTGTGCTGCCCGCGCCGACCACCGACCAACCGCTCCAGGCGATTGCCCGGCGGAACTCGAAGATCCCTGATGACCCTGGCCGCATGGATCAGTTCGAGCTTCCGCAACGTTGCCCGCTGGATCGTCCGGTCCACACCCTTGACGTACCGCTCCTGCCAGATCCGCTCGGTGTCCTTGTCGCCGAACGACCTGATCACGAGACGATCGTATAACGCATCTCGTCAATAACGTTATACGTTAAACCGAAACTCCACCACGTTCCGTCACCGATAAACATCACGACGATGCCGTACGTCGATACCCCGGACAACGACGACGTCCTCATGGATCTCGTAGACAACCCGAAACTCGCCGCGCCGCGCCGACCAGCGATCAGCCAACTCGTCGCGCAGGCGCTTGCCGACCCTCTGCGGGTTCTCGGCAAGCGGACCGCGAATGAACTCCCAACAAGCCGCGGCGACCACCTCGGGAAGCTCCTCGCACAAACTTCGCCGGGCGCGCCGAGTCAGCTCGACCCGGTACGTCATGAAGTGATGATGCCCCTCGCACGGAGTTCGGCCTTCACCTCGTTAAGCGGGTAGACGCGGCCGGCCGCGATATCGGCGTCCGCCTCGCGAATGGCCTCCATCGCTTCTCGATCACCCAGAATCTCGAGCGTCTCTATGAGTGAGTCGTAGTCGTCGGCGCTGATCAGCACGGCGGCGCGGCGCCCGTTCTTGGTGACCTCCACCCGCTGATGCGTGCGCACGGCCTCATCCACCAATTTGGACAGGTTGGCCCGCACCTCAGCGAGCGGCAGCGTAGTCATGTACAGAATTCTAGCGCGGCGGAAGACGGGCGCGGTGACGCTAGGCGAATGAACGAGGGCACGCATGGAGAATCGCGGGTCAGGGGCCACGATCGACTGCGCCGACCCAGTTCGGATGCCAACATTCTGAGGACCGCTCCTCGGAATCGAGCCCTCGGACGAGGGCGACGAGGGCGTAGTTCTGGGCAGTCTGACGCTGCCCGTCTCCCCCCGTTCGGCGCGTTCAGACCATCGGTCATGACGCCAGACCCCGCGGGTCAGGTTGCGCTGCGGACGTCGCTCAACGCGCGCAGCAACTCCTCATCCGGATCCGCCACCGCTGGGTCGGCCGCTCCGTCGGTGAGTAGCCGACGCCACCGTTCCAGGTCGAAATCCAGCGGCACCGTACTGGTGATGAATTCGTCGACGAGGTCGGCGAACCGCAGCGGGTCGTCACGGAACGGGAAATGACCGGAATCGACGAAGGTTTCCAACCGCGAATGCGGCATAGCGGCGTGTGCGAGCTTGGCGTGCGAATACGGCAGCACCAGATCGTGGGTGCCCCAGACGATCATGATCGGGAGCCGTTCGGTGAGATAACTGCGGTCGAGCATGGTGACCATCTGCCCGCGCCAATCCACCACGGCGCGCAGCGTCCGCACGAACGCTGCCCGCTTGTTCGGCGAACTCAAATCACCTAGCACCCGCAGGATCTCGGGCAGATCGACCAGAAGCGCCGGCAGGTTCACCTTGTCGATCTGACCCCGAACCATCCGAAGCGCTGTCTCGAATCCTGGCACTGAAAGTGCGGCCAGCGCCTGCGGCGCTGCCGGCAGCGACGCCAGCCGCAGCGCGGGGTTGACCTCACGCTTCACACCGCCGGCGGCCACCAACACCAGCCGCTCAACCATCTGTGGGTACTGGTAGCAGAACTGCATCGCCACCCCGCCGCCCAAGGAATGCCCGATAACCGTCACCCGGTCAAAATTCAAGACCGACAGCAGATCTCGCATGCCGTTGGCGAACGCGGCGACGGAATAGTCAGCGCGCGGCTGATCCGAGAGCCCGTGACCGAGGAGATCCGGGGCGATCACCGTGTACTTCTGCGCCAGCAGCGGGATCAGCGGCTTCCAGGTCGACGAATTGTCCCCAATCCCATGGATCAACAGCAGCGGCGGCCCGTCCCCGGCCACCCGAAACGCCCGGAGATATCCGTGCACGGTTCGGTATTCGACTCGGGCCGGATCATCCGAGACCGTCCGCAATCGAGGCTTGCGCGTAACCATTCAGCGCTCCCTCCATCCGCAGTTACCCTTCAGCTAACCGCCTACCGGCCCGTTGCGCACCCGATGTTTCAATGATTTAACGCGCGACCTGCGCCACCCGCCATGACAACCTCACCGTCGACGAGGGCCGGCGATTCCGTGGAACAGACGGTTCAGACGACCTTCTTGACCACGCTCGACTTGAGCTGCATACGGCCCAGACCGGGCACATTCGCGTCGATATCGTGATCGCCGACGCCATCAGAGATGAGCCGGATCCCACGGACCTTCGTGCCAGCTTTGATGACAGAACCACCGCCGCCTTTGACCTTCACCGTCGTCGCGACAATCACGGTGTCTCCGTTGGCAAGGACATTGCCGACCGAGTCCTTGACGGCGACCTCCGCGTACGCCGAGTCGGCATCGGACGCCTCATCGGGGGACCATTCGTGGCCGCACATCGGGCACACCAGCAGTGCCCCCTGCTCGTAGCTGAACGCCTCACCGCAAGCCGGGCACGGCGGCAACTGATCTGCCACTTCGGTGGCCTCCTTGCTTGCCTGTTTGCCGTGGCCAATGTTGACCGGGATAGAAACTAGCAGTTCAAGGCCATCGCATGCCCGTCCGCAACGTCACCGGTCACGACGTTCAGACATGTCGGCAGTCTTAGACGTTGAACCGGAACTCCACCACGTCCCCGTCGGCCATGACGTAGTCCTTGCCCTCCATGCGCACCTTGCCGGCAGACTTGGCGGCGGCCATCGACCCCGCCTCGACCAGGTCGTCGTAGGAGACCACCTCGGCCTTGATGAAGCCCTTCTCGAAGTCGGTGTGGATCACCCCGGCCGCCTTGGGCGCGGTGTCGCCCTGGTGAATGGTCCAGGCCCGCGCCTCCTTGGGCCCGGCAGTCAGGTAGGTCTGCAACTTCAGGGTGTGAAAACCAGCCCGCGCCAAGGCATCCAGGCCACGCTCACTCTGCCCGATCGACTCCAGCAGCTCCATCGCCGACTCGTCATCGAGCTCGGCAAGCTCGGCTTCGATCTTGGCGTCGAGGAAGACCGCGTCGGCCGGGGCCACCAGCTCGCGCAGCGCAGCGACCCGCGCGGCATCGGTGAGCACCGACTCGTCGGCGTTGAACACATAAAGGAACGGCTTGGTGGTCAGCAGGTTCAGCTCGCGCAGCGGCGCGGGATCCACCCCGGCGGCGAACAGCGTCTTGCCGGTGTCGAGAATCGCCGCGGCGGCCACCGCGGCCTCGTGCATGGGCTTGCGGTCCTTGTTGTTGCGGGCTTCCTTCTCCAGCCGCGGCACCGCCTTCTCCAGGGTCTGCATGTCGGCCAGGATCAGCTCGGTGGCGATCACCTCGATGTCGGCCTCGGGGTCCACCTTGCCGTCCACGTGCACCACGTCGTCGTCGGCGAAGACCCGCACCACCTGACAGATCGCGTCGCACTCGCGGATGTTGGCCAGGAACTTGTTGCCCAGGCCGGCGCCCTCCGAGGCACCCTTGACGATGCCGGCGATGTCGACGAAGGTCACCGGCGCCGGCAGGATCCGCTCGGAGCCGAAGATCTCGGCCAGCTTGACCAGCCGGGGATCGGGCAGCGGCACCACACCCTCGTTCGGCTCGATCGTCGCGAACGGGTAGTTGGCGGCCAACACATCGTTGTGCGTCAGCGCGTTGAACAGGGTCGACTTACCGACGTTGGGCAACCCCACGATTCCCAGACTCAGGCTCACGGGAAGCCAAGTCTAAGGCCCGGGGCGTGCCGCCGTGCGCCCCCGCCGCCGTCAGCCGGTACCGTCAGTGTGTGGCAGTAGCGCGGGAGAAGTCGGCAGTGGCCGCTGACCACCGTTCGATTTTGCCGAACATCGCCGGATTGCCGTGGTGGAGTGCCGTGGCCGTGGCGGTGGTCGCGACCGCGATCGGGGTAGCGTTCGACGCCGGCTCCGGAGACAAAGAACTGACCATCGTCTTCTCCGCGCTCTACGCGATGGGCTGTATCGCCGCGGTGCTCATGGTGCAGCAATCGGCCGTGTTCGCCACGGTGGTCCAACCCCCGCTGATCCTGTTCGTCAGCGTGCCCAGCGCGTACTGGCTGCTGCGCGGCGGCGGATTCCCCGGCCTCAAGGCCATCGTCATCAACTGCGGCTATCCCCTGATCGAACGATTCCCGCTGATGCTGTTCACCGCCGCGGCGGTGCTGCTGATCGGAATGGTCCGTTGGTACCTCGGGATGCTGGGCGGAACCGCAAAACGCGAAACCGCGGACGACGCCACTCCGAAGCGGGCCACCCTCAGCGACCGGGTGGGTGCCATGCTCACCTCGGCCCTCACCCGCAACCCCGCGCACGCCATCGAGAAGCCGGCTTCCCGCGAGGGGCGCCCGGGTCAGCGTCCCCGTCGCGCCACCGCGGAATCCCGTCGGGCCGCGCGCGCGGGTTCTGGGTCTCGATCACGGACCCGCTCCACCGAGCGCCGCGGCGCGACCAACGGCTCGGCGCCGACACGTTCGCGGCACGTTCGGCCGGACATGGACGCCCGCGCCGCAGACCAACCGCGCCCGCGTCGCCGCCCGGCAGCCGACGGCCGCGACCAACCAATGCAGCAACGGCGCCGCCCGGCTCCGGAGGCGCATGACGAGCGTCAACCCCGCCGGCGCCCGGCACCCGACTGGCAAGACGAGCCGCGGCGGCGTCCGCGCCCGCCCCAGGACGCATCGCGCTCAGGCGATCCGCTCTCGAGGGCGAACCGGGATCCGCATCCACGCAGCTACCGCCCGACCGAAGCCTCCGAGTCGATGCCCCGGCGCCGACCGGCGCCGACGGGCGCCGACGGGCGCGGCAATGGAACCGGCACTCGGCACCCCGTTTCCCAGGTGCGCTACCGCGGGTCAGGAGCCGACGAGGCCGACGCGGCGCCCCGCGCCCGCTCGCGTCCACCGCGCGACGAAGTCGACTCCTGGGAGTTCGACGTCTAGCCAAGCCGGCTCGCACCGCGCTCGACACTTAGCCTCGATCCACCGACGAAACAGGGGTCTCCGAGGTGCTGAATCAAGCCAAATTTGCTACCGAGCTGGGATGAGTTATCGATACTTAGGTGGAACTGGGCCGATGCAGCTAACCGTATCGGCCTGATGGTTTGGCGTTTACCACAGCGCGGATTTTTTGGTGGCTGCGGCTCAATTGGCGCATTCCGCTGTAACGACTACCATGCGATTTGTCCGTCCCACCCCCGTATTTCCGTCCTCCCGGCATGAAGTCGGAGTGATGCGGCACGAATTTCGGCAGCGCTTTACCCCAGTGTTTTAAGCCGGTGCCGAGAGAGCTGATCCATGAAACAGATCGTGACCGTTCCGACCGAAAAGCCGCGCAATGGCCTGGCCGGTCTCAAGCACTGGCGCTATGACCTCCGGTCAGGTTTCACCGTGGCCATGGTCTCGCTGCCGTTCTCGATGGGAATCGCGATCACCTCGGGCGCGCCGCCGATCTGCGGGATCGTGTCGGCGATCATTGCGGGTTTTGTCCTGCCGTTTTTAGGCGGCTCGTATGTGACCATCAGCGGCCCGGCGGCGGGATTGGCGCCGGTCCTGTTCGCCGGCATGATCACGCTGGGACAGATCCGCCTGGGCGAGGGCGCCTCGGAATCGGAGTTGCTTGCGGTCGGATATCCCCTGGTTCTGGTTGCCATCGCCCTGGCGGGCGGGGTGCAGTTGATCCTTGCCAGGTTGAAGGTGGCCCGTCTGAGCGCCATCTTCCCGGCTGCGGCCATTCAGGGCATGCTGGCCGCGATCGGCCTGATGATCATCGCCAAGCAGATCCCGCTGTTTATGGGTGTGCCGTTCGAGGGCCGCGAATTCTGGGCGATCTTAGCCGAAGTTCCCCGCCACCTCGGGTCGATGAACCTTCAGGTCTTCATCCTGGGGATCGGTTGCCTGGCGGGGCTTTTCGTGCTGACAGCGATGCCCGGGCGACTGCTGAGGGTGATGCCGCCACCGGTCTGGGTGTTCTTCGTCGGCACGCTCGCCAGCGTATTCATCCTGAAGCTGGACGAGCCCTACCTGATCAACGTCCCCAGTTCGGTCATGGACGGGGTTGTCATGCCTCAGTTCGGAACGGTGTTCGCCCATCCCGAACTATGGCTGACGCTGGCCTACCTGGTCATCACCCTGGTCTTGATCGACGGGGCCGAGTCCCTGGCCACGATCGCGGCCGTGGACAGAATCGATCCCTTTCGCCGCCGCTCCGACCCGGATCGGACCCTGCAGGCCATGGGCGCGTCCAACGTCGCCTCCAGCGCGCTCGGTGGATTGACCATCATCCCCGGCATGATCAAGAGCACCGCCAATATTCTGGGCGGCGGCCGGACCCAGTGGGCCAACTTTTACAACGCCTGTTTCCTGCTGATGTTCGTGCTGCTGTTCAGCAACCTGATCAACATGGTCCCTTTGACGGTGCTGGCCGCCGTCCTGGTGTTCATCGGCTACAAACTGTGCAAGCCCGCGGTTTGGCTCAATGTCGCACGGGTCGGGACGGAGCAGTTCATCATCTTCGCGATCACCTTGCTCGTGACGTTGACGACGGACCTGCTCATCGGCCTTCTGGCCGGCGTCGCCGTGAAATTGGCGCTGAATCTGTGGTTGGAGAGTCTTTGGCACACGCTGCGCAACCGCTCGGATTCCGCCAATCCGAGTCTTGCCCGGCGCTTGCTCAGTCTCTTCCGCAATCCGGTGTCGCAAAGGGATTTCGATGAGGGTGCCTACCACCTGTACCTGGATGGTTCCCTGGTGTGTTTCAACCTGTTCCACGTAATTCGGGAGTTAGGGCAGTTTCCGCCGGATACACAGACGGTGCAACTGCACTTGAGCCGGCGCGTGCCCCTCGTCGATCACACGACGAGTGAGACCCTTCGATATTTCCTGGAGGAGTTCAGCGGCCAGGACGACAGTCCGACGCTGGTGATCGAGGGATGGGACCACATGCGGCCCCTCTCCAATCACGAGACAAGTACGCGGATCGCCCTGGCCAACCTCGACGCGTTAGAGAGCCCCAAAACAACGGATTGACTGCTGACATTCTTCACTGAGCAGCCATCAAGCGCCCGGCTGACGGCGCGCCTGCGATCGACGCTAGCGCCGATCCGGCCGGATCTCGCGAGGCAAGGCGAACACCAAGGTCTCGTTGGCGGTGGCCACCGGGAACACCGTGCCATAGCCGTGCTCGGCAAGCCGCTCCAGCACTCCGCGGACCAGGATCTCCGGCACCGACGCACCCGAGGTGACGCCGATGGTCTGTACCTCGCCTGCTTCGGGAGCCAGCCACGCCGGGTCGATGTCGTCGGCGTAGTCCACCAGGTGGGCCGCGCCGGCACCGGCACCCAGCGCCACCTCGACCAGCCGGCAGGAGTTCGAGGAGTTCCGCGAGCCCACCACGATCACCAGCTCGCACTCCGGGGCCATCGCCTTGACCGCGGTCTGGCGGTTCTGAGTGGCGTAGCAGATGTCGTCGCTGGGCGGATCCTGCAGGTTCGGGAACCGTTCACGCAGCTTGAACACTGTCTGCATCGTCTCGTCCACGCTGAGCGTGGTCTGCGACAGCCACACGATCTTGTTCTCGTCGCGGACGGTCACCGCGGCTACAGCATCTAAGCCGTCAACCAACTGCACGTCGTTGGGGGCCTCGCCGATGATCCCGACGACCTCTTCGTGGCCGGCGTGGCCGATCAGCAGGATGTCGTAGCCATCGCGAGCGAATCGCTTGGCTTCGTTGTGCACCTTGGTCACCAGCGGACAGGTCGCGTCGATCACCCGCAGACCGCGGTCGGCGGCAGACTCATGCACGGTCGGGGCCACACCGTGCGCGGAGAACACCACCATGGCGCCTTCGGGCACCTGATCGGTCTCGTCCACGAAGACCGCACCCTTATTCGTCAGGGTGTCCACCACATGCTTGTTGTGCACGATCTCGTGGCGCACGTACACCGGGGCACCATGCTTCTCCAGGGCCCGCTCGACGGTCTCGACTGCTCGGTCCACGCCCGCGCAGTAGCCGCGTGGCTCCGCCAGCAGCACCCGCTTGCCGGCGGGGGCGCCGCTCGCCCGCGCGGCTGAACGGTAGGCGATCTCCACGTCGACGGTTTGGGGCATGGCAACCAGCGTACGGTCTGCCGATATGAGACCGCCAGCTCGCGTCATGCCGGTCAATACTTGGAGATGACCGGCAGGTAAGGCAGGCTGGGGCCATGGCAACTGCACCCTTTGGAGTCCGGCTTCTGGTCGGCGCGGCCACCGTCGCGGTCGAGGAGACCCTGAAGCTGCCGCAAACCATCCTGACCTACCCGATGACGCTGGCCAGCCAGGCCGCGCACGCGGTGATGCGCTGGCAGCAGGGTGTCGCTGACCTGGTCAACAAGGGCGACACCACTCTCGAGTCGCTGTTCCCGCCAAAGGATGAGCAGCCGGAGTGGGCAACCTTCGATGACGATGTCGACGACAGCTTCGATGGCAGTGCCGCAACGTTCGACGACGACGTCGCCGGCCCGCGCAACGACGGGCGGTTCGCCCTCTACTCGTTCAGCGAAGACGGGGCGACCCCGCCGAGCGCACCCTCGGCCAACGAGGCTCCTGCCGGCCGGAACGGTGCCGCGGACCCGCCGGTGCCCACCCCAGACCTGGTCGACGAGCTCGATTACGGCTCGCTGACCCTGGCCCAGCTGCGGGCCCGGCTAGCGTCGCTCAGCCTCGACGAGCTGGAGACCCTGCTCGCCTACGAAGAGGCCACCAAGGCCCGCGCACCGTTCCAGACGCTGCTGGCCAACAGGATCACCCGCACCACCGCGAAGTGACCGCCCCCGCGCCGGGCGAATCCGCCGAAAACCCGTTCCCGGTCCGCGCGGTTGCCATCCGGGTCAAGGGCTGGATCGACCGGCTGGGTTCGGTGTGGGTGGAAGGGCAGCTCACCCAGATCAACCTGCGCCCCGGCGTGCGGACGGTCTTCATGGTGCTGCGCGATCCGGCCGCCGACATGTCCCTAACGGTGACGTGCAGCCCCGAAATGGTGGCTTCAGCGCCGGTCAAGCTGACCGAAGGCACCCAGGTGGTGGTCTGCGGCAAACCCAATTTCTACACCGCCCGGGGCACCTTCTCGCTGCGCCTGACCGAGATCCGCGCCGTGGGCGTCGGCGAGCTGCTAGCCCGCATCGAGCGACTGCGCCGGCTGCTGGACGCTGAGGGATTGTTCGATCCGCGACTCAAAAGGCCGCTGCCGTTCCTGCCCGGCACGATCGGCCTGATCACCGGGCGCGCCAGCGCTGCCGAGCGCGATGTCATGACGGTGGCCGGCACCCGGTGGCCGGCGGTGCGCTTCGCGGTGCGCAACACCGCCGTGCAGGGACCGACCGCCGTCGCCCAGATCGTCGAGGCGCTGCGCGACCTGGACGCAGACCCGGCCGTGGCAGTGATCGTGCTGGCCCGCGGGGGCGGCAGCGTCGAGGACCTGCTGCCGTTCTCCGACGAAACCCTGTGCCGGGCCATCGCGGCGTGCCGCACCCCGGTGGTCAGCGCGATCGGCCACGAACCCGACAGCCCGCTGTGCGATTTGGTCGCTGACCTGCGCGCGGCCACCCCCACCGATGCGGCGAAGCGGATCGTCCCGGACGCCGCCGCCGAACAGGCGCTGGTCGACGATCTGCGAAGACGTAGCGCGCAGGCGGTACGTAACTGGGTGGTGCGCGAGGACCGCGTGCTGACGCAACTGCGCAGCCGACCGGTGCTGGCCGACCCGCTGCGCGCGCTGACCGAGCGCGGCGAGGAGATACGGCGTGCCCTGGCCGCGGTGCGCCGGGACGTCACCCGGCTGATCGCCGTACAGAACGAACGGGTGGGGCACCTGGCGGCCCGGCTGGCTACCCTGGGCCCGGCCGCGACGTTGGCGCGCGGCTACGCGGTCGTCCAGACTGTCGGCGCGGCGGGACCGCATGTACTGCGGTCGGTCAACGATGCGCCGGCCGGCACCCGACTGCGAATCCGGGTGGCCGACGGGGCCGTCGCGGCAACGAGTGAGGGGCGACTTCTTGGAGGACCCAGCGATGGCAGCTGAGCAAGCCGATCCGGTGACACCCGTTAGTGAGCTTGGCTATGAGCAATGCCGCGACGAGCTGATCGACGTGGTGCAGCGGCTGGAGCAGGGCGGGATGGATCTCGACGCGTCGTTGAGCCTGTGGGAACGGGGCGAGCAGCTGGCCAAGCGGTGCGAAGAGCACCTGGCCGGTGCCCGCCGTCGGGTGCAGGAAGCGCTGGACTCCGAGCCCGGCGACGACGCCCGCGCGTGACTTCCCTCTTTACAAGACCACGGGAACTGAAACACGTTCAGTTATGCTCGCCCGATGGGTGATCCTTCACTGACTACTGAACTCGGCCGGGTACTGGTCACCGGGGGCTCCGGCTTCGTCGGAACCAACTTCGTCAAGACGCTGCTGGAACGCGGCTACCAGGTGCGGTCCTTCGACCGCGCGCCGTCGAGCCTGCCCGACCACCCCAACCTGGAGAAGCTCGAAGGCGACATCTGCGACCCGCAGACCGTGGCCGCGGCGGTCGCCGACATCGACACCGTGTTCCACACCGCCGCGATCATCGATCTGCAGGGCGGCGCCAAGGTCACCGACGAGATCCGCCGTCGCAGTTTCGCGGTCAACGTCGACGGCACCAAGAACCTGGTCCAGGCCGGACAGCAGGCCGGGGTGAAGCGGTTCGTCTACACCGCCTCCAACAGTGTGGTGATGGGCGGCAAAGCCATCTCGGGCGGCGACGAAACCATGGCCTACACCACCAAGTTCAACGACCTCTACACCGAGACCAAGGTGGTCGCCGAGAAGTTCGTGCTCGGCGAGAACGGCGTTGACGGCATGCTGACCTGTGCGATCCGCCCGTCGGGCATCTGGGGCGACGGGGACCAGACCATGTTCCGCAAGCTGTTCGAAAGCGTGGTCGCCGGTCACGTGAAAGTGTTGGTCGGCAGCAAGCGCGCCAAGCTCGACAACTCCTACGTGCACAACCTGATTCACGGTTTCATCCTGGCCGCTCAGCACTTGGTGCCCGGCGGATCGGCACCCGGTCAGGCCTACTTCATCAACGACGGTGAACCGATCAACATGTTCGAGTTCGCTCGACCGGTCATGGAGGCGTGCGGCGAGCACTGGCCCAAGCTGCGAGTGTCCGGCCGGATGGTGCGCGACACGATGTTCGCCTGGCAGTGGCTGCACTTCCGGTTCGGCCTGCCCGAGCCGATGTTGGAACCCGGCGCGGTGGAACGGCTTTACCTGAACAACTACTTCTCGATCGCCAAGGCCGGCCGCGATCTCGGCTACCAGCCTTTGTTCACCACCGAGCAGGCCATGGCCGACTGCATGCCGTACTACAAGGAGCTCTTCGAGCGGGTCAAGGCCGAGGCGCATCCGCACCTGGCGACGGTGGTCGCCGAGCCGCACCCGGAGTAGTCCTGGCTTCAGCCGCACTTTCACGGCAGGATCACGCTAGCTGAGGAGGTGGTCGTGGGAGCGGTGCTGGTCACCGGCGGATTCGGGCTGGTCGGTTCGGCGGTGGTGCGGCAGTTGGCCGCCGATGGCCGCGCCGTTGTCGCGACCGACCTGGACACTCCGGCCAACCGCAAGGCGGTCGCCGCACTACCCGCGTCGGTGCAAGTGCGCTACGCCGATCTGACCGATCCGGCGGCCGTCGACGCTCTGGTCGGCGCTGTCCGGCCGGCCGCGATCATCCACCTGGCGGCGGTGATCCCGCCGTTCATCTACATGCACCGCGACCTGGCGCGTCGCGTCAACGTCGAGGCCACCGGGCACCTGTTGGCAGCGGCCGCCGCCCAAACCGAACCGCGGGGTTCGTCCGGCGGTTCCAGCGTCGGCTCTCCTCCGTCGAACCTCGCTAAACCGCGGGGTTCGTCCGGCGGTTCCAGCGTCGGCTCTCCTCCGTCGAACCTCGCTAAACCGCGGGGTTCGTCCGGCGGTTCCAGCGTCGGCTCTCCTCCGTCGAACCTCGCTCAACGCCCGACCCCGCAAACGCCTCGGCTGGCGCACCCCCGCCGAAGAACTCGACCGACTACTGTCAGACCCGTCCACGTTTGTTGCAGCGACCGCCTGAATCCAAGCGGACTTTCGCCGACGAAACCGCACACTCGGCGCCAGGACGACGAAGCTGCCTAGATCCGGCCGCCGGGGAAGATGGTCTTCACGGCTTCGGTGATGGTGGTGCGCGCGGTGGCGTCATCACTGGGCTGCAGTGACTCGATCACCACGATGTAGCGACGATCCGCCCCGACCACGCCGGTCGACAGGTGCATCCAGTTGTTGCCGATGCAGCACATCCAGCCCTGCTTCACCGCCACCGGCTCGTCGTACAGGCCTTCCGGGATCCCGAAGCGCTGCGGGTAGCCGTCGAGGCCGCTCGGGGTGGACTGCGCGAGGTTGTTCATGATGATGTTGGCCTGGGCCGGTGGCAGACCGCCGGAACCGTTGAGCAGCATGTCGTAGTAACGCGCCAGGTCCGGTGCGGTGCTGATGGTGTTCCACCAGGCACCGTTCGACGGCGGTGCGGTGCCGGCCAGACCATAGCGGCCGGCCACCCGGGTGATGATCGCGTTGCCGCCGTTCTGGTTCCAGAATGTCTCGGCCGCCCCGTCGTCGGACGCGCGCAGCATCGAATCGAGAGCAGCCCGGTCATCAGCCGACAGGCCGGCTTCGGCCTTGCGCAGCAGCAGGTCGTCGGCGATGAACAGCTTGACGACCGACGCAGTGGCGATCGGCCGGGTGTTGCCGTTGGTGATCAGCTGGTGCGAGATCCGGTCCAGCACCGCCACCGAGATGTTGGCACCGACCTTGGCGGCATCGTCGGTGGCTTCCTGCATGCGCGCGGAGAGACCATCGACCACCGCGGCCGGCTGAATCGCAGGCGCCCGGGGGGCTTCGATCGCCGTGGCCACCGGTGTCACCTCGGGTGCGCGGTACGGCGTCGGCCGTACGGCGTCGGCGCCATAGACCTTCTCGTCGCAGCCGAACACCACCGTGGAAATCACCATGACGATGGTCAACAGAAGCATCGATGGCCGCACGGCGGGTGGCCTCCTCAACAGGTATCAGGTGCGTAACGGCACCGACATGGGGTTCACGGGCTCGCCACAACTGCTGCCATCGGCCCGCCGGATAGGTTACCGCGTGGGCAAGCGGATCGCGCAGTTCGGTCGCCTCCAGAATTATCACGGCGGCCCGGCTCGGCGTGGAACGACCAGCGGCGATTTGCGCGATTTCACTGGTTGCGCTGCGTCTGGCACAATTGAGCAGTTGTCGCCTGCGGTTGATGCTGCAGCGGAGTCCTGGCGTCCCGGTCACCGCACAGCGCGACAACATGCCCGAACCCATCGGCTCGGTAACCGTCTGCATGCCCACAACGCGTGTCGGCCGGTCCGAAGCCGCGACCTGCGAGGAAGTGTTTCCGCAATGAACACGCTGGACATCGTCGACAAGGCGTCGCTGCGCGACGACATCCCGGCCTTCGCCCCCGGCGACACGGTCAACGTGCACGTGAAGGTGATCGAGGGCTCCAAGGAGCGCATCCAGGTGTTCAAGGGTGTGGTCATCCGCCGGCAGGGTGGCGGCGTGCGCGAGACGTTCACCGTCCGCAAGGAGAGCTACGGCGTCGGCGTGGAGCGGACCTTCCCGGTGCACTCGCCGAACGTCGACCACATTGACGTCGTGGTCCGCGGTGACGTCCGGCGCGCCAAGCTGTACTACCTGCGTGAGCTGCGCGGCAAGAAGGCCAAGATCAAGGAAAAGCGCTGATCTTGCCCGCGCCGGGCTTTTTCCGATCGGTCTCCGGTGCCGCTGACGCGGTCATTACCCTGATCTCGTGACCGAAACCACGGGCTCATCACCCGAAAGTTCCCCCGAGTCGGCTGAGGCTGCTGAGGTGCCCGAGGACGGCAAGCACGGCACGCTGCGCGAGTCGGTCGTGCTGATCACGATCGCGCTGGTGTTGTACTACCTGATGCTGACGTTCGTGGCACGTCCGTACCTCATCCCGTCGGAGTCGATGGAGCCGACGTTGCACGGCTGCCACGGCTGCGTCGGCGACCGCATCATGGTGGACAAGGTCACCTACCGCTTCGGCGCACCGCAGCCCGGTGACGTCGTGGTCTTCCGCGGCCCCCCGTCTTGGAACGTCGGCTACAAGTCGATCCGGTCGACCAACACGCCCGTGCGCTGGGTGCAAAACGCTCTCTCGTTCATCGGGTTCGTCCCACCCGACGAGAACGACTTGGTCAAGCGGGTCATCGCGGTGGGCGGTCAGACGGTTCAGTGCCGCAACGACACCGGCCTGACCGTCGACGGCAAGCTGCTCCACGAGCCCTACCTGAACCCGGCCACCCTGATGGTCGACCCGATGGTCTATCCCTGCCTCGGCAACGAGTTCGGTCCGGTGACCGTGCCCGAGGGGCGGCTGTGGGTGATGGGTGACAACCGCACCCATTCGTCGGACTCGCGGGCGCACTGCGACTCGGTGCAGGTCCAACCCGACCTGCAGCGCCGGATCCTGTGCACCGGAGCAGATCTGGACGCCGGCACCGTGCCGGTGGCCAACGTGATCGGCAAGACCAGGTTCATCGCCTGGCCGCCGTCGCGCTGGGGGCCGGTAAAATCGGTAAATCCCCAGAAGATGGCCGAGCAGGGCCCGTAGCGATGCCTCCGGCCTGGCCGCCGCGCACGGTGATTCGTCGTTCACCGGGGCTGCGCACTCTGGAGTCGGCGCTGTACCGCAGCGGGCTCGGCCCGGTCGCCGGTGTCGACGAGGTCGGCCGCGGCGCTTGCGCCGGGCCGCTGGTGGTGGCCGCCTGTGTGCTCGGGCCGGGCAAACCCGCGGCCCTGGCGGCGCTCGACGACTCCAAGAAGCTCACCGAGAAGATCCGCGAGCGGCTGTTCCCGCTGATCTGCCGGTACGCGCTGGCCTACCACGTGGTCTTCATCGAGCCCGCCGACGTTGACGCGCGCGGTGTGCACGTGGCCAACATCGAGGGCATGCGGCGCGCGGTGGCGGGCCTGCCGCTGCGGCCGGGCTATGTGCTCTCCGACGGGTTCCGGGTCCCGGGGCTGCCGATGCCCTCGCTTCCGGTGATCGGCGGCGACGGGGCGGCTGCGTGTATTGCCGCGGCGAGCGTGCTGGCCAAGGTCAGTCGGGACCGCTACATGGCGACCCTGGACGCCGACCACCCCGGCTACGGCTTCGCGGTACACAAGGGCTACTCCACCGCGGCGCACACCGCGGCACTGTCTGCGTTGGGACCGTGCAGCCAGCATCGCTTCTCGTTTATCAACGTGCGCAACGTGGCGATGGCTGCGGCGGCGACTGGGACAATGGGGTCGACGAACCGAGCAGAAGGACGGCTGAGCAGATGAGTGCCGAGGATCTCGAGAAGTACGAAACCGAGATGGAACTCTCGCTGTACCGCGAATACAAGGACATCGTGGGGCAGTTCAGTTACGTGGTGGAGACCGAACGGCGCTTCTACCTGGCCAACAGCGTGGAGATGGTGCCCCGCAACGCCGACGGCGAGGTGTATTTCGAGCTTCGGCTGGCCGATGCCTGGGTGTGGGACATGTACCGGCCGGCCCGATTCGTCAAGCAGGTGCGGGTGGTCACCTTCAAAGACGTCAACATCGAAGAGGTGGAGAAGCCCGAGCTGCGGCTTCCGGAATAAACACCGCAACGGTGCCGCCGGCTTGGGTCTAGGCTGACTCGCATGACCGCTGTCGACCGTGCTGTCTCCCGCCGTGAAATCACCGATGCCCTCCTGAAGGCCATGGAACGCCGCCACGAGGTGCTCGACGTGATCGTCGATTCCAACGACCGCGCATCGGCCGTGCAGGCGATCGCGAACCTGCTGGGCGTCTCGCCGCTGGGCTGCGAAGCGGTGATCGGAATGTCGCTGGATCAGCTCACCAAGGAGTCGCGCGACAAGATCGCCGACGAACTCAACGATTTGAACAACGAGCTGACGTTCACCTTCGGTGACCGGCCGGCCAGTTCCGGCGAGACCCTGGCGCTGCGGGTGTTCTCCGGTGAGCAGGACCGGGACATCTTGGCGGATCGGACCACGGACGTCGGCGCAAGCGCGGACGGCACCGGACGGCCTGCCGGCGATATCGGCGACGAGATCAGCTCGGCGCTGGCACGCGTCGAGGATGAGGACGCGGCCCTGTTCGTCGCCATCGACGGCGGGCAGAAGGTCGGAATGGTCTTCGGCGACCTCAACCACGGTGAGGTCAACGTGCGGATCTGGATTCATCCCGAACACCGCAAGAAGGGCTACGGCACCGCTGCGTTGCGCCGGGCCCGCGCCGAGATGGCGGCCTACTTCCCCGGTGTGCCGTTGATCGTCCGCGCACCGGGTGCGCACGCCGGCTGAACCAGTTCACCGCGCCTGAGCGGTCGGTGAAACGCTAGGGGATCTTTGCCCCTTGGACGCGTGTTAGGCCGGCGTCACTTGGATGCCGGGTTTTCCGCTTGCCCCCGACGGGTATCCCGGCCACACACCTGATCGCTGTCGTGCGTGGTGACGGGAGAGCAATGGTCATCGACGAGGCGGGGGCGGCCCCCACCGAGGTCGTCGCAGCCCGACCGTTCCCGCCGCGCGGTAAGCCCCGCGGCGAGGCGATTGTCGAGTTGCTGGCTACTACCGACCACAAGGTGATCGGCCAGATGTACGTGGTGACGGCCTTCGGCTTCTTCCTGACCGCAGGACTGATGGCATTGCTGATGCGCGCCGAACTGGCTGCACCGGGCCTGCAGTTTCTATCCAATGAGCAGTACAACCAGCTGTTCACCATCCACGGCACGATCATGCTGCTGCTGTACGCCACGCCGATCGCCTTCGGTTTCGCCAACCTGGTCTTGCCACTGCAGATCGGGGCGCCCGATGTCGCCTTCCCGCGCCTCAACGCGCTGTCGTACTGGCTGTTCCTGTTCGGTGGGCTTCTGGTCCTTTCGGGATTCGTCACCCCCGGCGGAGCTGCGGAATTCGGCTGGACCGGCTACACGCCACTTAGTGACAGCGTCCATTCGCCGGGCCCCGGCGCTGACCTGTGGGTCGTGGGGCTCATTGTGTCGGGGCTGGGCACCATCTTGGCCGCAGTCAATATGGTCACCACGGTGGTCTGCTTGCGCGCACCCGGCATGACGATGTTCCGAATGTCGAACTTCACCTGGAACATCGTGGCAACCAGCGTATTGATCTTCTTGGCCTTTCCCGTGCTGACCGCCGCGTTGTTCGGCCTGGCCGCCGAGCGCCACTTGGGCGCCCACGTCTATGACCCGGCCAACGGCGGTCCGATCCTGTGGCAGCACCTGTTCTGGTTCTTCGGTCACCCGGAGGTCTACATCGTGGCGCTGCCGTTTTGGGGCATCATCGGCGAGGTACTGCCCATCTTCAGTCGCAAGCCACTGTTCGGCTACACCACGTTGATCTACGCCTCGTGGGCCATCGTCTTCCTGTCCGCCTCGGTCTGGGCGCACCACATGTTCGCGACCGGGGCAGTGCTGCTGCCCTTCTTCTCGTTGACGTCGTTTCTGATCGCGGTGCCGACCGGCATCAAGTACGTCAATTGGATCGGCACGATGTGGAGAGGGCAGCTGACCTTCGAGACGCCGATGCTGTTCTCGATCGGCTTTCTGGTGACATTCCTGCTTGGCGGCCTGACCGGCGTGATGCTAGCCAGCCCCTCACTGGATTTCCACGTCCACGACACGTACTTCGTGGTGGCCCATTTCCATTACGTATTGTTCGGCACCATCGTGTTCGCCACCTTCGCCGGCATCTATCTGTGGTTTCCGAAGATGACCGGCCGACTGCTCGACGAGCGGCTGGGCAAGCTCCACTTCTGGCTGACGCTGATCGGGTTTCACACCACCTTTCTGGTGCAACATTGGCTCGGGGCAGCCGGGATGCCGCGTCGCTACGCCGACTATCTGCCCACCGACGGCTTCCAACCGCTCAATGTCGTCGCGACGGTCGGCGCATTCATCCTGGGCGCCTCCATGCTGCCGTTCGTGTGGAACGTGTTCCGCAGCTACCGCTATGGCGAGCCGGTCACCGTTGACGACCCGTGGGGCCACGGCAACTCGTTGGAATGGGCCACCAGCTGCCCGCCGCCGCGGCACAACTTCACCGAACTGCCCCGGATCCGCTCCAACCGCCCGGCCTTCGAATTGCACTACCCACATATGGCGGAACGGTTACACGCCGAAGCGCACGTGGGCGAGCGGCGCCGGGTCCGCAGTCGCGGCGAGTGAGCCGGACCGCTCGCGTCTGCAGCTGTGGATGAAGTTCAACTTGGGGATAACTGCCTGCCCGGCAGCTGGTTTCGGACTTGTTTGACTCGACGCTGTCGGTCCCCCGGCCGACCCTGACCGGTATGACAACCATGTCTCGCACGGAGCTGGGGGCGCTCGGAGAACAAGTGGCCGTCGACCATCTGACCGCTCAGGGGTGGGCGATCCTAGCCCGCAACTGGCGCTGTCGATACGGCGAACTGGATGTGATCGCCGCGGCCCCTGTCCCGCGCACCGTGGTGTTCGTCGAGGTGAAGACCCGCAGCGGTGACGGCTTCGGCGGGCTGGCGTACGCGGTGGGACCGGAGAAGGTGCGCAGGCTGCGGCGGCTGGCCGGGGTGTGGCTGGCGGGCCAGCAGTGCCACTGGGATGAGGTCCGTCTCGATGTGATCGGGGTGCGGATCGGGCGCAGCCGAACTCCGGAGATCACCCACTTGCAGGGGGTGGGCTAAATGGCACTGGGCCGGGCGTTCTCGGTCGCTGTGCGCGGCCTCGACGGCTTGATCGTGGAGATCGAATCCGATATCACCTCGGGACTACCCGGGGTGCATCTGGTGGGGCTGCCCGACGCCGCACTCCAAGAGTCGCGGGATCGCGTGCGCGCGGCGATCACGAACAGCGGGCACCGTTGGCCCGCGGCCCGGCTGACCCTGGCACTGTCGCCGGCGACGCTGCCGAAGATGGGCTCCGTCTACGACCTGGCTTTGGCCGCTGCGGTGCTCTCCGCCGACCGCAAAGCGCCGTGGTCGTGGTTGGAGAAGGCGGTGCTGCTCGGGGAACTCGCGCTCGACGGGCGGGTGCGTCCGGTCCACGGGGTACTGCCCGCGGTGTTGGCCGCAAAGAAGGGTGGCTGGGCTGCCGCGGTGGTCCCCGTGGACAACCTCGCCGAAGCCAGTCTGGTGGACGGCATCGACGTTTACGGGGTCGCGACGCTGGGCCAGTTGCACGGCTGGCTGGAGGGGGCCGCACGGCTGCAGGACCGGATCACCACCGTGGCTCCGACGGCCGAGCCGATCGCGGACCTGGCCGAGGTGGTCGGTCAGGCGCAGGCCCGGTTCGCCGTCGAGGTGGCTGCGGCCGGATCCCATCATCTGATGCTGACCGGCCCCCCGGGAATCGGTAAAACCATGCTGGCCCAACGCCTTCCCGGACTGCTGCCGGCACTCACCGAAAGCGAATCGTTGGAGGTCACCGCCATCCACTCGGTCGCGGGCCTGCTGTCGGGCAGCGCACCGCTGATCACCCGGCCGCCCTTCATCGCCCCGCATCACAGCTCGAGTGTCGCGGCGCTGGTCGGCGGCGGGTCCGGAATGGCCCGGCCCGGTGCGGTGAGCCGCGCTCACCGAGGCGTGCTGTTCCTCGACGAGTGTGCCGAGATCCGGGTCAGCGCGCTAGAGGCGCTGCGTACGCCGCTCGAAGACGGGGAGATCCGGCTGGCCCGGCGCGACGGGGTGGCCTGCTACCCGGCCCGCTTCCAACTGGTCATGGCGGCCAACCCATGCCCGTGCGCGCCGGCCGACCCCAGGGACTGCACGTGTAAGTCGATGGAGAAGCGGCGCTACCTGGGCCGGCTTTCCGGCCCGCTGCTGGACCGGGTGGACCTGCGAGTGGAGATGCATCCGGTGCGCGCGGGTGCGTTCTCGGCGGCGGATGGGGAGTCGACTGCCGCGGTGCGCAACCGGGTCGCGCAGGCGCGCGCCGCCGCAGCGCACCGGTGGGCGCCGCACGGGTTCCACACCAATGCCGAGGTCAGCGGGGCGTTGCTGCGCCGCAAGTTTCGGCTCAGTACCGCGGCGATGGCTCCGCTACGCGCTGCGCTGGATCGCGGTCTGCTGTCGGTCCGAGGCGCCAATCGCACCCTGCGGGTCGCGTGGACCCTCAGCGATCTGGCCGGACGGACGTCACCGGGATTGGACGAGGTCTCCGCGGCCTTGAGCTTTCGCCAGGCGGGTTCGGGCCGATGACCGCCACCGGCAGCATCACGAAGCGGGCTTGGGCCTACCTATCCCGGGTTGCCGAGCCGCCGCGCCCGGAGCTGGCCGTGCTGGTCGACTGCGTCGGCCCGATAGAAGCAGCGCAACGGATTCGATGTGGTGCAGTCGGCCCGGAGTTGGCCCGCCACACCGAAGCGCGACGCGAGATGGACATCGCAGCTGATGATCTGGAGATCCTCGACCGCCGCGGAGGCCGCCTGATCACTCCCGACGACGACGAGTGGCCGGTGCTGGCGTTCGCCGGCTTCGGGGGCGCCGACGCCGTGGACAAACCGGGTTGCCGGCCGCCGCTCGTGCTCTGGGCGGTGGGGCCGGCACGCCTCGACGAGATCGCCGAACGGTCCACCGCGATTGTCGGCACCCGCGCAGCAACCGCCTACGGCGAGCTGGTGGCCGCGGATCTGGCCGCCGGATTGGCTGAACGCGACGTCGTGGTGGTCTCCGGCGGCGCCTACGGAATCGACGGCGCGGCGCACCGTGCGGCACTGGCCGCGGACGGCACTACCGTGGCGGTACTGGCCGGGGGCATCGACAACGCCTACCCGGCAGGCCATTCCGCGCTGCTGCATCGCATCGGCGCCAGCGGCCTGCTGGTTACCGAGTATCCGCCCGGGGTACGTCCGGCTCGCTATCGGTTCCTGACCCGCAACCGGCTGGTGGCGGCGCTGGCAGGGGTGACGGTGGTGGTGGAGGCGGGACTGCGCAGCGGAGCGGCCAACACCGCCGCGTGGGCACGGCTGCTGGGCCGGCCGGTGGCGGCGGTCCCCGGTCCGGTCACGAGCGCGTCCTCGGCCGGCTGTCACGTGCTGCTGCGCGGTGGCGCCGAGTTGGTGACCCGAGTCGACGAAGTGATCGAGCTGGCGGGTCGAGTGGGGGAACTGGCAGACGATCCGCCGCGGCCGGCCACACCGCTGGACGGGCTCAGCGCCGCCGAACGCCAGGTCTACGAAGCGCTGCCCGGGCGCGGCGTGGTCACCGTCGATCAGATCGCGGTGGCCTCCGGGCTGGCGCCGGCGCAGGTGTTCGGGCCACTGGCGATGCTGGAGGTCGCCGGCCTGGCGGCGCGGCGCGACGGATGCTGGGGGATAGCTCGCCCGAATCGCTAGCTCGTATAGTCGGCTGGGCAGGGCGAAGAGGGGAGACAGCGTGGCGGGACGACCGGTTCACACCTTCGAAGTTGTCCGTACCGAGCAGGCTTCGGCACACATGATTCGAGTGGTGTTGGGCGGCAAAGGTTTCGACACGTTCAAGCCCAGCGATTTCACCGATTCGTACGTCAAGGTGATCTTTGTGCGCTATGACGTCGATGTCGCGGCGCTCCCGCAGCCGTTGACCCTGGACAGCTTCATAGACCTGCCCGACGAGCAGCGACCAGTGGTCCGCACCCTGACGGTGCGGCGCGCCGATCCGGTCGCCCGGGAGATCGCCATCGATGTCTCCGTGCACGGTGACCACGGCGTTGTCGGCCCGTGGGCGGCCAATGCACAGCCTGGCGATTCGGTCTACTTGATGGGCCCCGCCGGCGCCTACGCGCCGGACCCCGACGCCGACTGGCACCTGCTAGCCGGTGACGAGAGCGCACTGCCGGCGATCGCGGCCGCGCTGGAGGCCCTGCCAGCAGACGCAGTGGGCATGGCTTTCCTCGAAGTCGCCGGGCCCGAGGACGAGATCGCGCTGGGTGCGCCGGACGGGATCGAGCTGAACTGGCTACACCGCGGAGGACGGGCGGACCTGGTAGGGCAGGAGCGGGCCGGGGACAACGCGCCGCTGATCGAGGCGGTCACCACCGCCGCGTGGCCGCCGGGCCAGGTTCAGGTCTTCATCCACGGCGAGGCCCAGGCCGTCATGCACAATCTGCGGCCCTATGTCCGCAAGGAGCGCGGCGTCGACGCCAAGTGGGCGTCGATCTCGGGGTACTGGCGGCGCGGGCGCACCGAAGAGACTTTCCGGCAGTGGAAGAAAGAGCTCGCCGCTAAAGAATCAGCCGAAGAACAGACAGGCTAACGCGATGGCTTTCGGGGATTACCAGTTCGAGATCTACCTGCAGGGCCTGGCCGGCGTGGTACCCGCGCTTCCGATGACCTTCACCGAGTTGGAGGCCAAAGCCGCCGCGGCGCTTTCCCCCTCGGTGTGGTCGTATGTGGCCGGCGGTGCCGGCGACGAGCGCACCCAGCGGGCCAACGTCACCGCCTTCGACGGGTGGGGGCTCATCCCGAGGATGTTCGTCGGCGCCGCCGAGCGCGACTTGTCGATCGAGATGTTCGGACTGCGGCTGCCCTCGCCGGTGTTCATGGCGCCGATCGGCGTTATCGGGATCTGCGCCCAGGACGGACACGGCGACTTGGCCAGCGCCCGGGCTGCGGCGGCCACCGGCGTTCCGATGATGGTGTCCACTCTCACCGCCGACCCGCTCGAGGACGTCGCTGCCGAATTCGGTGACACGCCAGGGTTTTTCCAGCTGTATACGCCCAAAGACCGGGAGCTGGCCGCCAGCCTGGTGCATCGCGCGGAGGCGGCCGGTTACAAGGCGATCGTCGTCACCCTCGACACCTGGGTTCCGGGCTGGCGCCCCCGGGACCTGTCCACGTCGAATTTCCCGCAGCTGCGCGGGCACTGCTTGTCCAACTACTTCTCCGACCCGGTGTTTCGGGCGGGCCTGGCCCAGCCGCCCGAGGAGAATCCGCAGGCCGCCATCCTGTCCTGGATCCAGACCTTCGGTAACCCGCTGACCTGGGATGACCTGCCGTGGCTGCGGTCATTGACCGACCTGCCGTTGATCGTGAAGGGCATCTGTCACCCCGACGACGTGCGGCGTGCCCGGGACGGCGGCATCGACGGCATCTACTGCTCCACGCACGGCGGCCGCCAGGCCAACGGCGGACTGCCGGCCCTGGACTGCCTGCCTGACGTGGTGGCGGCCGCCGACGGGATGCCGGTGCTCTTCGACTCGGGCATCCGCACCGGGGCCGACATCATCAAGGCCCTTGCGTTGGGCGCCACGGCGGTGGGTATCGGGCGGCCGTATGCCTACGGTCTGGCTTTGGGCGGAACCGCTGGGATCGTGCACGTGCTGCGCTCGCTGCTGGCCGAAGCCGACCTCATCATGGCCGTCGACGGCTATCCGTCACGGCTTGATCTCACCCCGGAAACGCTGCGGCGCGTCACCTGAGCGCCCCCGGCCGCCGTCTGAGACCGTGGTCGATGTGGACGCGATTCTCAACGAGTTCGACGAGTACCTCGCTCTGGAGCGGGGCCGTTCCGACCACACCCGGCGCGCCTACCTCGGTGATCTGCGATCGCTGTTCGGGTTCCTCGCCGATCAGGGACACACCGGCATCGAAGGCCTGAGTCTTCCGTTGCTGCGCAGCTGGCTGGCCGCGCAGGCCGGCGCCGGCGCCGCGCGCAGCACCCTGGCGCGCCGCACATCGACGGTCAAGACCTTTACCGCGTGGGCGGCGCGGCGTGGGCTGCTGGCGACGGATCCCGGTGCGCGCCTGCAACTGCCGAAGTCGCGCCGGACGCTGCCGGCGGTGCTGCGCCGCGATCAGGCGCATGACGCGATGATCGCTGCCAAATCCGGTGCGCAGCAGAACGATCCGCTGGCGCTGCGGGACAGACTGATCGCCGAGTTGCTCTACGCCACCGCGGTGCGCGTCAGCGAATTGTGCGGCCTCGACATCGACGACGTCGACAGTTCACGACGGGTGCTGCGGGTGGTGGGCAAGGGCAACAAGCAACGCACGGTGCCGTTCGGGGAGCCCGCAGCCGACGCGCTGCAGGCGTGGCTCACCCGGGGGCGCCCGTCGCTGGCGACGCTGGAGTCCGGTCCGGCGCTGCTGCTCGGCGCCCGCGGCGGGCGCCTGGACCCGCGTCAGGCCCGCACCGTGGTGCACCAGACCGTCGCCGCGGTCGGGGGCGCACCGGATATGGGGCCGCACGGGCTGCGCCACACCGCGGCCACGCATCTGTTGGAGGGTGGGGCAGACCTGCGGATCGTGCAGGAGTTGCTCGGTCATTCCAGCCTGGCTACCACGCAGCTCTACACCCATGTCACCGTCGCCCGGTTGCGTGCCGTGCACGATCAAGCCCACCCGCGGGCGTGACCGTGCGGTCAACTCTCGAACTGCCGTCGGGAACGGTCTCCTACCTCGACTTTGGTCCCGACAGTCCGGCTTTCTCAGCGGCCGGGACCGTGGTGCTGCTGCACGGCGGCGGCACGGACAGCGCCGCATTGTCCTGGGGAGAGGTCGGACCACGCCTGGCCGCGGAAGGTTTCCGCGTCATCGCCCCTGATCATCCCGGATGCGGTGAGAGCCCGCTGCCCACCTGGCGGGTGACCCAGCAGCGGCTGGTCGCCTATGTGGGGGAGTTCATCGACGCGCTCGGACTGGATCACTACGCCATCGGTGGGTTGTCGCTGGGCGGGGCACTGACCATCGGGCACGTGCTGGACCGGCCCGAACGGGTTACCGGGGCACTGCTGTTGGACAGTTACGGGCTGATGTCACGGCTGGCCGGCGGCCGACACCTACTGGCGTGGGCGATGCAGCGCACCGGTGTGCTGGATCTCGCCACCCGCTGGATGGCCACGAACCGCACCGCACTGACGTGGAGCCTCAAATCGCTGATCCGTGATCCAGCTCAACGCAACCCGGAGCTGATCGCGGAGATCATCTCCGCCGCACGGCACCCCGGGTTCGCCGCCTTCGAACAATGGCAGCACGACGAGATGCTGTGGAACCGGCTGAAGACCGACTACACCGCGCAGCTGGCGTCGTTCCCGTCTCCGGCGCTGATTATCCACGGTGACCGGGATGCCGGCGTGCCTATCGCTCGCGCGCGAGCGGCCGCCGCACTGATCCCGCACGCGGAGCTGAAAGTCGTTGCCGGTGCTGGACATTGGGTCCAGCGGGATCAGCCTGACATCGTCATCGCCGCCATGCTGGACTTCCTGCGTCGACTGCCTTCGCGGTAGCCGCGGCCCCGCCGGTCACCGGCTTGAGCCGGATCGGCGTCGAGGCAAGCAACCCCAACGGATCGAGGTAGTCGGCGCGCGACGCCGGGCCCCACATCGCGCCCCAGTGCAGGCAAGCCGCGCAGCCCGGATGGCCGGGCTCCAAGGCGCCGATCACCGATCCCGCGGCCACCAGCTGACCGATGCGGACTGCCGCCGACACCGGCTGGTAGCTGGTGCGCAGCCCGCCGGGGTGTGCCAGTGACACCACCGGCTGTCCCCCCGAACGTCCGGCGAACACCACCGTGCCTGCACCGGCGGCATACACCGGCTGTCCCCGTTCCCCGGCCAGGTCCACGCCCCGGTGGCCGCGCTGCCAATCCGGGCGTGGGGCGTCGAATGGCCGCACCACCGCCGGGCGTGGCCGCAACGGCCAATCCAGCCGAACCGTGTCGCCATGCGCCGGCGCGGCCAGCAGAAGGCTTCCGACCAGCAACAACGCCACGCATCGCATCCGTCCAGTTCACCTCGGCGGCCCCGCATCGGGCCAGTCACCGCTGTGGACAAAGCACCCGGTTCATGGGGCGGTTCCAGCTTCGCCTCTCCTTCGTCGAGGCTCGCTAAACCACCCGTTCGGAGCGTGTAAACTCATTTGCGCAGTTCGCTTATGCGGGCTGACTTCGCGTGTCTGCGCCACAACGCAGATGTCGGGTGGTCCCCAACAGGGGTCCGGCATTTCAGCAGGCACCAGGGCCCGGCCTCACCCGACGCCGGGCGACAACCGACAAAAAAGGAACCATGGACTCATGGCTGTCGTAACCATGAAACAGCTGCTGGACAGCGGCGCCCACTTCGGGCATCAGACCCGTCGTTGGAATCCCAAGATGAAGCGGTTCATCTTCACCGACCGCAATGGCATCTACATCATCGACTTGCAGCAGACGCTGACGTTCATCGACAAGGCGTACGAGTTCGTGAAGGAGACCGTCGCACACGGCGGGTCCATCATGTTCGTCGGCACCAAGAAGCAGGCGCAGGAGTCGGTCGCGGCCGAGGCCACCCGGGTCGGGATGCCGTACGTCAACCAGCGCTGGCTGGGCGGCATGCTCACCAACTTCTCCACCGTGCACAAGCGTCTGCAGCGCCTCAAGGAACTCGAGGCCATGGAGCAGACCGGTGGCTTCGAGGGGCGCACCAAGAAGGAAATCTTGATGCTGACCCGCGAGAAGAACAAGCTGGAGCGCAGCCTCGGCGGTATCCGCGACATGGCCAAAGTGCCGTCGGCCGTCTGGGTCGTCGACACCAACAAGGAGCACATCGCCGTCGGCGAGGCCCGCAAGCTGGGCATCCCGGTCATCGCGATCCTGGACACCAACTGCGACCCCGACCTGGTGGACTACCCGATCCCGGGTAACGACGACGCCATCCGCTCGGCCGCTCTGCTGACCAAGGTCATCGCCTCCGCGGTGGCTGAGGGGCTGCAGGCTCGGGCAGGTCAGGGCAACGGCGAGGGCAAGGCTGCGGCCGAAGCGGTTGAGCCGCTGGCCGAGTGGGAGCAGGAGTTGCTGGCGGGCGCCACCACCGCGGCACCCGACGCCGACGCCGCAGCTGCCGGCGCCGAAACCACCACCGACGCATCGTAGGAAAGGCACACAACAGTGGGGAACTACACCGCTGCCGACGTCAAGCGGCTTCGGGAGCTCACCGGCTCAGGCATGATGGACTGCAAGAATGCGCTGGCCGAGAGTGACGGCGACTTCGACAAGGCCGTCGAGGTGCTGCGCATCAAGGGCGCCAAGGACGTCGGCAAGCGTGCCGAGCGTGCTACCGCCGAAGGTCTGGTCGCGGCCAAGGGCGGCGCCCTGATCGAGATCAACTCCGAGACCGACTTCGTCGCCAAGAACGACGAGTTCAAGGCTCTGGCCGACGAGGTCGTCACCGCCGCTGCGGCGGCCAAGACCTCCGACGTCGAGGAGCTCAAGAGCGCCAAGATGGGCGACCGCACCGTCGGTGAGGCCATCGAGGCGCTGTCGGCCAAGATCGGCGAGAAGCTCGAACTGCGCCGGGTCGCCTACTTCGACGGCACCGTGGAGACTTACCTGCACAAGCGGGCCTCCGACCTGCCGCCGGCCGTGGGTGTGCTGGTGGAGTACAGCGGTGACGGTGCCGAGGCGGCGCACGCCGTCGCGCTGCAGATCGCCGCGCTCAAGGCCAAGTACCTGACCCGCGACGACGTTCCCGCCGACTTGGTGGCTAACGAGCGCCGCATCGCCGAAGAGACGGCCAAGGAGGAGGGCAAGCCCGAGGCTGCCCTGCCCAAGATCGTCGAGGGCCGGGTCACCGGCTTCTTCAAGGATGTCGTCCTGCTCGACCAGTCGTCGGTGTCGGACTCGAAGAAGACCGTCAAGGCACTGCTGGACGAGGCCGGCGTGACCGTGACCCGCTTCGTGCGGTTCGAGGTCGGACAGGTTTAGCCCGCTTCATACGAAAATCACCGCCAGCGCCCGTCAACCGGGACTGGCGGTGATTTTCGTTTGGGCGTGACGGACCCGCCTGGCCCGTCGGATAGGGTCACCGGCATGCAACATGTGCACGCCTTCGGCGACGACGCGCTCGGTGACTCCGACACGGTCGGATTGGTTGAGCGACTCCGTTCCGGTGAGGTGTCCGCCGCCGAGCTCGTCGACGCCGCGATCGCGCGAGCCGAGGCGGTCAATCCGCAGTTGAATGGCCTGGCTTACCGAGCGTTTGACCGCGCACGCGACACCGCCCGGCAGGGTGCGCCTGCCGGGCCCTCGGGATTCTTTCAGGGCGTCCCGACGTTTATCAAGGACAACGTCGACGTCGCCGGGATGCCGACCATGCAGGGCACCGACGCCTGGCAGCCCCACCCAGCCGCGGTCGACGGCGACTTCGCCAAGCTCTACCTGAACACCGGGCTCATTCCCCTGGGCAAGACCCAGCTCAGCGAGTTCGGGTTCAGCGCCTCCGCCGAGCATCCGCGCATCGGTGCGGTACGCAACCCGTGGAACACCGACTACAGCGCCGGGGCGTCGTCGTCGGGATCGGCGGCGTTCGTTGCCGCCGGGGTGGTGCCGATCGCGCACGCCAACGACGGTGGCGGCTCCATCCGTATTCCCGCGGCCTGCAACGGATTGGTCGGGCTCAAGCCGTCGCGGGGCCGGCTGCCGTTGGACAAGGACGTGCGTGCCATGCCGGTGCGGATCGTCTTCAACGGGGTAGTGACCCGCTCAGTGCGTGACACCGCCGCCTTCTACGCTGACGCGGAACGGATCTCGCGCAACACCAAGCTTCCGCCGGTCGGCCACATCCGGGGACCGGGCGCCCAGCGCCTCAAGATCGCGGTGATCACGGAATCGGTGTCCCGCCCGACCTCCCCGGAGATGCGTGAACTGACCTTGAAGACGGCGGCGCTGCTCGAGGAGCTCGGCCACCACGTTGACTACCTGGACCGTCCGCCGGTGCCCACGCACTTCCCCGACGACTTCCTGCTCTACTGGGCGTTTTTGGCTACCGCGCTGGTGCGCGGTGGGCGCCGGATGTTCGGCCCCAGTTTCGACCGCAGCAGGCTGGACAACCTGACGCTGGGGTTGGATCGTTATGCCGTCCGCCATCTGTACCGACTGCCGGTGGCGATTACCCGGCTGGCGACGCTGCGCCGGCACACCGCGCGGATGTACCGCGACTACGACGTGGCGCTCACCCCGACGCTGGCACACGAGACACCGCAGATCGGCCACCTGGACCCGACGGCCGACTATGAACAGGTCATCGAGCGGCTGATGGACTGGGTGTCATTCACCCCGCTGCAGAACGCCACCGGCGAACCGGCGATCTCGCTGCCGCTGGCCGAATCCGCGGCCGGATTGCCGGTGGGCATGATGTTCAGTGCCCCCATTGGGCGCGACGCCCGGCTGCTGGAGTTGGCCTATGAGCTAGAGGCGGCGAAGCCCTGGCCCACGATCGCTGCCCGGGCCTGAGCGCCCAGTAGTCACTCCGCGCCGATTCGCTCCAACATCTGGCGCAACCGGTGCTGCTCGGCTGGGCTCAGCGCAGCCAGCACGCGACCGTCGGCGACGCGTACGGCATCTTCGGCCTGCTTCAGCAGATCCCGACCGGCCTCGGTCAAGTTCGCCGGCAATGCACGCCCGGACGGCACCGACTCCGGGCGGCTGACCGCGCCGCGGTTCTCCAACCGGTGCAGCACGGTGTTCATGGCCTGTGGGGTGACGCCGGTGTGGCGGGCCAGTTCGGCGCTGGACAGCCCGGGACGCAACGACAACGCCCGCATGCAGACGAATTCAGGCAACGCCAGCCCCAGCGGCCCGAGTACCGCGGTCACCTGGGGGCGCAGCGCCGAGCTGACCCGGTAGAGCAGGTAGCCCAGCGGAGCAACGTCCACGTCATCCATATCAAATATCCTGACATACAGGGTCTCTGCGCTGAGCCGCTATAGATCGTTTCCCGCGTAGGACAGATTGAAGCTTTTGTTCGTCAACGGAAAGTCCGGGACAATGGTGTCGGTCATCGACACCGGCAGCGCCGGCCAGTTGAACCAGGACGGGTCCACCACCTTCGCGCGGCCGATGACGCCGTCGGCTCCGATCTCCACCCGGTGCACGATGCTGCCGCGCCAGCCCTCGACGATGCCGATCCCGCTACGCGGACCCGTCGCCGCCGGAACGGACGCTCGGATCTCGAGCGGGCCTTCGTGATTGTCGATCAGGTTGCGGCACAGGGCCACTGAGGCAGCGAACTCATCGCGGCGGACAGTGTAGCGGGCCAGTACATCCCCGGCGCTCGCCGTCACCGCGGTCACCGGGAGTTCGGTGGTCGGATGGTCGAGGCGGGCGTCGGTGACAATCCCGCTGGCCCGAGCCACGTAGCCCAGGGCACCCATTGCGACGGCGTCGTCGCGGTGCAATATCGAGGTACCGGCGAACCGGTCGTAGATCACCGAGTTGCCCAACGTCAGCTCGGCGATCTCGGCGATATCATCCGCCAGCTCTTGTAGCCGGTCCGGTTCCGGAAGTGCTTGCAGCACGACACCTCCGGGGCTGATCGCGCCGCGCAAAAGCCGGTGTCCGGTCACTTGCGCGTTGATGCGCAGCACAAGTTCGCGGACCCGCTGGGCGTGTGCATTGGCCAGGCCGAAGCCCACATCGTTGGCCAGGGCGCCCAGATCGGCGGCGTGGTTGTAGAGGCGCTCGAGCTCGACGAGCAATGCGCGCAGCCGGTGCACCGGATCGGGCAGCTCGACACCGAGAGCGTCCTCGACGGCCAGGCTGTGCGCGAGCGCGTGACCGGCAGACGTGTCACCACTGATCCGTTCGGCCAGGTCCACCGCCGTGAGGGCGGGCCGGCCTTGAAAGAGTCGCTCGATCCCGCGGTGGACGAACCACAGTCGCGCCTTGAGTCGCAACACCGATTCGCCGACCACCGAGAACCGGAAGTGACCCGGCTCGATCAGACCGGCGTGTACCGGGCCGACGGGGATCTCGTAGACCCCGGCGCCGTCCACGTTCAGGAAGGGAAAGTGGTCCGACGCAACGAAGTCGCCGGGCGGCCCGGCATCGTTGCGCATCGGATGCCAACCCTCGGGCCAATGCGCGTGCCGTACCAGGCGGCGCGGCTGCGGATGACCGATCGGGGTGATCCCGTACAGATCGAGCATCTCGCGCTCGAATCGGCCGGCCTGAAAGGACAGCCGGGCCAGCGACGGGATCGCCGGGGTATCCGCCGGAACGGTCAGGATCAGCTCCCTGCGGCGGTCCGGGCTGCCGGCGAGGAACAGGTACACCACCCGCAGGGTGTCGCCGTCATCGTGGGCGGCCATCAGGGCCAGCCGGAACCCGTCGGTCAGCAGTGCCGTGGCCGTGTCGATCAACTCATCGCCGGTGACCGGCTGCGTGCTGGTGATCGGCTTCATCAGCGGACTCCGAGTTGGCTTGCGGCGGTTGTGAACAAGTCGGTCAGCGGGCCGGCGGTCACTCCTAGGGCGAGTGAGAGCAGCACCCCGGCCACCAATGCGCCCGCAACCGTCACCGGTACCCGGATCGCCGGGCTGCCGGCGTCCGGAGTGCCCAGCAGCAGCCGGCCGGAGTTGCGCAGCAGCGCGGCGAACGCCACCACCAGCGCCACCAGTGCCAGACCGAGGGCCCACGCCAGGCGGGCGTCGGCCAGCGAGATCGCGATGGCCACCTCGCTGGCGAACATCGCGAACGGCGGCAAACCGAGCAGCACCAGCATCCCGGCAGCGAATGTGCCGCCCACCAACCGTGACCTGCCGAACACCGCGGTGATCTCGCCGATCGCGGTGGTGCCGTGGGCGGCTTGCAGCTGCCCGCCGGCCAGGAACAGCACCGTCTTGCCGACACCGTGAGCCAGCACGTGCAGCAGCAGCGCGGTGATCGCCAGCTGGGTGCCTGCCGCCGCGGCGACGGCGATCAAGCCCATCGTCTCCATCGACGAATAGGCCAGCATCCGTTTGAGATCGGTCGTGATCGTGAGCAGCAGCGCAGCGATCAGCAACGTCACCAAACCGGCGGCCAGCAGTGCGGTGCGCAGGAACGCCGGGCCCACCGCGGCATCGATGATCGGCTTGAGCCGGATCAGCACCGAGAACGCGACGGAGAGCAGCACCCCGCTCATCAACGCCGAAACAGGAGCCGGGGCCTGGCTGTGCGCATCGGCGAGCCAGGTGTGAAATGGCGCCAGGCCCATCTTGGCTCCGTAGCCGATCAACAGCAGTGCGCCCGCCAATCGGGTCACCGCCGGGTCGAGCCCGCTGGCGTGGGCCGCGAGCACGTCGAGGTCCAGCGCGTCCTCGCCGGCCGCCCCGGCATGCAGCGCGGCGAAATGCAGCAACACGGTGCCCAGGAATGCGATCGTGATGCCCACCGAACACACCATGACGTATTTCCAGGTGGCCTCCAGTGCGGCCCGGCTGCGGCGGTGACCGACCAGAAACGCGGTGACGATCGTGGTGGCCTCCACCGCGATCCACACCACGCCGATGTTGTTGGCCGACACCGCAAGAGCCATCGCGGCCAAGAACGCCGGAGTCAGGATGCCGTACAACCGCGCGCCACGATCATCGGTGTGCCCACCAGCCAATTCGGCGTCGACGTAGCCGATGCTCGCCCAGGTGGCCAGGCTGCCGACGACACCGATGACGATCAGCATCGTCACCGACAGGGCGTCGGCCCGCAGCAGGCCATTCAGCACCAGATAGGCCCCGTCGCCGACCCGTACGGCAAGGGCGACACCGCATCCGAGGATGGTCAGCGCCGATATCACCGTGACGGCGGCGCTGAACGGGCGCCAGCCGAGCGCCACCGAGCACAGTGCGGCCAGTACCGGTGCCAGCAGCGGAAGCGCAATCAGAAGTGTCATCAGTCGCGTAGCTCCCGCAACAGATCCAAGTCCACCCCGCCAAAGGCGTTGCGCAGCTGTCCGGTCAGCACGCCGAGCACGATCAGCACGAACAGCACATCCAGCGAGGCGCCGAGCTCGACGATCAGCGGGACGCCGGCGGTCAGCAGGAACGCGGTCGCAGCGATTCCGTTGTCCAGCATCAGCAGCCCGACCGTCTGAGAGATGGCGTGGCGGCGGGTCGCCATGATGAACAGTGCGATCAGCACCGTCGCGATGGCCGCCGGGGCGGCGTTGGTCGAGGTACTGGGCGCCAGCGCGACCACCGGTTGGGTGATGGTGAACGCCGCGATCACCAGTGCGGTGACCATCAGCAGTGAAACGGTCGTGCTGACCAGGGGAGCGGACTCACGGCGTTCTTGACGTTCGGCGCCTAACGCTCGGTGTAGCAGCCACGGCAGCAGTACCGCACGTACTGCCAGCACGCCGAGGCCTACCAGGAGCAGGGCTCGATCATGCTCGTGCACACCGCGAATCATCGGGATGGCGGCCAGCGCTACGCCTTGGGCGACGAGCAACCGGCGCACCACCACCGACAGGTCACGGTGCCAGACGGACAGCACCGCGGCCAGCAGCACGCCGCCGGCAGCCAGATCCAGCATGTTGACGTAGGTCATCCGCCTGCCCCCGAGAAGAAGTTCGCCGCCGTCACGGCCAGCAACGCCAGCAGGAAGGACCCAGCGAGTAGTTCAGGCACCCGAAAAAGGCGCAGCTTGGCGAGGAAGACCTCCACGGCGGCCATGACTGCGGCCAACACGGCCACTTTGAGCGCAATCGCGCCGGCCCCGACGACCAGGTCGAGCGCACCGGGGTCCGCGCCCGCGATGCCCCACGGAAAGAACAGGTTTGCCAGCAGCGCCAGCAACACCGTCAGCCGCATACCGCTGGCCCATTCGACCATGGCCAGCTTGGGGCCGGCATATTCGAGCACCATGGCCTCGTGCACCATGGTCAGCTCCAGGTGGGTGGACGGGTTGTCCACCGGCAGCCGGCCGGTCTCGGCGACGATCACGATGACCAGCGCGACGAACGCCAGCGCGCTCGCCAGCGAGATCACTTGGCCGGGATGCGCGCTGGCATTGCCGACGATGGCGCCCAGGTTGGCCGAGTTCGCCGGGATCGAGCACGCGAACACCGCCACCAGGATGGTCGGTTCCACCAGCGCCGCGATGGTGATCTCGCGGCTGGCGCCCATGCCGCCGAAGGCCGTCGCGGTGTCGATGCCGGCCAGGGTCAGGGCCACTGTGCCCAGGAACAGCAGGCCCACCACGGTGATCAGGTCGGCGATCGGGTCCAGCGGCGAGCCGGTCGCCACCAGGGGTGCGGTGGCGACGATGACCAGCGTGGTGGCGGCCAACGCGGCGGGCGCCGCGGCGAACACCCAGGTGGTGCCGAGCGGCTTGAGGTTCTGCTTGCCCAGCAGTTTGCGGATGTCGCGCCACGGTTGCCAGATCCCGGCCCCGGTGCGGCCCTCGGCGCGGGCTCGGACCTGGCGCATCAGGCCGATGACCAGTGGGGCGCCTGCGATGACGCCGGCGACCTGCACAAAGCCCGCCAGGTATGTCAGTGCGGTCATCGGGCCACCAACATGGCGATCAGCACTCCCACCGCACCGTAGGCCAGGTAGAGGTGCACGCTGCCGGTGTGGGCGCGGCGCACCAGCTGCGCGGCGGCGGCCACGCCCCGCAGCAGCGGGGCATACCAGCGATCCTCGACGACATCGGCCACTCGCGCCCGGTAGGCGATCCGGTCCACGTAGTAGCTCGACGGAGCTTGGCGGGTCACTTCGACGGCGGCGTCGGTGTGCAGCACATCGTCGAAAACCTGCTGTAGCGGTTGGGCGAACGACGTCGCGGTGTATTGCATGCGCGGGCTCAGATCGTCTGCGCCGCAGGCCCACAGCGGCACCGTGGCAGTGCTCGGACGCTGACGTGCCCGCCAGCGTGAACCGATCAGCACCACCACCACCGCGGCGGCCAGTACGGCGGCCAGCAGGCCGGGGGACATGGACGCGTCCAACCCGGGAATGCGCAGGTAGGTTCCGAGCTGCGGGGCGGCCCCCGATATCGGCAGGATGTCGAGCACCCGGTGCAACAGCGGGCCGACGGTGCCCGGTGCGACGGCCAGCACTAGACAGGCGAGTGCGGCCAGCGTCATCCCGGCGAGCATTGCGGTGGGCGCTTCCCGGGCTGCCGCCGCGGCATCCGAGCGTGGGCGAGCCAGGAACCCGATTCCGAACGCCTTGACCATGGCGGCCACCCCCAGGCCGGCGGTCAGTGCGATCGCACCCACGGCCAGCGGTGTCACCAGGGTGATCGTGAGGTCATGGTCGGCTCGGGCATGCATCAGCGACTGGATCAGCAGCCATTCGCTGACGAAACCCGCTCCCAACGGCAGGCCGGCAGCGCCGAGCGCGGCCACCCCGAACAACGCTGTGGTGCCAGGCATTCGGCGGGCCAGCCCGCCGAGTCGATCCAGGTCGCGCAAGCCGGTGGCGGCCAGCACTGACCCGGCGGCCAGGAATCCGAGGCTCTTGAACGCACTGTGGGCGAGCAGATGTAGCAGCGCCGCCACCGTGGCAACGGCCGCGGCATTGCGTGATCCCGCGCTCGACAACAACGTCGCCGCACCCAGGGCCAGGGTGATCAGCCCGATGTTCTCCGTCGTCGAATACGCAAGCAGCCGTTTGAGGTCGGTTGCCACCGACGCCTGCAACACTCCGTAGAGCGCCGACGCACCGCCTGCGATCAGGAGCGTCAGACCCCACCAGCGCGGTCCGGGCCCGAGCAGCTGCACGTCGACGCGGATGATCCCGTAGATGCCGAGGTTGACCATGGCGGCACTGAGCAACGCCGAGACTGGGCTGGGTGCTTCCGGATGCGCCCTAGGCAGCCACGCGTGCAGGGGCATGAGTCCGGCCTTGGAGCCGAAGCCGATCAGGGTCAACACGAACACGGTGTTGCGCACGCGATCGGGCAGCGCGCCCATGCCGGCGAAGTCGTCGCCGACGTGAGCTGCCAGCACCACCATGCCCAACAGCAGCGAGACGAAGCCCAACTGGGTCATCACCGCGTAGATCAGCGCGGCCGAACGCACCTCGCTGCGCTGTTGATCGGTGAGCACCAACACCAGCGACGCCAGCGCCATCAGTTCCCAGGCAAGCAGGAACGTCGTTACCGAGCCTGCCGCCGGAACCGTCAGCAGTGTGGCGACGAACAGCGGCAGCGTCAGCAGCGGGACCGCACCGTAGCGCTCGTGGCGTGCATAGCCGATCCAATACAGACCGGCGGCCACGGCGACCGCGCCGGTCAGCGCCATGAAGAACCCGCCGAGCGCATCGATGCGCAGCTGTACACCCAGCAGCGGAACCAGCCAGTCGATGCGAATCGCGGGCAGGGTGCCGAACACGCCGGCCAGGCCGATGCCGACTCCAGCGGCACCGATGCCGGCCGTGGCGGCCCCGCTGAGGGCCGCTGGAAGGGCTTGGTGGTGCGATGTATCGGGTGTCGTAACCGTCAGCGTGCTCACCGGCCGGTCACCGACCGCAGCGCGGCAAGGATCTGCTCGGGCGTCGGCGGACAGCCGGGGATCTCGACATCGACCGGAACCACCTCGCCGACGGCCCCCACCGTTGCGTAGGACTGCGCGAACACCCCGCGGTTGAGGGCACAGTCCCCGCACGCGATGACTTTGCGGGGTTGCGGGGTGGCCTCCAGGGTGTTGCGTAGCGGCTCGGCCATGTTGCGGGTGACCACCCCGGTGACCAGCAGGGCGTCGGCGTGACGCGGTGAGGCGACGAGCCGGGCGCCGAACCGCTCGGCGTCGTACACCGGGCTGAAAGCCCCGCCGATCTCGATCTCGCAGCCGTTGCACGATCCGGCGTCGACGTGGCGGATCTGCAACGAGCCCGGCACGCCTGTCGGCGGTTCGGTGGCGGCCGGTGGGCGGGCGCCGGCCGGTTCGGTGACACGGCCCAGGGCACGGATTCTGGTGAGCCAGCTCATTGTCCGGCCCGCAGGTCATCGAGGATGGCCACTTGTTCGTTGAGCAATCCGGTCAGCGCCTTGCGCGCCACGGCGAGCAGTTCGGTGATCACCGGCGAGGCGATCGAGTAGACCACCGCATTGCCGTCCTTGGCCGCTGTCACTACGCCTGCGCGACGCAGGACACCCAGTTGTTGGGACAGATTGGATGCTTCGAGCCCGATCTCGGGGAGCAGCTCGCCGACGGTGTGGTCGCGTTCGGCGAGCAGTTCCAGGATCCGGATCCGGGCGGGGTGCCCGAGGGTCTTGAAGAACTCGGCTTTCACCTGATGGAGCGAGTTCGGCACAGCGCAGACCATAGCAGCGAAAGCATCAATTGAAAATATTTTCATATGTTGTGACAGTTGAGGGGCGGCGTCGCCACCCCGGGCTCTGTTTGACCGTTCCGGTAGGGCAGGATGACAATGCCGTCGCGGACCATTCCCGCGATGGCGCTGTCATATGCGCGCAGCCCGGAGGAGCCTGATGACGGAGCCGACGAGTACCGACGGAGACCGGCCGGCCGGCCGCCCCCCTTACTCCCGGGTTTTGCTCAAACTTGGTGGGGAGATGTTCGGCGGCGGGCAGGTCGGGCTTGATCCCGATGTGGTCGCGCAAGTGGCCCGCCAGATCGCCGAAGTGGTCCGCGACGGCGTGCAGGTAGCGGTGGTGATCGGCGGCGGCAACTTCTTCCGCGGCGCCCAGCTGCAGCAGCGCGGCATGGAACGGATGCGCTCGGACTACATGGGCATGCTCGGCACCGTGATGAACAGCCTTGCGCTGCAGGACTTCCTGGAAAAAGAAGGCATCGACACCCGGGTGCAGACCGCGATCACCATGGGTCAGGTGGCCGAGCCCTACATCCCGCTGCGGGCACAGCGGCACCTGGAGAAGGGCCGGGTGGTGATCTTCGGCGCCGGTATGGGGCTGCCGTATTTCTCCACCGACACCACGGCGGCGCAGCGCGCGCTGGAGATCGGCGCCCAGGTGGTGCTGATGGCCAAGGCGGTCGACGGCATCTTCACCGCGGATCCGCGGGTCGACCCGGACGCCGAACTGCTGACTTCGGTCACTCATCGCGAGGTCATCGACCGCGGGCTGAAGGTGGCCGATGCCACCGCGTTCAGCCTGTGCATGGACAATGGCATGCCGATCCTGGTGTTCAACCTGTTGACCGATGGAAATATCGCGCGAGCGGTCGCGGGTGAGAAGATCGGAACACTGGTCACCAGCTGAAGAGCGCGGGGGCAGATGACCACCGACGGCGCTAGAGCGAAGCGATGAACGAGGAGCGGGGCACATGATCGACGAGGCTCTCTTCGATGCCGAAGAGAAAATGGAGAAGGCCGTGTCGGTGGCCCGCGACGACCTGTCGACCATCCGCACCGGCCGGGCCAACCCGGGCATGTTCTCGCGGATCGTCATCGACTACTACGGGTCGATCACCCCGATCACCCAGCTGTGCAGCATCAACGTTCCCGAGGCGCGACTGGTCGTGATCAAGCCCTACGAGGCGTCGTCGCTGGGTGCCATCGAGACCGCGATCCGCAACTCCGACCTCGGCCTGAACCCCAGCAACGACGGTTCGCTGATTCGGGTGTCGGTGCCGCAGCTCACCGAGGAGCGACGCAAAGAGCTGGTCAAGCAGGCCAAGGCCAAGGGGGAGGACGCCAAGGTCTCGGTGCGCAACATCCGCCGCAAGGCGATGGAAGAACTGCACCGCATCCGCAAGGACGGCGACGCCGGCGAGGACGAGGTCGGTCGAGCGGAGAAAGACCTGGACCGCTCCACCCAGCAGTACGTGACCCAGATCGACGAGCTGGTTAAGCACAAAGAAGGCGAGCTGCTGGAGGTCTAGCGGCCGTTCAGCAGGCACAACCGTGGCAGACCAAGACACCGGCGTAGACGCCGCGGATTCACAACCGAAACAATCGCGAGCGGGACGCAACCTTCCCGCGGCTATCGCCGTGGGCGCGGTGCTGGGCGGGACGCTGGTCTACACGCTGCTGTTCGCCCCGCGCTTCTGGGTGCTGATTCTGGCGGTGGCCGCGCCGGTTGCCACCCATGAGATCACCCGGCGGCTGCGTGAAGTCGGCTACGACGTGCCGTTCATCCCGCTGGCGCTCGGCGGCCAGGCGATGCTGTGGCTGTCCCTGCCGTTTGGGGCCCGAGGAGTGCTGGGCGCCTTCGGTGCGACCGTGGTGATCGTCATGATCTGGCGGCTGGTCAACCAGGGGCTGGACCACGCCCCGGTCAACTATCTGCGGGACATGTCGGCGACGATCCTGATCGCGGTCTGGGTGCCGCTGTGTATGAGCTTCGCGGCGCTGCTGGTCTTCCGCGACGACGGTCCGGGCCGGGTCTTGTGCTTGCTGTTCCCGGTGGTCTTCTCCGACATCGGCGGGTATGCCGTCGGTGTGCTGTTCGGCAAGCACCCGATGGCGCCGGCGATCAGCCCGAAGAAGTCCTGGGAGGGTCTCGGAGGATCGCTGGTGCTCGGCGTTGGCGCGGCCGTGTTCGCGGTGACGATGTTCCTCGACCGGCCGTGGTGGGTGGGCCTGCCACTGGGACTGCTGCTCGTGCTTACCGGAGTCTTCGGCGACCTGATCGAGTCCCAGGTCAAACGCGATCTCGGTATCAAGGACATGGGCAGGCTGCTGCCCGGACACGGCGGGCTCATGGACCGGCTCGACGCGCTGCTGCCGTCGGCCGTGGTGACCTGGATCGTGCTGACCGTCCTGCCCTGAGTCACCGGCATACTGGAACCGATCATGACGCAACAGCTGGTGTTCACCGCACCGCGACGGGCACTGCCGCCGCGGCATCTGGCCGACCTCGACTCCGAAGGCGTGGTGGCCGCAGTCGCCGAGCTGGGGCTGCCGGCATTTCGGGCCAAGCAACTGGCGAACCAGTACTACGGCCGGCTGATCGCCGATCCGCAGCAGATGACCGACCTGCCTGCCGCGGTGCGCTCGTCAGTAGCCGACGCACTGTTCCCCACCTTGCTGACCGCGGCCAGCGAGATCGAATGCGACGCCGGTGAGACCCGCAAGACGCTGTGGCGCGCGCACGACAACACCAAGTTCGAATCGGTGCTGATGCGCTACCCGCGCCGCAACACCGTGTGCATCTCCTCGCAGGCCGGCTGCGGCATGGCATGTCCGTTCTGTGCGACCGGGCAGGCCGGCCTCACCCGCAATCTGTCCACCGCCGAGATTCTCGAGCAGGTGCGGGCGGCGTCCGTCGAACTGCGCGACCGAGACCACGGCAGGCTCTCCAACATCGTGTTCATGGGCATGGGGGAGCCGCTGGCCAACTACGCCCGCGTGGTGGCGGCGGTGCGGCGCATCATCGAACCGGCGCCCAACGGCTTCGGCATCTCGGCGCGATCGGTGACGGTGTCCACGGTGGGGCTGGCCCCGGCGATCCGCAAGCTCGCCGACGAGCGCCTCGGGGTGACACTCGCGCTGTCGCTGCACACCCCCGATGACGAACTGCGCGACACCCTGGTTCCGGTCAACAACCGGTGGAAGGTCTCCGAAGCCCTCGATGCTGCCCGCTACTACGCCGACGTCACCGGCCGGCGAGTCTCAGTGGAATACGCGCTGATCCGCGACGTCAACGACCAGCCGTGGCGGGCAGATCTGTTGGGCAAAAAGCTGCATAAGGCGCTGGGACCGTTGGTGCACGTCAACCTGATTCCGCTCAATCCCACGCCCGGCAGTGAGTGGGACGCCAGCCCTAAGCCGGTGGAGCGGGAGTTCGTCCGGCGAGTTCGGGCACAGGGCGTGGAGTGCACGGTCCGCGATACCCGCGGGCGTGAGATTGCCGCCGCGTGCGGCCAGCTGGCGGCCGAAAGCGACTAGCTTGACTTCACCGAGATCGACGTTTTGCAGATTCCTTCTCGCACTTTGTCTGCAAAACGTCGGTTTCGGCGCATGGTGCAGACGCAGTTAGCGCAGCCAGCCGCGGTTGCGGCCGACGATGTCGCGCACCACGACGAACAGTGTCAGCGCCGCGAATCCCAGCAGGAAGTAGTCCTCGACGTGGCCGATGTGGTTGCCGCGCAGCATGAGCAGCAGGAAGCCGACGATGCCGAAGCCGACGATGTGCCAGGTGCGGTAGTTGATGGCGCTCCAACCCCACGCCGCAGACGGCACCTCGACAGGGTCAACCCCGCTGTGGCGCTCCACCTCGGTACTGGCCACTTCGACTCCTTAAGTTCGCAGCAAGTTCGGATCATTCTGGCACACGGCGAGTCAGCTCATCGCACGACGGCGACACGCAGGGCCCGCTCCGCCGCGCTTGCGATCGCCTAGACCGCGAATGTCCGGTAGGCGGCCGGGCCGACGATCGCGGCCAGGCTCTCCGGTGTCCACTGCTGGTCACTGTCGAGCAGCATCCGCGCCGCGGCCTCGCAGATCGCCAGGAACACCTCGGTGAGTGCTGCCAGAGTGGCATCGGACTGCGGCCGGCGTGCCAGCAGCGGCCGCATCACCGTGCCGACCCGCTCGGTGAGCCGGGCCCGGCCCGAGACGACGGCGGCCGCCAGCACCGGATCCTGGTCGGCGGTGAAGATGATCCGCCATGACGCCGGCCGCTCCCGCACGGCGGACAGGAACGCGCGGAAGCCCGCGACGAACCGGTCCTCGACGCTGCTGGTCCGCCGCGGCGGCAGGGTCCCGAGCAGACTGGTCAGCATCAGCTCGGTCTCCCGGTCGAGCAGTGCGGCCAGAACCTCGCCCCGGCCGTCGTAGCAGGCGTACACCACCGGGCGGGTGACTCCGATACGCTCCGCGATCGCCTTCATGGTCACCGCGGCGACGCCGCGCTCGGCAGCGATCTGCAGGGCGGCGTCCAGTACCTGCGGCCGACGTCGCTGCGGGCCGAGATGCTCGGCGCGGGACCGGTTCGCGGTTGGTTCCGGCACTGGTTCAGCGTAATTGGATGTCGGCGATGATTAGCACCGGCCAGGCCACGATCTCCCCGAGAACGGAGAACACCTTGTCCAGTCCGCGGATGTCGTGGAGGTGCTGGTAGTGGCTGCCGGCCCAGAACAGTCCGATCACCAGGTAGGCGCCGAGCAGGGCCGAGCCCATGAAGCCGAGGAAGAAGAGCTGGCGGATGCTGAGTTGGCGGTCGAGGAAGCGCTGCACACTCTCAAGGTTCATCCGATACGCCCCAGGATCGGCTGGGACTCGATGAGCCCCTCGTCGCTGGGCGCCAGGCCTTCGCCGAAGACTCGATGCGACTGCTTGGCCCGGAATTCCAGATGGGCCTGCGCCGGGACGGCGTAGCCGAAGCGTTTCTGGGCTTCCCGCGGAGTCGTGGTGACCGGGTTTACCGGCGGGATCGCCCGTAGTACCCGGGTGCCGATCGGAAGCGTCATCGGTGAGATCAGTCGTAGCAGCATCAGCTGCACGCGGGGGCTCAGGCTCAGCAGCGTGAACGCGGCACTCAGCGGCGGCACAATCAGTGCGTCGAGCACCTGAGAGGTGCCCACGCCGCCGAGCTTGCGCATCCAGCGGGGCATGGTCGCCAGGGTGCCGCGGCGTAGGAATGCGGTGACGACCAATGCGCCCGGCCACAGCAGCTTCGGCAGCGATTCAGGGAGGATCACCTCGGCGTGCAGGAGGTGTGCCATCGCGCGCCGGGCGATATCGGAGTTGATCAGCTGGGGGCGCATCTGCTCGAAGTAGGCCGCGATGCCCTCCCGGGTGCGCGGTACGTCGGTCGGGTCGAGCGTCTGCAGCTCGGCCGCCTTGGCGCAGTCGGCCCAGTACGACGCCTCGTCGTCCGCCGACAGCGGTCCGGGGCCGTATTTCTCGTAGGCGTACAGGATCGAGTGCCAGGCCGTGAGATGGATCCACATCTGCGACGCCGGGTCGTTGGCGTCGTAGTGCGCGCCGGTGACCGGATCCACGCCGATGGCCTTGGAGTGGATCCGGACCAGCATGTCGGCCGCTTCGGCGGTGGTGCGGCTCTCGCCGAAGGCCACCATCGCGAAGTAGCGCAGGGTGCGGTCGTAGCGCGTCCGCGGACGGTCATAGATCGCCTGGGTGTGGTCGACGGAGGCGACCAGTGCGGGGTCGAGTTCTTCGATCACCACCGCGCGCTGGAAGCCGATCGACAGTGAGGTCGGGTAGCTCCAGACCTTCCAGGTGGCCGAGTCGGGGCCGAAGAACCCGTAATCCTCGGCGGGCTCGGCGTCGGGCAGGGCCAGCCATTTGCGCAGAGAGGTCATTTCGCCGCCTTTCGCCATCTTCTGGCTCGTTCGTTTCCTACACTGTGTAGGATTCTGCATCGGGCCGGCGCGACCGTCAAGGGTATTGTTGGCTCGCGGTGCGGTATTACCGTGGGCGCCATGGCCTCCGATGCCAGCCAAGCGCCGCGTATCTCGGATTTCGCTGTTGCCCCGGCCCACATCGCGCCGGGCGTGGCGTTGATGGTGGGCTACCGCGTGCGCGAAGTGCCCCACGGTGTGCACCGCGGGATGCCGTCGTCGACCCTGACGTTCATCGTCAGCCTCGACGAGGGCGTTCGCGCGGCCGAATCCCTCGAGGCCCTCCCTGCCGCGCGACCTGCCCCGCTGCTGCTGAGTGGTCTGCATTCACGGGCCGCGGGGGTGCAGCAGACCAGCGGCCAGGCCGGAATTCAGTTAGCTGTGCATCCGCTGGCGTCGCGCGCGCTGTTCGGTGTGCCGGCCGCCGAGCTGAGCGTGACCGACTTCGACGCCGCACCGATGTTGGGCCGCCGCGCGGTGCGGCTACATGAGCAGCTTGCCGCCACACAGTCTTGGCCGGACGCGTTTGCGCTGGTGTCTGCCTACCTGGTAGCCGAGGAGCGGCGACGCGACAGCACTGTGCGGCCGGAGGTGTCCCACGCCTGGCAGCTGTTGCAGCGCAGCCGGGGGAGGACGCCGGTCGCGGAGATCGCCGAGCAAGTCGGACTGAGCCAGCGGCATCTGAGCACGCTGTTTCGCCGCGAGGTCGGTCGCACCCCGAAAATGGTCGCGATGCTGATGCGCTTCGAGTACGCCACCAACCGGATCGCCGCCGCGGCACGCCGGCCCCAACGCATCGACCTGGCCGGTATCGCCGCCGACGCCGGGTATGCCGATCAGGCCCATCTGACTCGCGAATTCGTGCGCTACGCCGGGGTCTCGCCGGCGGCATGGCTGGCCGAGGAGTTCCAAAACATTCAAGACGGCGGTCACGCCCCGCGGTCACAGTGGAGTCATGACGCATCAGAATCCGTCCGTCTGGTTGACCCTGCAAGCGCATGACGCGCGCAAACTCATCGACTACTACGTCGATACCTTCGGCTTCGTCGTGGCGGCCCGCCACGGCGATGACGGCGAGACCATCGCCCATGCCGAACTGCGCTGGCCAGAAGGTGTCGGCGGCATCATGCTCGGCAGCTACAAACCCGGTAATGACTGGTGCCGCGAACCCGGAACCGCCGGTGGTTTCGTCGTCACCACTGACCCCGACGGCCTCTACCGGCGGGTCCTGGAGCACCAGGCCGAGGTGATCCGGCCGCTGACCGACACCGACTACGGCGCCCGCGAGTTCGCCGTCCGCGACCCGGAAGGCAACCTGTGGAGCTTCGGCAACTACGCGGGAGCACAATAGGTGCGTGAGCACGGGCCGCCGGATCAAAGTTCTGCTGTTGGGCTCCACCGGCTCGATCGGAACCCAGGCGTTGCAGGTCGTCGCGGCGAACCCGGACCGTTTCGAGATCGTCGGGCTGGCCGCCGGAGGCGGTAACCCGCAACTGCTGGCTGAGCAGCGGGCCGAGACCGGGGTCGCCAACATCGCCGTCGCCGACGCGCAGGTCGGCGAGGCGCTCGACGCCCCCTACTGCGGGGCCGACGCCGTCACCCGCTTGGTGTACGACACCGAGGCCGACGTGGTCCTCAACGCCCTGGTCGGCGCGCTCGGACTGCGGCCGACGCTGGCTGCACTGGAGACCGGTTCACGGCTGGCCCTGGCCAACAAGGAATCCCTGATCGCCGGCGGTCCGCTGGTCCTGGCGGCTGCCGAGCCGGGGCAGATCGTGCCGGTGGACTCCGAGCACTCCGCGCTGGCGCAGTGCCTTCGGGGCGGCACCCCTGACGAGGTCGCCAAGTTGGTGCTCACCGCATCGGGCGGGCCGTTCCGCGGCTGGAGCGCAGCGGATCTTCAGCACGTCACACCCGAGCAGGCCGGGGCGCACCCGACCTGGTCGATGGGACCGATGAACACCCTGAACTCGGCCTCGCTGGTGAACAAGGGCCTCGAGCTCATCGAAACCCACCTGCTGTTCGGCGTTCCCTACGACCGCATCGACGTCGTCGTACACCCGCAGTCGATCGTGCATTCCATGGTCACCTTCACCGACGGATCGACCATCGCCCAGGCTAGCCCGCCGGACATGCGCTTACCGATCGCGCTGGCCCTGGGCTGGCCGGCGCGGGTCCCCGGTGCGGCCGCGGCCTGTGACTTCTCCACCGCCTCCACCTGGGAGTTTGAACCGCTCGACGACGACGTGTTCCCGGCGGTGCAGCTGGCTCGCGACGCCGGTCAGACCGGTGGCTGCATGACCGCGGTCTACAACGCCGCGAACGAAGAAGCCGCCGAAGCCTTCCTTTCGGGCCGGATCAGTTTCCCGGCGATCGTGGCCACGATCGCCGAGGTGCTGGGCGCCGCTGACCAGTGGGCTGCGCAACCCGCTACCGTGGATGAGGTACTCGATGCGCAGCGCTGGGCCAAGGAACGAGCGGCTCGCGCCGTCGAGGCGATAGCTACGAGAAAGGTCGGAATTACCCGATGATGTTCGCGGTCGGCATCGCGCTGTTCGCGCTGGCCATCCTGGTTTCGGTGGCGCTGCATGAATGCGGTCACATGTGGGTGGCGCGCGCCACCGGCATGAAAGTGCGCCGCTACTTCGTCGGCTTCGGCACCACGTTGTGGTCGACGCAACGCGGCGAGACCGAATACGGCCTCAAGGCGATCCCGGCCGGCGGCTTCTGCGACATCGCCGGCATGACCGCCGTGGAGGAATTGGAGCCCGACGAGGTCGACCGCGCCATGTACAAGCAGAAGACGTGGAAGCGGGTGGCCGTGCTGGCCGCCGGACCCGCCATGAACTTCATCATCGGCCTGGTACTGGTCTACTCGATCGCGGTGATCTGGGGTCTGCCCAACCTGCACGCCCCCACCACCGCTGTCATCGGCGAAACAGCCTGTGTGGCACCCGAAGTCGTTAAGGGTGAATTGGGTACCTGCGCGGGCCCCGGCCCGGCGGCGCTGGCCGGCATCGAGTCCGGTGACGTGGTGGTCAAGGTCGGTGACACCCCGGTGTCGACCTTCGAGGAGATGGCCACGGCCGTGCGCAAACAGCACGGCACGACGCCGATCGTCGTCGAACGCGACGGCGCCACCCTCACCAAGTACGTCGACGTGACTCCCACTCAGCGCTGGATCGCCGACGGCGCGGACCGCGAGGCCGTCCCCAGCACCGTCGGCGCGATCGGGGTGGGCGCCGCCCAATTCGGGCCGACCCAGTACAACCCGGTCACCGCGGTGCCGGCCACCTTCGCCTTCAGCGGCGACCTGTCGGTGCTGCTGGGCAAGTCGCTGGCCAACATCCCCTCCAAAGTCGGTGCGCTGGTGCACGCCATCGGCAACCCGCACGGGCAGCGCGACCCCGAAACCCCGATCAGCGTGGTGGGCGCCTCGATCATCGGCGGCGACACCGTCGACCACGGACTGTGGGTGGCGTTCTGGTTCTTCCTGGCGCAGCTGAACTTCATCCTGGGCGTGCTGAACTTGGTGCCGTTGCTGCCGTTCGACGGCGGGCACATCGCGATCGCGCTGTTCGAAAAACTTCGCAACATGGTCAGGTCGGCCCGCGGGAAGGTCGCGGCCGCACCGGTGAACTACCTCAAGCTGATGCCGGCCACTTACGTAGTCTTGGTGGTGGTGGTCGGCTACATGCTGCTCACCGTTACTGCCGACTTGGTCAATCCGATCAGGCTGTTTTGATAGGAGCCCCCTCATGAGCGTCGGCCTAGGCATGCCGGCTGCCCCTCCGCCCACACTGGCGCCGCGTCGCAAGACCCGCCAACTGAAGGTCGGCGGGGTCGGGGTGGGTAGCGACCATCCGATCGCGGTGCAGTCGATGTGCACCACCAAGACCCACGACGTCAACGCGACCTTGCAACAGATCGCGGAGTTGACCACCTCGGGTTGCGACATCGTGCGGGTGGCCTGCCCTCGGCAGGAGGACGCCGACGCGCTGGCCGAGATCGCCCAGCACAGTCAGATTCCGGTGATCGCCGACATCCACTTCCAGCCCAAGTACATCTTCGCCGCGATCGATGCCGGCTGTGCCGCGGTCCGGGTGAACCCGGGCAACATCAAGGAGTTCGACGGCCGGGTCGGGGAGGTGGCCAAGGCGGCCGGCGCCGCCGGCATCCCGATCCGGATCGGCGTCAATGCCGGTTCGTTGGATCAGCGGTTCCTGGCCAAGTACGGTAAAGCCACCCCCGAAGCCTTGGTGGAGTCCGCGTTGTGGGAAGCGTCGCTGTTCGAGGAACATGGCTTCGGCGACATCAAAATCAGCGTCAAGCACAACGACCCGGTCGTGATGGTGGCCGCCTACGAGCTGCTGGCCGAGCGCTGCGACTACCCGCTGCACCTGGGCGTCACCGAGGCCGGCCCGGCTTTCCAGGGCACCATCAAATCCGCCGTGGCGTTCGGCGCGCTGTTGTCGCGCGGCATCGGTGACACCATTCGGGTGTCGCTGTCAGCGCCGCCGGTGGAAGAAGTCAAGGTCGGCAACCAGATTCTGGAGTCGTTGAACCTGCGGCCGCGCGGTCTGGAGATCGTGTCGTGCCCGTCGTGTGGGCGGGCTCAGGTGGATGTCTACCGGTTGGCCAACGAGGTCACCGCCGGGCTGGAGGGGCTCGACGTCCCACTGCGGGTCGCGGTGATGGGCTGTGTAGTCAACGGCCCCGGTGAGGCTCGCGAGGCGGATCTGGGTGTGGCGTCCGGCAACGGCAAGGGCCAGATCTTCGTCAAGGGCGAGGTGATCAAGACCGTTCCCGAGGCGCAGATCGTGGAGACTCTGATCGAGGAGGCCATGCGTCTGGCCGCCGAGATGGAGGATGGATCTCCCGGCGGTTCGCCCACCGTCGCCGTAAGCTGATCCCAGCCGGATCGCCATAGGCGCGCGGCAGTTGAGTTCGCCAGAAAGAGTCACTATGTCGGCTCCGCCCGAGTTCCGTCTCGACCAGCGACGGGTGTCCGTAGCGCGTGACGCCGCCGCGGTCTGGCGGGTGCTCGAAGAGGATCCGATCGGTTCCTGCATGGTCGCCGCGCGGGTCGCCGATCACGGTGTCGACCCCAGGTCGATCGGTGGGGAATTGTGGACGCGCGGCGGCGGCGTGGATGAATCCCTGTGTTACGCAGGCGCGAACCTGATCCCGCTGCGCGGTGCCCCGGCCGATCTCACCGCGTTCGCCGACAAGGCGGTTGGTGCGATCCGGCGCTGTTCGTCGTTGGTGGGCCGGGCCGAATTGGTGTTGCCGATGTGGCAGCGTCTCGTCGATTCCTGGGGCCCGGCTCGTGATGTGCGGGAGAGTCAGCCACTGATGGCGCTGCACACCATGCCCGCCTGCCCGATGGACGCCGAAGTGCGCCAGGTGCGTCCCGACGAACTCGACGCGTACCTGGTGGCCGCCGTCGACATGTTCATCGGTGAGGTCGGTGTGGATCCGCGGGCCGGTGACGGCGGCCGCGCCTATCGCCGTCGGGTGGCGAACCTGATCACGTCGGGCCGGGCCTGGGCACGCTTCGAGCGGGGCGAGGTCGTGTTCAAGGCCGAGGTGGGTTCCCAGTCGCCGGCGGTGGGGCAGATCCAAGGTGTCTGGGTGCACCCGGACCGACGCGGCCGCGGGCTGGGCGCCGGCGGCACCGCGATGCTGGCCGCGGTCATCGTCGGCACCGGGCGCATCGCCAGCCTCTACGTCAACGATTTCAACGAGGTGGCGCGGTCCACCTATGAGCGGGTGGGTTTCACCCAGGTCGGCACCTTCGCGACCGTGTTGCTCGACTGATCTCGGGATCTCTTCGTGCTCTTCGCCGAACCTGCGGTTGGCGCGGAAAAGTTCGAGTTACGGACACGCTAAACGCTGTCTCGGTGCGCCTCCGCCTGGCGACCGTTTCTATTTCGTAACATCAGCCCCAATGACAACTGCAAGCTCATTCGTCACACGCGTCACGGGCCTGGTCGCCGTGTTGCTGACCGCAGCCGGGATGGCGGCCTGCACGCCCCGCCCCGACGGTCCAGGGCCCGTCGCCGAGCGGTTCTTCGCGGCCCTGGCCACCGGCGACACCGCGACGGCCGCCGAACTCAGCGACGACCCGTCTGCGGCGCGCAGCGCACTCAACGCCGCCTGGGCGGGCTTGCAGGCCGAACACCTGGATGCCCAACTGCTCAGTGCCCGCTATAACGACGACACCGGCACCGTGGCCTACCGCTACACCTGGAAGCTGCCGAAGAACCGGACCTGGGCCTACGACGGCCAGCTCAAGATGGTCCGAAACGAAGGACACTGGACCGTCCGCTGGACGGCCACCGGCCTGCACCCCAAACTGGGCGAGCACCAGACCTTCGCGCTGCGGGCCGACCCGCCGCGCCGCGCCGCCGTGAACGAGGTGGGCGGCACCGACGTGCTGGTACCGGGTTACGTCTACCACTACATGTTGGACGCCACCCGGGCCGGACGAAACCTGATGCGCACCGCGCGGGCGGTGGTCGACACCTTGCGGCCCTTCGACGACGCATTGGGCGACCCGCAGCGGCTGGCCGAGCAGGCCAGTTCCTCGAGGTCTCCACTCGACCTGATCACCTTGCGCAAGGTCGACCACGACCGTGTCGAACCCGCTATCGGTGCCCTCCCGGGAGTCGTGGTCACCCCGCGCCCCGAGCTGTTGCCCACCGACGACCACTTCGCGCCGATGCTCATCAGCGAAGTCAAAAAGGCGGTCGCGACCCAACTCGAAGGTGCCGCGGGCTGGCGTGTCGTCAGCGAGAATCAGAACGGCGTCGACGTCGCGGTCCTGCACGAGGTCGATCCAGCGCCGGCCCCCTCGCTGACCATCAGCTTGGACAGAGCGGTCCAGCGGGCCGCCCAGAACGCGGTCAACACCCGCGGCGACAAGGCGATGATGGTGGTGATCAAGCCCTCGACCGGTGAACTGCTCGCCGTCGCGCAGAGCGCAGCTGCCGATGCCGACGGCTTGGTCGCGACCAGCGGCCTGTATCCCCCCGGATCGACGTTCAAGATGGTCACCGCGGGCGCGGCGATCGAACGGGACATGGCGACGCCGAACTCCATGGTGGGTTGTCCCGGTGAACTCGACATCGGCCAGCGCACCATTCCCAACTACGGCGGATTCGACCTCGGGCTGGTATCGATGTCGCGGGCCTTCGCCAATTCGTGCAACACCACCTTCGCCGAGCTGGCCAGCCGGATGCCGCCGCGGGCGCTGTCGCAGGCGGCCAGTCGCTACGGGATCGGGGTGGACTACCTAGTGGACGGGATCACTACGGTCACCGGCTCGGTTCCGCCGACGGTCGACCTGGCCGAACGCACCGAGGACGGCTTCGGTCAGGGCAAGGTGCTGGCCAGTCCCTTCGGCGTCGCGTTGGCTGCGGCGACGGTCGCCGCGGGACGCACACCGGTACCCCGATTGATCGAAGGCCGGCCGACGGCGGTCAACGGTCCGGTGGCGGCCCCGGTGAGCGCGGAGATGCTCGACGGCCTGCGCGAGATGATGCGGCTGGTGGTGACCGACGGCACCGCACGCGACATCGCCGGCTGCGGCCCGGTCTACGGCAAGACCGGGGAAGCAGAATTCGCCGGTGGCTCGCACTCCTGGTTCGCCGGATATCGAGGTGACATGGCCTTCGCGTCCCTGATCGTCGGCGGTGGCAGCTCGCAGTACGCGGTCCGGATGACCAAGGTGATGTTCGACTCGCTGCCAGACAACTTCCTGCTGTAGCGGCGTAAATTGAGAACCCATGACGGGTCTCAGCGACGACATAGCCGACGTGGCCTTGCGTATCTCGGATGCGGACCGCAACGGCACGTTGCGCCGCCTGCACAACGCCGTCTCCCTCGGATTGATCGACATCGGGGAGTTCGAGGAGCGTGCGGCGCAGGTGTCGCAGGCACGGATGCGCTCGGAGCTCGACACCCTGATCGGTGACCTGCCCGGCCCGCGCGCCATCGTCACCTCGGCGGCCGACCGGGTCGAGCTGCGTGGCTGGGCCGGGTCGCTCAAACGCCACGGGGAGTGGATCGTGCCGACCCGGCTGGCGCTGGTGCGACGCCTGGGCTCGGTTGACCTCGACCTCACCAAGGCCCGGTTTGCTGGGCCGGTCGTCGTGATCGAGCTCGACATGCGATTCGGCTCGGTCGACATCCGTCTGCCCGACGGTGCCAGCGCCTCGATCGACGATGTCGAGGTCTACGGCGGCAGCGCCCGCGATCGCCGCACCGACCCGCCCGCCGAAGGAGCTCCGCACCTGGTGCTGACCGGCCGCGTGGTGTGCGGCTCGGTGGACATCAGGGGTCCTCGGCGCAAGCTCCGCTGGCGGCGCTGACCAGCTCCGTTAAGCTGGCGTAATGCCCGTTCGTGCCCCGCTTTCTCCCGGCGTGCTGTCTCCGACGCTGCCGGTGCCCCGCTTGATCCCGCGTCCGGAATACGTCGGCCGCGCTACGGCTGCCGAGGGCTCCGAGCCGTGGGTGCAAACGCCCGAGGTGATCGAGAAGATGCGGGTGGCGAGCCGGATTGCGGCGGGTGCACTTGCCGAGGCGGGTAAGGCCGTCGCGCCCGGCGTGACTACCGATGAGCTGGATCGCATCGCCCACGACTTCATGGTCGACCGCGGCGCCTATCCCTCGACGTTGGGTTACAAGGGCTTTCCGAAGTCGTGCTGCACGTCGCTCAACGAAGTCATCTGTCACGGCATCCCGGACTCGACGGTGATCGCTGACGGCGACATCGTCAACATCGACGTCACCGCGTACATCGACGGCGTGCACGGCGACACCAACGCCACCTTCCTGGCCGGGGACGTCTCGCAGGAACATCGGCTGCTGGTCGAGCGCACCCACGAGGCCACTATGCGCGCCATCAAAGCGGTCAAACCCGGCCGCGCGCTGTCGGTGATCGGCCGGGTGATCGAGTCCTACGCGAACCGGTTCGGCTACAACGTGGTCCGTGACTTCACCGGTCACGGGATCGGCCCGACCTTCCACAACGGTCTGGTGATCCTGCACTACGACCAGCCCGAGGTCGACACCATCATCGAGCCGGGGATGACCTTCACCATCGAGCCGATGATCAACCTCGGCAGCCTGGACTACGACATCTGGGACGACGACTGGACGGTGGTCACCAGCGACGGGCAGTGGAGCGCCCAGTTCGAACACACCCTGGTCGTAACGGACGACGGCGCCGAGATACTGACGCTGCCGTGACTTTCGGCTGTTGCTGTTGAGCCGCTAAGGGGGCCGTCAAAATCGCCCCCTGCCGCCGCAGGGACTGTAGCGTGGCGCAGATGCCGGGCACGATGATGACCATCGACGGGTTCCCGATTCCGGTCGATGTGGCAGGCCCCCAGAACGGGCCGGTCGTGGTCGTGCTCGCCGCGGCCCAGCATCCCCTCACCGCGTACGACGCGGTATGCCAGCGACTGCACACCGCCTCGCTGCGCACCATCGTGATCGGCGCAGACCCGCGTCTGACACCCAAGTCAGTGATCGGCATCCTCGATTCGCTGGGCGTGCAGTGCGGCGTGCTGGTGGGCGATCGGACCGGTGCCGACAACGCCTGGGAACTTGCCGCGACGCGCCCGGACCGCTTCACCGGGCTGGTGGCGCTCGACCGGGGACATCCCCGCGCGCCGGATCTGAGCGGCGCGATTCGCGACGAGCGCTGCCCTCCGGTGGAGATCAACACCACCGTGCTGGTCAGTTCCCGAGCCACGGCGTCGGTTGCCAACGCCAGCCAACGGTTCGTCTACGGCGAACACCGATTGGTGATGCTGCCCGGGCGGCGCAGTGCGAGTGAGTTCACCGCACAGTTCGCCATGGAGATCGTGTTGCGCGCCAGTACCTGGTAATACGTAGCGGGGGAGAGTAGGTTCCGGCGTAGCCGGCGATCGGGGGCGCGTCGGCTGAAGATAATGAAATACGTATCTGGGGGGATACAGCATGCGGTCATGGGGGCAATCAATACCGGCGTTGCTGCGTGAACGAGCAGAGCAGTGGCCTGATCGGCCGGCGTTCACCTACATCGACTACGAGGTGGAGCCGACGGGGTACGCCGAGACCCTGACGTGGGCGCAAATTCTGGGGCGGACCGAGGCGGTCGCAGCGGAGGTGGCGGCAGTCGCCACGCCAGGCGACCGCATTGCGTTGCTCGCGCCGCAAGGCCTGGAGTACATCGCCGGATTCTTCGGTGCGATGGAAGCCGGTTGCATCGTGGTGCCGTTGCCGGTACCGGCCTTCGGCAGCCACGACGATCGAGTCACCGCGGCGCTCAAGGACTGCGCACCGGCCGCGGTGCTCACCACATCGGCAGTCGCCGGTGACATCCACGGGTGCGTCGGCGCGGTCGGGGGTAGTGCACCCGAGATCATCGAGGTGGATCTGATCGATCTCGACGCCTCCGTGTCCTGGCAAGGAACCGGGGTGCTACCGACGAAAACGGCGTTGCTGCAATACACGTCCGGTTCGACCGGCTCGCCGAGGGGCGTCGTGGTCTCGCATCGCAACGTTTTCGCCAACATGGAGCAGGTGATGGCGGACTACTTCGGCGAGGACGGGGGAGCGCCGCCGCCGGACGCCACGCTGGTGTCCTGGCTGCCCTTCTACCACGACATGGGCCTGCTGCTGGGCGTGATGGGGGCCGTCTTGCTGGGCCGCCACTCGGTGGTGATGAGCCCGATCGCGTTCCTGCAGAAGCCGTCCCGATGGATCCAGCAGCTGGCCATCAACTCCTGCGCGGTCACCGCCGGGCCTAACTTCGCGTTCGAGCTGGCCGCGCGCCGGACCACCGATGAGGATATGGCCGGCCTCGACTTGAGCAGAGTGCACACCATCTTGAGCGGCAGCGAGCGCATCCACGCAGCGACGATCCGCCGTTTCAACGACCGATTCGCCCGCTTCGGCCTGCCCGCCAACGCGTTGTCACCGTCCTACGGGCTGGCAGAGGCAATGGTCTACGTCGCCTCGGCGCCCCGCGCGAACCGTCCGGTGACGATTCGGCTCGACTACGAGAACCTGGTCGGCGGCACCGCACAGGTGGGTCCGGGCGGGGCGGAGCTGGTCAGCATCGGCGCCCCGCGGGCGTGCACGGTGCGGATTGTCGACCCCGAGACCCACACCGAGAGCCCAGACGGAGGCGTCGGTGAGATCTGGGTGCACGGGCCCAACGTCGCCAGCGGCTACTGGCACAACGCGGAGGCCACCGAGCGCACATTCGGCGGGCACCTCGAATCCCCGTCAGTCGGCACACCGGTGGGTCCGTGGTTGCGCACCGGAGACCTCGGCGTCATCTACGAGGGCGAGATGCTGGTGGTCGGGCGCATCAAAGACCTTTTGATCGTCGACGGCCGAAATCACTACCCCGACGACATCGAGGCCACCGTTCAGGAGCTCACCGGCGGCCGCGTCGCCGCGGTGCCGGTCAGTGGTGAGGGCGGTGAGCAGCTGGTGGTCATCGCCGAGCTCAAGAACCGGGGCAACACCGTCGAAGAGCAATTGGCACGGATAGCGGTCCTGAAAAAAGATGTGGCAGCATCGGTTTCCCGCTCCCACGGGGTCCGAGTCGCCGACCTCGTGCTGGTCGCTCCCGGATCGCTGCCGATCACCACCAGTGGCAAGATCCGCCGCTCGACATGCGCCGACTGCTATCGCACGGCCCAATTTCGTCGGCTGGAGCCCGTCGACTGACCGCGGGCGGGTAGCCTGACAGCACTCAAATGTCAGGGAAGACCGTCGTCGGCGAAGGAGCACAATGACCTGGCCCGCGATGCTCTCCCAGACCGAGCTGCAACAACTGGTCGCCTCCGGCGAGATCGACACCGTCGTGGTGGCATTCGCCGACATGCAGGGCCGGTTGGTCGGTAAGAGGGTGGCCGCTGAGCACTTTCTTGCCGAGGTCGCCGGACACGGCGTGGAGGCCTGCAGCTACCTGCTGGCCGTTGACGTGGAGATGAACACCGTCTCCGGCTACTCCATTGCCGACTGGGGAACCGGCTACGGCGACCTGGTGCTTAAACCGGACTTCACGACGCTGCGGCGCATTCCGTGGCTGCCCGGCACCGCCCACGTGCTGGCCGACGCACACTGGCCGGACGGCGGCCCGGTCGCGGTGGCACCCCGTCAGATTCTGGCCGCCCAAATTGCCCGACTGACCGAGCGCGGGCTGGTTGCCTACGCCGCAACGGAACTGGAATTCCTGGTCTTCGAGGACAGCTACCGGCAGGCATGGGCCGGCGGATATCGCGGAATGACACCGGGAACGGACTACAACGCCGACTACGGTCTGGTCGCCGGCACTCGGCTGGAGCCGCTGCTGCGCGACATCCGGCTGGGGATGACCGGCGCGGGCCTGCGCTGCGAGGGTGTCAAAGGAGAGTGCAACACCGGCCAGCAGGAGATCACCTTCCGCTATGAAGAGGCGCTGACCACCTGCGACAACCACAGCGTCTACAAGAGTGGCGCCAAGGAGATCGCCGACCAGCACGGCAAGAGCCTGACGTTCATGGCGAAGTTCGACCAACGGGAAGGCAACAGCTGCCACGTGCACCTGTCGCTACGCAGTACCGAAGGGTCTGCGGTGTTCGCCGATCCGGCCGCCCCGCACGGTATGTCGGCGTTGTTCCGCGCCTTCCTGGCCGGGGTGCTGGCCACGCTTCCCGAGCTGACTCTGTGCTACGCGCCGAATATCAACTCCTACAAGCGATTCGTCGGGGGCAGCTTCGCGCCCACGGCGATTGCGTGGGGCCTGGACAATCGCACCTGTGCGTTGCGAGTTCTCGGTCGTGGCGACTCGATGCGGGTGGAGTGCCGGGTGCCCGGCGGCGATGTGAACCCTTACCTGGCGGTGGCGGCGCTGATCGCGGCGGGGCTGCACGGCATCGACAACGATCTTTCGCTGCCCGAGCCGGTCGACGGTGACGCCTACCGGGCCGGGCTGCCGCACCTGCCCACGACGCTGGGCGGAGCCATGGAGCTGTTCGCTGAATCGACGGTGGCGCGCAAGGCGTTCGGAGACGAGGTAGTGCAGCATTACCTGCACAGCGCCCGGGTCGAGTTGGACGCATTCAACACCGCGGTGACCGATTGGGAGAGGGTTCGGGGTTTTGAACGCTTCTGAACCCGGCGGTTCAGCGAGGCTCGACGCAGGAGAGGCGAAGCTGGGACCGCCGCATCAACCCGGCGGTTCAGTGGTCGGGCTGACGACCTATCTGGACCGAGCGAAGTTCGGGGTCTGGGATGCGCGCGCGGGCCTACTGCCCGCCCAATACATCCAGGGCATCACCGCCGCCGGCGGAATCGCGGTACTGCTGCCGCCACAGCCGGTGACGCCCGAGATCGCGGCGCGCGTGCTCGATGGTGTCAGCGCGCTGGTGATCACCGGCGGGCGCGACCTCGACCCCTCCGGGTACGGCCAGACGCCGCACGACGAGACCGATCGTCCCGACACCACCCGGGACGCATGGGAATTCGCCCTGCTAGCCGAGGCGATGCGGCGCGGCATGCCGGTGCTCGGGATCTGCCGTGGCGCCCAAGTGCTCAACGTGGCGCTCGGCGGGACGCTGCACCAGCACCTGCCCGACGTCATCGGTAACACCGGCCACCGGGCGGGCAACGGCGTCTTCACCCCGATGCCGGTGCGCACCGTGGCCGGCACCCGGGCGGCCGAGCTTCTCGGCGAGAGCTGCCAGGTGCAGTGCTACCACCATCAGGCGATCGCTGAGGTGGGTGCGAAACTTGTGGTCAGTGCGCGCGATGACGACGGGGTCATCGAAGCGATCGAGCTTCCCGGGGAGGACTTCGTGTTCGCGGTTCAGTGGCATCCCGAGGAATCCCCGGACGATCTGCGGCTGTTCGCCGCGATCGTGGCCGAAGCGGGCAAGTACGCGGCGGCACGGGTGAGCGAATGAGTACCGAACTGATCAACCCGGCTACCGGAGCGGTCTTCGCTACCGTCGACCACGTCGAAGCCGCCGCCGTCGACGACGCGGTGCGCCGGGCGCAGGCCGCCCAGAAACGGTGGGCAAAACGCGCCCCGGCCGAGCGGGCCGCCGCACTGCGGGACTTCGCCGCGATTGTCGGCACCCACATCGACGAGCTGGCCGCGCTCGAGGTCACCAACTCCGGGCATCCGGTGTCGGCGGCCGAATGGGAAGCCGGGCATGTCCGCGACGTGCTGCAGTTCTATGCCGCCAGCCCGGAACGGCTGTCCGGCAAGCAGATACCGGTCGCCGGCGGGCTCGACGTCACCTTCCACGAGCCGCTCGGCGTCGTCGGGATCATCACCCCGTGGAACTTCCCGATGCCGATCGCCGCGTGGGGTTTCGCGCCGGCGCTGGCCGCCGGAAACGCGGTGTTGATCAAGCCCGCCGAATGGACGCCGCTGACCACGCTGCGCTTGGCCGAACTGGCCGCCGAGTCGGGCTTGGACAGCGACCTCTTTCAGGTGCTGCCCGGACGCGGCGCGGAGGTGGGGGAGCGCCTGGTCACCCACCCGGACGTGGCCAAGATCGTCTTCACCGGTTCCACCGCCACCGGTACCCGGGTGCTGCAGGCCGGGGCGGCCGGGGTCAAACGGGTCACTCTGGAACTCGGCGGCAAGAGCGCCAATATCGTGTTCGCCGACTGCGACCTGGAACAGGCAGCCGCGACGGCGCCCTATGGCGTGTTCGACAACGCCGGACAGGACTGCTGCGCACGTAGCCGGATCCTGGTGCAGCGCAGCGTCTACGACCGCTTCATGGAGTTGTTGGAACCCGCGGTGGCCGGGGTCGTCGTCGGCGACCCGACGTCCCGCGACACCGAGATGGGCCCGCTGGTGTCGCGCCCGCACTGGGAAAAGGTGGCCTCCTACGTACCCGACGACGCGCCGGTCGCTTTCCGCGGTCAGGCGCCCACCGGCCCCGGTTTCTGGTTCCCGCCCACGGTCCTGACTCCCGCGGCCACCGACCGATGCGTCACCGAGGAGATCTTCGGCCCGGTGGTGACGGTGCTGCCGTTCGACGACGAGGCCGACGCCATCGCCATGGCCAACGACACCGTCTACGGGTTGTCGGGCTCGATCTGGACCGACGACCTGTCCCGGGCGCTGCGCGTCTCGCGGGCGGTGGAAGCGGGGAACCTGTCGGTGAACTCGCACTCCTCAGTGCGTTTCACCACTCCGTTCGGAGGTTTCAAACAGTCGGGGTTGGGCCGGGAGCTGGGCGCGGATGCCCCGCTGGCGTTCACCGAGACCAAAAACGTATTCATCGCAGTGAAGGAGACGCAGTGACCGACCTGACCCAACGCCTGGCCGGACGGGTGGCCGTGGTGACCGGCGCCGGTGGCGGAATCGGCTTGGCATCCGCGCGGCGGATGCGCGCCGAGGGCGCCCAGATCGTGGTCGGTGACCTCGACCAGGCGGCGGGCGCTGCGGTCGCCGATGAGCTCGACGGCCTGTTCGTTCAGGTCGACGTCTCCGATCAGGACCAGGTTGACGCACTGTTCGACACGGCGGCCCAGACCTTCGGCTCCGTGGACATCGCCTTCAACAACGCCGGCATCTCGCCGCCCGACGATGACCTGATCGAAACCACCGAACTGCCTGCTTGGCAACGGGTTCAGGATGTCAATCTGAAGTCGGTGTACCTGTGCTGCCGGGCGGCGCTGCGGCACATGGCGCCTGCAGGCCGGGGCTCGATCATCAACACCGCATCGTTCGTGGCAGTGATGGGTTCGGCCACCTCCCAGATCTCTTACACCGCCTCCAAGGGCGGCGTGCTGGCCATGTCTCGTGAGCTCGGGGTGCAGTATGCCCGGCAGGGCATCCGGGTCAACGCGCTGTGCCCCGGGCCGGTGAATACCCCGCTGCTGCAAGAGTTGTTCGCCGCCGACCCGGAGCGCGCCGCGCGCCGGTTGGTGCACGTGCCGGTGGGCCGGTTCGCCGAGCCGGAGGAGATCGCTGCTGCGGTCGCCTTCCTAGCGAGTGATGACGCCTCGTTCATCACCGGCTCGACGTTCCTGGTGGACGGCGGGATCAGCTCGGCGTACGTCACGCCGCTGTAGGCGTCCGCACGGGCCGGACTAAGGCCCGTCGTCGTCTTCGTTGTCCCCCAGCAGCCTCTCTGGGTGGTGGTAGTGGTTGGTGCGGGGCTGTCCCCGGTCTAGGTGGGGTGGGGGCAGGGTTTGGGTGGTGCCGTCGTGGCGTTTGCGGGTTTTCCAACCGCCTGAGGTGATGAGTTGGTGGTGGGGGCCGCAGCGCAGGGTCAGGTCGATGATGTCGGTGCGCTTGGTTTTGGCGTAGTCGTTGTCGTGATGGACTTCGCAGTGGTAGCCGGATACGGGGCAGTTGGGGTGGGAGCAGCCGCGTTCTTTGGCGTAGAGCACGATCCGTTGTCCGGGTGAGGCCAGGCGTTTGGTGTGGAATAAGGCCAACTCTTTGGCGCCGTCGTAGATGCGCAGGTAGTGGTGGGCATGGCTGGCCATCGCGATCACGTCGCGGATGGGTAGCCAGGTGCCGCCGCCGGTGTGGGCTTTGCCGGTGCCGTTCTCCAGTTCGGCCAGGGTTGTCGAGACGATGATGGTGGCCGGTAAGCCGTTGTGCTGGCCGAGGTTTCCCGAGGCCAGTAGGGCGCGGCCCATGGCGGTCAGGGCATCGTGATTGCGTTGCGCGGCGCTGCGGGTATCGGTGTCGATCTGGGTTTGTGACGGGGTGCCGGCGGTGCACGGGGTGTCGTCGTTGGGGTTGCACATCCCCGGCGCGGCCCAGCGAGCCAGTACGGCATCCCAGGTGGCGCGTGCTTGCGGGTCGAGGTAGCCCTTGATTGGGGTCATACCGTCACGGTCTTGGGGACCGAGCACGATCCGGCGGCGTTTGGCGCGCTGTTCGTCAGTGTAGTTGCCGTCGGGGTGCAGATAGTCGGCGAGGCGTTGGGCGAGCTTGGCCAGTTCATCGGGACGACACTGAGTGGCCAGGCCCGACAGCTGCTGTTCGGCTTGGGTCAGTGTGCCCGCGTCGATATCGGCGGGCAGGTAGGCGAAGAAGGAGCGGATCACCGCAATATGCGCAGCCCCGATCTGCCCGTTGCGTTGGGCGGCGGCCACGTCGGGCAGCACGGGTTCCAAGGGTTCGCCGGTCATGGCCCGGCGGGGTCCCAGCTCGGCGGCATCGGTGATGCGGCGACCGGCGTCACCGCGGGTGATGTGGAGTTCGTCGGCCAGTACCCAGCGGGCTTTGCCCCCGACCTCGACGGGATCGGCGGCGGCCACCTGGTTGACCAACGGATGCTCCACCGCCGGGAGTCGGCGTCGCAGCGTCTCGCAGCGGCGTAACAAGGCCAGGCATTCCCGCGCGGTCAACGCCTCGAAGTCCAATTCCAGCGCTCGATCCAGCTCAGCCGACAGCGCGTCGAAGACCTCGACGACCGCTTCCCGACTATTCGAACGCATGTGCTAATTCTAGCCGCGGGGTCCGACAGGCGGCAGAACTCATCCACAACCAAAACCACAGTGAAACAAGTGAATACAGTGGCCCGATCGACTACGGCGCCAGCCGCACGCCCACCCGCTCGGTCGCCAATAGATCGCCAAGGATCTTCGCCGCCGTCGCCAACTCAGCATGGGTGTAGCGGGACAGAAAATCGCGCATACCGAGGTTCATCTCCTCGTGCAGGTGGCGGTGGGCGCGTGAGACGATGCGGCCGTCCGCGGTGAGGCGCAGCGAGATCTCCTTGCGGTTGCCCGGTACGGGCAGGCGTTCGACCAGGCCGGCCGCCACCAGCCGCTGGACATGCTTGGATGCGGTGCCCTTGAGCTGGCCCGAGTCAGCGGCCAGCGTGACGAGGTTGACCGGATCGTCGCCGATGCGATCGAGCAGGTGCATGCTCAGGGTGGGCAGTTCGCGGACCACTGCCTCCAGCCGGCGAGGGCAGTGCTGCGCTATGAAGTCGCGCTCGGCGTCGCCGTCGGAGTCGTCGAACTTGTCGCCCACCGCCTGGACCAGGTCGCCGATCCGGGCGATCACGTCCGATTTGGTTTTCACCGAAACCATATTGCCATGGCGTCCGCCATCCAGTTATGGTTTCCATAGAAACTATAAGGAGGCGTCGATGAAGGCAGCAGTGATCGAGGTGTTGGGGCGGGTGCCGGTCTACGCCGAATTCCCGGAGCCCGAAGCGCGTGACGATGAGGTGGTCGCGACGGTGGAGGCGGCGGCACTGACCAACCTCACCCGCGGGCTGGTGGCCGGGACGCACTATGGCAGTTCGGGTCTGACACTGCCCGCCGTGGCCGGAGTGGACGGGGTGGCCCGCCTCGCCGACGGCCGCCGGGTCTACAGCACCGCCGTCGCCCCCTACGGCTTGATGGCCGAACGCACCCTGATCGCCCCAGGTCGGATGGTCGAGCTGCCCGACGGCATCGATCCGGTACTCGCCGCGGCCGCACCCAATCCCGGTCTGTCGGCGTGGGTGTCGCTACAGCACGCCGCACAGGTCCGCCCCGAGCATCACGTATTGGTACTGGGCGCGACCGGCGTCACCGGGTCACTGGCGGTCCAGTTGGCCAAGGCCGAGTTCGGGGTCGAACGCGTGGTCGCCGTCGGACGCAACGCCGACCGGCTCGACTGGCTCCGCGGTGTCGGCGCCGACGAGGTGATCCGGCTCGGCCACGACGACTTGGCCGCTCGGGTTGCCGCGGCACACCAGAATCGGCCGTTCGACGCGGTCATCGACTACCTGTGGGGGGAGCCGGCCGAGCAGGTGCTGGCTGCCCTGGGCAATCAGGGCCTGGGCGCAGTCGCCCACGCGACGCAATTCATCCAGGTCGGCACGATGGCCGGCCCCACCATCACCCTCGCCGGTGGAATTCTGCGCAGCGCCGCGGTGACGCTGCGCGGGATCGGCTTCGGCAGCGTGCCGATGGAGGTGCTGCGGCAGGCCAATCAGGAGTTTTTGCCTCGACTGTTCGCCATGCTCGCTGACGGCCACGTGCAGCTCGCAACCCAACACCATCCTTTGGCGGATGTCGAGAAGGTTTGGACTCAGCGGGAGCCGTCGGGCACCCGGGTGGTCTTCACGCCCTAAAGCCGCGGCCCGGTGTCAGAACCACTCCGCCCGCATCTCCAAGGTCGTGCGGTCCAGGCTCTCCAACAGGTCGAGCTGCGGACCAGTCTTGGGCAGCTCGTAGCGGAAGAAGTAGCGGGCCGCCTGGCGTTTGCCGTCGAAGAAGTCCCCAGTGCGCCCTTCGGCGGCCAACAACTGCTCCAGCCAGATCCAGGCGATCACCACATGGCCGAAGGCCTCCAGGTAGATCGCGCTGTTGGCCAGGGCGGCATCGATATCACCGGCGGCGAACATACCGGCGGTGACCGCCACCAACCGCTGGACCACCGCGTCGAGTCGCGCGGCCATATCGGCCAGTTCGCCGCCGGCCCGGTGCGCGGCCGCAATGCTCTCGCTCATCGCGCCGTGCAGTGCGGCCAGGCTGGCCCCGTTGCGCTGCACCACCTTGCGGCCCAGCAGGTCCAGACTCTGGATGCCGTGGGTGCCCTCGTGGATCGGGTTGAGCCGGTTGTCCCGGTAGTGCTGTTCCACGTCGTACTCGCGGGTGTAGCCGTAGCCGCCGTGCACCTGGATCGCCAGGTCGTTGGCGGCCAGGCACCACTGCGACGGCCAGCTCTTGGCGATCGGGGTGAGGATGTCCAGCAGGGCGGTGGCGTGCTCGCGTTCGTCGTCGGATTCAGCGGTGTTCTGAACGTCGACGAGCCGCGCGCAGTACAGCGCCAACGCGAGCGCCCCCTCGACATAGGACTTCTGCGCCAGCAGCATCCGCTTGACATCCGCGTGCTCGATGATCGCAACCTGCGGCGCCGCAGGGTCTTTCGTCGTCGCCGGTCGGCCCTGCGGCCGGCCGCGAGCGTACTCCAGTGACTTCAGGTAGCCGGTGTAGCCGAGCGCGATCGCACCCATCCCCACGCCCAGACGAGCTTCGTTCATCATGTGGAACATGTAGTTCAAGCCGCGGTGTTCGTCGCCCACGAGATAGCCGATGGCGCCCGCTTCGCCGCCGGGCTGGTGGACGCCCTCCCCGAAGTTGAGCACGGTGTTGGTGATGCCGCGATAGCCCATCTTGTGGTTGAGCCCGGCCAGGACGACGTCGTTGCGCTCGCCCAGGGTGCCGTCGGGACTCACCAGGTACTTCGGCACGATGAACAGCGAGATCCCTTTGGTGCCGGCCGGCCCGCCGGGGATCTTGGCCAGCACCAGATGGACGATGTTCTCGGTCAGGTCGTGTTCGCCGCCGGAGATCCACATCTTCGAACCGAACAGCCGGAAGGTGCCGTCGGCGCGCGGTTCGGCGCGGGTGGTGATGTCGGCCAGCGATGATCCGGCCTGGGTCTCCGACAGACACATCGTTCCGAAGAAACGGCCCGCGAGCATGGGTTTGACGAAGGCGGCGATCTGTTCGTCGCTGCCGAACTTGGCGAGCAGGTTCGCATTGGCCATGGTCAGCATCGGGTAGCCGGCGGTGCTGACGTTGGCGGCGAATAGCCAGGCGAAGCCGGCCTGTGCCACCGTTGCCGGCAATTGCGCACCACCGAGGTCATAGTCCATGGCCATGCCGATCAGCTCGGCGTCGGCGCAGGCCGCCAGTGCCTCCTTGACCTCGCCGATGATGGTGACTTTCGTCCCGTCGAAGGTGGGTTCGTGAGCGTCGCTTTTCTTGTTGTGAGGGGCGAAATAGCGGGTCGCCAGCTGTTCGCAGAGATCCAGAGTGTCGGAGAAGGTCTCCCGGGAGTGCTCGGAGAACCGGTCCCGTCCGGTCAGTTCCTCGACGTGCAGCCAGTCGAACAGCAGGAAATCGAGGTCTTGCCGAGACAGCAGGGTGGACTTCATCTCCGAACCTTTCACTCCAGCCCAAGCAGCGCGTTCTCAACGACCTCGGGCAGCGCCGGGTGGATCCAGTATTGACCGCGAGCCATCTCCGGCGCCGTGAGACCGAAACTCATCGCCTGGATCAGCGGCTGGATGATCGACGACGCCTGATAGCCCATGATGTGCGCGCCGAGCAGCCGTCCGGTGCCGCGTTCGGCGATGAGCTTGGCGAATCCGGTGCTGTCCTCCATAGCCCAGCCGTAGGCGACGTCACCGTAATCCTGAATCTTCACCGAGATGTCGAGACCCTTTGCCAGTGCCTGTGTTTCGGTCAATCCGACCGCAGCGATCTGCGGATCGGTGAAGACCGCGGCCGGTACGTAGCGGTGGTCGGTGATCCGCATCGAGTCCACGTCGTCCCAGTCGCACAGCAGGTTGTGTTGCACCACCCTGGCCTCGTGGTTGGCGACATGCTTGAGCTCATAGGGCGAGGACACGTCGCCGAGCGCGAAAACGCCGCGCGCCGAGGTTCGTTGGTATTTGTCGACGCTTACCCGCCCGCCGGCGATGGTGACACCGGCCTGCTCGGCATCCAGCAGGTCACCGTTGGGCACCCGCCCGGTTGCCACCAGCATCGCGTCGGCCCGCAGCACCGCGCCGTCGTCGAGCTCCACGACGACACCGTTCCCGTCGTTGCGCGCTGCGACTACGTTGCAGTGCGTGCGCAGCTCCCACTTGGCCGCGGCGATCCGGGTGAACCGTTCTGCAACGGTCTCGTCGCAGTGCCGCAGCAAAGTCGAACCGCGGATCACCACGGTGACGCGGACGCCCAAGGCAGAGAACACGTGGGCGAACTCGGCGGCGATGAAGCCGCCGCCCACGATCACCAGGTGCTCGGGCAACTCGGCGATCCGCATCACGTCGTCGCTGGTGTAGTAACGCGCCCCGCTGTCGGCGATGGCGGGCGGGATCGCCGAGCGCGACCCGGCGGCGATCACCACCTGCTCGGCGCTGAACTGTTCACCTCCCGCGGTGAGCAGCACGTAGCGGCCGTCGGAGCCGACCGGGCCGAATCGGGTGTGCTCGCCGTAGACGTCGACGTTCGGCAGGCTGCGGCGATACTGCTCACCGCCCGCGGCGATCGGGTCGATCCGCCCGAACACCCGTGAGACGATCTCGTCCCAGCGCACACCGTCGATGTGGGCATCAATGCCGTAGCACGACGCTTCGGTCACCGTCTTGGCTACCTCGGCGGCGTAGACGAACATCTTGGTCGGGATGCAGCCCACATTGAGGCAGGTGCCGCCGAAAGTGCCCTGTTCACAGATCGCCACCCGCTTGTTCGCGTAGCGCTCGTCGAGAATGCTGTTGCCCGAACCGGTTCCGATGATCGCCAGGTCGTAGCTCTCCATTGCGTCAGCCTAAACGGTGCGGCGGCTAATCTGAGGGGCGTGTCCCCATCGGTTCAGACCGAGATGACCGACGTAGCGCTGATCGGCGCGGGCATCATGAGCGCCACATTGGGGGCGATGCTGCGCCGGCTGGAACCGGATGCCGCGATCACCCTCGTCGAACGGTTGGATTCGGCCGCAGGCGAGAGCAGCGATCCGTGGAACAACGCCGGCACCGGCCACGCTGGGCTCTGCGAGCTGTTCTACACACCTCAGCGGCCCGACGGCTCGATCGACATCGCCAAAGCGGTGCGGGTCAACGAGCAGTTCCAGGTGACCCGGCAGTTCTGGGCCTATGCCGTCGAGAACGGTCTGCTGGAGGATCCGCGTGACTTCCTGCACCCGATCCCGCACGTGAGCTTCGTACACGGCGCCGACGGCGTGGACTACCTGCGACGGCGCCATCATGCGCTGGCCGACAACCCGTTGTTCGCCGGCACCGACTTCATCACCGACTTCGGCGAGTTCGTCGCGCGCCTGCCCGCGATGGCCGCCGGAAGAGACCCCAAGGTGCCGGTGGCCCTGGACTGGGCTCCGCACGGCACCGACGTCGACTTCGGCGCGCTGACGAGCCAGCTGATCGGATACGGGGTGCGCCACGGCACCGCGGTGAACTTCGGCCACGAGGTGCGGTCGCTGCGCCGGGAGTCCGACGCCAGCTGGACATTGGCTCTGGTCAACCGTCGCACCGGCGAAACCCGAAGGCTCAACGCCAAATTCGTCTTCATCGGAGCCGGGGGAGCGACCCTGGGCCTGCTGCAACGCGCGGGGATCCCCGAAGCGCGTGGCTTCGGCGGTTTCCCGATCGGCGGGGTGTTTCTGCGCAGCGGGGCCGCCGAACTCACCGCCGCACACCGCGCCAAGGTGTACGGCGCCCCGGTGCCAGGCGCGCCGTCGACGACCGCCCCGCACCTGGATGCCCGGATGGTCAACAGTGCGTCGTGGCTGCTGTTCGGACCGTTCGCCGGGTGGTCGCCGAAGTTTCTCAAGCACGGTCGGGCCACGGATCTGCCGAGATCGGTCCGCTTCGACAACATCAGGTCGCTGCTGGGCGCCGGGATCCGAGAGCGTGAACTGGTCGGGTACCTGCTCGGCCAACTGCGGCGAACCCACGGCACCCGGGTCGAGGCACTGCGGGAGTTCCTGCCGGACGCGGACCCCGCGGACTGGCACGAGATCCGGGCCGGCCAACGGGTGCAGGTGATTCGCGACGGGCAGCTCGATTTCAACACCACGATCGTCAGCGCCGGCGACGGCAGCATCGCGGGATTGCTCGGCGCCTCGCCGGGGGCCTCGACGGCGGTGCCGGCCATGCTGGAGGTGCTGGCGCGCTGTTTTGCCGGCAAGTTCGCCGACTGGCTGCCGACGCTCAAAGAGATGGTGCCCTCGCTGGGTACGCGCCTGTCCGAAGAGCCCGCGTTGTTCGAGCAGGTGTGGGAGTGGGGCAGCCGGCAGCTTCAGCTCAGCTGATCGACGCGGGGAGTAATGGTGGCGACCCGCAGCGCCCGGCTTCGCCGCGCTCGCGATCGCACGGGAGTTGAATGGTGGCGACCCGTTGCGCCCGGCTTCGCCGCGCTGACGGTCGCCACTAGAGTTATCGGGTGACCGAGAACCCCTACCTGGCCGGTTTACGGCTGGCCGGCCGCAAGGTTGTTGTCGTGGGCGCGGGAAGCGTCGCGCAGCGACGTCTTCCGCTGTTGGTGGACAGTGGCGCGCAGGTGCTGGTGATCGCACCCAGCGCCACCCCGGCGGTCGAAGCGCTGGGGGAGCGTAAGCCCGGCATCACGCTGGTCTCGCGCACCTACCGCGACGGGGACCTGGCCGATGCCTGGTACGCGATCGCGGCCACCAACGACCCGGAGGTCAACGCCGCCATCGTGGCTGAGGCCGACCGTCGCCAGATCTTCTGTGTGCGCGCAGATCTGGCCGTCGAGGGATCCGCGGTCACCCCGGCCACCTTCGGTTACTCCGGGCTGTCGGTGGGCGTGCTGGCCGGCGGTGAGCACAACCGGTCGGCGGCGATCCGCTCGGCGATCCGGGAGGCCCTGCAGAACGGCACCATCACCGTGGACGCAGCGGCGACCCCCGATGTGGTGCGCGGCGGTGTCGCACTGGTGGGTGGCGGACCGGGCGATCCGGAACTGATCACAGTGCGCGGCCGTCGCATGCTCTCGCACGCCGACGTCGTGGTGGCCGACCGGCTCGCGCCGCCCGAGCTGCTCGCCGAACTGCCCCCGACCGTCGAAGTGATCGATGCCGCCAAGATCCCCTACGGACGGGCGATGGCGCAGGACGCCATCAACGCGCTGATGATCGAACGCGCCAAGGCCGGCAAGTTCGTGGTGCGCCTCAAGGGCGGCGACCCATTCGTGTTCGCCCGCGGCTACGAAGAGGTGCTCGCCTGTGCCGACGCCGGGATTCCGGTGACGGTTGTGCCGGGTGTGACCAGTGCCATAGCGGTGCCGGCACTGGCCGGGGTGCCGGTCACCCACCGGGCCGTGAACCACGAGTTCGTGGTGGTCAGCGGGCATGTCGCGCCCGACGATCCCGAATCGTTAGTGAATTGGGACGCCTTGGCCGCAATGCGCGGAACCATCGTGTTGTTGATGGCCATCGAGCGCATCGAACAATTCAGTGCGGTCCTGCAAAAGGGCGGGCGACCTGCGGATACGCCGGTTCTGGTGGTGCAGCATGGCACCACGCCGGCCCAGCACACGCTGCGAGCAACGCTGGCCGACGCGCCCGAGAAAATCCGCGCGGAGGGCATTCGACCTCCCGCGATCGTGATTATCGGGGCCGTCGCCGGTTTTGGGGTTTAAACAGCTCTTAATATTACTGTAGGGTAGCCCGTTATGACTGCACTCGATGATGCAGGGCGGGCGAGCGCGCAGAGGTCCGAAGGTGGGGCCGGGGGGGTCCCCCGAGGGCGTGCCGGCTCGGATCTCGTGAGTTGGACCAGCAAGTATGTGTCGTCCTGGCTGCCTTCTCGTCGCTTCATCTACGCCGTGATCGCCATCGGTGGCATGCAGCTGCTGGCCACCATGGACAGCACTGTCGCGATCGTTGCGCTTCCTAAGATCCAGGACGACCTGGGGTTGTCCGACGCGGGTCGTGGCTGGGTGATCAGTGCCTACGTGCTGACCTTCGGCGGACTGATGCTGCTCGGCGGCCGACTCGGCGACACCATCGGCCGCAAGCGCACCTTCATCAGCGGGGTCGGGCTGTTCACCATCGCGTCTGTCTTGTGTGCCGTGGCCTGGGATGCCCCCACGCTGGTCATCGCGCGGCTCCTGCAGGGTGTCGGCTCGGCCATCGCCTCACCGACGGCGCTGGCGCTGATTGCCACCACCTTCCCCAAGGGGCCGGCCCGCAATGCCGCCACCGCGATATTCGGCGCGATGACCGCTGTCGGATCGGTGATGGGCCTGGTGGTCGGCGGCGCGCTGACCGAGGTGTCATGGCGGCTGGCGTTCGGGATCAACGTGCCGATTGGCCTGCTGATGATCTATCTGGCTCGGACCGCGCTGACTGAGACCAACCGGGAGCGGATGAAGCTGGATGCCGCCGGCGCGCTGCTGGCGACTCTGGGCTGCACGGCGGCGGTGTTCGCCTTCACGATTGGCCCGGAGAAGGGTTGGATCTCGGTCATCACCATCGGCTCCGCTGTGGTCGCAATCGTGGCGATGCTGGCGTTCGCCGTGGTGGAGCGCACCGCCGAGAATCCGGTGGTGCCGTTCAGCCTGTTCAAGGACCGCAACCGGTTGCTGACCTTCGCGGCGATCTTCCTCGCCGGCGGCGTGCTGTTCACCTTGACCGTGACCATCGGTCTGTACGTCCAGGATCTGATGGGCTACTCGGCCTTGCGTGCCGGCGTGGGATTTATCCCGTTCGTGATCGGGCTGGGAGTCGGACTGGGTCTGTCCTCCCAGCTGGTGCGCCGGTTCCCGCCCCGGGTGCTGGTGATCGCCGGTGGCATCGTGTTGTTGGGCGCGATGATCTACGGCTCGACGATCAACCGGAACCTTCCGTACTTCCCGAACTTCGTCACGTTGATCGTGCTCGGTGGGCTCGGGATCGGCGTGATCGTGGTGCCGCTGACCCTGTCGGCGATCGCCGGCGTGGGCTTCGACCAGATCGGCCCGACTTCGGCGATCGCATTGATGCTGCAGAACCTGGGCGGGCCGATCGTGCTGGCGGTCATTCAGGCCGTCATCACGTCGCGCACGCTGTACCTCGGCGGCACCAACATGCCGGTCAAGACCATGAACCCCGCGCAGATCGCCGCGTTGGATTCCGGCTACACCTACGGACTGCTGTGGATTGCCGCGGTGGCGGTCCTGGTCGGCGGGATCTCCCTGCTGATCGGTTACACGGCCAAGCAGGTCGCGCATGCCCAGGATGTGCAGGACGCCTTCGGCGCCGGCAACCTCTGACTTTGCCCGGACGTCGCGCTGACGGGGCCGTCGGTAGCTAAGCTCACCTGCTATGGCCGCGCCGGGGGAATCCCAGTCGGCCGGCCGCTCGTTGTCGTCCAACGTGCTCGGTATCGCCATCGTGGCGATCACCGGCATGCAACTGATGTCGACGCTGGACGGCACCATCGTCATAGTGGCGTTGCCGCGGATGCAGGCCGACCTTGATCTGTCCGACGCCGCCAAGAGCTGGGTCATCACCGCCTACGTACTGACCTTCGGCGGCCTGCTGCTACTCGGCGGCCGGGTGGGCGACGCCATCGGACAGAAGCGGGCGTTCGTCTCGGGGGTCGGGTTGTTCACTATCGCCTCACTGGTCTGCGGAGTGGCCACCGACTCCGCCACCTTGATCGTCGCCCGGGCGGTCCAGGGCATTGGGGCCGCGATTGCCGCACCGACCGGCCTGGCGCTCATCGCGACCACCTACGCGGCCGGTCAGGCCCGTAACCAAGCGATGGCGGTGTCGGCCGCCATGCAGGGCATCGGCTCGGTCATGGGCCTGGTGCTCGGTGGCGCCCTGACCGTCATCTCGTGGCGGCTGGCGTTTCTGATCAACATCCCGATCGGGATCGCCATCGTGGCCATCGCCGTGACACGGCTGACCGAGACCAACACCGAACGGCTCCGGCTCGACCTCACCGGGGCGCTGCTGGCCACCGGCGGGTGCACTGCGGCGGTGTTGGTGTTCACCCAGGGCCTGCCCCAGGGCTGGGTGAGCCCGTGGGTGATCGGCGCCGGGGTGGCGGCGGCGCTGTTCCTGCTGGCGTTCCTGCTCGTCGAACGCAACGCCGCCAACCCGCTGGTGCCGGCGGCGGTGTTCGACAACCCCAGCCGGGTCGCCACCTTCGTGGCGTACTTCATGGCCGGCGGGGTGATGCTCACGGTGAGCGTGATGATCGGGCTACTGGTTCAAGACGTGCTGGGCTACTCGGCCCTGCGCGCGGGGATCTGCTTCATCCCGTTTGCGGTGGCCATGGGTGTCGGCAACCTGGTGACCAGTTGGGCGGCCGCGCTGATCGCGCCGCGCTGGCTCATCATCGGGGCCGGGAGCCTGGTCTGGGGCGCCATGCTGTTCGGGTCGACGCTGGACCGGGGCGTGCCGTACGTCCCCGATCTGGTGATGCTGTTCGTGGTCGGTGGCTTCGGTATTGGCGTGATCTCGGTGGTGCTGCCGCTGTGCGCGGTCGCCGACGTCGGCCCACGCGAGATCGGTCCCGTGTCGGCGGTCACCTTGATGGTCTACAACTTGGGCGGCCCGGTGGTGCTGGTGATCATCCAGGCCGTGCAGACCTCCCGAACGCTGTACCTGGGCGGCACCACCGGCCCGGTGAAGAACATGACCGACAGCGAACTGGATGCGCTCGGCCACGGCTACACCTATTCGCTGCTGTGGGTTGCCGCGATTGCCGTGCTGGTGGGTGCGGCGGCACTGTTCATCAGGTTCTCGGCCGACCAGATCGCCCGGGCCCAGCACACCCGTGAGGCCGTGGAGGCCGGGCAGCTGTAGCCGGCTAGGTCCCCAGTAGCTCATCCTGGCGGGTGCTCAGCGTTCCTCCACCGGCCAGTGCGAGAACCGTCCACCGCGGATCGGCCGTCTCGGTGGGACATAGTGCGGGATAGTTGAATTCGCTGATCGTGGCGCGCGGTGCGTACAGCGCGTCGTCGGCCAGCGAGCCTGCCCCGAGTTCCATCCGATGGCGCAGCAGTGGGCGATAATCCCGGTCGGCTCGCAGCGATCCCGACCAGTGGCCCTGCCGCTCCCCGGTCCTGCCGATCTGTACCCGCTCGCGCAGGCGCACCGAGGCGTCGTCGTAGAGGTGCAGTGCGGTGAGACAGGCATGCCGTGCGTCGGCGGCGACGATGGTGGGCTCGAGGTCGACGTCCAGCACACCGGCCACTTCGATCTGCCAATCCGCGCTCGAGCTCAGGCTGGCGGCACCCGGCAGCACCACGGTGGCGGCTGCGCTACGCAGTGTCAGCCGGGCACCGGCCTCCACGATCAGACGGACCGAGATGACGTCGCCGCCCAGGGGAGTGGCGGCCGCCGACACCAGATGCACCCTGTCGGGCCCGGTGCGCCGGGCCGCCAGACCACCATCGAACTCGATGCGCGGCAGCCGGTTCGGGCAGGCGATCACCGTGACGCGGGAATGCATCAAGGATTCGAATGCTCGCGCAACTGGTCGCGGACCCAGGCGAGGACCTCGGTGGCGGCCGGGTCCTCGGTCAACGACTGCAGCACCGTGGGCCGACCGTCGCGCACGTTGGCGGCGTCGCGGGCCATGACCTGCAAGTCTGCGCCCACCATCGGTGCGAGGTCGGTCTTGTTCACCACCAACAGATCTGAGTAGGTGACTCCGGGACCGCCCTTGCGCGGCACCTTGTCGCCACCGGCCACATCGACGACGAAGATCTGTACGTCGATCAGCCCCGAGGAGAACGTCGCCGTCAGATTGTCGCCACCGGACTCGACCAGAATCAGGTCAAGCCCGCTGTGCGCGGCCATCAGGTCATCGATGGCATCCAGGTTCGCGGTGATGTCATCCCGGATCGCGGTGTGCGGGCAGCCGCCGGTCTGCACGGCCGAAATCCGGTCATCGGGGAGCACCGCGTGCTTACGCAGGAAGTCGGCGTCCTCGGTGGTGTAGATGTCGTTGGTCAGTACCGCCAGCGACAACTCGTCCCGCAACTGCCGGCACAGCGCGGCGACCAGCGCCGTCTTGCCCGACCCGACCGGACCGCCCACGCCGATGCGCAGCGGTTCACCGGGCTTGCGGACTCGCTTCGGCCTATCGACATGGGTGTGCGGCGCACCGTCGAGGAAATGAGGTGGCATGACGCTCCTTTCACGAAACAAACAGTGGGCGCTCGCGGGTGGTGTGCCGTTGAGCGAGCATGTCCAGCAACGGATCTGACAGGTCTGCTAGGCCGATGGTCGCCTCGGCGGCGGTACGCTCGCACAGGTCCGCCAGACCGAAGGTCACGGCGGCGACATCGGCCGGATCCAGCGCCAGCAGGCGCTGCGCAGCGGTAGCCGAACTGGTCATTGCGGTGTACACCAGCGTCAGTGCGTTCTGGTTCGGGCTCAGGGCGCTGACCGCGCCCACCAGTCCTGCGACGGTGGCAAGGTGGGGCCGGGTGCCCAGTGCATCCCAGCACGGGTTGGGCCACACCCGCCGGGCCAATCGCGCCAAGCCGCGGCCCTGGCTGCGCGACGCCTCCCGGGATGCCGGGGCCGGGGTGCGGGCATCGGTTTCCTCATCGGCGTCGGCGACGCTGAGATCGCCTCGATGCACCGCTGCCGCTATCGAGGCGGTGACCAGACCGTGGCTGCGGACCCGGCGCACCAAGAAGGCTTCCAGAGTGGCCAGATTCGTCACCAGGCCGCTGGTGACCGCCTCCTCCAGGCCGCCGGAATGCACATGACCGCCGACCGGCAGTCGAGAATCGGCCAGGGTGAGCAACGTCGCGAGCCCAGACATCACATAGCCATCAGAACAGAAAGTAGCGTTGTGCCATAGGTAGTTCGGCCGCCGGTTGTTCCTCCCAGACCTCGCCGTCGATGCGCACGGTGAAGGTGTCGGGGTCCACGGCGATGTCGGGCAGGGCATCGTTGAGGGGCAACTGGGCTTTTCCGAACGCACGGACATCGGCCACCGGAACCAGTCGCCGCTCGACGGCCAACTTCTCGGCCAGGCCTGCCTCGATGGCCTGGGGCGAGACGAAGTGCACCGACGTCGCCGCTGCGGTCTTCGGTGCGGCGCCGAACATCGGCCGGGGAAACACCGGCTGCGGCGTGGGAATCGACGCGTTGGCGTCGCCCATCGCAGCCCAGGCGATCGCGCCGCCCTTGAGCACGGCATGGGGGCGGACACCGAAGAATGCCGGCTCCCACAACACCAGATCGGCCAGCTTGCCCACCTCCACCGAACCGATCTCGTCGTGCAGTCCGTGGGTGATCGCTGGACAGATGGTGTATTTCGCTATGTACCGCCGGACCCGGTTGTTGTCGGCCGCGTCGTCTCCGATCAACGAGCCGCGGCGGCGCTTCATCACGTGGGCGGTCTGCCAGGTACGCAGCACGACCTCGCCGATGCGGCCCATCGCCTGGGAGTCGCTGCCGATCATCGAGATCGCGCCCATATCGTGCAGCAGGTCTTCGGCGGCGATCGTCGACGGCCGGATCCGGCTCTCGGCGAATGCCAGGTCTTCGGGAACCGCGGGATTGAGGTGATGGCAGACCATCAGCATGTCGAGATGCTCGTCGAGGGTGTTGACCGTGTGCGGGCGGGTGGGATTGGTAGAACTGGGCAACACGTTGGGTTGTCCTGCGACGGTGATGATGTCGGGCGCGTGCCCACCGCCGGCTCCCTCGGTGTGGTAGGTGTGGATCGGTCGGCCGGCTATCGCGGCCAGGGTGTCCTCGACGAAGCCCATCTCGTTGAGGGTGTCGGTGTGCAACGCCACCTGTACCCCGGCGGCCTGTGCGACGGTCAGGCAGGTGTCGATGGCCGCCGGCGTCGCACCCCAGTCCTCGTGCAGCTTGAAACCCGATGCACCGTCGCGTAACTGCTCCCACAACGACGCGGCATTGGCGGTGCTGCCCCGGCCGAGCAGGGCGATGTTGATCGGCCAGCCGTCCGTCGCCTCGAGCATCCGGGCCAGGTGCCAGCCGCCGGGGGTAACGGTCGTGGCTTTGGTGCCCTCGGCGGGCCCGGTTCCTCCACCGATGAGGGTGGTGATCCCGGAACCGAGCGCCTCGGGAATCTGCTGGGGGCAGATCAGGTGGACGTGGCAGTCGACCGCCCCGGCGGTGACGATGCGGCCGTTGCCGCTGATGATTTCGGTCGACGGTCCGACCACCAGGTCCGGGTCGATGCCGTCCATTGTGTCGGGATTTCCGGCCTTGCCGATCCCGACGATGCGCCCGTCGCGAATCCCGATGTCGGCTTTGATGATTCCCCAATGGTCGATGATGACCGCTCCGGTGATGACGGTGTCGGGCGCGCCGTCGGCTCGGGTCGCCCGACCCTGACCCATCGATTCGCGCAGCACCTTGCCGCCGCCGAAGATTGCCTCGTCGCCGGCGTGCCCGGGCCCGCCGCTGCGGTCTTCAGTGATCTCCACCAGCAAGTCGGTGTCGGCCAGCCTGATCCGGTCGCCGGTGGTCGGCCCGAACAGTTGCGCATAGTGCGCTCGGGACAATCGCGCCATCAGTCGTCCAACCTTCCCGGCGGGGTCAGCGTGAGGCCCGGTACTTCACGGCGTCCGCCCAGCGGTATCACCCAGACGGTGCGAGCAACCCCCGGCTCGAAGCGAACCGAGGTGCCGGCCGGGATATCCAGCCGGCGACCGTGGGCCGCGGCCCGATCGAACGACAGCGCGGTGTTGGCCTGAGGCAGGTGGACGTGACTGCCGACCTGGACCGGGCGGTCGCCGGTATTGACGATCTGCACTTCCAACCGCTCGGCGCCCGGGTTGATCTCGATCTCGCCGGGGCCGAACAGGATCTCGCCGGGTATCACCGTCAGCCGATCGGATGGTGCACGGAGACCAGCTTGGTGCCATCCGGGAACGTGGCCTCGGCCTGTACCAGATCCAGCATCTCGGGAACGCCCTCCATGACGTCATCGCGCCCGAGTACTTCGCGCGCGCTGGCCATCAGCTCGGCGACGGTTCGCCCGTCACGCGCGCCCTCGAGAATGTGGTCGGTGATGATCGCGACGGCTTCGGGATGGTTCAGCCGTAGGCCCCGAGCACGACGCCGCCGCGACAGCTCCGCGGCGTAGGACAGCAGCAAACGTTCCTGCTCATGCGGGGTGATGCGCATATCACGCGATCATGCCACGCCCCTCCCGCCTCGCCGCTGAAAAGGGCCGTCCCGATAGGCTCTGCGGCTGTGATCACCCGGATGTCCGAACTGTTCCTTCGCACCCTGCGCGACGACCCCGCCGATGCCGAAGTCCCCAGCCACAAGCTGCTGATCCGGGCCGGCTACATCCGGCCGATCGCACCCGGCCTGTACAGCTGGCTTCCGTTAGGTCTGCGGGTGCTGCGCAACATCGAGCGAGTGGTCCGCGAGGAGATGAACGCCATCGGCGGCCAGGAGATCCTGTTCCCGGCGCTGCTGCCGCGCGCACCGTATGAGACCACCAACCGCTGGACCGAATACGGCGACGGCCTGTTCCGGCTCAAGGACCGCCGCGACAACGACTACCTGTTGGGTCCCACCCACGAGGAACTGTTCACCCTGACGGTCAAGGGGGAGTACAACTCCTACAAGGACTTCCCGGTGGTGCTGTATCAAATCCAGACCAAATACCGCGATGAGGCCCGGCCGCGGGCCGGCATCCTGCGCGGCCGCGAATTCGTCATGAAGGACTCCTATTCTTTCGACGTCAACGACTCCGGTCTGGCCACCGCCTACGATGCGCACCGGGTGGCCTATCAGAAGATCTTCGACCGGCTCGGCGTGCGGTATGTGATCGTCTCCGCGGTGTCGGGCGCCATGGGCGGATCGGCCTCCGAGGAATTCCTCGCCGAGAGCGCGGTCGGTGAAGACACCTTCGTGCGATGCCTCGAGTCCGGCTATGCCGCCAACGTCGAAGCGGTGACCACTGCCCGCCCCGAGCCACAGTCGGTCGACGGCTTGCCTGAGCCGCAGGTGCACGACACCGGTGACACCCCGACGATCGCCACCCTGGTGGAGTGGGCCAACTCTGCTGATCTGGGCGTCAGTCGCCCTGTCACCGCCGCCGACACCCTCAAGAACGTGCTGCTCAAGGTCCGCCAGCCCGACGGTGACTGGGAGCTGCTGGGCATCGGGGTCCCCGGCGACCGCGAGATCGACGAGAAGCGGCTCGGCGCGGCGCTCGAACCCGCCGAGTACGCACTGCTCGGCGACGGCGACTTCGCCAAACACCCGTTCCTGGTGAAGGGCTACATCGGTCCGAAGGCGCTGCAGGACAACGGAGTGCGCTACCTGGTCGACCCGCGTGTGGTAGACGGCACCAGCTGGATCACCGGCGCCGACGCCCCCGGCAAGCACGTCGTGGGGCTGGTCGCCGGGCGTGACTTCCACGCCGACGGCACCATTGAGGCCGCCGAGGTCCGTGACGGGGACCCGTCACCGGATGGGGCCGGCCCGCTGGTCAGCGCCCGGGGCATCGAGATCGCTCACATCTTCCAGCTCGGCCGCAAGTACACCGACGCGTTTGCGGTTGACGTCCTCGGCGAGGATGGCCGTCCGGTGCGGCTCACCATGGGTTCCTACGGCGTCGGCGTCTCCCGGCTGGTGGCTGTCATCGCCGAACAGCAGCACGACGAGCTGGGCCTGCGTTGGCCCTCGCAGGTCGCCCCGTTCGACGTACACGTGGTGATCGCCAACAAGGACGAGGCCGCGCGCGCCGGGGCCACCGAACTGGTAGCCGAACTGGACCGGCTCGGTCTGGAGGTGCTCTTCGACGACCGCACCGCGTCACCTGGAGTGAAGTTCAAGGACGCCGAGCTGCTCGGCATGCCGGTGGTGGTGGTGGTCGGCCGCGGTTGGGCCGACGGGGTCGTCGAACTGCGGGACCGTTTCTCCGAGGAGAAGCGGGAACTTGCTGTCGGCGCCGAGCTGGCCGGGCAGGTCCTTGCCGCGATCCGCGGGCAGGTCGGCTAGTTCAGTCCTGGCCGCCCGGGAAAGCCTGGGTGATCGGCCAATTCCCCAGCGCGCGGTTCCAGTGCGCGGCCAGCACGGCGCTCTGGCCGAGCGCGGTCGCCGCGAATTCCCGGTCGGCGGCATCGCTGGCCTGTTCGACGACCGCGCGCCAGGCCGCCGCAGTGTCGTTTTCCATCCGGACCGCCAGCCGCAGGGCATCGTTGGACGTAGTCACCGACATGGGCAACTGGTATCCAGCCGCGGCGGGCGGGACGGCAACCGAGCGGCTGGTCAGGATCGCGATGGTGCGATCCCGGCGTTCGCGGTGCTGACGGATGGTGGTGACCACCAGATCGTTGAATTCCGGCAGTGAGTACGCCGACACCAGCCCGTAGCCGTAGACGACTCCGTGTTCGGTGGCCAGGGCATCGGTCAGGGCCGCGTCAGGGCCCGATGCCGGGCGGGGTTCGGGAGATGTCATGCCTGCATCACCAGGGCGACTGCGTAGGAGGCCGTGCAGGCCGCGGCGATGGAGGCCAGCAGCCCGGCCCGGTAACCCGACGAGGCGACCGCCAGCTTCCCGGCGCCGTCGGCGGCGGCCCGCAACGCGCTGATCACCTGCGAGACCGTCGGAGCGGGCGCGTCCGGCGCGGCACTGGGCGTGGTGGTTTCGGTCTCGTCCGCCGGCGTCCTTCCGGCGGCGCGGGCGATCTCGGCCGCCAGCGCTCGGGCATGGTCGGTTCGCTCCTGCGACACCTGATCCAGTGCCGCGGCCAGCGCCTTGGACTCCGGGTCGGTCAGTGCGGTGGCGGCTGCGGTGGCCAGCTCGCTGTCGCGCAGTGCCAGCTGTCGCTGCGCTTCCAGGTCGTCGACGAGGGGTGCCGTTGGAGCTGAGCCGCAGGCCGGCGCCGCAACGGCCAGCAGGGCGAGCATCCCGGCACCGGTGAGCATGCGCCGTCGGTCGATGGCGGACAGGGGGCCGGGCACCCTGACATCCTGCCATTGCGACCGTGCGGCAGGGACGCGACGTGGCCGCGAGCGGGCCAAGGTACGCTGACGGGCGCTTTTGCCGGTTTGCTGTGGCTATGTTTCCCACGGCGTATCGTTGATAACTGGTTCCCGGCCGCGCCTGGCGCGTGGGAACGCGCCGACTGAACAACTCAAGATGAGGAGCTCGCCGTGGCCACCGGGCTACCTTCCCAGACACAGGTGATCGAGCTGCTCGATGCTGAGTTCACCCGCGCCGGATTCGAGATCGAAGACGTCGTCGTCGACGATCAGGACCCGCTGCCGCGAATCACCGTGGTCGCCGACGGCGACACCCCACTTGATCTGGACACCGCCGCGGCGTTGGCCCGCTCGGCGTCGGACTTGCTCGACACCCTGGAATTCGACAATCAGTACGTGCTGGAGGTCAGCTCGCCCGGCGTGGGCCGGCCGCTGACCTCCGCGAAGCATTTTCGGCGCGCGCACGGTCGCAAAGTTGAGCTGACGCTGTCCGACGGGTCGGGTCTGACCGGTCGACTGGGCGTCGTCGATGACGACATCCTGACGCTGGTGGTGCGTGCCGGGAGGGACTGGAACCGTCGCCGTGTGCCACTGAGCGAAATCAGTCGAGCGGTGGTGCAAGTCGAATTCTCGCCGCCGAGCGAACGTGAGTTGGAATTGGCGGGCATCAAGGACCCCGAGGCCGGAACGGAGGCCGGAGCATGAACTGCGCCGGCGACGATGCGGTGGGGGCACCCCCAGCCGGTCAGCGGCTAGCGGGACGTAGCGACGGAGAGGAGTGGCGCCAATGAACATCGACATGGCCGCGCTGCATGCGATCGAGGCAGACAAGGGCATCTCGGTTGACGTGGTCGTGGACACGATCAAATCGGCGTTGCTCACCGCATACCGCCACACCGAAGGTCATCAGGCCGACGCGGTAATCGATGTCGACCGCAAGACCGGCGTGGTGCGGGTGCTGGCTCGCGAGACCGACGACGACGGCAACGTGATCAGCGAATACGACGACACGCCCGAGGGCTTCGGGCGGATCGCGGCGACCACGGCCCGCCAGGTGATCCTGCAGCGGTTGCGGGATGCCGAGAACGAGAAGGCCTACGGAGAATTCTCGGCGCGGGAGGGCGACATCGTCGCCGGAGTCGTCCAGCGCGACGCCCGGGAGAATGCGCGCGGTGTCATCGTGGTGCGACTCGGTACCGAGGCGAAGGGCTTCGACGGCGTCATCCGCCCCGCAGAGCAGGCACCCGGTGAGGCCTACGAGCACGGCGACCGGCTGCGCTGCTACGTGATCGGTGTGACTCGGGGCCTGCGCGAGCCGCGGATCGAGCTGTCGCGTACCCACCCGAATCTGGTGCGCAAGCTGTTCGCCCTGGAGGTCCCCGAGATCGCCGATGGGTCGGTGGAGATCGTCGCGGTCGCCCGCGAGGCCGGCCACCGATCCAAGATCGCGGTGGCCTCGCAAGTTCCCGGACTCAACGCCAAGGGCGCCTGCATCGGCCCGATGGGCCAGCGTGTGCGCAACGTGATGAGCGAACTGGCCGGCGAGAAGATCGACATCATCGACTACGACGAGGACCCGGCGCGCTTCGTCGGCAACGCGCTGTCACCCGCCAAGGTGATGTCGGTGACGGTGATCGACCAGGCTGCCCGGGCCGCGCGCGTGGTGGTGCCGGACTTCCAGCTGTCCTTGGCCATCGGCAAGGAAGGCCAGAACGCCCGGCTGGCGGCCCGGCTGACCGGTTGGCGCATCGATATCCGCAGCGACGTCCCGGAGCCCGGCACCAATGGCGCCGAGCGTGAGGCCGGTCAGGGCGTGGCCCACGAAGCCTGAGCGGGATGCGACCAGCGCGCCAGTAGTGCACCGCCGGGCCTGTGCGGCGGTTCCAGCTTCGGCTCTCCTGCGTCGAGCCTCGCTGAACCGCCGGGCCTATGCGGCGGTTCCATTCGGGTGGTTCGGGTCATCGCCGTTGTATGGGTAGACTGAGCCGTGATCCAGCGCGAGACTTCGACAACCGCCTCGCGGACGCACCGTTCCCCAGATGGACCGGTGCGCACGTGTGTCGGATGCCGGAAACGTGCGTTGACCGTCGAATTGCTTCGGGTGGTCGCGGTGTCAACGGAGAACGGCAACGGCGCCGTGATCATTGACCGCGCGGGCAAGCAACCGGGGCGGGGTGCGTGGTTGCATCCCGCATCGGAGTGCCTGCACGCGGCGATTCGGAGACGGGCATTCGTGCGCGCGCTGCGGATCAGCGGTTCCCCGGATGTATCCGGGGTGGAGGAGTACTTCGAAGGATTCGAAGATCGGCTCACCGCCCCGGGCAACAGAACAGGTAGCGAAGAACATGAGCACACCGTGAAGTCCCGATGACCATGCGTCATAGCTAAACCCGAGGCGCGGCCCACCACCGCTGTCGCCTCATAGACAGGAGATGTAGTGGCAAAGGCCCGCGTACACGAGTTGGCCAAGGAACTCGGTGTCACCAGCAAGGAAGTTCTCGCCCGCCTGAGCGAGCAGGGCGAATTCGTCAAGTCGGCATCCTCAACCGTGGAAGCCCCCGTCGCGCGGCGGCTGCGCGAGTCCTTCGGCGGCGGCAAGCCCGCGCCGAAGGCCGAAGCGCCCGCGGCCCCAGCGCCCGCCAAGGCCGCTCCGGCCCCGGCGGCAACACCGGGACCGGCGAAGCCGGCACCGGCCCCTGCGGCTGACGGTGCGGCCGCAAAGCCCGCCGCTCCCGCCGCTCCCGCCGCCGCAAAGCCGGCGGCTCCCGCAGCTGCAGTGGCTCCGGCCGCTCCGGCAGCCCCAGCGGCCGAGACCCCGCCGCCGGCAGCTGCAGCAGCCTCCCCGGCGGCTCCGCCCGCTCCCGGCCCCCGGCCGGCAGCACCGGGCCCCAAGCCCGGCGCCCGCACCCCGCGTGTCGGCAACAACCCGTTCTCCTCGGCGCAGCCGGTCGAGCGCGCCATTCCGCGTCCGCACCCGCAGGCGCCCCGCCCCGGCGGAGCCCCCCGACCCGGCATGCCCCGCCCCGGCGGCGGAGCGACGCCGGGCAACATGCCCGGACGCAGCAGCAACTTCGGCGCACAGGGTCGCCCGGCACGTCCCGGTGGTCCGCCGCGGCCCGGCGGCGGTGGCCGCCCCGGGGGCCCCGGAGGCCGTCCTGGCGGTCCCGGCGGCGGTCCGGGCGGTAACTACCGCGGTGGCGGAGCCGGCGGTCCCGGCGGTGCGGGTGGCCCCGCAGGCGCCGGCGCCGGAGGTTTCCGGGGCCGTCCCGGTGGTGGCGGCGGAGGTCGTCCCGGCCAGCGCGGTGGCGCGGCCGGCGCGTTCGGTAGGCCCGGCGGTGCACCTAAGCGGGGACGCAAGTCGAAGCGGGCGAAACGCGCCGAATACGAGAACATGCAGGCACCGGTCGTCGGTGGCGTGCGGTTGCCGCACGGCAACGGCGAGACCATCCGGCTGGCCCGCGGCGCATCGCTGTCCGACTTCGCCGACAAGATCAACGCCAACCCGGCTGCCCTGGTGCAGGCGCTGTTCAACCTCGGTGAGATGGTCACCGCCACCCAGTCGGTCGGCGACGAGACGCTGGAGCTGCTGGGCAGCGAGATGAACTTCGTCGTGCAGGTCGTCTCGCCCGAGGACGAGGACCGCGAGCTGCTGGAGTCCTTCGACCTGACCTATGGCGAGGATGAGGGCGGCGAGGAGGACCTGCAGAGCCGCCCGCCGGTGGTCACCGTGATGGGTCACGTCGACCACGGCAAGACCCGCCTGCTCGACACGATTCGCAAGGCCAACGTCCGCGAGGGCGAGGCCGGTGGCATCACCCAGCACATCGGCGCCTACCAGGTGGGCGTCGACTTCGACGGCTCCGAGCGCCTGATCACGTTCATCGACACCCCGGGTCACGAGGCCTTCACCGCCATGCGTGCCCGTGGTGCCAAGGCCACCGACATCGCGATCCTGGTGGTGGCCGCCGATGACGGCGTGATGCCCCAGACGGTGGAGGCGATCAACCACGCCCAGGCGGCCGACGTGCCGATCGTGGTGGCGGTCAACAAGATCGACAAGGAAGGTGCCGACCCGGCCAAGATCCGCGGGCAGCTCACCGAGTACGGCCTGGTCGCCGAGGACTTCGGTGGCGACACCATGTTCGTCGACATCTCCGCCAAGCAGGGCACCAACATCGCCGCGCTAGAGGAGGCGGTGCTGCTGACCGCCGACGCCGCCCTGGATCTGCGGGCCAACCCCGACATGGAGGCCCAGGGTGTGGCGATCGAGGCGCACTTGGACCGTGGTCGCGGCCCGGTGGCCACCGTGCTGATCCAGCGCGGCACGCTGCGGGTCGGCGACTCGATCGTCGCCGGCGACGCCTACGGCCGAGTCCGTCGGATGGTCGACGAACACGGCGAGGACGTCGAAGAGGCGACCCCGTCGCGGCCGGTGCAGGTCATCGGGTTCACCTCGGTGCCCGGTGCCGGTGACAACCTGCTGGTTGTCGACGAGGACCGGATCGCTCGCCAGATCGCCGACAAGCGCAACGCCCGCAAGCGCAACGCGCTGGCCGCGCGCTCGCGCAAGCGGATCTCCCTGGAGGACCTGGACTCGGCGCTGAAGGAAACCAGTCAGCTGAACCTGATCCTCAAGGGCGACAACGCCGGTACCGTCGAGGCGCTGGAAGAGGCCTTGATGGGAATCCAGATCGACGACGAGGTGCAGCTGCGGGTGATCGACCGCGGTGTCGGTGGCATCACCGAGACCAACGTCAACCTGGCATCGGCGTCGGACGCGATCATCATCGGGTTCAACGTGCGTGCGGAGGGCAAGGCCACCGAGCTGGCCAACCGCGAGGGTGTGGAGATCCGGTACTACTCGGTCATTTACCAAGCCATCGAAGAGATCGAGAGTGCGCTCAAGGGCATGCTCAAGCCGATCTACGAGGAGAAGGAGCTGGGGCGTGCCGAGATTCGCGCCATGTTCCGTTCCTCCAAGGTGGGCAACATCGCGGGCTGCCTGGTCACTTCGGGCATCATGCGCCGCAACGCCAAGGCGCGGTTGCTGCGTGACAACGTGGTGATCGCCGAGACCGTCACGATCTCCTCGCTGCGGCGGGAGAAGGACGATGTCACCGAGGTCCGCGACGGCTACGAGTGTGGTCTGACGCTGACCTACAACGACATCAAGGAAGGCGACGTCATCCAGGCCTACGAGCTCGTCGAGAAGGCTCGGACGTAGTGGCTGATCCGGCACGGGCACGCCGGCTGGCCAAGCGGATCTCCACGATCGTCGCCTCGGCGATCGAGTATGAGATCAAGGATCCGCGGCTGGCCGGCGTGACGATCACCGACGCGAAGGTGACCGCTGACCTGCACGACGCGACCCTGTACTACACGGTGCTGGGCCGATCCCTGGAAGACGACCCCGACTACGGCGGTGCCGCTGCCGCGCTGGAGGGCGCCAAGGGGGTGCTGCGGTCCAAGGTGGGCGCAGGCACCGGGGTGCGGTTCACCCCGACCCTGACGTTCGTGCGGGACACCGTGCCCGATGCCGCCCATCGGATGTCGGAACTGCTGGCCGCAGCCCAAGCCGCCGACGCCGACCTGGCCCGGATACGGGAGGGCAAGAAACCGGTCGGGGACGCCAACCCGTATCGCGAGGCACCGGGGCAAACCGATGCCGACGACAGCGGTGACGGTGAGCAGTCGGGCGACTGACCCGCTGCCCACGAGTCGGCGGGTGGACGCCGCCGAAGCCGTGGAACTGCTGGCGGGCGCGAACACGCTGGCGGTGATCTGTCATGTGCATCCCGACGCCGACACCATCGGCGCGGGGCTGGCGCTGGCCTCGGTCCTGCGACGGCGCGGCAAGGCCGTCGAAGTCAGTTTTGCTCGGCCGGCGGCACTTCCGCAGTCGCTGCAGTCGTTGCCGGGCGGCGATCTGCTGGTCGCCGCCGACGTGATGCGTCGCGACGTCGATCTGGTGGTGACCGTCGACGTCTCGAGCACGGATCGGCTCGGGGAGCTGGGGCAGCTGGCAGTCGGACGCGAGCTGCTGGTGATCGACCATCATGCTTCGAACCAGTTATTCGGTACGGCCAATTTCATTGATGCATCGGCGGATTCGACGACGATGATGGTGGCTGAACTGATCGACGCCTGGGGCGAGCCGATAGACGCCGACGTGGCGCACTGCCTGTATGCGGGGCTGGCCACCGACACCGGGTCGTTCCGGTGGGCCAGTCCCCGCGCGCATCGGCTGGCGGCGCGCCTGGTGGACGCCGGAGTCGACAACGCGGCGGTCGCCCGGACCGTCATGGACACCCATCCGTTCGGCTGGCTGACGATGCTGTCGCGGGTGCTGGCGGGCGCGCAACTGCTGCCGGACGCGGCGGGTGGGCGCGGGCTGGTCTATGCGGTGGTCGACCATGCCGAGTGGACCGCGGCGCGGCCCGAGGAGGTGGAGAGCATCGTCGACATCGTGCGCACCACCGCGCAGGCTGAGGTGGCGGCGGTGTTCAAGGAGACCGAGCCGGGGTGCTGGGCAGTGTCGATGCGTGCCAAGTCGGCGGTGGACCTGAGCGCCGTGGCCGTGGCTTTCGGCGGCGGCGGTCACCGCCTGGCCGCTGGATACACGGTCACCGGCACGGCAGCGGACGTGGTTGCCGCGCTGGTTGCCGGCCTTGGCTGACGATTCCGGCGCCGGGGCAAAGTCTCGCGCAAGCGGGAGGTACCCCCAGATCGCGGCGTTGGCCCTGCCGGCGCTGGTGGTGTTGGCCGCTGAACCGCTGTATCTGTTGTTCGACACCGCGGTGGTCGGCCGGCTCGGCGCCCTGGGCCTGGCTGGGCTCGCGATCGGCGGGATGGTCCTGAGTCTGGTCGCCTCGCAGGCCACCTTCCTGTCCTACGGAACGACGGCGCGATCGTCGCGGCATTTCGGTGCCGGCGATCGCTCTGCCGCGGTCGCCGAGGGAGTACAGGCCACCTGGCTGGCCCTTGGCCTGGGCGTGCTCGTCGTGCTGGCGGTGCAGGCGGTGGGGGAGCCGCTGGTCTCGACCATTGCCGGACGTGACAGCATCGCGCAAGCCGCGTGGGCGTGGCTGCGGATTGCCATTTTTGGTGCACCGGCAATTCTGGTGTCGCTGGCGGGCAACGGATGGCTGCGCGGGGTGCAGGACACGGCGCGGCCGCCACGTTATGTGGTTGCCGGCTTCGCGCTTTCGGCGCTGTTGTGCCCGCTGCTGGTCTTCGGCGGGCTGGGCATGCCGCGCTGGGGCCTGGCCGGCTCGGCGGTGGCCAACTGTGCGGGCCAGTGGCTTGCCGCGCTGTTGTTCCTGCGTGCCCTGCGCTCCGAACCGGTGTCATTCAAGCTCGATGGCGGCATTCTGCGGGCGCAACTGATCATGGGACGCGATCTCATCGCGCGCTCGCTGGCATTTCAGGCCAGCTTCGTTTCGGCCGCTGCGGTCGCGGCGCGATTCGGGGCCGCAGCGTTGGCTGCCCATCAGATCGTGTTGCAGCTGTTCAACTTCCTGGCGTTGGCCCTTGATTCGCTGGCGATCGCCGCGCAGGCGTTAGTGGGCGCGGCGCTGGGCGCATCGGACGTCCGACACGCCAAGGTGGTGGCCGGTCGGGTCACGGTGTTCTCCTTGGTTGCTGCTGCCGCATTGGCAGGGGTATTGGCCCTCGGTGCGCGCCTCCTGCCGGGATTGTTCACCAACGACGATGCGGTGCTGGCCGCGATCGGGGTGCCTTGGTGGTTTCTAGTGGCCCAATTGCCCATTGCCGGAATCGTTTTCGCGCTCGACGGAGTGTTGCTCGGAGCCGGTGACACGGCGTTCATGCGCACCGCCACCGTAATCAGCGCGCTGGTCGGTTTCCTGCCGCTGGTGTGGCTGTCGTTGGCCTTCGGCTGGGGCCTTGCCGGAATCTGGTCGGGACTGACCGCTTCTCTGGTGCTGCGGTTGCTGTTCGTCGGGTGGCGGGCACTGTCTGGACACTGGGTGCGTGCCGGACGGCCGTAGGATCGGCTGGCGTGAGCGGTCAGCGAGAGCGGATGCTGCATGGGGCGCTGTATCGGCCCGATGACCCGGACCTGGTCGCCGGCCGGCGAGCATGTCAGCGCGTGGTGGCGGCGTTCAACGCCGTCGGGCCGGACGACGAAGACACCCGCCGTGAGCTGCTGGGCGAACTGCTCGGATCAATCGGGGCGAACTCGGAGATTTTGCCCCGATTCTCTTGTGACTACGGGATATACATCAGCATCGGCGCCAACTGTTTCGTCAACTACGACGCGGTCTTTCTGGACTGCGCACCCATCACCATCGGCGACCACGTGTCGATCGGACCCCGTGCCCAACTGCTGACGGCGCTGCATCCGATCGATGACATCGAGGCACGGCGGGCCGGCTGGGAATCGGCCGCTCCGATCACCCTTGGCGACAACGTGTGGCTGGCGGCAGGGGTGATCGTGTGCCCCGGCGTGACGATCGGAGCCGACACGGTCGTGGGCGCCGGCAGCGTGGTGACCCGCGATTTGCCGGCCGGTGTGCTCGCGGCGGGAAGTCCGTGCCGGATCCTTCGGCCGATCGGCTAGTCGACGAGGTCTCAACCGGCCACGCCGGCGTTCAACAGGAACCCGTCGGCCACGAAGGCAACCACGCAGATCAGCCAGCCCAGTGCCGGCCAAACGGCCATGCGGCGCCCTCGGGGATGACACATCACCGTGCCGCCGATGCGGCGGCGGAACGAGGTCGCTACAGGGTCACGGGGGATAGGCCGGGAGTTCTGTGTCACGGCTAAGTCCACCTGGGTAGGTCCGGTTTGCTGTCCCACGCCAACCGTGCACCAGCGCGCCAGGGGCGTTCCATTTGTCCAGCCGATTGACAGAAAAAACCTACACAGCCTATCTATACATTTAGGTTACTCGCGGGTAGCGTTCTGTCCGTTGTTACCGGTTGCACACGCCTGGCACTGGCGGTGTAACCCGCTGGCTTGAGAAATCGATGGAGATGGGGAAGCTCAGAATGATGCACTACCGACTGATCGCCGCAGGTCTGGCCACCGGGGGTGGGTTGCTTACTGCGGCGTTCTTGCAGGCCGCGGTCGCCGTGGCGGGCCCGGGTGACGATGTTGTCGTGCCGAGTGCCACCGGTGCCGACGCCTTCACCATTGGCGGATACACGTTTGATCCCTTCAACGATGCCACCGGTGCGGAGGGCTTCTCCCTGGTGCACCCGCTCACCGGCTCCGCGCCACTGCTGACCTTGGGCGGCGGAAGCCCCGGTGGGCTGCTGCCTACCGCTCCCCAGAACTTCGAGGTATTCGGTGCCGACGGCACCAGCCTGGGCAGCATTAACTCCAGTGTGGTCGTCACCAACCTGGCGGGTCTGTCCAACACCCAGTTCACCGTCACCGATGTCACCGCCGCATCCGGTGGTTCGGCGGCGGACCTGCCGGTGACGGGTTCGGTCTATGACGTCTTCAACCTCGGCGGCGGCTTTGCGAACGTTTACGTTGCCACCCCCGGCGAGGACGGAACTGTCACCGACACCTTCGTGACGCCCTGGGGCAGCATGGACCTGAGCTCGATGTTCGCCGGCTTCAACGCGGCGGACCCGCTGCAGCCGGGCGACGCCTTCGCCGCGCTGCAGGCCGGGGCGTCGGGAGGCGGCGAGGACGCCTTCGCCATCGGTGGCCTGACCCTGGACCCGTTCACCGGAACCGGCGACGCGGCGCAGGAGGGTTTCTCGCCGATCACCGCACTCGGCGGCGCGGCGCCGTTGCTGGCCATCGGCGGTGCATCGTTGGGTGACCCGAGCCACCAAGGCAATGGGCTGGCCTCCCAGGACTTCAACGTGTACAGCGGCACCGGTGACGACGCCACACAGATCGGCACCATCAACACCTCGGTGGACGTGACCAACCTGTTGGGCATGACCAACACCCAGCTCGTCGTCACCGACGGTTCGGACACCGCCGACGGCCTGCCGGCTGCGGGGACGATCTACGACGCGTTCAACTTCGGTGGCGGGTTCGCGAACGTCTACGTCGCCACCCCGGGCGAAAACGGCACCGTCACCGACACGTTCGTCACCCCGTTCGGCAGCATGGACCTGAGCTGGCTCTTCAGCGGCATGGCCACCGGGATCTCGATGGACCCGGGAGCCGCGTTCGGCGCGCTGAGCGACAGTGCCGTGGGCGAGGACGCCTTCACCATCGGCGGCACCACCTTCGACCCGTTCACCGGATCTGGAGCCGACGCCGCCTCGGGATTCGCGCCGGTCTTCCAGACCGTCGGTGCGCTGCCGTTCCTCAACATCGGCGGCGGCACCCCCGGCCTCGACCTCGGGGGCACCTACTTCCCGCTCCCGATCACGGCGCAGGACTTCAACATCTACGACGGCACCGAGCTGCTCGGTACAGCGCACGCGCAGGAGACCGTCACCCAGTTGTTGGGCCTGACCACCACGGAGTTCGTCATCGACAGCGTGACCCCCGGTGATGACGACGCAGCGGACCTGCCTGAGGTCGGTTCGGTGTACAGCGTTTTGAACCTCGGTAGCGGTTTCGCCAACGTCTACTCCGCCATCCCCGGGCTGGACGGCGCCGACAGCACCATCACCGACACGTTCGTCACCCCGTTCGGTGACTTCGACCTGAGCGGGTTGTTCGGTGGCTTCGACGCCTCGGCATTGATGGACCCGGGCGCTGCGTTCCTGGGGCTCGACTTCTAGCAGTTCGCCTCAACAAACACGTCCCGGGCAGCGCGCAAGCGCCGTCCGGGACGTGTTTTGTCACTGCACCTGGGCCCGCCCACGTTCCAGTACGGCAGCCCGGTTGGCGGCGACGTCGGCTCCGGTCACGGTCTGTAACCACTGCTTTGCCGCCATCGCCTCCATCCACAGCCCGGTAGCGGTCTGCGACTCGTCGATGCGGTGATAGGAGGCCAGCAGCGCACGCACCGCGGCCTGGTTGTTGCCGACGATCGACGCCGCCACCCGCAGCGCCGCGGGCAGCAGCTCGTCGTGGGGCACCACTTCGGTGACCAACCCGGCCCGCAGCGCGTCGGTCGCCGACAGGTAATCGCCGGTCAGGCTCATCCGGCGAGCCAAGCCCACGCCGACCTTCTGGGGGAGTCGGACACTAAGGCCCCAGGACGGCAGCAAACCGACGCGGGCGTGGGTATCGGCGAATCGGGCCTGCTCCGAGGCGATCAGGACGTCGCAATACAGCGCCAACTCGAGCCCGCCGGTGACTGCCGCACCGTTGATGGCACCGATCACCGGCTTGGTCATCGGTGGCCACTGTGGGGAAATGTCTGTCAGTCCAGTGGATTCGCCGAACTCCTTGAGGTCCAACCCGGCGCAGAAAGCCGGATCGGCACCCGTCAGGATCAGCACGTCGACGCGTGTGTCGGCGTCAGCATCGGCCAGCGCGCCGAAGATGGCCGCACGCAACGCGCCGGACAGCGCATTGCGGGCCTGCGGGCGATTGAGGGCCAGGGTGCGGATGCGGTCCTGTGTCTTGACCAGCAGAATTTCGTCGCTCACCCGTTCACCGTAGCCCCGGCTACGCTGAACGGAATGCACGGTATGGCGTTGAAGGAGTGGAGCGCTGTCATTGCCGCGCTGCTGGCCGGCCGGCAACGAATCCTGCTGCGCAAAGGCGGCATTCACGAGAAGCGCTTCGATGTCAGCGCCGAGCAGTTCCTGCTGTTTCCGACATCGGTACACAGCCACGCCGAGCGGGTCCGTCCCGAACACCGCGATCTGCTCGCGCCGGCCGCCGCCGATTCCACCGCTGAGCAGGTTGTGATACGGGCCGCTGCGAAAGTCGTTGCGGCGCTGCCCGTCGAGCGGCCCGCGGCGCTGGAGGACATTGCGGACTTACACATCTGGACCGCTGAATCGGTGCGCGCCGATCGGCTGGATTTCCGGCCCAAACATCGGTTGACGGCGTTGATGATCCAGGTGTTCCCGCTGTCGACACCGGTGTGGCTGCCGCGCAGCCCTGACTACGTCGGCTGCGCCAGCTGGGTGCGGGTACCGATCGCCGACCCGGAGCTGGGTGCCCCGGTGTTCACCGTCGAACAGCTCGAGTCGGTCACCGCCCGGGTCCGCGACACCGTCGGCTGAAGGGCCCGACGGGACAGATCGCGGCTATCGACGGGACCGTAGGGTCCGAATGATCTGTGCCGAGAGCTCTGGGTCGGCGAGCAGTTGGTCGATCAGCGCCGTCATGACTTCCTGCCCGGTGATACGAGCGCAGCCCACCCGGTCGGCGGCGTCGCGCTGCCACAAATCGAGCCCGCGATGCTGGGCCGGCGACAGGTCGACCGTGCGGCGGGTTCGGGTTTGACGCAGCGGAATCGGCTCAGTCGGCTTCATCCCCGTCTCGCGCGCCGGCGCCCAGCCGGTGGCTGGGACGCCGAATCTGCGGTTGTCGAGGGGATCGCTGGCAGCGCTCATCGTGTGGACCTTCGGTTGCGATGGAACCTCACCCGGGTACTACCGCCAGCGTAGCCCGTCCACCGTCGCGACCGGCATCGGTCGTGGCTTGCGTGATGGTGGTCATGAGCTTGGTCGGCGGATGCGTCCGCTTCGGCCGGATGCCTGCTGGCCCAGTTGACACTAATTGTTCATGTCAATATTTATGTAGTATTAGAGAATATTAAATCGGCTCGATCGATCATTATTCCATTAAATACGGACCTGCGTGAATCAGTGGATCAGTATGTCAGTAGATGGCTACCTACCTGCGTAAATCGTCCGAGGTCGTGAGGTCACGGCCGGGTGGATATGAAATTGTCGAGACTCAAAAAATTATTCATTCGAGCCGTTGTCGCGCATCCCTGTCGGTGCTACTCTCCGAATATCAAGAGATATTCGGGAATCTTGACGAGGGAGGAAATCATGTTGAATTCACGAAATTCGTGCCGGCGCGTGGTCGCCCGAGCGATCGGTGCCGGCGCGGTCGCCGGAGCGCTGTTGGTCGGTGCTGCGGGACCGGCGCAGGCATCACCGGGGGAATTCGCAGCGCCGCCGGCCGCGGTCCAAGTGGCCGGGAACCAGATCGCCCTCCCGGCTGCACCTGCGGACTCCGTGTTCGCCACCGACGTGCACATGGCACCCATGCCGCAGTGGTGGGGCCACCACTGGCGCCATCGGTTGTGGCATCGGTGGTGGTGGTGGTGGTGATCGGGGCCTCGGTCATGCCACGTATGGACCGCGGTAGGCGGCTTGCCGCCAGATACGGGCTGGTACTGCTGACCGCACTCGGCGCCGGGGTAACCCTCGCCGGGTGCGGCACCAGCACCGAAGTCGCCCCGGCGGGGCCCGCTGTTGCCCAGTCGCCCATCTCCCAGGCCCCCGCCGCCGGGGCGAACCCGGTGGCCTACGACATCTCACGAGTGGACGCCGTCTCGAACGACTTTCCGCAAGGTTTCACGGCGCAGGCGCATCCGGCAAAGACGCTGGGGCAGGCCGACATCGACGGGTCCGCGGTCGCCGCGTTCACCGACGCCCAAGTCGACCCGCCGCAGTGCCGTTCGGTGGTCATCCCGCCGTATGTCGATCCAACCGTCGGCACCGAAGCCGCCGGCGTGATCGGGCAGGGAGACCAGGGCAACATGTATGTCGTCGCCCTGCGATCGCCCAATCCCATTGCGGTGGCAGCCGATCCGGCGGGCTGCGAGCAGATCTCGCTGGCCGGATCGCCGGAGGCGACCGGGACGGTGCAACGCATTGCGGCTCCCGCCATCGACGGTGTCACCACCACCGGCGTGAAGCTGTCCGTCGCGGACCCCGCTGAGGATCCCGACTACCTCTACACGGCGGCGCTCGATGAACGAACATCGGTCGTCGTGATGGGCAGCGCGGACCAGCAGTTGGACCCGCAGCGGTTGATGTCAGACCTGTTGGTCAAGGCGGTCTCGGCGGTCCGCGGGCAGCAACAGTCGTGAGCCGGCCACACGGGCCGAAATTGCAGTAGTGCGCTACTGAGGGCGCCGCGCCGCGCGCGACTGACGATGTTCTTTGCCAGCCAGGAATCTGGACATCGTCGGTCGCGCGCGGCGCGAACGCAGATCAGGAGTACATGCGATGACTACTGCAACCCGTACCTGGGCTACCCCGACAGCAGTCGCCGGAATCGCCGTGGTGTGCGCCGGTCTGATCGTCGTCACGCCCGTACCGAGACCTGATATCGAACGTGCCAAGGTCACGCTGACCGCCGCCGCGGACCTCTTGGACCTGGCGAGCTTGACCGACGTCGTAGCCGACAACCCCGGGGGGCTGCTGGGCCTCGACGATCTCACCGGGGAACTCGCCGGCAGTCCGCTCGGTGGCGCAGCGGAGGACACGTTGTGGTGGCAATCTTTGCTCTCCTCGGTGCTGCTTTTGTTCCCAGAGGAGTGGCGATTCCCCATTATCTTCCTCGTGCCGGGGATACTGTTTTATCTGTGGGGCATCATCACGTGGCCCTTCAATGTGTTAGAAAATTTGGCCCATTCGGCGTGGGAGTTCATCGCCGAAGTTTTCGGGTTCGATCCCTATCCGGCTGCTGCCGAGGCGTTGGCCACCGCACCTGACACATTCGATCTCCCCCCGTTGACCATCGACGGCTGGTTCGACGAAGGCGCGCTTGCCGACGTGGCAATCATGTTGGAGCCCAATGTCGATGGCTTCGACCCACTGGTCGACGCGCCCGGAGCCATGGACATCGGTGCGCTGCTGAGCGGCGAGTTGATCCCGTGACGCTTTGCGGGTCAGCGCACCGCGTGCACCGGCAGCACCAGTACCGATGAGCCCAAGTCGATCGTGTGCGTTGCCGGTCGCTGAGCGGCGCCGCTGATCGCGGGTTCACCGGTGCCCAGGTTGCGGGCGAACCGGGGGTGACAGCCGCCGGCGATCAGCAGCCGGACCCGGGAACCGGCCGCGAAGCGGTGGGCGATCTGGTCCAGGGTGATCCGGACCGTCCCCGAGGATTGGTTCAGCCGACGGTAGCCGTCGCTGACATTGCGTGAGCGTCCGCGGGAGTCGACCTCGCTGACCCTGATGAACAGGTCGACGTGCGGGTTGTCGCTGCAATGCGCCAGCTCCACCACCGGGCTGCCGAACACCTCGACATCCGCGGTCAGCGGCTCCCCGGTGAAGGTCAGCACGTCGGCGCGGCGCGCCAGCACGTCGTCGCGCTGGTAGCCGCCACCCGGGGCGAGCAGCCGCCCGCCCACCGTGGGAGTGGGGTCGGCGGGATCGTAGTGAAAGCTCGCCGAGTCTGTCGCACCGTCGGCCACCGGGGATTCGGCCAGCCGCCCGCCCGGCTGCAGCCACCAGCTTCGGCCGGTTGACTCGGGAGGCCAATCCGGCAAGTCACGCCAGCCTCCGCCGCCGGTGATGCTGACGCGCACCGGGCTGGTTCGCGCCGGCCCGTCGGTGCCGGCCAGGTGAGTGCCGAGCCAGGCCAGGGATTCCGTGGTGACGGTGCGCAGTCCTTTGGTCAGCATCTCGGTGTGTGTCCACGGTCCGACGGTCAGCGCGACCTCGGCTCCCCGGTCGCCCAGCGTCGCGAACTGGGCCAGCGCCTGATCCAAGAACAGGTCTTGCCAGCCGCTGAGCAGCAGCACCGGCACCCGGGTCTGCTCCAGGGCGACCGGGTGACGCAACCTGTCCCAGAACGGGTCGTCGCGATCAGGGTGCTCGACCCAGGACTCGTACCAGGGGGAGCCGTCGCCCAGTAGGGCCCGGCCGGCCGAGCCCAGCGGCAACGCGGCCGCGGCGCGTTTGACCCTGCGTTGCGCGGTCAGCTGTTGCAGCCCGGCTCGGATCCGCGGACGCACCTCCTGGTGGGCCATCATGTGGCTCCAGCCCAAAAAGTCGTTGAGCGCGAATGACCCCACACCCCAGGTCGACTGGTACAGATCGTGCGGCCCGACGGTGATGACGGCGGCCTTCAATTCCGGCGGCGGGTCGGCCAGCAACGCCCACTGGGTGAAGCCCAGATACGACAACCCGATGGTGCCGAAGGACCCGGTGAACCATGGTTGGGTGCGCATCCAGGCCACGGTGTCGGCACCGTCGGCGGCCTCGTTGACCATCGGCTCGAACGCACCGCCGGAGCCGAAGGTGCCGCGCACACTCTGCAGGATCACCCGGTACCCGCGAGCGGCGTACATCCGGGCGAACACCAGCGAGAACGGGAACTTGCGGCCATAGGGGCAGCGCACCAGCAGGGTGCCGGCCACCTCGCCGGTCGGTTGGTAGTGGTCGGCGCGCAGCTGAACCCCGTCGCGCATCGGGATCTGCTCCCGGCGCACGGTATAACCGGTGGTGGGCGGCGGCAGTCGCCGTAGCGCCCGGTTCACCACAACATCGGCAAGCCGTGGCGAGGTAGTGGCCACGCGATCAGTATTTGTAGTGCGGGGCCAGCTGGTGGGCGCGCATCAGGTTCTCGGTGGGGCAGTCCACATCCGGGTTGGAGTACACCGGCGAGTAGTACAGCGACTGCTGGATCAACCCGTAGCTGGTCTTGAACGCCACCATGCAGGAGAACCACCACCGGTTGTTCCACTCGGTGGGCTTCATGACCCAGTACTGCGCCGCCCGGTGCCCGTTGATGTCCATCTCGATGGCGTCAGCCGGAATCGACTCGTCGTAGCTGCGCCACACGAACGTCTCGACGGCCATCTGGTAGTTGCCGGAGTCGAATTCGCAGCGCACACCCTCGACCGGCTTGGGCGGAGTGAATGCCAGGCCCAACTGTGCGATGACGTCGTAGGGGATGTCCTCGCAGGCGTCGAACGGACGCGGGTTGGTGATGTTGACCGCTTTGCTCGAGGTGGTCGGGGGTGCCAGCGGTATCGCGGTGGAACGCAATTGCACCGCGGACCCGCCGGCGACGTCGTGATTGGGGGGTGTCTGTTGCCAGACCATCACGACGGCCATCACCAGCGCTCCCAACGCGGTGATCAGACGCAGTTTGGTGAGCATGACACTCCTCTTTTCCGCCCGGTGTTCTGCCGGGAGTGTACAAGTTGTGGCACCGGCCACTGCCCGGAAGGCGAGAACACGTTCTAATTCTTCCTACCTATTAGGCTGAAGCCTCGTGACCACCCATGAGCGCAGGGCCGCAGATGGCCCAACTCTGTGGGCGATCTCTGACTTGCACACCGGCCACCTGGGCAATAAGCCGATCACCGAGGCGCTGCATCCGGTCACCGGTGACGACTGGCTGATCGTCGCCGGTGACGTGGCGGAGCGCACCGACGAGATCCGCTGGGCGCTGGATCTGCTGCGCAAGCGGTTCGCCAAGGTCATCTGGGTGCCCGGCAACCACGAGCTGTGGACCACCAACAAGGACCCGATGCAGGTGTTCGGCCGCTCGCGCTATGACTATCTGGTCGACATGTGCGACCAAATGGGTGTCATCACCCCCGAGCACCCTTTTCCGGTCTGGACCGAGCAGGGCGGCCCGGCCACCATCGTGCCGATGTTCCTGCTCTACGACTACACGTTCCTTCCGGCCGGAGCGACGAGCAAGGCCGAAGGCCTGGCCATTGCACGGGAGAACAACGTGGTCGCCACCGACGAGTTCCTGCTGTCACCCGAGCCCTACGGCACCCGCGACGCATGGTGCCGCGACCGGGTCGCGGTCACCCGCAAACGGCTCGAAGACCTCGACTGGATGACGCCGACCGTTCTGGTCAACCATTTCCCGATGGTGCGCCAGCCCTGCGACGCACTGTTTTATCCGGAGTTCTCGCTGTGGTGCGGCACCGTCGAAACCGCCGATTGGCACACGCGCTACAACGCGACCTGTTCGGTTTACGGTCACCTGCACATCCCGCGCACCACGTTCTACGACGGCGTGCGCTTCGAAGAGGTCTCGGTGGGCTATCCGCGGGAGTGGCGCCGACGCCAGCCGCACCGGTGGCTGCGCCAGATACTGCCCGAACCGTACTACCCGCCGGGGTACCTCAACGAGTTCGGCGGCCACTTCGCCATCACCGATGAGATGCGTGAGGCCAGTGCGAAGTTCGCTGAACGGCTGCGCCAACGGCGGGCGCGATGAGCAAGCTGCTGGACAGGGTGCTTGTTGGGGCACCGGCGGGTTCGCTGGCCTGGGCCGAACGCTACGACGATCCGCCCGGACTGGCTCCGCTGCCCGAGGAAGAGCCGCTGGTTGCCCGTTCGGTTGCCAAGCGCCGCAATGAATTCATCACCGCGCGCTACTGCGCCCGACTGGCATTGGAAGAGCTCGGGCAACCACCGGTCCCGATTCTCAAGGGGGAGAAGGGCGAGCCCACCTGGCCCGATGGCGTAGTCGGCAGCCTGACGCACTGCGCGGGCTTCCGAGGCGCCGTGGTCGGCCGCAGCGGCGACGTGCGATCGGTGGGTATCGACGCCGAACCACACGACGTGCTGCCCGACGGTGTGCTCAAAGCGGTCAGCCTGCCCGTCGAACGTGACGAACTCGCGGCGCTGCCGCAAGACTGGCATTGGGACCGAATCCTGTTCTGTGCCAAAGAAGCTACCTACAAGGTGTGGTTCCCGCTGACCAGGCGGTGGTTGGGCTTCGAAGATGCCCACATCAGCTTCGACGCCGACGGCAGCTTCGTCTCCCGCATCCTGATCGACCCCGCGGCGCTGGCCGGACCTCCGCTGACCGAGTTGCGCGGGCGGTGGTCGGTGGCGGGTGGCCTGGTGCTGACGGCGATTGTGCTGTGAGCACGCCCCCGCCCGCCGGCCTGGTGATCGTCGACAAGCCCGCCGGAATCACCAGCCACGACGTGGTATCGCGGTGCCGCAGGTTCTTCGGCACCCGCAAGGTCGGCCATGCCGGCACGTTGGACCCGATGGCCACCGGGGTGCTGGTGATCGGCATCGAACGGGCCACCAAGATTCTGGGGTTGTTGACCGCGTCGCAGAAGTCCTACGCCGCCACCATTCGGTTGGGACAGACCACCTCGACCGAGGACGCCGAAGGCGAGGTGCTGGAGACGACTTCGGCGGCGCACATCACCGACAGTCAGATCGCCGCGGCGATCGCCGGGCTGCGCGGCGACATCGCGCAGGTGCCCTCGGCGGTCAGCGCCATCAAGGTCGCCGGCAAACGGTCCTATCAGTTGGCCCGAGAGGGCCACGTCGTCGAACTGCCCGCCCGGCCGGTGCGCATCGAGCGCTTCGAGCTGCTGGCCGTACGGCGCGACGGGCCATTCGTCGACCTGGATGTCGAGGTGGACTGTTCGGCGGGAACCTACATCCGCGCACTGGCCCGTGATGTGGGCAGCGAGCTGGGCGTGGGCGGACACCTGACCGCGTTGCGGCGCACCCGGGCTGGCAGCTTCGGGCTGGATCAGGCTCGCACCCTCGACGAACTGGGGGAGAGCCCACGACTGAGCTACAGCCTGGATGACGCCTGCCTGCAGACCTTTCCGCGCCGGGACCTGACTGCCGACGAGGCGCTCGACGTCAGCCACGGCCGCCCGCTGACACCGGCGGGCATCGACGGGATCTATGCGGCAACCGACGCCGACGACCGAGTGATCGCGCTACTGGAGGACTCGGGGAGACGGACCACGTCGGTCGTCGTCATCCGGCCGGCGACGCTATAGTCCGCCGATGGCCACCGAGGAACGCGAGATCACCGAGGCTGTCGATCTGTGCACCGCGTCCGGGTTGCTGAACCCAGCCGCCATCGGTTGGACTCGAACACCGCTGCACCGTTGCAACCTGCGCGGCTGGGGCCGCACCAAGCGGTGGGAGTACTGGTGTTTGACGACGCCCACCCACCTGATCGCGATCACCGTCGCCGACCTCGACTACCTCGGGGTGAGCAACGTCTTCTTCCTGGACTATTCCGGGCGTGAGGTGAGCCGCAGTTGTCTGCACCCGGGCGGGTGGGGGATAACGCTGCCGTCGAGCCTCGGCGACGGACCGGCCTCGGCTCGGGGCCTGGTCGCGATCGACCTCACCGCCGAGCCCGACGGCACCCGGATCCGGTTCTCCTGCAAGACCTCTGCCGGCCCGATGACCGGCGACCTGTTCGTCGCCCTGCCGCCCGGGCACGAGACGCTGGCCGTGGTTGTGCCGTGGAGCGAGCGGCGGTTCCAGTACACCGCCAAGCACACCGCGCGGCCGGCGTCGGGTGTCGTGCGGATCGGTGGCGACACCTACGACTTCGCCGGTGGGTGGGGCGTACTCGACCACGGCCGCGGGCGCTGGCCGGCCAACACCGTGTGGAACTGGGGCGCGGCCTCCGGACACACCGACGGCCACACGGTCGGCCTGCAATTGGGCGGCAAGTGGACGGTCGGCACGGCCAGCACCGAGAACGCGCTCTGCGTCGACGGCCGACTGACCAAGATCGGCGCCGAACTGGACTGGCACTACCCCGAATACACCGGTCCCTGGGAGATCCGCACGCCAGACTCCGACCAGGTGGAGCTGACCTTCACCCCGTTCCATCACCGATCACCGCTGCCGGGGACCCATCAATGCTTCGGACACTACGACGGGCGAATCCGCACCGACGACGGCGCCAGTGTTGCCGTCGGCGGTCTGCTCGGCTGGGCCGAACAGGTGCACATGCTCTGGTGAGCGCAGCTCCGGATAATTACATGCCAACGAGAACGTATGTAAACGTGTCCCCGCACAGTTATGCTGACGCGCGAGTTGCGTTTCGAAACTGGTGGAGGTGGCGGCATGGCTGCGAGCAGTAGTGCGCCTGCGGCGCGGCGCACCCAGGCCGAGCGCAGCGCCGCCATGCGCACCCGCCTGCTCGACGCCACCATCGAATGCCTGGTGAGCTACGGCTACTCCGGCACCACGACGCCGCGTATCGCCGAACTGGCCGGCGTGACCCGGGGTGCCCAGATCCACCATTTCCGGTCAAAAGAAGACCTCGTCGTCGCCGCCGTCGAGCATCTGGCCCAGCAGCGCACCCGGGCCGCCATTCGGGAGCTCGGTCAGGTCCGATCCATTCCGGACCCGGTAGCAACGGCCCTGGACTTCCTCTGGGAGGCCCACCAAGGGCCGATGTTCATTGCCACCGTGGAACTCTGGGTCGCCGCCCGCACCGACCGGGTCCTCGCGCAGCACATCGAACGGGTGGAAGCCGTCGTCAACGGGACCCTGGTCGCCGCGATCGCCCAGTTGATGCCCGGGCACCCGGCGCAGAAGGAGATTCGCAACGTCGTCTACACCGCGATGGACGCGCTGCGCGGCATCCTGGTGTCGAACTTCGTCGACGACGATCCGCAGCGGGCCCGGCGGCGCTGGGATCGCGCCTGCGTGCACCTGCGTCAGGTCGCCGCCGGCGTTTTGCCGCAATCCGACTGATTTCGCAGGCCGCCAACAACCCACACTTTCGCGCTCTGGCGCCCCTTCGCGGACCCTTGTAAAGATGCAATCAGGTCTGTATGTTTCTAGCCACTGGTCGGATGTGAAAGGGAACCATGGCGAACAAGGTGTATGTGATCGGCGTCGGAATGACGAAGTTCGAGAAGCCGGGCCAGCGACGGGGCGACGACGGTTCGGCTTGGGACTACCCGGACATGGCCCGAGAATCCGGCACCAAGGCACTCGCCGATGCCGGGATCGACTACCGCGAGGTGGAACAGGGCTACGTCGGTTACGTCTATGGCGAGTCCACCTCCGGGCAGCGGGCGCTCTATGAGTTGGGACTGACCGGGATCCCGGTCGTCAACGTCAACAACAACTGTTCGACCGGGTCGACCGCGCTCTACCTTGCCGCCCAGGCGATCCGGGGCGGGCTGGCCGACTGCACCATTGCGCTGGGCTTCGAGAAGATGAAGCCCGGCTCGCTGGGGTCCACCTATGACGACCGCGCCCAGCCGATGGAAAAGCATGTGCTCGCGCTGGCCGAGATCTCTGAGGTGCTGTTCCCGGTGGCGCCGTGGATGTTCGGCGCTGCCGGCCGCGAACACATCAAGCAACACGGCTCCACCGCCGAGCATTTCGCCAAGATCGGCTACAAGAACCACAAGCATTCGGTCAACAACCCCTACGCCCAATTTCAAGACGAATACAGCCTCGACGACATCCTGGGCTCGCGGATGATCTACGACCCGCTGACCAAGCTCCAGTGCTCGCCGACCTCGGACGGTTCGGGGGCGGCGATCCTGGCCAGCGAGGCGTTCGTCGACAAGCACGGCCTGGCTGGACGGGCGGTCGAAATCGTCGGGCAGGCGATGACCACCGACTTCGGCTCCACCTTCGACGGCTCCGCCAAGAACCTGATCGGCTACGACATGAATGTGCAAGCCGCGCAACGTGTCTACCAGCAGTCCGGCCTGGGGCCGGAAGACTTCCAGGTGATCGAACTGCACGACTGCTTCTCCGCCAACGAGCTGCTGCTCTACGAAGCGCTGGGCCTGTGCGCCGAGGGTGACGCGCCCAGGCTGATCGACGACGGCGACACCACCTACGGCGGGCGCTGGGTGGTCAACCCGTCCGGCGGCCTGATCTCCAAGGGGCATCCGCTGGGGGCCACCGGGTTGGCGCAGTGCTCCGAGCTGACCTGGCAGCTGCGCGGTGACGCCGACAAGCGTCAGGTGCCGGGCGTCACCGCTGCCCTGCAACACAACATCGGCCTCGGCGGCGCCGCCGTGGTCACCGCCTACCAGCGCGCCGAGCGCTAAACCGTCGACAACCGAGGAGAACACGTCATGGGACACATCGAAGCCACCAAAAGCCTGGCCGTCAGCCCGAACGCGCTGTGGGACACCATCAGCGACCTGTCCAGCTGGGACAAGTGGTTCACCATCCACGAGAAGTGGCTCACCGAGCCGCCCGCGGCCTTGGCGCCGGGTTCGACGTTGACGGCCAAGATCGTCATGCTCGGGATGGCGAACAAGATCGAATGGACCGTCGAGAAGGTCATTGATAAGGACGGGTACCCACCAGCCTGACGCTGTCGGGCACCGGCATGGCGGGCGTGAAGTGCCGCTTCGACTTCACCGCCACGCCCGACGGCGACGGCTCCCAATTCAGCGTGGCCGGCGACTTCGAGGGCGCACTGATCAAGGGTGCGCTGGGCAAGGCGGTCGAGAAGGACGGTGCCAAGCAACTCGATAAGACCCTCGCCCAGCTCGAGGCGCTGGCCGCGTCGGCGGTCTGAGGCGGCCGGAGATGGACGACGATCTGGCATTCGACGATGCCGGGCTGGACAAGTGGAGCGATGAGGACCGCTTCGAGGTCACCCGGGAGCGGATCGTCGAGTACGCCGAGGCGACCAACGACCCGATCGCCGCGCACCGCAGCGGCGACCTCGCACCGCCGGTGTTTGCGATCGTGCCGGTGTTCGAGTCACTGCTGGTTCCAGCCGTGGAGGTGGCACCGGTCGAGCTGATCCCGCGGGTGGTGCACGGCGAGCAGGACTTCTGGTTCCACCGACCCATCCGACCGGGAGACAAGCTGATCTCCCGAGGCAAGATGATCGGCTACGAAGGACTGGAGAAGGGCACCCGCGCGGCGATTCTGCTCGAATGCCGCACCGAGGAAGGCGAACTGGTCAACGAGCAGTATGTGACCTGTTTCTTCCGCGGACACAATGCGGGCAAACGGATCGGCGAACTCAGCCCTGGACACAAGTTCGACGACGCACTGCGCGAGCAGGCGCCGGTGGCCAAGGTCGTCCAGCACGTCGACCACGACCAGACGTTCCGCTACGGGCCGGCCGCGGGTGATCCGATGCCGATCCACCTGGACGAGGAAGTCGCCCGCGATGCCGGACTGCCCGGGATCATCGCGCATGGCCTGTGCACCATGGCGTTCACGTCCTGGGCGGTGCTCACCGAGGTGGCCGGCTCCGACGTCAGCCGGCTACGGCGGTTGGCAGTGCGGTTCTCCAAGATGGTGCTGCCCGGCGACGACCTGGAGACCCGGATCTGGACCAGCGGTCGCGGCGACGGCGCCACGACGTACGCATTCGAGACCGCGCGCGTAGGCGCCGGCGAAATGGCGATCACCGACGGCTTGGCCGTCATCGCCGACTAAGACAACAAGGAGTCATACGTGGGTGCATTGGAAGGCCGGGTCGCGGTGATCACCGGCGCCGGACGCGGTATCGGGCGCGAACACGCCCTGCTGTTCGCGGCCGAAGGGGCTGCGGTGGTGGTCAACGACCTGGGTGGAAGCAACGCCGGCGAGGGTGCCGACACCACCACCGCGCAGCAGGTCGTCGACGAGATCGTGGCGGCCGGCGGGCGCGCGGTGGCCAACACCGACAGCGTCTCCGACTGGAACGCCGCGCAGCGGCTTGTCCAGCAGGCCATCGACGAGTTCGGCCGGTTGGATGTGTTGGTCAACAACGCCGGAATCCTGCGGGACGCGTTCATCCCCGGCATGGAAGAGGCACAGTGGGATGCCGTGGTCGCGGTACACCTCAAGGGCCACTTCGCGATGCTGCACCACGCCGCGGCGTATTGGAAGGCGCAGTCCAAGGCAGGGGAGCAGCCCAACGCCGCGGTGATCAACACCGCCTCCGGGTCCGGGGTCACGCTGCCCAACGCCGGTCAGGCGAACTACGGCGCGGCCAAGGCCGGAATCGCCGCACTGACGCTGATCGCCGCCGAGGAGTTGGACCGCTATGGGGTGCGGGTCAACGCGATCGCCCCCATCGCCCGCACGCGACTCACCTTGGCGACTCCCGGCATGGGCGCACTGATGGCCGAGCCGGAGGACGGGGAGTTGGACCTGTTCAGCCCGGCCAACATCTCGCCGCTGGTGGCCTATCTGGCCACCGAAAAGTGTCCGATCACCGGCGCGGTGTATGCGGTGCAGGGTGGTGCCATCTCGCGGCTGGCCGGCTGGCACGACACCGACACCATTGAGACCGATGGGATCTGGCAGATCGACGACATCGCTGAGAGGTTGCCCCAATGATCGAATGGTCCGACACCGACGAGCTAATCCGGGACAGCGTCCGGGAATTCATCGACCGGGAGGTTCGGCCGAACCTCGACGCACTGGAGAGCGGCGAACTGCCGCCGTATCCGATCCTGCGGAAGCTGTTCGCCGACTTCGGGATCGACGTGCTCGCGGCCGAAGCCATCAAAAGCCGACTGGAAAGGGCGCACGCAAGGCAGACGGCCGAAGGCGAGAGCAAGCCGTCCGCGTCGTCGGGGGGCGGCTCGGGTGATCTGGGTGCGCAGGCCTCGATGGGGTTGATCCTGGTCAGCGAACTCGCCGGCGTCAGTTTGGGATTGGTCGCCGCGGTCGGTGTCAGTCTCGACCTGGGAGCGGCGACGATCATGTCGCGCGGTACCTTGGCGCAGCAGGAACGCTGGTTGCCGGAGCTGGTCACCTTGGAGAAGATCGCCGCCTGGGCGATCACCGAGCCGGATGCCGGCTCCGACGCGTTCGGTGGGATGAAGACCACCGTGCGACGCGATGGTGCTGGGGATGGGGCCTACATCCTCAACGGCCAGAAGACGTTCATCACCAACGGTCCCTACGCCGACACCCTCATCGTCTACGCCAAGCTCGATGAACAGGACGGCGCCGATCCGCGCACCCGCAAGGTGCTCACCTTCGTCCTCGACGCCGGTATGCCGGGCCTGACCCAGGGCAAGCCGTTCAAGAAGATGGGCATGCACTCCTCGCCGACCGGTGAGTTGTTCTTCGACGACGTGCGGCTGGGCCGAGACCGGCTGCTGGGCGAGACCGAACAGCACACCGGCGGCGACGGGCGTGACAGTGCCCGGGCCAACTTCGTCGCCGAACGGGTCGGGGTGGCCGCCCTGGCGCTGGGAATCATCAACGAGTGCCATCGGCTCTGCGTCGACTACGCCAAGAGCCGCACCCTGTGGGGCCAGAACATTGGGCAGTTCCAGCTGATCCAACTCAAGCTGGCCAAGATGGAGGTGGCCCGGATCAACGTGCAGAACATGGTGTTCCAGACTCTGGAGAAGGCCAAGCGCGGCAAGATCCCGACGCTGGCCGAGGCATCGGCGATCAAGCTGTACTCCTCGGAGGCGGCCACCGAGGTCGCGATGGAGGCGGTGCAGCTGTTCGGCGGCAACGGCTACATGACCGAATACCGGGTGGAACAGCTGGCGCGCGACGCCAAGTCGCTGATGATCTACGCCGGCAGCAACGAGGTTCAGGTCACCCACATCGCCAAAGGCTTGCTCAGCGGGTGAGCGCTGATTCGGCTGCTCCGATGCGCCGGTTAACGCCTCAACTGTAAAGCTGCTCGAATCGCTTGATCGATCCCTCGATGTCGCCCTTGACGGCGCGGGCGGCGGCCGCCCCGATCGGCCCGAACAGCGCCCGGCCGCCCAGGTCCATCCGCAGAACGAACTTCGATCCCGTTGCGGCGGGGCTGATCGCCAATGTCAGTGCGTACTTGGTGCCGCCCACGCCGTCGCCGGTCAGCTCCAGCAGTGCGGGTGGGGCGAACTTGCGGACCGTCCAGGTGACCCGGTTGCGCATGCCCTTGGCTCCCGCCACCCCGACCAACGTGGTTCCGGCGGTGAGCTCGGCCGGGATCTCGCAGCGCCAGCCCTGGTGCAGGGACAGCCAGTCGCCCAGCTCGGCCAAATTCGACGCGTGGGCCCAGGCTTCGCCCGGCGGCAGTGACAGTTCGCGGGACAGCTCAAGTTTCGCCATTGGCCGATCGTAGGGCCGACGGTGTTTGCTGACACAAATTTGATAGATTCGGACATGTGTCGATCGGCGGTGCCGCGCAGGCGGATTGGGACATTCCGCGGCCGGTGGCGACCTGTCGACATCTTCTGGAGGCTGCTCGCCTACATGGCATCGATGCGGCGGATTGCCTAGCCGATACCGGTGTCACGCCCGCCGACATCGATGACAGTGCGACCGAGGTCCAAGCAGGCCAGGAGCTCGCGATCCTGCGAAACATTCTCGGCCGGGTAAAAGATCCACACGAGTTCGCGCGTGACGTCGGTCTGCAGTACAACTTCGCCAATACCGGCGTGCTCGGCTATGCGCTGCTGGCGAGCCCGACGTTGGGCGATGCGGTCAACCTGGCCTGTCGGTACGCGACATTGTCGTCGACGTTTCTGCGGCTGAGTCGCCATGACACCCCCGACGGCGCCGTTCTCGTGTTCGACGACAGTGCCGTGCCCGCTGACGTTCGGGGTTTCATGATGGAACGGGATCTGTTCGCGCTGACCAGCATGGTGCCGTTGTTGATCGGCCAGCTGAGCTCGGACACTCCAATCAAGGTTGAATTGCCGGGTATCGACTTTCCGGCCGGACGTCTCGAGTTTCCCGGGGTGACAATTGAACTCGACGTGGCCGCGACACGCAGCGCGATCACCCTTCCCTTCGAATTGCTGGAACTTCCGATGCCGGCGGCGGACACGGCCGCGGCCGAGGCGTGTGCGAAGGAGTGCGAAGAGCTCTTGCAGACGCGTCGTCGGCGTCGTGGAATCGCCGCGCAGGTGCGTTCTCGGCTGGTCCGCGATCCCGGAGTGTTGCCGTCGATGGCGGTGATCGCCGACGAACTGTGCATCACCGAGCGCACCCTGCATCGTCGCCTGCTGGCCGAACACACCAGCTACCGGGCGCTGGTGGACGAGGTGCGGGTGACCTTGGCGGTGGCCATGCTTGATTCGGGCCTCAACGTCGAGGAAACGGCCCGGCAACTGGGGTATTCGGAGACGGCCGCCTTCAGTCGTGCCTTCATCCGGTGGGCCGGAACGCCGCCCAGCAAGCACCGGGGCCGCCGGCCCTGACGGCCGGCTGTCCGAAAACATCAAATCCTTGTCCGGCTCGCTCATTCCGCCGGCCGGGCAACCGACCTAGCGTCGTCGACATGACGAACGTGATGACATACCCGGCTGTCCGACGACTGAACTTCGGGTTCGGTGAACAGCCCGACGGCAACCGGTACTTCGCCGACGGCAGCATCGTGTTCAGCCATCTGGTGGCCATCTTGTCGGCGATCTTCCCGCCCGGCGAGGACATCTTCGTGCGCTCGGTGCGCCGCTACTCCGGCCAGCTTGCGGACCCCGATCTGGCCAAGCGCGTGGCCGGCTTCATCGGGCAGGAGAAGACGCACGGCCTGCAGCATCGTGAGCTCAACGAGCAACTCGCGGCCATGGGTTATCCGACCGCATGGTTCGAGTATCTGCTGCAGAGCACCGAGCGCATGGAGAAGTTCCTCGACAAGCAGTACCCCAGCCCGGACCGGCTGCCCCGCCTTCGCCACTTCTTCCTCGGATTCACGGTGGCTGCAGAACATTTCACCGCGGTGTGGGCCGAGAACATCCTCAAGCGCCCGGCGGTCCAGGCGATGATGTATGACCCCGAGATCCGCAATCTGCTGAATTGGCATGCGCTCGAAGAGCTGGAGCACAAGTCGGTCGCGTTCGACGTGTACCGGGCTGTGGGCGTTCCGGAGTCAACCCGCATCCGGTGGATGCGCTTCGCGCAGAACTGTGGAATCCCGATTCTGGTGCTGTTCTCCTGGCTCTCGATTGCCACCACCGATGTCGAGGGTCGTCGTCAACCGTTCCGGATCCTCAAGGAGACGGTGCAGATGCTGCGCAACCCGATGTGGAAGGGCTTCTACTCCGACATGCGGCCGTTCAAGCGGCGGGATTTTCATCCGGACCAGATCGACACCGCCGAACTCATCACCTACTGGCAGCAGGAACTCTTCGGGGCTGAGGGTCAGCTGGCGGCGCACGTGAAGTGAGGGCGGTGCCGTTAGTCAGATGCTCAGTGCGTGCCCGAGGCCGCCGGCAGTGGAAACAGTCCGAGGAACCGGACCGCGATGTCCGTCTGACCGGTGATCTTTGCGGCGCCGGTCTGCAGGGCGTCATCCAGTGGTTGGCCGCCGTAGAGCAGGCCGGCCAAAGTCGTCCGGTCCGTGATGAGCGTCGCAGCCGGTGCTACGGCTTCCCCTCGGCCCACCTGTAGCTCGCAGTCGGCGATAGCGATTCGGTATGCGATATCGCCCAGTCGCAGCTCCAGAGTCGCGCTAAATCCTTGTGCCGCCTGTGGATTGAACAGCGCCCGCAGCGACAATGCGAGGGAATCGGTACTGCTGTCGGCGGCCGGGTTGAGCGACGCCGATCGGCTGCCCCATCGTCCCAGGGCAATGACAACCGGTTCCAGCTCTGCGCCTCGGTCTGTCAGCTCGTAGACCTGAGCGGCGGCGGGCGGGGGGAGGGTGCGCTGCTGCACGACGCCGGCCTCGGTCAGTTCGCGTAGGCGCTGCGCGAGCACATCAGGGCTCACGGCCGGCAAGCCGGCTCGTAGGTCGGTGAACCGTTTCGGGCCCAGCAGCAGCTCGCGCACGATCAGCAGCGCCCATCGTTCGCCGACGAGATCGAGCGCATGCGCCACCGCGCAACCCTCGTTGTACTTACGTTTCTGCGCCATCGGATGCCAGCGTACCTGCGCCATGGTCCGCTATCCAAAATTAATAGTTGGTAATTCCAACTAAGTAGTAGTACTGTCCGAATATGCCTGATTGTCCAGCTGAGGGGGTTGACGGATGACCATCGCGACCGAGTCGGCGGGCAAGCTCGCGGCGCTCAAGTTCTTCCTGCGCGTTTACGGTGTGCTCACGCTGACCATCATGACGTTGCTCTTCGTCGGATTCATGGTTCAGACACCGCTGCTTGCCGAACACGGCGGAGCGCTGAATTGGACCATTTGGAACGACGTACGGTTCGGCCACGACCATGCGCACGTCCCGCCGATGCTCTTCATCGTCTACATCGTGTGGGGGGTATTCATGCTCCGCGCGTCCCGTAACCCGCAGGACTACACGTCGTTCCTCGACTTCACGATGTGGGCCAACCTGGCCCACGGTGCCCTGATGGCCGCCCAGGCTGCGACGGACATCGATCGATACTGGAGCAAGTTCTTGACCGACATCCCATTCATGTTGGTCCTTGCTTTGGGGATATATCTCCTACGGCCCGCAATGCGGAAGTAGGTGACGGCCGACCTAGTCGACCACCCAGATTGCCTGGGCGGCAGGACTTCCCAGATCAATAGTGACTTGCTCGCGGTCGGGCCCTTCGACGCCTACCGAGATGATTCCGGCGAAGTCGCGGCGAGTCAGCACCCGTAAGCGAGCGTCCAGGCTGATGCCCACCTGGGCGAAGTAGCGCAGCATCTCCGGATCGTTGTCGGAAATACGGGCCACCGTGCCGGTCTCACCGTCGGCGCACGCCCACAATTGCCGGGCGGGGGGAGTGGGCACCTGCCCGTCCGGTGCCGGGATCGGGTCACCGTGCGGGTCGCGCTGCGGGAAGCCCAGTTTGGCGTCGATGCGCGCGATCAGCCGGTCGGACACCGCGTGCTCGAGGACTTCGGCCTCGTCGTGCACCTCGTCCCAGCCATAGCCGAGTTCACACACCAGGAAGGTCTCGATCAGCCGGTGCCGGCGCACCATCGCCAGTGCGGCGCGGCGTCCGTCATGGGTCAGCGTCACCGCACCGTACTTCTCGTGGTCCACCAAGCCCGCGTCGGCGAGCTTGCGGATCGACTCCGAGGCGGTGCTGGCGGACACGCCGATCTTCTCCGCCAGCATCTTTGTGCTGACCTTGTCGGGTGACCATTCCTGGGCGGTCCAGATGACTTTCAGATAGTCCTGGGCCACGCTGCTCAGCCCATCCGACTGCTCCCAAGGGCTCACAACGGGACAGTTTAGGCTGTCCTGGTGCAGCGGTGGCGGGGGCAGGATGAGATCCCCACAGACTGGGGCAGGTGCGTGCTCACCATCGGCGTGTTCGACGGTGTGCATCGCGGACATGCGGAACTGATCACCCATGCGGTGAAGGCCGGGCAGGCGCGCGGCGTACCGACGGTGCTGATGACCTTCGATCCGCATCCGATGGAGGTTGTCTATCCCGGCAACCACCCGGCGCAGCTCACCACGCTGGCGCGCCGCGCCGAGCTGGTCGAGCGGTTCGGCATCGACGTGTTCCTGGTGATTCCGTTCACGCCCGAATTCATGAAGCTCACCCCGGACCGCTACATCCACCAACTGCTGGTCGAACACTTGCACGTGGTGGAGGTGGTGGTGGGGGAGAACTTCACCTTCGGCCGCAAGGCGGCCGGCAACGTCGAGACGCTGCGCCGCGCCGGCGAGCAGTTCGGGTTCGGGGTCGAATCGGTGTCGCTGGTGGCCGAGCGCGCCGACGCCGCCCAGTCGGTCACCTTCTCCTCGACCTACATCCGGTCCTGTGTGGACGCCGGCGATGTGGCGGCGGCTGCCGAGGCGCTGGGCCGGCCGCACCGGGTCGAGGGACTGGTGGTGCGCGGTGACGGCCGCGGGCGCGGCCTGGGCTTCCCGACCGCCAACGTGGCGCCGTCGGCCTTTGCGGCGATTCCGGCCGACGGGGTGTACGCGGCATGGTTCACCGTCTTGGGGCACGGCCAGGTGCCCGGCACGGTGGTCGCCGGTCAACGCTGCCGGGCCGCGGTGTCGGTGGGCACTAATCCGACATTTTCCGGGCGGGCGCGCACCGTGGAGGCGTTCGTGATCGACGAAACCGCCGACCTGTACGGGCAGCGCGTCGCCGTCGACTTCGTCAGCCGCATCCGGGGCCAGGAGAAGTTCGACTCGGTGGCGGACCTGGTGGCGGTGATGAACACCGACGTCGAGAAGACCCGCGGGCTGCTCTCCGGCGACTGACCGCCGGCACTGTCGGTCCTGGATTGGGTTCAGCGCCCCCGTCGCTGCTAGACTCGCCCCTCGGTGTGCTGCAGTCCGCGGTGGCCACCGACTTGATATTCGCGGGACCGATTGATGGAGATTTGTCGTGGCGCTGACCGTCGAGCAGAAAAAAGAGATCCTGGCCAACTACGGCCTGCACGAGACGGACACCGGCTCGCCCGAAGCTCAGGTCGCCCTGCTGACCAAGCGGATCGTCGACCTCACCGAGCACCTCAAGAAGCACAAGCACGACCACCACTCCCGTCGCGGCCTGCTGCTGCTGGTCGGTCGGCGTCGTCGTCTGCTCAAGTACCTGACCGCGACCGACGTGGCGCGCTACCGCTCGCTCATCGAGCGCCTCGGCCTGCGTCGCTGACGACGAACCGGGCCGGCGTCAGCCGCCTCCGTGTAGAGTGAGGCCGTCCCGGGCCGCCTAGGCCCGGACATCGGTGTGGCCCCCGCATCCGCGTGTGCCACTCCGGCGCGTCACGACGGGACACGTTCCTGCGATCAGCCAGACCTGAGTCGGGCGGTCTTCGGTAGTGGCAGCCGGGTCTGACAGCACGTCTTAAAAGATCCGGCCGCTTCGATCGACGACCGTAGCCGCATCCAGGTCCAGCGCTGACGCACGTCCGACGTTGCGAAACAGCTGAACAAACCAGGAAAGGCCGTACGGGCTTTTATGTCTGCAATTGAAATTGAAGAAGGCGTTTTCGAGACCACCGCTGTCATCGACAACGGCAGCTTCGGCAAGCGCACCATCCGCTTCGAGACCGGCCGGCTGGCCCAGCAGGCCGCCGGCAGCGTCGTCGCTTACCTCGACGACGAGACCATGCTGCTGTCGGCGACCACCGCCAGCAAGGCGCCCAAGGACCACTTCGACTTCTTCCCGCTCACCGTCGACGTCGAGGAGCGGATGTATGCGGCCGGCCGTATCCCCGGCTCGTTCTTCCGCCGTGAAGGCCGGCCGTCGACCGACGCGATCCTGACCTGCCGCCTCACCGACCGCCCGCTGCGCCCGTCGTTCGTCGACGGCCTGCGCAACGAGGTCCAGGTGGTGGTGACCGTGCTGAGCCTGAACCCGAACGACCTCTATGACGTGGTGGCGATCAACGCCGCCTCGGCCTCCACCCAGCTCGCCGGCCTGCCGTTCTCCGGTCCGGTCGGTGCCGCGCGGGTGGCATTGATCGATGGCACCTGGGTGGCGTTCCCCACCGTCGAACAGCTCGAGGGCGCGGCCTTCGACATGGTGCTGGCGGGCCGCCTCCTCGACGACGGTGACGTCGCGATCATGATGGTCGAGGCCGAGGCGACCGAGAACGTCATCGAGCTGATCGAGGCCGGCGCTCAGGCGCCGACCGAGACCGTGGTGGCCGAGGGCCTGGAGGCGGCCAAGCCGTTCATCGCGGCCCTGTGCAAGGCCCAGCAGGAACTGGCCGACGCGGCCGCGCGCCCGACCGCTGACTACCCGCTGTTCCCGCCCTACGGCGACGACGTCTACTACTCGGTGGCTTCGATCGCGACCGACGAGCTGGCGAAGGCGCTGACCATCGCGGGTAAGGCCGAGCGTGACGAGCGCACCGATGAGATCAAGGCCGAGGTCGCCCAGCGCCTGGCCGAGACCTACGAGGGTCGCGAGAAGGAGATCAGCGCGGCCTACCGCAGCCTGACCAAGAAGCTGGTGCGTCAGCGCATCCTGACCGACCACTTCCGCATCGACGGCCGTGGCATCACCGACATCCGGGCGCTGAGCGCCGAGGTCGCGGTGATCCCGCGGGCGCACGGTAGCGCGCTGTTCGAGCGTGGCGAGACCCAGATCATGGGCGTGACCACGCTGGACATGATGAAGATGGCGCAGCAGATCGACTCGCTCGGGCCGGAGAAGTCCAAGCGCTACATGCACCACTACAACTTCCCGCCGTACTCGACCGGTGAGACCGGCCGGGTCGGTTCGCCCAAGCGTCGCGAGATTGGCCACGGGGCCCTGGCCGAGCGGGCCCTGGTTCCGGTGCTGCCCAGCGTCGAGGAGTTCCCCTACGCCATCCGGCAGGTGTCGGAAGCACTGGGCTCCAACGGCTCCACCTCGATGGGTTCGGTCTGCGCGTCCACGCTGGCGCTGCTCAACGCCGGTGTGCCGCTGAAGGCTCCGGTCGCCGGTATCGCGATGGGTCTGGTCTCCGACGATGTAGAAGTTGACGGCAAGACCGAGCGGCGCTTCGTCGCGCTGACCGACATCCTGGGCGCCGAGGACGCGTTCGGCGACATGGACTTCAAGGTCGCCGGTACCAAGGACTTCGTCACCGCGCTGCAGCTCGACACCAAGCTCGACGGGATTCCGTCGCAGGTGCTCGCGGGTGCGCTGGCGCAGGCCAAGGACGCACGGATGACCATCCTCGAGGTGATGGCCGAGGCCATCGACGCCCCCGACGAGATGAGCCCCTACGCGCCTCGGGTCACCACCATCAAGGTTCCGGTGGACAAGATCGGCGAGGTGATCGGGCCCAAGGGCAAGATGATCAACTCGATCACCGAGGAGACCGGCGCCCAGATCTCGATCGAGGACGACGGCACCGTGTTCGTCGGGGCCACCGACGGTCCGTCGGCGCAGGCCGCGATCGACAAGATCAACGCGATCGCCAACCCGCAGCTGCCGAAGATCGGCGAGCGGTTCCTGGGCACCGTGGTCAAGACCACCGACTTCGGCGCCTTCGTGTCGCTGCTGCCGGGCCGGGACGGCTTGGTGCACATCTCCAAGCTCGGCAAGGGCAAGCGGGTCGCCAAGGTCGAAGACGTGGTGAAGGTCGGCGACAAGCTGCGCGTGGAGATCGCCGACATCGACAACCGCGGCAAGATCTCGCTGGTTCCCGTAGAGGACTCGGCCGAGTCGACCGACTCAGCACAGGGGCCTGCTGAGTCTGCCGATGCCGCGGCCACCGAAAGCTGACATCGCGGCGCCAACGCGCGCCACACTGCGACGCACCACTTTGCCGGGCGGACTGCGGGTAGTCACTGAGTACCTGCCCGCGGTTCGTTCGGCGTCGGTGGGCGTCTGGGTCGGCGTCGGATCGCGCGACGAGGGCGCCACGGTGGCCGGGGCGGCGCACTTCCTGGAGCACCTGCTGTTCAAGGCGACCCCGACCCGCACGGCGGCCGGCATCGCCCAGGCGATGGACGCGGTCGGTGGTGAGCTCAACGCCTTCACCGGCAAAGAGCACACCTGCTATTACGCCCACGTGCTCGACACCGATCTGGAGCTGGCCGTCGCGCTGGTGAGCGATGTGGTGCTCAATGGGTCCTGCGCGGCTGCCGACGTCGACCTCGAACGTGATGTGGTTCTTGAGGAACTCGCGATGCGCGATGACGACCCCGAGGACGCGTTGGGTGATGTGTTCCTGACGACGCTGTTCGGTGACCATCCGATCGGCCGGCCGGTGATCGGTAATGTCGAGTCGGTGTCGTCAATGACACGCGCACAGTTGCGGTCGTTCCACCAGCGCCGATACACACCGGAGCGCATGGTGGTCGCGGTTGCCGGCAACATCGACCATGACACGGTCGTGGCGCTGGTGCGAGAACACTTCGGGCATCGCCTGATTCGAGGCGAGAAGCCCGCCGAGCCGCGCCGCGGCACTTCCCGGGTGCCGGGCACGCCCGGGCTGACGGTGGTCAACCGCGACGCCGATCAGACGCACATGTCTCTGGGGGTACGTGCGCCCGGACGCTATTGGCAACACCGTCAGGCGTTGGCGGTGCTCAACACCGCTCTGGGCGGCGGTCTGAGTTCCCGGCTGTTCCAACAGGTTCGGGAAACCCGTGGCCTGGCCTACTCGATCTACTCGTCGGTGGACACCTTCGCCGACGCCGGCGCACTGTCCGTGTACACCGCATGCCAGCCGGACCGGTTCGCCGAGGTGGCAGCGGTGACCGCCGAGGTGCTCGAATCGGTGGCGCGCGATGGGATTACCGCCGACGAGTGTCGAATCGCCAAAGGATCGTTGCGCGGGGGATTGGTGCTGGGCCTAGAGGATTCCGGTTCCCGGATGAATCGACTGGGCCGTACCGAGTTGAACTACGGCCGGCATCGGCCCATCGCGCGCACCCTGCGGGAACTGTCCGCGGTCACCGTCGACGAGGTCAACGCCGTGGCCCGCCAGCTGTTGCGCCAGCCTTATGGCGTCGCCGTTCTGGGTCCGTACCGCTCGAAAGGGGCGCTGCCAACCCGTCTGCGGGCGCTTGCCGGTTGATGGCAGGCTAGGGGAATGGCGTTCAGCTTCTCCGAACTCACAGTCCCATTGATCGGCGCGCCGATGGCCGGCGGTCCCAGCACACCGGCACTGGCGGCCGCGGTGTCGGAGGCCGGCGGGCTGGGGTTCATCGCTGGGGGTTATCGCACCGCCCAACAGTTGGCCGAGGAGATCACCTCCGCGCGGGCGGCAACCAGCGGTCCCATCGGTGTCAATCTGTTTGTGCCCCAACCCAGCGGCGCTGACGTGGTGTTGCTCGACGAATACGCTGATCTCCTGGATCCGCTGGCCGAGCACTACGGCGTAGAGCTGGGCCGGCCCCGCTTCGGCGACGACGACTGCTGGCCGGAGAAGCTCGAGGTGATCGCCGACCTGCGGCCCACGGTGGTGTCGTTTACGTTCGGGACGCCGTCGCCCGATGAGATGGACATGCTGCGGGCGTTGCGCATCCTGACGGTGGTCACGGTGACGTCGGCCTACGAAGCCGGAGTAGCCCTCGGACACGGCGCCGAGGCGCTGGTGGTCCAGGGCCCCAAGGCGGGCGGACATCGGGGCACTTTTGCACCGGACGTGCACCCGGGCACTGACTCGCTGGAGCATGTGCTGGCGGAGATCGCCCACGCCCATGGCCATGTCCCGTTGGTGGCGGCGGGCGGGCTCGGCACCGCTGCCGACGTGGCCGGGGTGCTGGGCGGTGGCGTGGTCGCGGCCCAGGTCGGTACCGCGTTGCTGCTGGCCCACGAGGCCGGGACCAATCCGACACACCGTGCGGCACTGACCAATCCGGAATTCACCAACACCACAGTGACGTGTGCGTTCTCCGGCCGCTATGCGCGCGGCCTGGAGAACGACTTCACCCGCGCCTTCGAGGACGTGGCTCCGGTGGGATACCCGGAGATCAACCACATGACCACCCCGATCCGGGCGGCGGCCGTGGCCCTGGACGACCCGCATGGGACGAGCCTGTGGGCCGGGACCGCCTACCGGACCGTCCGGTCGGCGCCGGCCGCCGACATCATCGCCGACTTGGCGTCGGGCTGATCCCGGTACGGATCGCCGGCGGCCGGAGGCGACTCACCACATAGACGACCGTCGCCCCTTGGCTGCTTTGCGCTTGGCCTCTTCGTTCTGGTCGTCTTTGGCCCGCACCGCAGCGCTGCCGCGCGGACCCAACCCCATCAGCGGCGGAGCGCACAGCAGCGGCGAACCACCCATCATCGGCGCGCCCGCTGTGGCCAGCGCGGGCGCCGCGAATTCGGCAGCGGCCAAGCGCATTTCCGGGGCTGCGGTGGCCCATGCCTTGGGTACCGACAAGCCGCTGACCGAGGCCGCATTGCCAACCCCGGCCGATGCTGCCGATGTCGCCGAAGCCAGGCCGGCACTTCCCAGCGTTGGCGTCAGGCCCAATGGCAGACCCGCCGCGATGGCAGCGGGCGCTGCCGCCTCCAGGCCGAACGGCGACGGGAGCGCCGCGCCGGCAATGAGGTATTCGGGTATGAACGCGGCAATGATGGCGGTGCTCATCATGGTTGACACCGGCGCCGCACCCAACGTCGCCAGATCGCCGAAGATGGGCGGAAGGTTGAGCGACCCCGCCTCAGCTGCGCCCGCCAGCGCACCCGGCAGCGTCTCCAGCGCCAGGTTGGTGGCGGCCTGGCCGGTGGCGGCCGCAGCCACCTCGACGGCGGCAGCCTCTTGCGCCGCTATGCCGCCGGGGTTGGCCGTCTGCGGCGGCGTGGTGAAGGGCACCATCTGTGCTGCGGCCTGCGCGGCAGCACTGTAGGAGTACATCGCCGCCGCGTCCTGGGCCCACATCTCGAAGTATTGGGCTTCGGCGGCCGCGATGGCCGGGGCGTTCTGCCCGAAGAAATTCGTTGCGACCAGCGTGGCCAACTGTGCACGGTTGGCAGCGATCAAGGGCGGCGGAACGGTCATCGCGAATGCGCTCGAATGGGCGGTGGCTGCGGACTTGGCCTGGGTGCTGGTCAGCTCCGCCTGCTCGGCCGTGGCGGTGAGCCAGGTGGCATACGGTGCGGCCGCCGCCGCCATCTTCGTTGATGACACGCCCAACCACGGGCCACTGGTCAGCTCTTGGACGACCGCACGGTAGCTCGCCGCCGCGGAATGAAGGTCGACAGCCAGCTCATCCCAGGCCGCAGAGGCGGCCAACAGCGACCCCGCGCCAGGGCCGGCGTACATGCGTCCGGAGTTGACTTCCGGTGGTAATGCTGCGAAATCCATTGCTGTGCCTCCTCCCTTATCCGGCCGCGATCACGTTGGCGGCCTCGGCGGTCGCGTAGGTGTTCGCACTGGCGTTGAGAGTGGCGACGAACATCTCGTGAATGGAGGTGGCTTGGGCGCTGACCTGGTGGTACAGCTGCGCCTGAATGGCGAATCGGGCAGCCAGCATGGCCGACACGTCGTCGGTGGACGGGGGGACCACTGCGGTGGTCACGATGTGCGCGGCCTCGTTCTGGGAAGCGAGCGCAAAGCCAGTGCTCGACAGGCTGTCGGCAGCGGATGTCAGGGTCTCGGGATGTGCGTTGACGAACGACAAAGGCCTCTCCTTGAAATTTACGGCGGCAACAAAAAGGGCCGGCTTCTTGCGGAGTCGGACCCTGGTTGCTCGATATTTTCTGGGAACATCCTCCAGATTTCCTGACGGGTCCGCCTGACTCCAAGCTGGTTAACAGCCTCGTAACGTTCGCAGCAAAACGTTTACATAAAACCGCGAAATTTGCCGTTTGGACGGCTCTCAGCCGCTGTGGCATCGCGAGTGGCCGGCCGGCAGGGAGTGGCGACGGTCACAATCTGATTTAGGCGGTACCGGTGGTATCGTTGTACCCTGTCAGGCAATCTGTCCATCATGAAGACAATCGGCATGGGTTTGTAAACCCAGGTGGGAGGTTCGTCATGCTCAAGGTCGATGACAGCGCCGCCGGACCGCATGACGGGTCACTGGATCACGAGCGCATCGTCCTGCAAGCCCGCGACGTGGGGTTCGACTGGTCGGACCTGCCGGTGCACTACGTGCCCGGCGAGCCCTTCGTCACCCACTTCTGCAATGTGCTGCACCTGTTGCTGCCGGCCGGCGAGGAGTTCTTCGTTGAGGTGTTCAAGCAGGCGCTACCGCTGATCAAGGACGACCAGCTGCGGCTCGACGTCCAGGGCTTCATCGGTCAGGAGGCCACCCACTCCCAGGCGCACACCGCCGTCGTCGACCACCTGGCCGCCCGTGGCGTCGACATGTCGCCGTTTACCGGCCAGATCAAGTGGCTCTTCGACAAGCTGCTCGGTGACCGGCCGACCTGGAGCGAGCGCCGCCAGCAGCGCTGGCTACTGGAGCGGGTGGCTCTGGTGTCCGCTGTCGAGCACTACACAGCGATTCTCGGAGAGTGGGTGCTGGAGAGCCCCGGGCTGGACGAGGTCGGCACCCATCCGGCGATGCTGGACATGTTGCGCTGGCACGGCGCCGAAGAGGTTGAGCACAAGGCCGTCGCGTTCGACGTCATGAAGCACCTGCGGGCCGGGTTCTTCCGGCAGGTCCGTACTCAGTTGGCCGTCACGCCCCTGATGCTGCTGCTGTGGGTGCGCGGCCTGCGGTTCATGTACCAGGTGGACCCGCAACTGCCGGCCGGAACCAAGCCGCGCTGGCGGGACTGGTTTATCGCGGCGCGCCGCGGGCTGGTGCCCTCGCCGTTCGAATTCCTGCCCGCGATTGCCTCCTACTACCGTCCCGGCTTTCACCCGGCGCAACTCGGCGGCGTGGAGAAGGCGGTCAACTACTTGGCCGTGTCGCCCGCCGCCCGCGCCACGCACTGACCCCAACCGCGGGCGAACAACGAGGAGTGCAGTTCATGACTACCCCGACCACTACCACTGTGACGTCAGGCGACGGTGTGAACCTTGCGGTGCACGCGTACACCGATCTGGCCCCACAGCGGACGACCATCCTGGCGATCCACGGCTACCCCGACAATCACCATGTCTGGGACGGGGTGGCTCGTGAGCTCATCGAGCAGAACCCAGGCCGCTACAACGTTGTCGCCTACGACGTGCGTGGTGCGGGGACGTCCTCAGCGCCGGCGGACAGATCCGGCTACCGATTCCCGCACCTGATCGCCGACGTCGCCGCGGTGCTCGACCACCTGGGCCGGCTGGGCGTGGGCCAGGTTCACCTCCTGGGTCACGACTGGGGATCGATTCAGGGTTGGGCCGCCATCACCGACCCGGCCGTGGCGGCCAAAGTCGTTTCCTACACCTCGATTTCAGGTCCCCACCTGGACTACGCCGGCCGGTTCCTGCGCTCGGCACGAAACCTGCGGACCCTCGGCGATGTCGTCAGGCAGCTGCTGGAGTCCAGCTACATCTGGCTGTTCCTGACCCCGCGGGTGCCCGAGGCGGCCTTCCGCTCCGGTCTGGGCGTCCGCGTGCTCGGCTGGCTTGACCGCATCGGTCGCTCGGGCAACCCGCAGCCGGCCATGCCCCGGGGTGAGAACGACTACGTCAACGGGCTCAACCTCTACCGCGCGAACATGCCGGGCCCCTTCCTGAAGCCGGCGCGGCCGTTGCCGGCCACCGATGTCGCGGTGCAGGTGCTCGCGCCGCGCTTGGACGTCTTCGTCAGCCCGGCCCTGCAGCGCTTCACCGGGTCCATCCCGGCCAACCACCGGGTGCTCGACATCGATGGCGGTCACTGGGTGGTGGCCGATCGCCCCGACATGATCGCCCGGCTCACCGACGAGTGGGTGCAACACAGCGTGGCCGGTGCAACCGGTGATGACGTGCGACCGGCCTGACATGACGCAGGAGATCTGGAGGTCTCGCCCCGCTGACCTTTACGGCCGGCGACAGCATGACCGGCTGTTCAATGCGCTCTGGGGAGCGATCACCGTATTCGGTGGAATGGCGGCGCTTTCGCGATGGAAGCCGTCCCGGGTGACACCGGTGTCACGGACGATCGCGGCCGTCGTCACCAAGCGGGAGATGCTGACCAGCGACGTGGTGGCGCTCACCCTGGCGGACCCCGACGGCGGACTGTTGCCGTCGTGGACGCCGGGCGGTCACATCGACGTGCAGTTGCCCTCGGGCCGCCGCCGGCAGTACTCGCTGTGCGGCGTGCCGGGACATCGCACCGAGTACCGCATCGCGGTACGCCGGCTCGACGACGGGGGTGGCGGCTCGGTTGAGATGCACCAGGCCTATGCCGAGGGCGACACGCTGCTGTTCGAAGGTCCGCGCAACGCGTTCTATCTGGGCACCGGTGAGAGCGAGGTGCTGTTCGTGATCGGCGGGATCGGCGTGACCCCGATGCTGCCGATGCTGCGCGAGGCCGCCCAGCGCGGAATCGATTGGCGCGCGGTCTATGCCGGCCGCAGCCGCGCCGACATGCCGTTGCTCGGCGAGGTGCTGGCCGTGGATCCCGGACGGGTCACGGTGTGGGCCGACGACGAGCACGGCCACTTCGCGGGCACCGAGGAGCTGTTGGCCGGTGCCGGACCGCGGACCGCGGTGTACGTGTGCGGCCCCAGCGCGATGCTCGAAGCGGTGCGTGTCACCCGCGACCAACACGCTGACGCGCCGCTGCACTATGAGCGGTTCAGCCCGCCGCCGGTGGTCGACGGGGCGCCGTTCGAGCTGGAGCTCGCCCGATCGCGGCGGCTAATGGCGATTCCCGCGGACCGCTCGGCGCTGGACGTGATGCTCGACGCCGATCCGACGACCGCATACTCGTGCCGGCAGGGATTCTGCGGCACCTGCAGGGTCAAGGTGGTCTCCGGGGACGTTGACCGGCGTGGACGCACCGCGGAGGGCGGCGACGAGATGCTGGTCTGCGTTTCGCGGGCCAACGGGGGACGCATCGTCATCGACGCCTGAGCCGAGCCGTATCGGTGCAGATAGGATGCTCGGATGTCTGGTGTTGCTGAGATTCATCGTGGAAGTTTGCGGGCCAGAATCATCTACGCCGTCTTCGCGGCGGTAATGCCGCGGTTGGTGCGGTGGGTCAGCCGCCGTGGCGGCCCCGAGGCCATGCCCGGAATGTTGGCGCAGTTGGGCCGCCGCACCAACACCGTCGCCCGCCTGCAACGGCTGCGACCGTATTTCCGGATCCGCTTCGCCCGCGAGTTCGCCGCAACGGTTCCGGTCGAGATTGTGCGCCGAGCAGATTGCGTCGCCCCGTTGGGCGACGGCGCCATCTTGTACTTTCACGGCGGCGGGTTTTTCACCGGTGGTCTCGACACCCACCTGCACGTCGTGGCGGCCCTGGCCCGGCGCACCCGGCTGCCGGTCGTGCACGTCGACTATCGGCAATTCCCCGATGTGAGCGTGGACGGCTCGGTGGAGGACTGCGTCGGCGCCTACCGCTGGCTGCTCGAGCAGGGGGCCGACCCGGCCAAGACGGTGATCGCCGGAGATTCCGCAGGGGGTTTCCTCACGTTCGCCACCGCCCTGCGAGCCCAGCAGGAAGGGTTGCCGGCACCCGCCGGAGTCATCGGGATCTCGGCACTGCTGGAGCTCGAAGGAACGGCCCGCAGTACTCACCCGAACATGGGCACCGACGCATTCGGCATAGCGGACGCGCTGCCGGATCTGGTCGAGCATGTGTGCCCGTCGCTGCCGATGCGTCACGACCTGTCGCCGATCAACGGCCGGCTGGAGACCATGCCGCCGGCGCTGCTGATCGCCGCCGAGTCGGAGATCCTGCGCTGCGACAACGAACGGCTGCACGCCGCGCTCCTGGCGCAGGGCCGGTCCAGCCGCCTTGAGCTGTGGGACCATCAGGTGCACGCGTTCCCGGCGCTGTTCCCCTTCCTGCCGGACAGTCGGGCGGCGTTTGACCTGATGGTCCGTTTCGTCGCCGAACGTCTTGCCGATGCCGACCGGCCCGACGAGACTCGCCGGGAAGTGTCGTAAGTAGGGTGGCAGCCATGCGGGTAGCAGTATTGGGCGCCAAGGGGAAAGTCGGCGCGACGATGGTTGCGGCGGTGCAGGCCGCAGAAGATCTGACCCTGTCCGCCGAGGTCGACGCCGGTGACGAACTGAGCCTGTTGACCGACGGCGGCACCGAGGTGGTGATCGACTTCACCCACCCCGACGTCGTGATGGACAACCTGAAGTTCTTGATCGACAACGGGATCCATGCGGTCGTGGGCACCACCGGGTTCACTGAGGAGCGGGTCGCCCAGGTGCGTTCCTGGATCGAGGCCAAGCCCGGTTCGGCGGTGCTGATCGCACCCAACTTCGCCATCGGCGCGGTGCTGTCGATGCATTTCGCGACCCAGGCCGCAAAGTACTTCGAATCGGTCGAGGTCATCGAGCTGCACCACCCGCACAAGGCCGATGCGCCGTCGGGTACCGCCACTCGCACCGCCGCGCTGATCGCCGAAGCGCGAAAGGGACTGCCGCCTAACCCCGACGCCACCAGCACCGGCCTGCCCGGAGCCCGCGGCGCGGACGTCGACGGTGTGCCTGTGCATTCGATCCGGCTGGCCGGGCTGGTCGCCCACCAAGAGGTCCTGTTTGGGACCATGGGGGAGACGCTGACCATCCGCCACGACAGCATTGACCGGACTTCATTCGTTCCCGGGGTGCTGCTGGCGGTACGCCGGGTCGCCGAGTTTCCCGGGCTCACGATCGGCATCGAACCCCTCCTCGACCTGAAGTAGTCGTGAAAAAGGTGTCGCCGGCCACGCGGGTGAAGGTGCTGATCGCCTTCATGTGTGTGGCGCTGCTGATGTATCTGGCGTTTCTGGGCCGGATCGCGGTGCTGCTGATCGCCTCCGGCTCGGTGGCAGCGATCGGGATGGGGCTGGCGCTACTGATCATGCCGTTCCTCGGGCTGTGGGCGATGATCGCCACCCTGCGGGACGGATTCGCCCACCAGCGACTGTCGCGGCTGATCGCCGAGGATGGCATGGAACTCGACGCCGGCGCCTTGCCGCGTCGGCCTTCTGGACGCATCGAACGCGACGCCGCCGATGCCCTGTTCCACACGGTTCGCGCCGAACTCGACGCCGACCCCGACAACTGGCGGCGCTGGTACCGGCTGGCCCGGGCCTACGAGTTCGCCGGGGACCGTCGACGCGCGCGGGAGGCAATGAAGACCGCGGTCGCGCTGCAGGGGCAGCAGTGAGCAAGACACTGCTGGTGGTGCACCACACGCCTTCGCCGTTCTGCCAGGCCATGTTCGAGGCGGTGCTGTCCGGGGCGACGGACGGGCAGATCGAGGGTGTCGACGTGGTGCGCCGCGCCGCGCTCGAGGTGTCGCCCACTGACATGCTGGCCGCCGACGGCTATCTGCTGGGCAGCCCCGCCAACCTGGGCTATGTCAGCGGCGCGCTCAAGCACGCCTTCGACGTCTGTTACTACCCGATCCTGGACTCGACCCGCGGCAGGCCGTTCGGCCTCTATCTGCACGGCAACGAAGGAACCGAGGGCGCCGAACGGGCCGTCGACTCCATCACGACGGGCCTGGGATGGGTCAAAGCGGCCGACTACGTGGTGGTGTCGGGCAAGCCGGGCAAGCCAGACCTGGACGCGTGCTGGGAGCTTGGCGCGACGGTGGCCGCGCAGCTCATGGACTAAACCCCGTTAGGGGTCGATGTGGGTTTCCGGCGTGTAGAACGAGTGCAGCGGGTAATCCCGGCCGGGCGCCATCGAGTGGCAGTCCTGCTGCGACGGCGGTGATTTCGGCGGCTCGTAGTAATAGATGACGCAGCGCTGCCAGCTGCCGTCGGGCTGAACCGGACCGTCGCACTTCTGGGCGGTGGAGAAGAACAGCAGTGGGTTGTCCTGACAACCCGCCTGGGCTGCCGGCGCCGAGGCGATCAGCCATCCGGCCGCCAGCCCGGTGGCCGCCAGCGCGGTGGTCAGGCCCCCGGTGAGGTAGCGCTTCACGGTCGACCCCTTCTCATCGCGTCGTGTTGTCGAGTGACTATGCCGGACGCGGCCGATGTTTGTCGCAGATTATGCCCGCGGTTTCCGCGCAGTTCCTATCGTGAGGCGATAAGCTCCGATGCCGTGACTTATGCAAACGACACTGCGACCACGACGGAGTCCACCACGGACCTGCTTGCGCGCACGCTGGAGTCTGTGCGCGTCGCCCACGAGAACATCGCGGAGCTGGCCCAGCAGCAGAACGGCATATATGCCGTGGCCCAGACCGCGAAGGGCACCGCGCTGATCCACGACCTGCGCAAGCAACTCGACCAGCTCAATAAGATCCTGCCCTTCAAGAGCTAGTTGCCCGCCTTCGTCAAGGTGGCGCCTTGTTGAGCGCACGTTCGCTGTTGATGCGGTGGGCGCGGTCTTGGATTCGGGTGCACTTGCGGGTAGGCATCATCAGGCCGCGGTCGGCAGTCGATGTCGGTGGTGACGGTGTTACCGCCGGTGCGGCGGTGGCTTGGCACAGGGCTGGGAATAGCAGAGTGCTGCCGGGCCGGGTGGTGTAGGTGTGGCCGGTGGGGCTGGTCCATTCCACTGTGCCGTCCGGGTACTGGATATCGCTCCAGCCGCGGGGGCCGGTCCAAAAGGTCTTGAGCAAGTGGTGTTTTCGGCATAGGCAGCGCAGGTTGCTAACACGTCGGAAATGTATCCCCTTGGACGTGGTGGCGCGCGCGTCGCTAGGCGGGGGGATGCGCCGCAGGGGATCAACCGATCCGCCCGGGGTTCGATTGATCTCCCGAACGGGCATTCAACAATGCGGCCGGTGAGGTTGTGCAGCTCGACTTGGTGACGAGGCTCCAGAACTGGAAATGCGCCCTCAGCGCTGCCGCGCGGCCCGTTCGCGTCGACGGCTTCGCGTCGCACAACACATTGCCGAAGCAAGTATCGGCGTAACACGGCTCCAGCTCCTACAACGGTGTTGACCGGCGTTCAGCTTAACGATGTCGGCGGATTTAGCACTGCGACACGCCGCCGCCAAGGAGTCCAGGCGCGGTCCGGTCGTGACTCCTTGATCGGCTCCCCTCAGGTAGTGGTGCCCGGCGAGGTTAGCCCCGCCACCCGGCGGATCTCGGCCAGCCGTTCTTCACAGATGCGGTAGAAGACCCAGCTTCCGCGACGCTCCCGCGTGACCAGGCCTGCCTCGTGAAGGACCTTCACGTGGTAACTCACGCTCGGTTGGGAGATACCGAGTGGGCCGGTCATGTCGTAGCCGCATTCCCCGCCCGGTCTGCCTCTGAGCAATCCGAGGAGTTGGACTCTGGTCGGGTCAGCCAGGGCCTTGAACAGCTTGGCAATCCGTTCGGCCTCGTCGCGGGACATCGCCTGGTCCAGCGGCGGACAGGGGCTCGTGTCCTCGGTCCTCGCCGCTGCAGGTGCCGCAGCTTCGGCAATCGGGGTATCCCGAGAAATTGGCATATCAAGATATTGACAATCATCGAATAGCGTTGCAAGCTCCCAGGAGCATCCCTTGCGTCTATCGACTAGAGACCAGCGTGTCCAAGCTCCGTGATCCCGGTGTTCAGTACTGGACCATCCGTACCAGCCGGTCTGGACTTCGCATGGACCGCGCCGGTGCGGCCGTTACCGTTCCCCGGTTGCAGATCGGCATCCTGCGAGTCCGACCGATGGTGGCTGAGAAGGCCGGCGCAGCGGGCCGGGGAACACCCAAGGACAGTCTCCACGTGCAGGCGGGAGCAAACTGATGGCCGATACCGTGGCCTACCGGAATCCTGAGGCCCTGGCCACGCCCGAGTGGCTCGCCGAGCATCTCGACGATCCGTCGGTCCGGGTGGTGGACGCCCGCTTCGCCATCCGGGCTGCTGCCCAAGGAACGCTGGTCGGCTCCGGGGAGCGGGACGCCTATCGTGAGGCCCACATTCCGGGCGCGGTGTTCGTCGACGTGATGAGCGACCTCTCGGATCACGATGACCCGTCCGTGGTGGTGCCGCCGGAGCGGTTCGAGGAATTGATGGGTCGCCTCGGGATCGGCGACGAGACCACGGTGGTGGTCTACGACAGCCAAGGGGGAACCTGGGCTGCCCGGCTGTGGTGGGCTCTGCGCTACTACGGCCACGACGCCGTCATGCTGCTCGACGGTGGTTTCACCTGCTGGCAGGCGAAGGGATTCCCGCTCGACAGCGAGATCCCCGAACCTCCGTCGGCGACGTTCACCGTGCGGGTGCGACCCGGGCTTCGGGTCGACGGCGATCAAGTGGCCCACGCCATCGGCCGCGACGACGTCTGCATCGTCGACGCGTTACCGGAAATTTTCTACACCGGTGCCGCTCGCCTGTACCCGACCCACCGGGCCGGTCATATCCCGACCGCCCACAACGTGCCGGCGCCGTCCCACGTGGACGCGGTCACCCATCGCTTGCTGTCCGCCACCGAACTGGCCCGGCTGTGGGAGCCGGTGGGGCTGGCGCCGTCTCGCCGTGTCATCACCTACTGCGGCGGTGGCGTGTTCGGGGCCTTCGCCCTCTTCGCGCTCCACGTCATGGGACACGAGAACGCCGCCCTTTACGACGCCTCATGGATGGAATGGGGCGCCGACTCCGGCCGGCCGGTGGAGACCGGACCGCGAGCTGCGCGCATGACCGACATCAACCAACAAACCTAAGGAGGCAGTGATGGCGCGGATCAACCTGATCGACCCCGACCAGGCTCAGGGACGGACCCGTGAGGTCTTCGAGAGGGTGAAGGCGTATTACAAGATGGTGCCCGGCCTGCAGCGGGGACTGAATTACCTGCCCGAGACCACAGACGCGTTGTGGACCCTGAGCCTGAGTACGGCGATGGAAGGGAGCATCCGCGAAGAACTCAAGCGCGTGTTCTTCGCGGTGACCGCCTATGAGGTCGAATGTGAATACTGCACCGCGGCCCACATGATCGCCCTGATGGGCAAGAAGTGGAGCCGCCAGGAGTGCGTGGAGCTTATCGAAGGCACACCGTCTCCCCGTCTGACCGACAAGGAGAACGCCGCAGTGGACTTCGCCCGGATGGTCGGCCGTCGTCCGGCCGGAGTCACGGACGAGATGACCGACAACCTACGAGCACTCGGATGGACCGATGCCCAGATCGTGGAGATTGTGGCCTCGGTCGCGTTGATGCGCTACACGACCACGGTGGCCAGTGCCCTCGACGTACCGCTCGAAGAGGCGATGGAAGGCGTGGGGGTGAGTTGCGGGGTGCCGCTGGATCGGCTCGAGGGTTGACGCAACGAGGCACCCATTCACCGACGGCCTCGACATGCCGGATGAGTCGACGAGCGACCCGCATCCACCGCGACAGTGACCTCAGCGGTGTTTATGCACGGAATGTGGCTTCGTGACGAGACCGTGCCGGCGCGCGCCCGTCTGGCGGGGGTGTCAGAGCCGGGTCCGCTGGTGGATGTCTTCAGTGAACTCGGCGAGCACCGCCTCGGTCAGCGAGGGCCGGGTCTCGGCTATTGCCGCGAGGTAGTCCTCGGTGCGGGACGGCTCGCCACGGTTGAATTCGATCTCTCGCTCGAACCCACATTGCGCGCCCTTGCGCGCAGCGAACTCGATATCGGCCGGAGTGAACATCTCGCTGGCCGCGACGAGTTCGTCGATATCGACCGAATCGGCGGCCGGCCCGAGATATCTGGCCCAGATCGCGGCTCGCGCCGTCGCGTCCGGAGGTCCGATCGGGATGATGTAGTCGAATCGTCCGGGTCGCAAAAACGCCGAATCCAGCGAGCGCACCGAGTTCGTCGCGCAGATCAGCAGCCGGTCGTCGCGCTGGCGAAACGCGGGTATCAATTTGAGCAGCTCGTTGGTGACGCCGTGCGCCGGATCGCAGCGCTCACCCGAGCGTGATCCCGCGATTTCCTCGACTTCATCGATGAACACCACCACGGCTTCCAGTTCCATCAGCGTCACGAATGCCTCTCGCAGGGCGCTCGCCAGAGCGACGTCTGGTGCGGCCAGACGCGACGGCAGGAGTTCGACGAACGGCCAGCCGAGCCGACCTGCGACGGCTTTGGCGAAGCTGGTCTTGCCGGTTCCCGGGGGCCCGAACAAGATGACCGCCTTCGGCGGTGAGACACCGTATTTTTCGGCGATGTCCGGCTCGGTCAGTGGCAGCACGATCCGCCGCTCCACGATCTCTTTCTCCGATTCCATCCCCCCCATCGCGTTCCACAGGCCGCAGGGCATCGTCTGGGCGCCGAGTTCGGCCAGCAGACCCGCGTCCGAGGAGCCGACGGTGTCGACCTTTTCGAAGAACGACAGATCGGTCCGCTCGCGGTAACCGGAGTTGCGCAGCGCCGCCGCGCCGGTCGCCTCCGCCGGCAGCAACGCGCCAACACGTCGTGCGCCGAGCGCGCGCAAGCGCAATTCGAGCTCGCCCAGAAGCGCGCTGCCGACGCCCCGATTGCGCCACCGGTTGTTGAGGCCAAGGAGCGAAATCCACGCCCGTTCGCCGTGGAATTCGACGACCGCAATACCGACCAACTCGTCGCCCACGACGGCGACCACCGCGGGCCGTCCTGACCTGGCTGCCGACACCACCTCGGAGATCGGAAAGGCCGGCGGCGGGTCGCCGGGGTGGCGGCTCCGGTCTCACACCAAGATCGCCTGATCAAGGTCGTCGTCGTGAAAGTCGCGCAATCGCCATGGCGGCATCGCGCTGCACCTCCTTGCCAGTGGAGCGCGCTGTTGGCATTTTCCACCGCTTCCCAGCACTGTGTCTGATATCTTCGCATACCCCAGGGGGCATAGTCACGGCGGCTGCGCCGCCCTTCAACTCCGGCCTTATCCGGGGTAGAGTCGTGGGGTAATTGTCCCGAATGAGGAGCTGCCCGTTCAAGACCGGTCCGATCGGCAGGAGTGCTGATGACTGTAGAGGCTCGCTCTGTTGCTTCGCTGCAAGCGCGCCACCCGTTTCCGGCCCGGTTGGGCCCGAAGGGGACGCTGCTCTACAAGCTGGTGACGACGACCGATCACAAGATGATCGGGATCATGTATGTCGTCACCTGCTATGCGCTGTTTTTCGTCGGCGGGCTGCTGGCGCTGTTCATGCGCGCCGAGCTGGCCGCGCCGGGTCTGCAGTTCTTGTCGAACGAGCAGTACAACCAGCTGTTCACCATGCACGGCACCATCATGCTGCTGCTGTATGCCACCCCGATCGTGTTCGGCTTCGCCAACCTGGTGTTGCCGCTGCAGATCGGCGCCCCCGACGTCGCGTTCCCCCGGCTGAACGCGTTCTCCTACTGGCTGTTCTTGTTCGGCGCCCTGATCACCATCGCGGGCTTCATCACCCCCGGCGGAGCCGCCGACTTCGGCTGGACCGCCTACACGCCGCTCTCAGATGCCATCCACTCACCCGGCGCCGGCAGCGACCTGTGGATCATGGGACTGATCGTCGCCGGGCTGGGCACGATCCTGGGCGGGGTCAACATGATCACCACCGTGGTGTGCATGCGCGCACCCGGGATGACGATGTTTCGGATGCCGATCTTCACCTGGAACATCCTGGTGACGTCGGTGCTGGTGCTGATCGCCTTCCCGTTGCTGACCGCCGCGCTGTTCGGGCTGGCCGCCGACCGGCACCTGGGCGCACACATCTACGACCCGGCCAACGGCGGAGTCCTGTTGTGGCAGCATCTGTTCTGGTTCTTCGGACACCCCGAGGTCTACATCGTCGCCCTGCCGTTTTTTGGCATCGTCACCGAGATCCTGCCGGTGTTTTCCCGCAAACCGGTCTTCGGCTACACCACCCTGGTGTATGCCACTCTCGCCATCGGCGCGTTGTCGGCGGCGGTGTGGGCGCATCACATGTTCGCCACCGGTGCCGTGCTGCTGCCGTTTTTCGCCGTCACCTCGTATCTGATCGCGGTGCCGACCGGGATCAAATTCTTCAACTGGGTCGGCACCATGTGGAAGGGCCAGCTGACCTTTGAGACGCCGATGTTGTTCTCGATCGGATTCCTGGTCACCTTCCTGCTGGGCGGCCTGACCGGCGTGCTGCTGGCCAGCCCGCCGCTGGACTTCCACGTCACCGACACCTATTTCGTGGTCGCGCACTTCCACTACACGCTGTTCGGCACCATCGTGTTCTCCACCTTCGCCGGCGTCTACTTCTGGTTTCCGAAGATGACCGGTCGGCTGCTCGACGAGCGGCTGGGCAAGCTGCACTTCTGGTTGACGCTGATCGGTTTTCACACCACATTCTTGGTGCAGCACTGGCTGGGCAACAACGGCATGCCGCGCCGCTACGCCGATTACCTGCCCACCGACGGCTTCACCACATTGAATGTCATCTCGACGATCGGGGCGTTCATCCTAGGTGTATCGATGCTTCCGTTCGTGTGGAACGTGTTCCGCAGCTGGCGCTACGGCGAGCCCGTCACCGTCGATGACCCGTGGGGGTACGGCAACTCGCTGGAATGGGCAACCAGCTGCCCGCCGCCGCGGCACAACTTCACCGAGCTGCCCCGCATCCGCTCCGAACGCCCGGCGTTCGAACTGCACTACCCCCACATGGTCGAACGGCTCCGCGCCGAAGCCCACGTCAGCCGCCGTCGCGACGTGGCCGATGAATCCGCGCTCCACGCGGGTCTGCACCCATAGGGACCCGATATCGGTTGGGCTGCAACAGGAATCGCCTTCGCGACTGCGAAGGTGACGTGCGGGACCAAAGCCCCGGGAATATACCCCTACGGGTATTTGTTGTAGGTGGTATCACCCCGGCCACGGAAGGATTACCACGATGACCGTCACCGAGAGTCTCGCCCCCGTTCCTGTCACCGGCATGCCCCGCATCGGCGACCCGGCCCCGGCCTTCACTGCCGTCACCACCCAGGGTGAGATCAACTTTCCTGCCGACTACGCCGGCAAATGGGTTATCTTCTTTTCCCATCCGGCGGACTTCACACCGGTGTGCACCAGTGAATTCATGACGTTCGCCACGATGCAAGAGGAGTTCGCCTCCTACAACACCGAGCTGGTGGGTTTGTCCGTCGACGGGCTCTACAGCCACATCGCCTGGCTGCGCACGATCAAGGACAAGATCGCCTTCCGCGACATGCACGACGTCGAGGTCACCTTCCCGCTCATCGAGGACGTGTCAATGGCGATCGCCCAGAAGTACGGGATGGTCATGCCGGGCGAGGACACCACCAAGGCGGTGCGCGCGGTGTTCGTCATCGACCCCAAGGGTGTGATCCGGACCGTCATCTACTACCCGCAAAGCCTCGGCCGCAACTTCAACGAGCTGCTGCGCATTGTCAAGGCGCTACAGACGGCCGATCACTTCCACGTCGCAACGCCCGCCGACTGGCGCCCCGGCGACCCAGTGATCGTGCCCCCAGCAGGCTCGTGCGGCACCGCGAAGCAACGAATGGAGGACCACGTCGAAGGCGTCGAATGCGAAGACTGGTTCTTCTGCACCAAACAGATCCCCGCCGACGAGATCGACTCCGCTATCCGGGTTAAAGACGGTGCGTAACGATCGGGCGTGTGACACCTCACTGCTATCCGATGGTCCCCTGGCCGCCTCCAACACCGCAAAATCGTGGCTACCCAACGCACGTCCGAATGCCTACGCCAATCACCGCGTAGTTCAGGCGCTGCTCCAAACCGGTGTTGTAGACCGCGCGGCACGCATCGGCGGTCATGCCCGAAGCGGTGGAGGCGGCTAGCTTAGCCATTGTGAGGTGAGCCCGTCGTAGTGGTCCAGTCGTAATGCGGCTCTGTTGCCCGGTGTTCGGGCAAGGAAGAATCGGCAACGACATGGCATCGGACATTCGCCACCAAAGGGGTCCCCCTCACTGGCGCGCGGGGGGGATCTTTGGGCGACAGCCGCTACTTGTCAACACATTTAACGTGGCTGACTAGATAAATCCGATCCTCAACGCATGGGACGCCGACGGCTGGTGGTCGCAGGCGCGATGCTCAATTGTGTTTCATCCCGGCGGCCGCCGCCTCGCGCAGCGCCGCAACGCGGTCGGCCATCGTGCCCGGCCCGTTGAACAACGCCGAGCCTGCGCAGAAGACTGTTGCGCCGGCGCGTGCGGCGGCCCCGATCGTCGCGGCGTTGATTCCGCCGTCTACCTCCAGCTCGACTTCCAAACCGCGGCGGTCGATTTCGGCGCGGGCCGCGGCGATCTTTGGTTCCATCGCCGCTAGATACTGCTGGCCGCCGAAGCCCGGGGCGACCGTCATCACCAGTAGTAGGTCGGACAAGTGCAGCACGTTTGTCACCGCCTGCATCGGTGTGGCGGGATTCAGTGCGACACCGGCCCGCGCGCCCAGATCGCGAATCGCAGAAAGTGTGTGAGGTAGGTGCCGAGTCGACTCGGCGTGCACGATAACGATCTCGCAACCTGCTTCGACCCATCTCGGCAGCATCGGGTCTGGATCGTCGACCATCAGGTGCGCTTCAAAGCCGAGGCCCACATGCCTGCGACTGGCGGCGATAACGTCGGGCCCGAATGTCAAGTTGGGCACGAATCGGCCGTCCATCACGTCCCATTGGATCCGGTCGACGCCCGCCTTCTCCAGTTGCTTGACTTGCTGGCCGAGTTCTGAAAAGTCCGCTGGCAGAACAGAGGCGACGAGTATCGGTGTGCGCATTCATCCCACCTCCCGGTCACCAGCAGTGCTGGGACTGATTCACACCTTAGACTTAGATCGGTGCGCGGTCTCGCGTCGGTCTGTCGATGGTGAGGACTTGGACCGCGCCCAGTGCACGCTGCGGCTACCGGGTCAGGTGATGCGCCGCCAGGTCGGTCAAAACCGCTGCGGGATGGACAAACTCCAGCCTTGCGATGGTGACCGCGGCGTTGGCGACGGCGTCCAGCAGTGGCCGGCACCGAGCGTCTGCGGGATGAGTCGGCCGGGACGCGGGCGGCGGGCGGGTTCCCGGTGAAAAAAGGCCACCACCGGTGCTCAGCGGACGCCACCGTGCGCGGGAGTGGCTGGCTTCAACGCGAGGCGCAGCAAAGGAGTGTAGAGGCGGATTAATTCATCATGCGTCATAGAGCAGACCGGTTCGAGATGCAGGATGTAGCGCGTCACGACTAGGCCCGCGATCTGCCCGCAGAAGGCGGCGGCCCGTTTGTGGGCGTCTGCTCCGCCTATCCGGGTTGCGACCTTGTCGATCATTTCCCGTTCCACCATCTCCTTCACCAGACTTGCCAGCGCCGCGTCGTGGGCGGCACCGGCTATCAACGCGCGCAGCGGCGCGCCGCTATCAGGCTCTTCCCACAGTGCAAGTAGTCCTTGCAAGGTGCGCTGGGCAAATGTGGCGGGATCGCCCTCGGCGGCAACTCGGTCGATGACGTCGGCGGGGTTGGCCGACAAGGCGAGGGCTTCGCTGATCAGCCCTCTCTTCGCGCCGAAGTGGTAACTGATCAGGGCGAGGTCAACACCCGCCTCGGCGGCGACGGATCGTAGGGTGACGGCCTGATATCCGCCCTCCAGGAACCGTCGGCGGGCCACGTTGAGGATCTGGTTGCGAGTATCGGGTTTGCCGGCTCTGCGTCCCCGAGGGCCCGAAGAATTCATTACAGTTGATATTCTATGCCGACCCGGTCATTGTGTTGGTGTTCGCACCACACGAAAGGTTTTCGTCTTCGTGCCCAGCAGCACTTCACCCGACCAGACTCGGGGCCCTACGCTGCATGAGGGAGCCGTCCTGGAGATCACCCTTCCCGCGGTGGGCACCGTTGGTCGCGGCGATGGCCTCGCGAGAGCGATGGTGCGACTCGTCATCGAAAGGCTAACGGGTGAAGGGATTTTCAGCTAGCGCCCTGGTCAGACGAGGGTGGATGCTGCTGGTCGCCGTGGTCGTCGTCGCGGTTGCGGGGTTCAGCATCTACCGGTTGCACGGTGTCTTCGGCTCGCACAACCAGGCTTCGGCCGGCAGCGGCATCTCGAATGAGATCGTCGCCTTCAATCCTAAGGAAGTGGTCCTTGAGGTCTTTGGCGCGCCCGGGACCGTGGCGACCATCAACTACCTGGATGTCAATGCTCAGCCGCAGAAGGCCCTCAACATGACGCTGCCGTGGTCGTACTCGATAAGGACGACTCAGCCCGCGGTCTTCGCCAACGTGGTGGCGCAGGGTGACAGCGATTCCATCGGCTGTCGCATCACCGTCAACGGTGTGGTCAAAGACGAAAGGACGGTCACCAAGGTGAACGCCTATACCTTCTGCCTGGACAAGTCGTCATGAGCGACCATCGCGTGCGGCGGCCCTTCTTGGCGCATACCATCCGTCGGCTTTCGGTACCGATTCTGCTGCTCTGGGTGGGCATCGCTGTCGTGACGAGTGTTGCGGTCCCGCGATTGGAGGAGGTCGGAAAGGAACAGAATGTGCCGCTGACTCCCGCAGATGCGCCATCGATGCAGGCGATGAGACATATTGGCCGAGTGTTCCACGAGTATCACTACGACAGTGCGGCCATGATCGTCCTGGAAGGCGATAAGCCCCTCGGCGATGACGCCCACCGGTTCTACGACACGCTCGTGCACAGGCTCTCACAGGACACCAAGCATGTGGAGCACGTCCAAGACTTCTGGGGAGATCCGCTGACAGCGGCGGGCGTGCAAAGCGCAGACGGCAAAGCGGCCTATGTTCAACTGTATCTTGTCGGCAATCAAGGCGACGCTCGTGCGAACGAGTCCGTCATGGCTGTTCGCGATGTTGTTGAACACACGCAGCGACCGAAGGACGTCAAGGTATATGTAACCGGCGCGGCCCCGCTCATGGCGGATCAGTTGAACGTGGGCGGCAAAGGAACCATAAAGGTCACCCTGATAACTCTGCTGGTGATCGCGACGATGTTGCTATTTGTGTACCGTTCTGTGGTCACCATGATCCTGGTGCTTCTCACGGTGCTTATCGAGTTGGCCTCGGCTCGCGGAATTGTCGCGTTTCTTGGAAACTCCGGGATCATCGGACTTTCGGTGTACGCGACTAATCTGCTCACGTTGTTGGTCATCGCCGCTGGAACGGATTATGCGATATTTGTGCTCGGCCGTTATCACGAGGCGCGGCTGGCCGGGCAGGATCGGGAAACGGCCTTCTACACCATGTATTACGGGACCGCCCACGTCGTTTTGGGCTCGGGCCTGACCGTCGGCGGCGCGCTGTTAAGCCTGGTTTTTACCCGGCTGCCTTATTTTCACAGCCTCGGAGTTCCCTCCGCGCTAGGCATCTTTGTTGGGCTTTTGGGTGCGCTCACCTTGGCCCCCGCCGTGCTTACCGTGGGCAGTCGTTTCGGTCTCCTTGAGCCCAAACGCACGATGAGAACTCGGCTATGGCGGCGGATCGGCACGTCCATCGTGCGTTGGCCCGGACCTATTCTTACCGCGACGTGTGCATTAGCCCTCATCGGGCTGCTCGCCCTACCGTCGTACAAGACAAGTTATGACGTTCGGCCCTATATTCCCGCCACCGCCCCGGCCAATATCGGCTACGCGGCCGCCGAGCGGCATTTTTCTCCGGCTCGGCTGAATCCCGAAATGCTGATGATCGAGGCGGATCATGACATGCGTAATACGGCCGACATGATCATCCTGGACAGGGTGGCCAGAGCCGTCTTGCACCTCCCCGGTATCGCGGGGGTGCAGACCATAACCAGGCCGTTGGGAACGCCCATCGACCATAGCTCGATACCGTTTCAGGTCAGCATGCAAAGCGTCGGCCAGGTCTTGAACCTGACATATCAGCAAGACCGCGCGGGCGACCTGCTCAGGCAGGCCGACGAGCTGGGGAAAACGATCGACATCTTGAAACAGCAGTATGCGCTGCAGCAGGAGCTCGCCGCGGTGACCCACGAGCAGACCGAAAGTACTCATGAAACGGCCGCCACATTGAGCGCTTTGCGAGATAAGCTCGCGAATTTCGACGATTTCCTTCGGCCCATCCGCAGTTATTTCTACTGGGAACGGCATTGCTACGATATCCCCAGTTGCGCTGCGTTCAGGTCCGTCTTTGACGCGCTCGACGGTCTGGACCGGCTCAGCGGCCAGCTGCAAAGCCTCGCCGAAACTCTGGCCAAGCTGGATGCGATCCAGCCGAAACTGGTGGCGCTGATACCCGACCAGATCGAAAGCCAGCAGACCAATCGGGAATTGGCGCTGACCAACTACGCCACCATGTCCGGGATCTACGACCTGACGGCGGCTCTGACCGAGAACGCGACCGCCATGGGACAAGCCTTTGACGCCGCCAAGAACGACGATTTCTTCTACCTGCCTCCGACGGCTTTCCAGAACCCCGATTTCCAGCGCGGCCTGAAAATGTTCCTGTCCCCGGACGGCAGGGCTGCTCGCATGATCATCACCCATGAAGGCGATCCCGCGACCCCAGAAGGCATCTCACACATCGGCCCGATCAAGAAGGCGGCACATGAAGCCCTGAAGGCCACTCCCTTGGCGGGTGCAAGAATTTATCTCGGCGGTACCGCCGCGAGCTACAAGGATATCCAAGACGGCGCCAAGATCGATCTGCTGATCGTAGCAATAGCCGCGCTTAGCCTGATCTTGCTCGTCATGATGTTCGTCACGCGGAGTCTGGTCGGAGCGCTCGTCATCGTGGGCACAGTAGTGCTTTCGTTGGGCGCTTCATTCGGGCTGTCCGTGCTGGTGTGGCAGCATATCTTCGGTATCGAATTGTATTGGATCGTGCTTGCGCTGGCCGTCATCGTGCTTTTAGCGGTGGGATCCGACTATAATCTGGTGCTGATCTCCAGGGTTAAAGAGGAGATCGGCGCCGGATTGAACACGGGCATTATCCGTGCGATGGCCGGCTCCGGCTCGGTGGTGACCGCTGCCGGGCTGGTGTTCGCCGCCACCATGTCGTCCTTTGTTTTCGGCGACCTGCGGATTCTGGGCCAGATCGGGACCACCATCGGCCTCGGGCTGCTGTTCGACACGCTGATCGTGCGCGCATTCATGACACCGTCCATCGCAGCGCTTCTCGGGCGCTGGTTCTGGTGGCCACAGCGCGTGCGCAAGCGGCCTGCGCCCTCGCCATGGCCGAAACCCAGCCAGTTGACGCCCGTGGCTTCGGAAGAAGGCCAGCCATGAGACCGGCGGTTTCCGGAATAGCCGTGGTCGCAGCGGGATTCGTACTCGTCAGGCCCAGCCGATTCCGACGGCTACCGGGTGGCCCGAACACGGACGGGGTGATCCGATGAATGTCCACGAAAGCTCGAATGCGGCGGCCGGTGATCCCTTGTCTGACGGCGAGCGGGCCGATCTGGTGCTGATGCGCGAGGAGGAACGACTGGCGCGCGACTTGTACCAGAGGTTCCACCAGGCTTGGGGTGTACCGATCTTCGACAACATCGCCACCAGCGAGCAGCGCCATTACGACGCGATCGGGCGACTGCTCCAGCGCTACAGCGTTCCCGATCCGTCGGTAGGACAGCCCGCCGGTGTCTACGTCGAGACCGAACTGCAGGACGCCTACGACACGTGGCTCGCCCGGGGGCTGACGTCGGTGGCAGCAGCATGCGCGGTCGGGATCGAACTCGAAACCGGTGACATCGCCGACCTGTCGGCGGCCGCGGACGGCAGTGACCAGCCGGCAATCCTGAGAGTGTACGAAAACCTGCGAGCCGCTTCCGAGAATCACCTGAGGGCCTTCGAAGCCGCGTTGTCAGGTCGGCCGCTGGGCGGCGGCCGAGGGTGGCGCCGGCGCGGCGGCGAAGGCTGCGCCTGAGTTAGGACATTACCGGCCGGTAGCTTTTGGTATATGGCGTTGACCTGGGGCTTTGTTAGCTGGTTTGGGCGGTTTGGGGTACTAAACGGGTAGGTTCGGGCGGTGGTGTACGTCCGGAAAGTGCGCACCGCGTCGGGGGCGGTGGCGGTGCAGGTCGCGCGCAAAGACGCTGGCCGGGTCGTGGTGCTCAGTCATGTCGGTTCCGCCCGTACCGACGTTGACCTGACTTGGGTCACTTTCGGCTTCGGACCAAGGTGCTGATGCGTTGACCTGCGATGATGGTTGCGGTTAGTGCGCCCGCTAGGCACTAATTCGGCTCGATAGGCTCGTTCGGTGGTGTGGATTCGGCGGGTGCGCACGGCCTCGGGCTCCACTGCGGTCCAGATCGCCGAATCGGTCGACGGGCGCCGCCGGATCGTCCGGCATGTGGGCTCGGCCCGCGATGACGCCGAGCTGGGTCTGCTTATCGAGGAGGCTCGGCGGTTGTTGGCTGATGATGCCCAGCGTGAGTTGGACCTGGGCATCACCCCCAAGGCCGTCAAAGCCGAGATGGTGGGCCCGCCTGCCGGGACGCTGTTCGGCGACGCCGCTGCTGAGCCCGCGCCGCGGCAGCTGGTGGCCCGAGCTCAGGTCTTGAAGTCGTGCAGCGGGCTGCTCTATGAGGTTCTGACCGGGGTGTATGCCGATCTGGGTTTCGATGATGCAGTCGATGATGAGGTGTTCCGGGATCTGGTGATCGCACGGGTGGTAGAGCCAACCAGCCTGCTCGATGTCGATCGGGTACTGGCCGAGTTAGGTCGCACCTGTGCGTCGCTATCGACGCGCAAACGGACCCTGCGCCGTGCCTCTGCCGGCAGTTACCGTGATCAGATCGCCGCCGCGTGCTTCCAAACAGCCTGCACCACAGGTGATATGAGCCTGGTGCTCTACGACGTCACCGTGCGCCGTGAGGCGCTTGTTGTTCGAATGGAGGTGAGAGACCTGCATCGAAAGCCCCTGCCGTAGCAGGGGTTTGGTAGCTGGGGGCAGCCTGGCCGGGGAGACGCCCGGGTGGGTGGGAGCAGCCCTGACAAAGCCGTGGCGCGTCAGTACCGCTGGATGGCGTGAGTGCGGCGAGCAATGCCGAAGAGGTATACGCGAGGAACCGGTGTCATCACCTGTCTTGACGTATAACCGCCTTCAACCCTGCGGATATGGGGCGGGCGCGGACAGCTGGCTGTCGGAGTGACGGGCAGCCAGACCGTCCGGGGAACGAGTTACTTTCCCTGGGCGGGGCCGGCGGCGAAGTACTACGGAGTAGCTGCTGGTGGGTGCCGCAGGCAGATAGCCGGGTGCCTCCTTCGGTGAGCGAACACAAGTGAACACGGGAAGGCTTCCGGCCTTGCCTGCATGAAATACGCAGCCAGCGTGGGCATGTCGGGCTGGGTTCGTCGTCGACTGATCAGGTCGGGGGCTGGCGGAGCCGCCGTAGTACTGCGAGTCCGGGAGAGCCGGACACATCGGGAAGGGCGGCAGCGACATGGATAGGAGGTACTGCGATGGCGCAAGATGCGTCGGTGAACTCCGGCGCCGGGCCTCGGGCAGACACTGCACCGGAGCGGGTAGCGCGGACGCAGATCAAGTATCACCGGTGGGCCAAGACCGACCGCACGACGCGGTTCGGGGACTTGTTCAACCTGGTGTCACACCCGGACTACCTATGGATGGCATGGACGGTGGTGGCACGCAACAAGGGAGCTCGCACTGCTGGGATTGATGGTGTGACAGTGCATCAGATCGAACAGCGCGGCGAGGTCGGGGCGTTCCTGTCTGGGATCGCTGCGGGTATCGACGACGGCTCGTATCGGCCCGCGCCGGTGCGGCGGGTGTTCATTCCCAAGCCGGGTGGAAAGTCTCGCCCGTTGGGTATCCCGACCGTGACCGACCGGGTGGTGCAGCAGTCGTTGAAGATGGTGCTGGAACCGATCTTCGAGGCCGACTTTCTGCCGGTCTCCTACGGTTTCCGGCCCAAGCGGCGAGCCCATGACGCGGTCGCCGAGATCCATTACTACGCTTCGCGCGGGTACCGGTGGGTGTTGGACGCTGACATCGAAGGATGTTTCGACCATATCGACCACCGGGTGCTGCTCGCGCGGGTGCGGGCACGGATCGCGGACAAGAAGACCGTGGCACTGGTACGCGCGTTTCTCAAGGCCGGTGTGCTCGATGAGCTCGGCTGCCGAGACGGTACTGATGCCGGAACGCCTCAGGGTGGGATCATCTCACCGCTGCTGGCCAACATCGCATTGTCCGCTCTGGACGAGGCGATCATGGAACCGTGGCAGCCCGGGGGTGACCAGGCCACGCAAGGGGCTCGTCGCCAACGGGTTCGCCACGGATTGGGCAACTGGCGGATCGTGCGCTACGCCGACGACTTCGTCATCATGACCAACGGCAGCAGGGACGACGTACTCGCCTTGAAAGAGCAAGTCACCGAGGTGCTCAGCGGGCTGGGCCTCAAACTTTCTGAGGCCAAGACCCGTATCACGCACCTTGAGCAGGGGATCGACTTCCTCGGCTTTCATCTCCAGTGGAAGCAACGTCGAGGTGGCGGCAAGTGGTACTGCATGACCTTTATCGCCGATAAGGCGTTCCGGTCGATCAAGCAGACCCTTCGTCAGTTGATCCCCCGCCGGTCTCCTCGGCCTCTCACGGCAGTAATCACCGAGGTCAACGCGGCACTGCGCGGTTGGACGTATTACTTCCGCCACGCGCTGGCTGGGCGGCGGTTCTCCTTCCTGCGGTACTTCACGTGGCGAAGGTTCGTGGCCTGGCAGCGCGAGCAGCATCGCTGGAACTGGTCGAAGGTCAAACGATGGCTGCGTCGTCCTGACGGCAGTTGGAAAACCATCACGACCCCAAGCGCGGTCCTGTTCGACCCCACGAAAGTGCGGATCGAACGCTATTGGTACCGCGGGAGCAAGATCCCCAGTCCCTACGACCCGACCATAGCTGCCTAACCGGCATCATCGTCGTGGAGAGCCCGTTGCGCTGAAAGGCGCACGGCGGGTTCGGCGGGAGGCCCGGGGAAACGGAGCAGCAGCAATGCCGCCACCGCGCCCCGGGCCCACCCAACACCCTGTATTTCGAGGCCGAGAAGGAAGACGACCTCCGTAAGGTCGGGTATTCCAAGGAGCGCCGAGTGGACCCGCAGATCGTGGTGGGCCTGTTGGTCGACCGGCGCGGATTCCCGCTGAAGATCGGCTGCTTCGAAGGCAACAAGGCCGAGACGCTGACCATCGTGCCGATCGTGAAGGCGTTCCAGGCGCGCCACGAGATCACCGACATGGTCGTCGTCGCCGATGCCGGCATGCTGTCGAGTTCGAACCTGCGTGATCTCGATGAGGCTGGGTTGCGGTTCATCGTCGGATCGAGGGTCACCAAGGCGCCCAATGATCTAGCGTCGCACTTCCGGTGGCACGGCGATCTTTTCACCGACGGCCAAGTCATCGACACCATCACTCCGCGCGATCAGCGCACCGCCGCGGCAAAGAGCAGCGACCCGAAGATCAAAGCCGAACCCGTCTGGAACCCGACGACACACTCAAGGTCGTGGCGGGCAGTGTGGGCCTACTCGACTAAACGCGCGGTGCGCGACACCAAGACGCTGAACCTGCAGGAAGCCAAGGCCCGCGCGGTTGTGGCCGGCGACAAAGCCGCTCGCACACCACGATTCGTCACAGTCCACAACGGCGCCCGAGAACTCGATGAGACCTCCCTGCAACGGGCACGCCGTCTGGTCGGACTGAAAGGCTACGTCACCAACGTCGACGCCACGCGCATGCCCGCCACCGAGGTCATCGCCAGCTACCACGACCTGTGGCGGGTCGAGCAGTCGTTCCGGATGTCCAAGACCGACCTGAATGCCCGGCCGATCTTTCACCGCCTGCGCGACGCGATCGAAGCACACCTGACCATCGGTGTTCACCGCCCTGGCCGTCTCCCACGCCATCCAATCCCGCACCGGCCTGGCCATCGCCAACCTCGTCAAACAACTCCGCCCATTGCGCAGCGCCACCATCACCATCAACGGCGCCGCCCAAACCTTCCCGCCCGAAATCCCCACGTCACAACGAAAAATCCTGGCCGACCTCGGAATCGCCGATCTGGGGTACTAAGCCAAATGTCCTAACTCAGGCCTGAGGGCCTTCGAAGCCGCGTTGTCAGGTCGGCCGCTGGGCGGCGGCCGAGGGTGGCGCCGGCGCGGCGGCGAAGGCTGCGGGGACGGTTGCGGCGGTGGGCACCACGGTCCCGGGGGTGCTCACGGCCGCCATGGTGGGCGGGGACGACGCGAGAAGCGCTGAAGCTAAAAGAGGCTGCGGGCGGCTCGGGAGATGCCCTCGGCACTCATCGGGTGCTGGTCGGCGAAGGCGGCGAGGCCCCCGGCGTCCAGGCCACGAGACACAGCGAGCCCGATCTGGCCGATGAGGTTGCCCGCATCGATGCCGACGACCCAACCACCCAGCAGTCGCAGCGAATCCGGGTGGAAGAACAGCCGGATCTCGCCGCCGGTTTCGCCGAAGATCTGCGCCCGGCTGTCCTCGGCGAACGAATAGGCGCCCTCCTGGATGGAGACGCCCTGCGCCGCCGCGGATGTGCGGGTCAGACCCACATAGGCGGCGGCCGGAAGGGTGAACACCGTCGTAGGAGTCGACAGGAAGTCCACGACATCGGCACGGTGATCACCGGCCATGATGTTGTTCGCGGCGGCCAGGGATTGACGGACCGCGGCGTGGAACAGCGGAGTTTTCCCGTTGACGTCACCGCAGGCGTAGATGTGGCGGAGAGTGGTTTGCAGGGTGGGATCGACCTGCACGCCATGGGCGCCTACCGCCACGCCGATCTCCCGCAACCCCGCCGGAATCACCGGGTGGCGCCCCAGCGCCTGAAACGCCACCTGCGCCGTCCTGTGCTGCTCAGCGGTTCCGTCGAAGAACACCACCCGCACGCCCGCTGGTGTGCGTTCGACCCGCCGCACCTCGGCCTGCAGAATGACGTCGATATTCGGGTCCAGCAGCCCAGCCAGCAGCCCGACCATGTCGGGATCCATCCCGGGCAACAGCTGAGCCTCCCGTTCGAACACGGTCACCTGAACCCCGAAGGCCGAGAAAAACGACGCAGTCTCCAAACCCACGTAACCGCCGCCGATGACCAGCATGGAGGCCGGCAGCGTCGAAAGGGACGGGTGATGAGCATATAGGTCGCGGCTGTTGAGGCAGAGCCCGATCCCAGGTATGGGCGGAACGGAAATATCTGACCCGCTGGCGATGACGATGTTGCGTGCACTGAACCGGCGCGCACCCTCGCCGGTGTCCACGGCCACGGTGTGCGGATCGACGATGCTCGCGGTTCCAGTCACCAGGGTGACATTCGGCGCGGCCCGCAGTTCCGCGTCGTGCTGGGCATAGCGGCGGGTTTGCACCTGGTCCTTGTGGGCGACAACCTCGGCATAGTCGACCAGAACCTCCCCGTGCAACCCGTTTTTCCCAAAGCGCCGGTGCTGCAGGAGGTGATGGGCGACTTCGCGCACGGCTTTGGACGGCACGCAGCCCTCGGCCAGGCAATTTCCGCTCATCACTCCCTTGGGATCGACCATCACGACCCGCCGCCCCGCCGCGGCCAGCCGGAAAGCCGCCGGGTAGCCGCCCCCACCCGCGCCGATTGTGAGCACCTCGATGTCATCCATGTGAATCTCCCTTCGTCAGCATCCGTTATCGTTCGTTCATCACGTCAGCGCCGATTCGCCGGCCGTGTAGAGAGCGACCGCCACCATCAGCCAGACGAACCACAACGTGAGCCGTGCAGCCGGCACCTTGGCGGCGACCACGTCCCCGAGGAGCACCCCGACCATCCCTGCCGCGGTGAAAGGTAACGCGACCGCCCAATCGACGTCGCCGCTCTCCAGGCGAAAGAACAACCCTTCGGCCGAGCTCATGGCGATCACGAGCAGCGAGGTGCCGACGGCGACCGGCATCTCGTAGCCCAGGGTGAGCACCAGTGCGGGCACGACGACGAAACCGCCGCCCACACCGAAGAACCCGGTGAGAAACCCCACCGCGGTTCCGGCGATCACCACCCGCACAGCGGTGGGGATGACGATTCGCGTGTGCTCGGGTGTTTGCGACGGCCGCGCCCGACCCGGGCCGAGGGTGCTCGCCGGGGCCGTGTGTTGTTTGGCGTGGCACGGCGTCTCACCGGAGCGGCGATGCATGCGCCACGCAGCGACCAGGATCAAGCCGGAGAAGGCCAGCAGCAGCACATCATCGGGTACCGCTTGACTGCTCAACGAGCCCAGAAACGATCCGCCGATGCCGACGAGCCCGAACGTCAGGCCCCACCCGAGACGCACCCGCCCCGCCGGCAGGTGGCCGAAAATCCCGGCCAGGGCGGATGCCCCGACCACGATGAGCGAGGTCGTCGTCGCCGTGTGCGGCGTCTCGCCCGCCCCGTAGACCAGCGCCGGCACCGCCAGAATCGATCCGCCACCCCCGAGGGCGCCCAGCGACAACCCGACCAACAAACCCAACGGCAGCGCCGCGGCCAGGCGGGCGGCGCCCAGCATCATCGCCGGCGTGTTCTAGGCGTGGATGCCCGACGCGCGCTCGCCCGCCGTCGGAACCCCCAGCCGATGCAGCACCAGACTCGCCGGGCACCACCCCACGGCCGCGTCGAGCAGCAGGCTGATCCCGACAAGGCCGGTCACGATCCGCCACCGGGGGGAGCGCGTATGCCCCAAACCCAGGGTGACAAGGATCAGGCTTCCCGCCATGAGCGCCACGATCCGCTCGATCGTCCATCCCTGCGGTCTGGGCATCCCGAGCATTCCCTGTTCGACGGGATCGACACCTCGGTGCTGAGTCATCGCAAGATTTTAGCCCGCGCCGGCCCCGCATTTTTCATCGCCGCCGGGCCGGGCGTTTGCGCGCCGCCGGCTGGGCCACAATGGATCACCATGGTGGAAGTGACCGCTCCGCTGTGGGTGGGGTTGTTGATCGGCGCCGCGTTCGGCGTTCCCGCCGCGCTGTGGGGAATCGGCAATCCCGAAACCGTCATTCGAACGGCCAGGCTGGTGGACCGCCTGCTCATCGGCTGCTTTGCGTTCGTCACCGCGATCGGCGCGGTGATGCTCTACGGGCTCTACGCCCTGGGGTTCGCGATGCATTTTTCGCCCAAGCCGCTCTATGTCTACGGGGTGACGTTGGGGGGACTGTTGTTCGGTGTGGGCGTGGCCATCAGCGGCTACTTCCCCGGCAGCGAATGGATCGCCCTCGGCGAAGGCCGCCGCGACGTCCTCTATGCGATTCCCGGCGGTCTGCTGGGGGCGGCGGCCTGGACGGTCCTCTACGAGACGCCGACCGGGCACTGGCTAGTCAGCGCAGCGAACTTCGGGGATCTGGTGGTCACCGGGCACATCGCCCACATCCCGCGGCTAGCGACGTTCGTCGTCGCGGTCGGCTATGCGGCGGCGGCCCTGACCCTGCTGTACTTCCTGCCCCGGTATCAGGGCGGCAGACACAGTTGTTTTCGGCACCTGGCGAGCTGTCCCCTCGACGAACACGACCTGGTACTCATGCGCGACACCGCGGCATACCTCGCCGAAGGGGCCGTCGATCCGACGCGCTCACGCACCCCCACCTGGTATCAGCGCCTGACCTCGCGCGAGGTACCCGCCGCCAACTTCTACGCGCGCACCATCAGTGCCGTCGGGTTGGCCGTCGCGACTGTCACGGTCCTGGCGATCTTCCTGCACCAGATCTTCGGCCAGTCCACCACGTACTCCTGGTTGGTCGGGCACCTGCTGTTGCCGCAGTTCACCTACAGCACAGAGGTTTTCGCGAGTATCGGCTGGGAGCCGTTCACCGACGTCGGGGTGTTTTTCGGTGGGTTCGTCTGCGCGCTGTTCATCAGCCGGCGCTTCACCGCCTTTCACCCGGTCGTTCCGCCGACGTGGCGCAACCGGTTCGGCCCCAGCACGGTCAGACGCGCGATCGGATGCTTCGGCGGGTCTTTTCTGGTGCTCTTCGGCGCCCGGATGGCCGGCGGGTGCACCAGCGGCCACATGCTCAGCGGCGGCATCCAACTGGCGTTGAGCGGATGGCTGTTCACCGCCGCGACGGTGGCCGCGATGCTGGTGACGGCCCGGTTTATGTACCGTGACGTGAGTTCGCTGACGAACCCCGACGCCCCGGGCACCCAACCGCCGCGCAGCCAACACCGTCACCAAAGTGAGCCGACGACCGTGCGCACGGCAGTGCTCCTAGGCGTCGCGCTGGCTGGCTTCGCCACCATGACCGTCATCAGTGCGATCCTGACCGGCGGGCGAAACCTGGGGCAGCTCACACTCACCGACGTGCTGATACCCGCGCTGATCCCGCTGCTACTGCTGATCGCGGTAACCACCGCCTCCCGCCACGGCCCAGCCGTAGCGTGGCACCACACGAATAAGGGACAACGTTGACCCCAAACATCCGGATTCTCGAATCTCGTTGAACCCAAACGTATCCCGAACGATCTTCGACGCTGATCGCCTCGCGCGTGGGCGTGCAGTCGATCTGTGAGGTCACGAAATCAGCGCGCTACTTGATTAGCCTTAGCGAAATCGATGAGGTCGGCGTGAACTACGGACGAAGCCGCTTGTTCCACTTGAACGGTCCAGCGCTAAGCCGGCACGCACATCTAGACACGAATTGTGGGAACAATATGTGGTGCAGATGCCAGGTTGCCGCCTCGGCGTGCGCGATGCCGATCTGACAACCTCCTTGAATCTACTTGCGCAGCATCGGGTCGAGACTTCCATGTTCTGCTAATACCAGTATCACCTCAATCGCGCCGGGGCATGCGGGCGACGATGACCGGAATGCGCGCCGAGTTCACCACTGCCCGGCTGACCGAGCCCAGCAACATGCCGGGAAACCCACCGCGGCCATGACTACCCACCACCACCAATTGGGCTGTCTGGGCCTGTTCGAGCAGTCGCGGGGCTGGTCGGTCACTCACCACAATCTTGTGCACAGCCACATCGGGATACCGGTCCTGATATCCGCACAGCCGCTCGGCGAGGACTTCTTCCTCCTGATCTTGGATATTTCGCCATTCGATAGGCGCCCAGTTCATGCTCGCAAAGTCGACTGGACCCATATCACTCCAGGCATGCAGCGCGATCAATCCCACGCCGCGCCGGTCCGCCTCATCGAAGGCGATCTCCGTGGCCAACTGCGAGGTCGGCGAGCCGTCGACGCCCACCACCACAGGCGCCTGCGGCGAGCGCGCCATGAGCGGGTCCTCATCGTGGACGACCGTGACCGGGCAATGCGCGCGATGCACCACCCCGGAGCTGACCGATCCCAGCAGGGCGCTAGCTACCGCGCTCTGGCCACGGCACCCCACCACCACCATCTCGGCCTGCTTGGACAGCTCCACCATGGTGGGGACGATCGGGGCTTGCAGTATCACCTCGGTCGTGACCCGCGGTGCGCGGCTGGGCACACCAGCCGCGAGAGCGAGCTGGTAAGCCTGCTCGACGACTTGGCGCGCCTGGTCTTCGCGCCACTGCGCATAGTCGCCAGGCGCCGGGATATCTGACCACCCATCGCTAGCCACGACCACGGGTCCCACGATGTGCACTACCTTCAGCGTGACATTGCGCATCTCAGCGTCGCGCGCGGCCCATTCAACCGCCACCATCGACGATGTTGAACCATCGACACCGACCACGATTCCAGGGTGTGTGTGCTGGGGTGACATCTAAGTTTCTCTCTTCTCAAATGCATCACCAATGCACGTCAGGTACAGACGAGCGGACCCGGGTACCACTGACGTTGGCAGCCGATGAGATCCGATCTACCTCGACCGGGCCGTTCAATCTGCATGTTCGTGCGAGTGACGTGTCCAAAGTGCGTCCAGTTCGGCCAGGTGTCGATCAGCCAAACTGTGGTGCTCTTGCAGCAGTCGCTCGGTGAGCTTACGATGCTCGTCCCTGTGCCGCGCCGCTAACGACTCGTACTCGCTACTGGATAAGTCGCTCCGTTCAGAGAATGCGCGATGCTCAGCCAGATGCCGATCCGCGAGGGCTCGAAGGTCAGCGAGGTGGCCGTCCGCCAACTCCCGATGCTCTCGCAAGTGCGCCTGCGCCATTTTCTCATGCTCAGCCAGATGCGCCCGCGAAACCTCGGCGCCTCCCTTCGATGCGGACATACGACGCACTCCCTTCCGCGTGAATACGAACGATTCGCAGTATAGCCAGCGGACGGGTATTTGCGGGGCCAAACCCAGTGGCGTGGTGCAAGTGTCCGGTTGATAGCAAATGCTCCTACGTTGTGGCAATGGTTTGAGTGGGGATTTCTTGGCGGGTGGGCAGCACGGCGTGGTAGATCTCGCGGGCGATGTATCTCTTTATGCAGCACATGATTTCGGGTTTGGTCCTGCCTTCGCTGATGCGGCGGGCGAGATAGTCGCGGGTGGATTGGTGGCGGCGGAGTCGAACAACGCAGATGATGTGCAGGGCGCGGTTGGCGTCTCTGTTTCCGCCGCGATTAAGTCGGTGCCGCACGGTTTTGCCGCTGGATGCTTCGATGGGCGAGACACCGCAGAGTTTGGCGAACGCGGCGTCGGAACCGATGCGTTCCGGGTTGTCGCCGAGGGCGACGAGCAGGGTAGCGGCGGTGTCGGGGCCCACGCCGTACACCTGACGCAACGGTGGGCACGCCTGGGCGGTGAGAGCCTCGATCTGGATGTCCAATGCCTTGGTCTCGGCGTCGAGTTGCCGACAACGCTGGGCCAGCGATTTCACCGCGACGGTGACCGCTTCTGCTGGGGTACGGGCGATTCCGGATGTGGCCAGGTCGGCACATGCAGCGATGAGATGGAGTTTATGCAAACCGGCGAGCTGTTCACGCAAGTTGGCCGGCGCGGTGACGATGAGGTCTTTGAGGGGCGTTGAACGCCTTGGCGCGGGCCCGGACGGCGCTGATGCGGGCTACCCGCAGCACGCGCAACATCTCAGTGTGTCCGTCTGCGGTCTTGGGGTCGCCGACGTCCTCGCCGGCCAGCACGATCGCTGCCGCGCCGGCGGCATCGGCGCTGTCGGTCTTGATAGCAGTAAAGAAAGTCCTCACGTGCGAGGTCAGGGCATGTGTCCCACGGTGGCCGGCGGTCTGGCCAGGCTCTGGTCGCCGCGCGAGAGGCGCAAACGCCGTTGGCCTGGCGGTGGCAGGCGCGAACACGGCCGGTGTTCTCACTGAGTGGTGGGCGCTGGTCTGGTGCTCGGCGGCGGACGCAGGGCGCAGTGGAGCGACCGGCGCGGACGGGAGCGCCAGCGGACGGAAGCGAAGGGAGCGCAGCGAAGCCCGGAAGGTAGCCGCCGAGCTGTCGCTTGTGCTCAACGTGTGGTGAGGAGTTCGATCAGGGTGTCGGCGTTGCGGCCGAGGTGGTCGAGGGCACTGCTGCCCTTGGCGGCGGTGGCCTGGGATGGTGAGCCGATGACGCCGGTGGGTGCGTAGGCGTGGATGCCGAGGCTGGTGAGGTAGCGGCGGTCGTTGGCGGTGTGGTCGCTGGTCTGCCAGCCGTCGCGCAGGTAGTCGGGTGCGGTGGCGAGCAGGATGGAGGTTTCCAGTTCGCCGGCGTGCATGTCGTCGTGGTTGCTGCTGTGGATTCCTGCGGCGGCGCGGGCTTCGGTCCAGTCTTCGCGGCTGGGGTAGAGCCCAACCTTGACGGGGTTCTTGGGGTGGTTGGCTTGTTGGACGACGTTGGTGAGTACCGCGTTGCCGCCGTGGCCGTTGACGACGATCAGCCCGGCGATGTTCTGGCGTGCCAGCGATTCGATGATGTCAGCGACGATCGCGGCCAAGGTGGTGGCGCTGATGCTGATGGTGCCGGGGTAGGCGGCGTGTTCGTGGGAGCAGCTGAACGCGACCGGTGGTAGCTGAAATACGTTGTGGTGCTGACTGATTACGGATGCGATGGCAGTGGCGATGAGGGTGTCGGTGCCCAGCGGAAGGTAGGGGCCGTGTTGTTCGAATGAGCCGACCGGCAGCACCGCGACCGTGTGGGTGGCCGCAGGGTCGGTGGTGGTGGTGTCGGGGATGATTCGACGGCTCACGGGGTGACTCCTTGGGTGGCGTTTTTGATGCGGCCGGCAAGCTGTTGCAGGATCGGGTCTTTGTTTCGCCGTCGACGGTCTCGCACGATTGTGCCTGCCCTGGCCAGATGAATCCTGGCTCGCTGCGAGGGCGCGGCCAGGTAGCCCGGGATCGCTGTGGCGGTCAGTGCCAGTGCTTGCTGGTATTCGCCGGTGGCGATGTAGGCGTGCAGGAGTCGCATATCGGCCACGGTCTGATCGCGGTGCTGCTGTGATGTCCAGGCGTGATGGTGCCCGGCGAGCAGGGTTAGGGCTTTATCCGGGTCACCGATGCGCAGGTAGCCCGAGGCGATCTCGCTGGCGACGTAGGCGCCGTGGGCATAGATCGCATGATCATGCGGGTGGGGTTGCAGGTCACCGAGTTCGAGGGCTGCGGCGGCGTGGCGATGAAATCCCCGCTCATTGTGATTGGCCAGCTCGGCAAGGGCCTGTTGGCGGGCGATGCTGGCGGCCAGGCGACCCACGTCGTGGCCGTCGATGAGGTCGGCGGCATCGGTGGCCAAGGCGGTGGCCAGGTCGGGGTTGGTGCGGGTGAGAATGTTGGATTGGCGCATCAAGATCATGGCGTTGAATGCCGGGCCGGCCGTACGTAGGTGCAGGGCTGCGGTGTGGGTGAGCTTCTCCGCGGCGGCGTGATCTCCGAGGTCTTGGGCGATCCACCCGGCAACTTCGGCGATAGCCCCAGCGGCGCGCCGCATCTCTGCCTTGACCTGCGAGGGTGCGTGGGCAATCAGGGATTCGATGGTGACCAGATCGGATTCCACCAGGGGGCGGGCGTGTTGGGGGCCGAAGGTGTGCTCAGCTTGGATGTGGGCATGTTGCTGGGCCTCGATGACGGCGAGTACGTCACGGTCGACGGGTAGTTGTATCAGCAGCGGGTGCGGCAGCTCGGTGGCGATCGGCACGCTGAACATTTCGTCGGGTTCGACGCCGAACACCGCGGCCAGGTCTTCACGCCACAGCGGGCCGAGCATTCCGGTCCGCTCGATCTGGGCGATTTTTTGCCGCAGGGATTCCCGCGCGGGCAGGTCGGGATCGCCGCGTAGCTTGCGCACGTTTTCGACCTCGATCGCCAACTCACGCAAGCTGTAGCCGTAGCGTTTGCGGGCTTGGCTGAGCCGCTGCGCATTGAGTGCCCGGATCGGGTCGACTGCGGCCATGGCTTCGATCATGCCGCATACATCAGCGCAGGTCAGCTACGTGTGCGCGTGTGCGGTCATCACCAGTATCACTGCCTGTCACTTCCGGGCGCATCCGGGATGGCGCTGTCCTTGAGTCGCGGCCGAACAGACCGCGCCAACACCGCAAGGAAGGACAGCAATCCATGAAGTTACGTATCGACACCACCGGGGTGACGTTCCTCTGTACTCGGATTCCCGAGCAGCGCACGAATTTCGACACCGGTGCACCGCGCGTGGACAAGGCCACCGGGCAGGCGTTGTGGCAGGTGCAGCTGATCGCCCTGGACGCCACCGGCGGTGAAGTGCTGGCGGTCACCGTGGTCGGGGAACCGAAAGTCGTTGTCGGCCAGCCGGTGTCTGTGACGGGTCTGGTGGCGTTGCCGTGGTCGCAAGACGGCCGCTCGGGCATCGCGTACCGCGCCGAAGCCATCACCGCCACCGACCTCGCCACCGTCAAGACGGGCCAGCAGGCCCGGTAACCGCAGGCCGGCCCGGCAGCCCCGCGACAGCGTGCGCCTATGGGCTGCCGGGCCGACGCTCCCGCCCCTTGTTTCCCCGTCGTAAGTGAAGGCAGACCGTCATGTCGAATAGTCCAAACCGTAAGAACCACAACAACAATCCATCACCCGATGATGACTGGATCGGCGAGCTGATCGTCGGACTACTCAAAGCCGCCGGGTATCTGCTGTGGTGGGCAATCCTGTTTCCCTCCCTGAGCATTCCCACCGTCGTCGCCATCTGGGTCGGTTTCAGTCACGGCGCCCGAGCCGGCGTTTTGACCGCCGTTGTGGAGGCCGCGGCATACCTCGGCTGGTGGGTGTGCCAGCCGGCCTCATTCACCCGGTGGGTCAGCGCTCCGCTGCGGCAGCGTTTCTGGGCGTGGTGGCGTTATCACCGCAACTGGGAATCGGTCTGCGCCCTGCACGGCCTGACCGCCAAACTGGGTGAACGCACGTTGGTGCCTGCCCTGCAATCGGTGCGGATCGGCCATCACGCCGACGTGCTGATCGTCAAGGTGGTGACCGGCCAGTCGATTGCCGACTGGCAGAAACGCGCCCTCGCACTGGCGGCGACCTGGGACGCGGAGCGGTTGACGATCCGCGCCACCACGCCGGGCCAGCTGCGGATCATCATCGGCCGCGGGGATGTGCTCGGCCAGCCGATCGCGGTGCCCATGCCAACCCCGGGTTCGGCGGTCGATCTGGGCGCGGTGCGGGTCGGGGTCACCGAATCACGGCGCTGGTGGCACCTACCGGTATTGGGCCAGCACATCCTGGCCGCCGGTGCCACCGGAGCCGGCAAAGGCTCGGTGTTGTGGTCGCTGATCGCCGGGCTGGCACCCCACGTTAAAACGGGGCGGGTGCGGTTGTGGGTGATCGACCCCAAAGGCGGCATGGAACTCAGTGCCGGCGCGCCGCTGTTCGCCCGGTTCTGCTACCACACCGGTCAGCCCACCGTGGAACTGCTGCGCGAGCTGGTGAAGCTGATGCAGACCCGCGCCACCCGGCTGCGCGGGCACACCCGCCTGCACACCCCCGCCCTCGCTGAGCCGTTGATCGTGCTGATCATTGATGAGATCGCCGCGCTGACCACCTATGTCACCGACCGCAAACTCCGCGCCGAGACAGAACAACTCCTCGGCCTGCTGTTGTCCCAGGGGCGTGCGGTCGGGATATCGGTGGTAGCCGCGGTGCAAGACCCGGCCAAAGACACCCTGCCGGTACGGCAGTTGTTCACCGTGCGGATCGGGCTGCGGATGACCGAGGCTACCCAAACCGCCATGGTCTTGGGCCAAGGAGCCCGCGATGCCGGCGCCGAATGCGACCTGATCGCTGATACCACCCCCGGCATCGGGTACGTGATGATCGATGGCACCGCCGACCCGATACGGGTCCGGGCCTTTCACGTCACCGATCGCGATATCACCTTGTTGGCCCGCACCTTTCGGGCACCGCGTTCAGGCGAACAGGGAAATCGGTGAAGACCGTAACGACGCAGAGCCCGGTGATCGCGCTGCCGGGCCTGCCGGCCACCATCGATGCCGATGCGGTGGTCACCCAGATGTGCCGGCGCGCCTCCTCACCCGGTTTCGGGTCGTGGTGGCGGCGAGTGGAATCGGTCGGTTACTGCGCCCACCCGATCCAGCTGCTCGGTGCCGACACCGCCGGGCGTCAGCACACGGTGTGGACGCGCTGCAACAACCGCCGTCACGCGGTGTGCCCGTCATGCTCAGACCTCTACGCCCGCGACACCTGGCAACTCGTGCACGCCGGAGCCGCCGGCGGCCACCACGACATACCCGTCGAGGTCGCCAACCGTCCGCAAGTGTTCACCACCTTGACCGCCCCCAGCTACGGGGCCGTGCACAACGCCACCGGAACCCCGTGTCACGCCATACCCAACAGGTCGGCGGGCCGCTGCCGGCACGAAAACTGCCTGCGCTGCACCATAATCCACAGTGTCGATGACCCTCTGGTGGGCCAACCATTGTGCGCGGACTGCTACGACTATCTGGGACATATCTTGTTCACCTGGCATCTGCCCGAGCTGTGGCGGCGGTTCACCATCGCACTACGGCGCGCCGTGGCGACGCACCTGAAAACAGTTGGCGTCAAGCCCGGCTCGGTGCGGGTCAGCTTCGTCAAAGTCGTTGAATTGCAAGCCCGCGCCATACCCCACATCCATGCCCTGATCCGCCTCGACCCGCCACCCGCCACCAACGACACCACGAAATCAGGTGACCACGATCGTCACGGCCCCGCCGCCCCGCGGGGTGGTGGGGTGTCTCGTCCGGTAGCCGAGCAGCATCCCGGCTGGTCGTCACCGATCACCGCCGCCGAGCTGGCCGCCTTGATCCAACACGCTGCCAGTCGCGTCAGTATCGACGTGCCCGCCGGCGACGACGATTACCCCAACCCGGGCGGGGTGCGCACGGTGCGGTTCGGCACCCAAATTGATACCCAACCATTGACACCCGAACCAATAACCGCAAGCGATTCCGAAGTCGACGACACCGCAGTCGCTTCGGCCTCGCGGTTGTCGCCGCGCAGGGTTGCGGCATATCTGGCGAAATACGTCACCAAATCCCTGCACGACTTCGGCATCACCGCGCGCCGGCTGTCCGCAGAAGCGATCGGCGAACTCGACGTTACTGAACATGTGCGGGCCATCCTGTCCACCATCGCCGGACTCGCCGAACACCCAGCGTCCGCGGGTCCGTCGTTGGCGGGGATTGGGCGCTGGCTGCACACCCTGGGCTACCGCGGCCACATCACTACCAAATCGCGGCGCTATTCGACCACCATGGGTGCCCTGCGCGCCGCCCGCGCCACCTGGACCCGTAACCAGATAGCCAAACATTCAGGGCGACAGGACGATACGCAATCCGCCCATTTCGCTGACGACGTGACGGCGAGCACAGGCAGGCAGCAGCAACCGATCGACACCGATGAGATGCTGTGGGAGTTCGACCGCGCCGGACACGCCAGCGCCGGTGACCGCGTCCTGGTCATCTCCGCAGCCCTGCGCCACATCAGCGCCCGCATCACCGGTATCACCGAATCCCGGACTGTCTCCACCCGCATCTCGCCGCCACCACGCGGGGCAGGGTGATGGCCACGACGCCCGCGGGCGGCGCCGCCAACAACCACGATGCCGGCGCGGTCCCGCTGCACGAGCGCCCGGAGTTCATAGCCTGGCTGACCGCCTCATGTGAACGCCAAGCCCTATCCGTCACCGTCACCGACCCCACCACCCTGGCTGCCATCGCAACCCTCCTGCGCTGAGCACGCAAAGGCACCGTACCGTCACCGGCCAACCGGATAGACGACGAAAGTTATTTCAACACAACCCTTCCCGGCGATAAGAGCATTCCTGGTGTCTGGGCTGGTGGGCCGTCCAGGCTCGAAGCTGGCTTCGACCGCGTGCGGCTTTGGCCTTGACGGCCCACCAGCCCAGACACACACTCGGCACTCGCCAGGGAGCATCCGCGACGCCGAAAACCTAGATGCGCCAATGGGGTTGCACGCGGTTAATGTCGAGACTGCGGGAACCGGGGGTGCCCGGTGCGATCACCGCGTGATCCAGGATCGATTTGACGATGCTCCGCTGGCGTTCCACGTCGAGGTCGGGCCATTGGCCGCGCAACGCCCCGCCGGTGCCCGCCAACTCATAAACCTCACTGGTATCGGTGGCCTCAGCGATGTCACGCCTGGCCTGCTGGATGCGGCTGGTGATCGGGTCGCGGGCCGCGATCCACTCCCGCGCGCTGATCGCGCCGTCGGCATACAACCCGGCCAGCTCATCGAGGCGCGTTTGATCGGCCTCCACGGCCGCCGCCAACGCCGCCACATCATGATTAGGGCTGGCTTTGCCGGCCAACACCTTCGCCAGATCCCGAGAATCCAGGCGGGTCAACACCGCATCAGTCAACAAAGCCTCAACCGGTTCGGCGACCACCGTCAGCCGACCACAGCCGCCATGATCGGGTCCTTTCAGACAAACATAGCGGCGCACCCGATGATCGGGATTACTGTGCCGGGCTTGCGAATACAGCCGATTACCGCAACGCCCACACCGCAGCATCCCTGACAACACATATGTGCGCGCCGCCCGCGTCTTGGTCACCGACCGCGCCGCGATACGCGCCAAGATCCGGTCCCGCTCCGCCGGCGTAATGATCGCCGGCCATTTCGCAGGCCCGATCACCTCACCACGATGCTCCCGCAGCCCGGCGATACGGCCCGAGCACAGGATCTGGCGCACCGCCGAGGTCTGCCACGACTTGGCCACCGCCGGGGAAACGCCGGAGTCGTTGAGCCACACCGTCAACGACAACAACGACTGGCCCGCCAAGTAGCGGTCCACCATCTCACGCACCACCGCCGCCTCCGACGTCCGCAGCGTGATCTTGTCGTCCTCGTAGCCGAACGGGCGCACCGAGCCGTGCGGTAGTCCCTGTTCGGCGTTCTGCAACATCTTGCGGCGAATACGTGCGGACTTGCGCCCGGACTCCTTGGCGGCGAACGCGGCGAAAATCCGGGCCATGAACAACCCGTCATCGTTACCCAGGTCAATATCGGCGGTCACGGTAGCCACGTCTCGCACACCCACCGACTCACACAAAGCGACAAACTCTTCCAACTCCACCGGTCGGCGATGCAACCGGTCCAAGTTGTAGACGATCACCGCATCCCGCGCCCCTGATGCCAGATCGGCCAGCATCCGCGCATACTGCCGACGCGGCTTGCCCGAGAACGCCGACACATCGTTATCGACATACTCATCGCCAACCGGCCAACCGCGGTCAGCAGACAGCTTGCGGCAATCCTCCAACTGCCGCGCCACCCCCAACCCGGTGCCCTCCACATCAGCCGAGATACGCGCGTAAATCGCCGCCGACCGCACCCCAGCCCGCTGACCAGCGGATTTCATCTTCGCCATGGGGGTATATTACCAACATCTGACCTTGGCCGGGTGGGTGGCCCCATGCGGGTGGGCCACGGCATGGTCGATGTCGCAGTGGGTGGCGGGCTGGTCGCAGCCGGGGAATCGGCAGGTGAGGTCGCGGGCGCGAATGAAAGCGGCCAGCGCTCGTGAGGGACGGTAGTGCGGTTCGGCGGGCAGGTCGGCCGGGTCGTGCAGTGGTTTGACGGTGGCGCCGTTGTTGACGAGCTGGGTCAGCAGCGGTGCGGGCACCGTGCCGCCGCCGATGATCTGCCCGGAGCGCGCTGGGCGCGTTGGGGATGTCGGCGCCACGGGTTCTTCGCCGGCGCCGAATCGCGGATCGGCCGCGGTGTTCAGTGCGGTTTGGTCGGCCAGCACGTAGACGGTGACGTTGGTGGCGCGGGCGTCGGTGCCGGCGGCCGGGCAGTCGGAGTTGCCGCAGGCGCAGGCGAGGGTGTCGGCTCCGGCGGCCAGGGCGCCGAGGGCATCGGCGCGGCGTTGGGCCAGGGTGCGGGGATCGTCGTCGCAGACGGTGTGGGCTAATTGGGTCAGGCGCCGGTCGAGTGCGGTGGCATCGGTGGCGAAAAGTCGGCCCCACAGGGCGGTGGTGCCGTTTTCGCTGTTGCGGGTGTCGATGACGACTTCGCGGCCGCGGGCGTCGCGCTCCTGGCGTCGGATGGCTTCGGGGTCATGCCGCTCGATCAGGGCGTCGATGGCCGCGGCGGTCTTGGCCGCCGAGAGGGGTCCCAGGCCGGTGGCGATCTTGGCGAGCTCGGTGTCGACGGCGTTGAGCAGGTAGGGGTTGGTGATCAACGTGGTGCGCCAGACGATCGTGGCGATCAGTCGGCTGTTGATCGCCCCGTCGAGAAACAGTGCGGCGACCTTGGGCAGTCGCTCACGCAGTGCCGAGGCCAGGTACATCTGAGAGGACGCCAGACCGTGGCTGATCTGCTCAGCGGCGGCGACCTCGGAGGCTGCGGCGTCCCAGTAGTCGCATGACCAGCGCGACCGGTTCACCGCGTCCGTTCCGCGGGTGCGCCGTGCCACTAGTTCGCCGATGACGGCCAGGCGGCGCGCCGAGGCGGCGGCCTCCACCCGGGCCCACCCCGAGATCGCCGCCACCAGGGCTTTGTCGTCGGCCTCGGCCAACGACTCCGGCTCCAGGACGTCATATTCGAACATACGTGCGATTCTAACGAGGGGGTCTGACACGACGCTCCGCCGCTCTAGGCTCGGCCGCATGGAGCAACAGGTGCACTTCGTCACGGTCGCGGCCACCGATCTGGACGCGACCAGGAGTTTCTACGGCGCCCTGGGCTGGGAGCCCCTACTGGATGTCGAGGGCGAGATCGTCTTCTATCAGACGGCGCCGGGCCAGGTGCTGGGGTTCTTTGACGCCGACAAGTTCAACGAAGACCTGGCGCTGCCCAGTGACCACTCCCGGGTCTCCGGGGTCACCACGGCGCACAACGTCGACAGCCCCGCCGCCGTGATCGCGCTGGCCGACGCCATGGCCGCCGTGGGTGGCGTCGTGATCAAGCCGCCGCAACCCGGCCAGTTCGGCGGCGTGTTCCACGCCCACGTCCAAGACCCCAACGGACTGATCTGGGAGATCGCCCACAACCCCGGCTGGCGGATCGCGCCCGATGGCACGGTAATTCTGGGCTGAGGTCGTAGGGTGGCCGGGACATAACGGGAAAGGAACAGCACCACGATGCCCTCTTTGCTGAGCATGGCGTTGGGCGCGGCACCGGTCTTCGGTGGAGCCCTGTTTGCCGCGGCCGCCGGGCAGCTGAAAGGCCCGGACGTACGCGCCCTGATCAAACAGGACCTCGATCTGCTCGACCGGCTTCCCGCGGAGCAGACGCAGCGGCGCGCGGATTTCCAGCGCACCATCGACGAGCGCATTGACGATTTGGTCGCTGCCTCCGACCGAACGAGAGCGCTGCGGGCCGCGGCGCTCTCCTATCAGGGCAATTGGCGCGACGTGGTCTTTTTCGTCTCCTCGGTGCTGTTCACCTACGTCTGGTGGCACATCAATCACGATCGTGGCAATTGGCTGCCGATGTTCATCGTGCTGATCCTCGCGTGCCTCGTCTCCGCGGCCTACGCGCTGCGCGGGACGCTGCGGATGGTGACGCACAAGTGGCGACGCCGGCGATAATAGGCTGCCCATGACTCACGTCGTCGAAATCACACGGCACCACAACCCTTTTCCGGCGACCGGGGTGACCCGCGACCACAACGGTGTCGCGCATTACGCGCAGCTGCCGGCAACACTTCTCGATGTGCTGGCCGAGCAGGCCGAGCAGCGCCCCGACGGTGAAGCCGTGGTGGAACTCGGCGGCGACCGCCTGACCTACCGGCAGTTGTGGCGGCGGGCCGCACGGGTGGCTGGCGGGCTGCGCGCCGACGGGCTGGCTCGCGGTGACCGGGTCGCGTTGCGCTACCCGGCGGGACTGGACTGGGTGCTGGCGTTCTGGGGCACGTTGATGGCCGGTGGAATACCGGTGGCCGTCAATACCCGTTCGGCCGCACCGGAAGTCGACTTCGTGCTCACCGATGCCGGCGTTCGGGTGGACCTGGCGCCCGGCACCGCACTGCCCGATGGCCAACCGTATGTGGTCGACGGGCTCGAAGCGGGCGACACCGCGGCGCTGTTCTACACCTCCGGTACCACCGGCAGCCCCAAGGGAGTGCCCACCACCCACGAGGCGTTTGTGACCAACGCCGAGAACATGATGCGCACCTTGGGCCGGACCCGGACATTGGGCGAGGAATATCGCACACTGATCTCGGTCCCGCTGTTTCATGTGACGGGCTGTAACTCCCAACTGCTGGTCGCCGCCTACACCGGCGGCACCGCGGTCATCATGCCGTCGCTGAATCTTCCCGAGTTGATCGCAACACTTCCTGCGCAACGGATCTCATCGATGGTGACGGTGCCGGCGATCTATTCGCTGCTGCTGAGGCATCCCGACTTCGCCAACGTCGACGTGAGTGGGGTGCGGTGGGTCGGCTACGGCGGGGCGCCGACGGCACCGGCGCTGGTGCGCTCACTACGCGAGGCGTTCGGTGCGGCAACGGTGTTCAACGGCTACGGCATGACCGAGACGGCTTCGCTGATGACGGTGTTGCCGGACTCCGACGCGGTGGCGCATGCGGACTCGGTCGGTTATGTCGTGCCGTCGGGCGATATCGGCGTCGTCCCGCTCGGCGATGATCCGGGTACCGGTGAACTGGTGGTGCGCGGTGCGAATGTGATGACGGGCTACTGGAACCGGCCCGAGGCGACCGCCGCCACCATCATCGACGGCTGGCTGCACACCGGTGATGTGGTGCGCGTCGACGACGCCGGCCGGGTCCACATCATCGATCGCCTCAAGGACATCATCAACCGCGGTGGCGAGAACGTCTCCAGCGTCGAGGTGGAAGCGGCCCTGCTGTCGGCTCCCGGTGTGGCCGACGCGTGCGTGCTCGCAGTGCCCGACGAGGTGATGGGGGAGAAGGTCGGCGCGGTGCTGATCGGCGACCAGCACGAGATTGATGTGGCCGCCGTACTGGAGTACTGCCGCGGCCAATTGGCGGACTTCAAGGTGCCGCAGTACATCACCGTGGTGAGCGAGGCGCTGCCACGCACCGCCAGCGGCAAGTTGCTCAAGGCCCAGCTGCGCGAGCAGGTGCGTTGGGGCTCGCCGCTGCGGTAGCCAGGACTTGTCGGTGGCGGGCGTTACCTTGCCGGCATGGACACAGCACTGCTGATCCTCCTCACCTCACTGGCGCTACTGGCGGTGATCCTCCAGGTGGTGGTGCTTGTGCGCCCTGCCGGCGGGGCGATCTCGCCTGCGCAGCTCTCCGCGCTGCGCGGTGACAGTGAACGCGTGGAGCGGACCCTGCGCGAAGAGCAGCATGCCGGGCGCGCCGAACTCGCCCAGGCCTTTCACCAGTGGCAGCTGACCCTGCACCGCTTCGGATCGACCTTGCAGGGAACGCAGGACAAACTGGGCGCCACGCTGGATCGGCAGCTCAGGAGCCTCCAGACCGAGAACACCGCGCAGCTGGAGAAGATGCGCGCCACGGTGGACGAGAAGCTGCAGGCCACATTGGAAACCCGGCTGGCGCAATCGTTCACGCAGATCTCGGAGCGCCTGGAGGCGGTGCAGCGGGGTCTGGGTGAGATGCAGACGCTGGCCACCGGGGTGGGTGATCTCAAGCGGGTGCTGACCAACGTCAAAACCCGTGGCATCTTCGGCGAGACGCAGTTGGCCGCCTTGCTGTCCGAGACGCTGACGCCCGAGCAGTACGCCACCAACGTCATCACCGTGCCGGGTTCGAACGCCCGGGTTGAATTCGCGATCCGATTGCCCGGCGCCACCGGCGCGCGCGAGGTGTTGTTGCCCGTCGACGCCAAGTTCCCGCGTGAGGACTTTGAGCGGCTGCTCGATGCGCAGGAACACGCCGACAGCGTGGGGGAGGCTGCCGCGCGCCAGGCGCTGATCCGGCGAATCGAAGCCGAGGCCTGCGATATCCACGACAAGTACCTCGATCCGCCGCACACCACCGACTTCGGGATCCTGTTCCTGGCCACCGAGAGTCTGTATGCCGAGGTGCTGCGCCAGCCGGGGCTGTTCGAGCAGATTCAGGCCAAGTACAACGTCACCCTGGCCGGCCCGACCACGCTGGCCGCGCTGCTCAACAGCCTGCGCATGGGCTTTCGCACCCTGGCGATCGAACAGCGCAGCAGCGAGGTCTGGCAGGTACTCGGTGCGGTCAAGACCGAGTTCGGAAAGTTCGCGGCGGTGCTGGAGAAGACCCGCAAGCAACTCGACACCGCCCGCAACACCATCGACACCGCTGGCGTCCGTACCCGCGCCATCGAACGCAAGCTGCGCGGGGTGGAGTCGCTGCCCGAATCGGAGGCCGAAGCCATGCTCGGCGAACTCGGCGCCGGTGCCGAAGAAGTCAGTGAAGTTGACATCGAATTCAGTTAGTCTGCTCGGATGGATGCCGTCCCGGCCGCCCCGGTCCGCCAGTTGCCGGCGACGGTGCGCGGGGCGCGGACCCGGGCGGGGCTGGTCGCCGCGGCGCGCAAGGTTTTCGAGCGCGACGGCTACCTCGACGCGAAGCTGACCGACATCACCAAGGCTGCCGGCTGTGCGACCGGGTCGTTCTACACCTACTTCGCGAACAAAGAGGAGATCTTCGCCGCGGTCCTCGAACAGGCCCAGCAGGACATGATGCATCCGGGCATGGGCCGGGTGAGCGATTCCGACGACCCGTATGCGGTGCTGGAAGCGAGCAATCGCGCCTACTTGGAGGCGTATCGGCGCAACGCCCAGTTGATGGGGCTGCTCGAACAGGTGGCCCAGATCGATCCGAAGTTCCGCGCCTTCCGCGCGCGGCGAGCTGATGCGTTCGTCCAACGCAATGCCGCCGGCATCGCCGATCTGCAGGCACGGGGCATCGCCGGCGCCGACGTCGATCCGCTCCTGGCGTCGCGGGCATTGTCGGGGATGGTCAGCAGACTCGCCTACGGCACCTTCGTCGGCGAGGAGGCCGAGCACAGCTCGGGCGCCGACTTCGAGGCCCTGGTCGCCACGGTCACCCGGCTATGGGCCAATGCTCTGCAATTTCGCACTGTCAACAATCGAACATGAGATCGGATTCAACTAATGCCACTGCGCACCGAAGAACGGGGACGTTGCTTATGAAGGTTGCCGAGCGGGTCGCGATCGTCACCGGTGGCGGTGGCGGCATCGGTGGAGCGCTGGCCGCGGCGCTGGTCGAGGCGGGAGCCAAAGTGGTGGTGGCCGACCTCGACGCGGACGCCGCGGCGGCGGTAGCCGAGGCGATCAACGCCGCGCATCCCGGCGCCGCGGTCGGTCGCGGCGGCGATGTCTCGGACACCGAGACCATCCGGGGACTGATCGCGTTGGCTCAGGAGCGCTACGGACCGGTCGACTTCTACTTCGCCAACGCCGGGATCACCGGCGCCCCCGGCTTGCCCAGCGAAGCCGACTGGGACCAGGCCATCGACGTCAATCTGCGCTCGCACATCCGTGCGGCGGAGCTGCTGATCCCCGACTGGGTGCGCCGCGGCGAAGGATATTTCGTCTCCACCGCATCCGCCGCCGGACTGCTCACCCAACTGGGCGCTGCCACCTACTCGGTGACCAAGCACGCGGCCGTCGGATTCGCCGAGTGGCTCAATATCACCTACGGCGATCAGGGTGTGCGGGTCAGCTGCTTGTGCCCGATGGGCGTCAACACGAAGTTGCTCTATGCCGGTGAACAATCCGGTGACCCGCTGGGTGATTTGGCCACCCGCGCGGTCACCTCCGCCGGTGAGGTGCTGGAACCCGCTGACGTCGCTGCGGAGGTGCTCGCCGCCATCGACGACGAACGTTTCCTGATCCTGCCGCACCCGGTGGTGCTGGAGATGTACCGGCACAAGGCAGGCGACTACGACCGCTGGTTGCGCGGCATGCGCCGCTATCAGCGCGGCCTGCTCGATTCTGAAGTGTCCTAGGTGAGGAGCCTGTATGTCCCTGTTTGAAATGTCCGAGCGCGCAACGAAATACCAGACCGACCTGCTGGCATTCATGGACGAATGCGTCTATCCGGCCGAGGCGGTCTACGAGACGCAGATGGCCGAAGCCGGCAACCCGCACTTTCAGCCCCCGATCCTGGAGGACCTGAAGGCCCAAGCGCGTGAGCGCGGGCTGTGGAACCTGTTCCACCCCCATCCGGAATGGGGTCCGGGCCTGACCAACCTCGAATACGCGCTGCTGGCCGAGATCATGGGCCGCAGCCCGCATCTGGCCCCGGAGGCGACCAACTGCAATGCGCCGGACACCGGCAACATGGAGGTGTTCACGCTGTTCGGCAGCGACGAACACAAGGAGAAATACCTCAAGCCGCTGCTGGAGGGCACCATCCGGTCGGCGTTCGCGATGACCGAGCCGCAGGTGGCCAGCTCTGACGCCACCAACGTGCAGTTGTCGATGGTGCGCGACGGTGACGGCTATCTGCTCAACGGCCGGAAGTGGTTCGCGTCCAACGCCTTGCACCAGAACTGCAAGGTGATGATCGTGATGGGCAAGACCGATCCCGACGCCGCCACCCACCGGCAGCAGTCGATGATGGTCGTTCCCATCGACGCCCCGGGCGTCACCATCATGCGCGGGCTGCCGGTCTTCGGTTACCAGGACCGTGAGGGCCACGCCGAGATCGACTTCAAGGACGTCCGGGTACCGGCCAAGGATGTGCTCAAGGGCGAGGGGGAGGGCTTCGCAATCGCCCAGGCCCGGCTTGGCCCGGGCCGCATCCACCACTGCATGCGCTGCATCGGAATGGCCGAGCGGGCACTGGAACTGATGTGCCGGCGAGCGAACTCCCGGATCGCCTTCGGCAAGCCGATCAGTGCGAACGCCAACATCCGTGACTGGATCGCCGAGGCGCGCATCGACATCGAGATGATCCGCCTGCTGACGCTCAAGACCGCGTACCTGATGGACACCGTCGGCAACAAGGCGGCGCAGGTCGAGATCGCGGCGATCAAGGTCGCAGCGCCCAACATCGCGCTCACGATCATCGACCGGGCCATCCAGGTGCACGGCGCCGGCGGCGTCACCGAGGACTTCCCGCTCGCCAGTTTCTGGGCCCACCTGCGCACGCTGCGGCTCGCCGACGGCCCCGACGAGGTGCACAAGCGCGCCATTGCCCGCCAGGAGCTGCGCAAGTATCTCGAGGACGCCCGATGACGACACCGGACTTCGCGGGGCGCACCGCGATCATCACCGGCGGCTCGCGGGGGATCGGATTGGCGATCGGGCAGCGGCTGGCCGAAGCGGGCGCCAATGTGGTCCTGACCTCACGGGACCAGGAGAGTGCCGACGCGGCGGCGGCCCAGGTCAACGGCAACGCGATGGGGGTGGCCGCCCACGTCGCCGACGATGACGCCGCTCAGCGCTGCGTTGACGCCACGCTGGAGCGCTTCGGCAGCATTGACATCCTGGTCAACAACGCCGGCACCAATCCGGCGTTCGGACCGTTGATCGACCAGGATCACGCCCGGTTCGCCAAGATCTTCGACGTCAACCTGTGGGGGCCGCTGCTGTGGACGTCCTGCGCGGTGAAGGCCGGGCTGGGGGAACGAGGTGGGCACGGCGGGGTGGTGGTCAACACGGCTTCGATCGGCGGCATGAGTTTCGCGCCACTGATGGGCATGTATAACGCCACCAAGGCCGCGCTGATCCATGTCACGAAACAGCTTGCGCTGGAACTGTCCCCGGGAATTCGGGTCAACGCGATCTGTCCGGGCGTGGTGCGCACCAAGCTGGCCGAGGTGCTGTGGAAGGAACACGAGCAGGGATTGTCGACCGGCATACCGCTGGGCCGGATCGGCGAGCCGGTCGACGTGGCCGACGCGGTGTTGTTCCTGGCGTCTGACGCGGCGAGCTGGATCACCGGGCAGACCCTGGTCATGGACGGCGGCCAGATCCTTGGTGACGCAACCGGATTCCGGGGAGGTCTCGGTGGCTGAGGAGCCACTGGGCATCGACCCGGCGGCTGCGACCGCGTGGATCACCGAACTGGGCCTGCCCGTGCGCGGGTCGCTGCGCTTCGAGCGGATCGGAATCGGACAGTCCAACCTGACCTACCGGGTGTCCGACGACGCCGGTCATAGCTGGGTGCTGCGCCGGCCGCCGCTGGGAAAGTTGCTGGCCTCGGCCCACGATGTGGCCCGCGAAGCGCGGATTCTCGCGGCCCTCGGCGACACCGACGTCCCCACGCCGAAGGTGTACGGGTTGACCCGCGATGCCGGTGGCGATCGCCAGCGCGGCGAAGCCGGGCGCAGCGGGTCGCCACTGGAGGCAAAAGACACGCCGTTGCTGCTGATGGAGTTCGTCGACGGCGTGGTGGCAGACCGGATGTCGGTGGCACAGGCGCTCTCTCCCGAGCGGCGCCGACAGATCGGGCTGTCCATGCCCAAGACGCTGGCCAAGATTCATGCCGTCGACATCACCGCGGTAGGCCTGGATGATCTGGCCAGCCACAAGCCGTACGCGCAACGTCAGCTCAAGCGGTGGGCCGGGCAGTGGGAGAAGTCCAAGACACGCGAGCTGCCCGCACTCGATGACCTGACCAGGCGTCTGACCGACGCCGTGCCGCAGCAGCAGGAGCTCACGCTGGTGCACGGCGACTTCCACCTGCGCAACGTGATCACGTCACCGGACAGCGGCGAGGTGATCGCGGTGCTGGACTGGGAGTTGTCCACCCTCGGCGACCCGTTGGCCGACATGGGCAGCCTGCTGGCGTATTGGCCGCAGGTCGGCGAAGAGCACATCGCCGGGGAGTTCGTCATCAGCACCCTGGAGGGCTTCCCGGACCGGGCGGAGCTGGCCCGGGTGTACCTGGAAGAGACCGGGCGCGACGCGGCGACCCTGCAGTACTGGCATGCGCTCGGGCTGTGGAAGGTCGCGATCATCGCCGAGGGCATCGTGCGGCGGGTGCTGGACAACCCGGCGAACAAGGCTGCCGCCGGCACTCCCATCACCGCGTGGATCGATGCCTTGGTAGACAAGGCGCGTGAGGTCGCCGACGAAGCAGGCATCTGAGATGAGCACGTCGTATCGCGCCGGCGCCGCCGCCGGCGGGGCCGACCTCGTCGGAGGTGTCCCGCGCCGGCGGATCGCGGTGGCGGCAATGGTCGGCACCACGATCGAGTTCTACGATTTCTACGTCTATGCGGCCGCCGCGGTCACGGTCTTCCCGCACTTGTTCTTCCCGACGGGCAATCCCACGGCGGCGCTGTTGGCCTCGTTGGCGACGTTCGGCTTGGCGTTCGTGGCCAGGCCGGTGGGGTCGATCCTGTTCGGTCACTTCGGTGATCGGCTGGGCCGCAAATCCACCCTGGTCGCCTCCTTGCTGCTCATGGGTGTCGCCACGTTCCTGATCGGTGTGCTGCCCACCTACCACCACATCGGTCTGCTCGCCCCGGTGCTGCTGGCGGCCTTGCGGTTCTGTCAGGGTTTGGCGCTCGGCGGCGAATGGAGCGGTGCTGCGCTGCTGGCCACCGAAACCGCTAAACCGGGCCGCCGGGCGACGGCGGGAATCTGGCCGCAACTGGGTGCGCCCCTGGGCTATCTGCTAGCCACCGCGATCTTCCTGGTCCTGTTCACGTGGTTGGGACCGGCCACCGCCGGCGCGGACGGAGCCGGGCCATTTCTCACCTGGGGCTGGCGGATTCCGTTTCTGCTGAGCGCCGTGATGGTGGCCGTCGGACTGTATGTGCGGCTGCGGCTCACCGAAACCCCGGTCTTCGCGCAGGCGAAGGCCAGCGGTGCGCCGGTGAACGCTCCGATCGCAGCGCTGCTGCGGGGCAGCTGGCGCCGGCTGGTCATCGGCACGTTGGTGATGGTGGTGCCCTACACGCTCTTCTACACCGTGACGACGTGGATCCTGAGCTACGGCACCGCCAAGCGTCCGCCCGAGGGCATCGGCCTGGGCTACGGCTACGCCGAGTTCCTCGGGCTGCAGCTGATCGCCGTGCTGTTCTTCGTGGCGGTGCTGCCGATCGTCGGCAGGCTGGCCGACCACTTCGGCCGACGCCCGCTGCTGCTGTTCTTCACCGCCGGAATCATGGTGTACGGAACCACCTTCGGCGCATTCCTCAAACCGACCGCATCCACCGGTGTGATGCTGGCGTTCCTGATAATCGGGATGACTTTGATGGGCTTGGCGTTCGGCCCGATGAGTGCGGTCTTACCCGAACTGTTCCCGACCAATGTCCGCTACACCGGCTCGGGCGTCGCCTACAACGCGGCGAGCATTCTGGGGGCGGCGGTGGCGCCGTTCATCACCACCTGGCTGGCAACCAGCCACGGCGCGGCCTGGGTGGGCGGCTACCTGTCGATTGCGGCCGCGTGCTCGTTCGTGGCGCTGCTGGCGATGCAGGAGACCCGCGACACCGAGCTACATCAGGTCGGGATCGCCGACGACGTCTGACAATGTCAGGGACTCGGCACGCCGAACCAGCGGGTCAGCGCAGCCTCCAGGGCCGACTGCTCGGACGGGTTGAAACCGTCTGTTGCCCAGGCGATATAGCCGTCCGGCCGGATGAGCAGGGCGGCTGCCGGGGGCTCGGACATGGCGGCCGTGACAGCATCGACCCGACCGGCCCACGGCCGGGCGGCTGCTGCCGCGGTGCCCTCGGCCAGGTCGAGCAGCACCGCACGCCCACTGTGCAATAGCTCGGCGACCCGGCGACCGTCGTCGAGCGTGAAATCCGGGACATGCCATCCGGACAATCGGTGGTCGTCGCCGACGTCGTAGCGCACGTCGGTGCCGGCCAGCAGTTCGGCGAGGTGCGCCGACACCTGCGGGATGGCCGACAGCTCCCCGAAAAGGTCCCGCAGCGCGGCGACGTGCGGTCCCGGCGATACCAACGCGGTCTGGGCGAGCGAGTGCATCATCACCCGCTGCCCCAGGGGCTTGCGCTCGGAGTCGTAGCTGTCCAGCAGCCCGTCGGGCGCCCAGCCGTTGATCTGAGCGGCGAGCTTCCAGCCGAGGTTGATGGTGTCCTGCAGTCCGAGATTCAGTCCCGGCCCGCCCATCGCGCTGTGGACATGAGCGGCGTCGCCGAGCAGCAGCACCCGTCCGGCGCGGTAGCGCTCGGCCTGGCGACTGTTCTGCCCCTCAATGCGGCGCAGCGCATGCGGACCTGGCCCGGTTGGATCGGCGAACGGGATTTCGACGCCGAGAATGCGCTGCAGGCTTTGCCGGAGTTCGGCAAGCGTCATCGGGCCGGCATCACCCGACGAGCCGAACTCCAGCGTGCCCAACAATGACCGGTCGGGCTCGACTTCACCGAACAGCACCAGGCCATTGTCGAACCGGTTGTGGCCATGGGCGATCCGTCCGAAGCCCGGTATCTGAAGGCTGCGATCGACGGCACGCAGATCCTCCGGGATCTGCACGTGCGCCAGCCGCGACACCGTCGCCGCCGTGGTACCGGGAAAGGCGATTCCGGTTGTCTTGCGCACGATGCTGCGGCCGCCGTCGGCGCCCACCAGGTAGTCGGCGGCCAGGGCATAGTCGCCGTCGGCAGATCTGATCGCCGTCACCACGCCGTCGTCTCCGGCGTCGAACCCGGTGAGTTCGTGGCCCCAGCGAACCGCCACGCCGAGCTCAGCGGCGCGCTCCAGGAGTAGCCGCACCAGCTTCGGTTGGGGCACCGCAAGCAGATACATCGGGTTGGCCCGGGTGCCGGTGAAGCTGTGCGACAGATCCAGGGCCATTCCGGAGAACATCCACGTGGGGGAGGGCCGCGGGGGACCGTCCACGCCGCTGAACCTGGTATAGAGACCCCGCAGGTCGAGCATTCGAACCACTTGCCCGACAAGACCGTTGGCCTTCGGCTCAGAACTGGGTACGGGCAACGCGTCGAGCACGACCGGCTGGATTCCGGTCAGCGCCAGCTCGCACGCCAGCATCAGGCCGTTGGGGCCGGCGCCGGCGATGACGACGGGATGGTGTGCTGCGGCGGCCATGGTCATGCCTTTTCAGTCGGTGGGTGCCGGAAGCCCGGCGGCGACGTCGGCGAACGCCTCGCGGAGCAGCCGCGGGTAGGGGACCGGCGGATCCGCGGCGGTGTAGGTGTCCATGGTGGCCTCGACAACCGCGTAGACGACGCCGGCGGCCAGGCGGGGATAGCGATCGCGCTGCGGATCGGTGCCGGTGCGTTCGGCGATCGCGCGGACGAAGTCGTCGAAGACCTCGTGCGGCAACGCACTGCGAATGTCACTGTTGCTCAGTGCCTTGCGAAGCTCAGCGAGCTTGGCGCGGGCCGGCGGGCGGTTGACATCCTCGGTCGACGCGGTGAAGTCGTCTTCGATGGGCCCGAGAATCGCCTCGGTGAGCGACGTCCACAGCGGCTCCTCGGCGGGACGCTGGCGCAGCAGGGCGACACCGCGACGCAGGCGTTCGGTCTGCCGATAGGCCAAGGCCTCGAACTTGGTGGCGAAGTAATTGCTGAAGGTCCGTGTTGAGACCCCGGCCAGGGCGGCGATGTCTTCCCGGGTGACGTTGTCCAGGCCGCGCTCGAACATCAGCTGCAGGGCGGCGTCGGACAGGGCTCGGCGGGTGTCGGCCTTCTTGCGTTCTCGCAGACCGGTCATTCCACCATACTACCTGAAAATGCTCAGTGGGCAATAATTCCCAGTAGGCAATTATTGGGTGGCCAGAGTGTCGCCGAACACGTCGCGCATCGCCGCCCAGTGCCGGGCCGCCGCGTCGGCGTCATAGGGCGCGTTGTCGGGCACGGCGAACCCGTGCGCGGCCGGATAGAACTCGACGGTGTATGTGACGCCGGCGGCGCTCAGCGCCTCGTCCAGGGTTGCGGCATGCGCCTTCGTGAACGACGCGTCGTTCTCGGCGCCGGCCACATAGACGGTGGCAGTCATCTGATCGGCCAGCAGATGGGGACTGTCCGCGGAGTCGGTGACCAGGCCGCCGCCGTGGAACGACGCCGCCGCGGCCACCCGGTCGGGCACGCGTCCGGCGACGGTCACCGATGTACGCCCACCCATGCAGTAGCCGCACACCCCGAATTTCTCTCCGCGGACTTCGGGCCGGCCGGCCAGATAATCGAAGAACGCCCGCGCGTCGGTGGTCATCCGGTCCGGGGTCACGTCGCCGATCATCGAGAACAGCCGGCCGCGCTCCTTGGCGTCGGCGAATACCGTCGCCATGTCGAACGGCGCCCAGCCGGGGTGCCGGTAGTACACATCGGGAAGCAGCACGGCGTAGCCGTAGCCCGCCAGTTCGGTGGCCATCTCGTCGAAGGCCGCCCGGACTCCGCCAGCATCGGGATACATGACCACGCCGGGCCAGGGCCCGGAGCCTTCCGGGGTGAACAGGCGAACGGGGCAGTCCCCGTCGGGGGTGGTGATGGTGTCGGTGATCGTGGGCATGGCCTCCGTTGTACTCCGACCGATCGCCGCGGTGTTGATGCGGCGACCCGCGGCGCGTGGCTTCGCCGCGCTTGCGATCGCCGCGGTGTTGATGCGGCGACCCGCGGCGCGTGGCTTCGCCGCGCTTGCGATCGCCGCGGTGTTGATTGCGGCGACCCGCGGCGCGTGGCTTCGCCGCGCTTGCGATCGCCGCTAAGCTGGGCGGCGTGCCGATCGCGACCCCGTACGAAGACCTGTTGCGGCTGGTTTTGGCCGAGGGAACCGCGAAGGCGGACCGTACCGGCACCGGCACCCGCAGCCTGTTCGGCCACCAGCTGCGCTATGACCTGACCGCCGGATTCCCGCTGATCACCACCAAGAAGGTGCACCTCAAGTCGGTGATCTACGAGCTGCTGTGGTTTCTGCGCGGTGACTCCAACATCGCCTGGCTCAACGAACACGGTGTCACCATCTGGGATGAATGGGCTTCTGAGACAGGAGATCTCGGTCCGGTCTACGGAGTGCAGTGGCGGTCGTGGCCGACGCCGGCGGGTGAGCACGTAGACCAGATCTCTGCTGCGCTGCACCTGCTGCGCACCGACCCGGATTCGCGCCGGATCATCGTCTCGGCATGGAACGTCGGCGAGATCGGCGAGATGGCGCTGGCCCCCTGTCACGCGCTGTTTCAGTTCTACGTCGCCGACGGCAAGCTGTCCTGCCAGCTCTATCAGCGCAGCGCCGACCTGTTCCTCGGCGTGCCGTTCAACATCGCCAGCTATGCGCTGCTGACCCACATGATGGCCGCGCAGGCCGGGCTGGGTGTCGGAGAGTTCATCTGGACCGGCGGCGACTGCCACATCTACGACAATCACGTCGATCAGGTCACCGAACAACTGAGTCGTGATCCGCGTCCGTATCCGCAATTGGTTCTGGCGCCGCGTGACTCGATCTTCGGCTACACCTACGAGGACGTCGAGATCCGGGGCTACGACCCGCATCCGGCGATCAAGGCGCCTGTGGCGGTATGACGATCAGTCTGATCTGGGCTCAGTCGAAGTCCGGGGTGATCGGCCGTGCCGGCGGCATTCCCTGGCGGGTGCCCGAAGATCAGGCCCGCTACAAACAGCTCACCATCGGCCACACCGTGGTGATGGGGCGGCTGACCTGGGAATCGCTGCCCGCCAGAGTCCGGCCGCTGCCCGATCGGCGCAATGTCGTGCTCACCCGGGACCCGGACTATGTCGCCGACGGCGCCACCGTCGTGCCGACCCTGGATCAGGCGCTGGAGGGCGACGACATCTGGGTGGTCGGCGGAGCGGAGATCTACGCGCTGGCGCTGCCGCTGGCGGGCCGCTGCGAAGTAACCGAGGTCGATATCGATTTGCCGGCGCAGGACGGTGACGCCGTGGCGCCGGTGCTTGACCAGTCCTGGCAGGCCAGCACGGGGGAGTGGCTGACCAGCCGAACCGGTCTGCGCTACCGCTATCTGACTTACCACCGGACTTCGTGCCAGTCCTGACCGCCGCGCAGGCGCGTCGGATCGCCGTTGCCGCACAGGGATTCACGGATCCCAAACCCTCTGCCACAGTCACCAGGGCGCACCTGAAACGGCTGATCTCCCGCATCCAAGTACTGCAGCTCGATTCGGTCTCTGTGGCGGTACGCGCCCACTACGCGCCGGTGTTCAGCCGGCTCGGGCCCTATGACCGCACCGTGCTGGATCGAGCCGCGTGGAGCCACAGCGCCCGCTCGCCGCGGTTGTTGGTCGAGTACTGGGCGCACGAGGCGGCGCTGATGGCCGTCGAGGACTGGCCGCTGTTGCGCTGGCGGATGCGGCAATGGCCCCATGGCCGGTGGGGTTCGGCCATCGTGCGGGCCAACCCGCAGCTGGTCATCGATGTCACCGCCGCGATCGGCGAACTGGGTCCGTCGACTGCCGGCGAGATCGAAGAGCACCTGGCCTCCACGTGGTCAGCGTCCGGTCGAGCCGGAAAGGGGCCGTGGTGGAACCGCAGTGACACCAAATGGGTGGCCGAGGCGCTGTTCGCCTCGGGGGAGCTGACCACGGCCACCCGGGTCGGGTTCGCCCGGCACTACGACCTGGTCGAGAACGTGCTGCCACCGCAGGTGCTGGCAGTCGAGGTCGACGACGACGAGGCGATTCGCGAGCTTGTCCGCCGCGCAGCCGGCGCCCTGGGCGTTGCCACCGAGGCCGACCTGCGTGACTACTTCCGGTTGTCGGCCGCCCAGGTCAAACCGGCGATCGCGAAGTTGGTGGCGGCCGGCGAATTGGAACCGGTCGCCGTCGACGGCTGGGACGCCGCGGCCTATCTGCGTGCGGGGCAATCGATTCCGCGAACCGATCGCGGCACCGCATTGCTGTGCCCGTTCGATCCGCTGATCTTCTTCCGGCCGCGGGTGCAGCGGTTGTTCGACTTCTTTTATCGCATTGAGATCTATACCCCGGCGCCCAAACGGCAGTACGGCTACTACGTGTGGCCATTCCTGTTGGATGGGGAGCTGGTCGGCCGGGTGGACCTCAAGGCCGATCGGCAGCAGGGTGCGCTGCATGTCGTCGGGGCGTTCGCCGAAGAGGGGCAGTCGCGCGAACGAGTGGCTGAGGCACTGGCCACCGAACTGTGGTCGATGGCGTCCTGGCTCGGATTGAGTCAGGTCAGGGTGGGGGAGCGCGGGGATCTGGTGGCCGAGCTGCGCCGACGGGTGCTCAATGGTTAGCCCAACGGGCCGCGGCGATGGATCGGGCCGCCTGCGCCAGCTCGGTTCCGCGGTCGGCGGCGACTTCAGCGAGCTGTGCTCCCCGTTCGCCGGCCGACTCCAGTAACGGTCCGGCCATTTCCCCCACCATCTCGGCGAGTTCGCGGCCGTGTTCCACGCCGGCCTTCAAGCCCGCGCTGACCTTTTCGCCGACTGTCTCCAGCGCGGCATCACCGGACGTGGTGGGCAACGCGTCGGCTGCACGCCGATAGGCGCGGCGGGCCCGCCAGCCCAGTGAAGGTCTTCCCTCGGTGTCGGCAGCCGCGATCATCAATCCACCGACCAGGCTGATGTCGGTCAAGAACGCTTTGCGTTGTTCAGCCCTGCGTTGCGGGTCGGGCTCCGTCCAGAACATGTGCGCCCCGGCGCTACCTGGGATTACCGTGCACGCCAGTACCGCGGCCGCAATGCGTGGCAGCTTGCCGGTTGCCAGCAAGACGCCACCGCCGACCTGCGCCAGCGCGTTGGCCTTGGCGAACGCCTCGACGTCGGACGGCATCTTGGCCGCTATCTCGCCGGGTAACTGCTTGAGTCCGTCAAACGCCGGACGGGCCGCCCGCCCGGCTTGCTGCGGCCGGCGCAACGCCTCCACGCCTTGACCGATAAACGCTGCCGCGAGCAGTGGACGTGTGATCTTCCGTAGCAACACTGAGCCCCCCATCGCTGTTGAGCCCGCTCGCGTGCCTCCTGCGCAGCGGCCTTGGCGCGGGATACCCGTCGGGACTTACGGCGTAAACGTCGAGAGCCGGCGGACCGGCCGCCACCGGCGAAGCTTCCCGGACGGCGCTAGGGTGGCGACCGGGAGCTGATCGGCAGCGTTGATGACTGGCGTACCGATCCAGGGTCGGGGATGTCGGGGTGATCGTATGCGGGTTTCTGCTGCATGGGTGCTTGTTGTCGCGAGTGCTGCGCTGGCTGCCGGCTGTGGGAGTCACGAACTGAAGGTCCTGCCGAACCCCACATCGACGGTGCCCACCCCTACCATGACGGCCGCACCCGTCGCCGAGGATGGCCTGCGCGCTCTGTTACTCACCCCCGAGCAGGTCAACTCGATCATGGAGGCGACCGATATGGCCGTCACCCGCACCCATACCGCCCTGTCGGACGACAGCGCCACCATGCAACCTCAAGAGTGTCTGGCCATCGACGGCGCGGCTCAGGAGCCGGTATACGCCGACAGCGGCTACTCCGGCGTGCGGGAACAGGCGCTCAGCGAGGGCGACGATTTCGAGCACTTCGCCGAACAGGCCGTCGTCGCGTTCCCATCGGCCAAGCAGGCCGCCGCGTTCTTCGCCACTGCCGCCCGGCAATGGCCGGCCTGCCACGAATACAGCCATCTGCAGAGCGGCACTATCTGGACCGCCGGTCCGATCGTCAACGCCGACGGCATGCTGAGCACCGTCGCGACCCAAGACAATGCGGGCAACGACGTGAGCTGGGCCTGCGGGCGGGCGCTGACCGTGGCCAACAACGTCGTGATCGACGTCAACACCTGCAGTGCGGATCCCAAGGACACCGCGGTGGTCATCGCTGGTCAGATCGCTGCGAAAGTGCCCAGCGACTGACGTTCACCCGCCAATACGCCGAGGGCATTCTGCCTGGTGCCCTACGTGTGGGCGCGGTGGCGTTGAGACCGGCCGGGCACGCCTTAAGGTGAGTGCCGTGGCCGAGACGGCGCCGCTGCGCGTGCAACTGATTGCCAAGACCGAGTTCAGTCCGCCGTCGGACGTGCCGTGGAGCACCGACGCCGACGGCGGGTCGGCACTGGTCGAGTTCGCCGGCCGGGCCTGCTACCAGAGCTGGTCCAAGCCCAACCCGCGAACCGCGACCAACGCCGCCTACCTGAAGCACATCATCGACGTCGGGCACTTCTCGGTGTTGGAGCACGCCTCGGTGACCTTCTACATCACCGGCATCTCCCGGTCGGCCACCCACGAGCTCATCCGGCACCGGCACTTCTCGTTCTCCCAGCTGTCCCAGCGCTACGTGCCCGAACCGGACTCGCGGGTCGTGGTGCCGCCCGGCCTGGAGGACGACCCGGAACTGCAGCAGATCCTGACCGACGCCGCGGACGCCAGTCGCGCCGCCTACGTCGAGCTGCTGGCCCGGCTGGAAGCCAAATTCGCGGCGGGCCAGGCCGGCGAGACCGTGGGGGCGCTGCGGCGCAAGCAGGCTCGACAGGCCGCTCGCGCCGTGCTGCCCAACGCCACCGAGACGCGCATCGTGGTGACGGGCAATTACCGGGCATGGCGGCACTTCATCGCGATGCGGGCCAGCGAGCACGCCGATGTCGAGATTCGCCGGCTGGCCGTCGAGTGCCTGCGGCAGCTCACTGACGTGGCTCCGGCGGCGTTCGAGGACTTCCAGATCAGCACGCTGGCCGACGGCACCGAAGTCGCGACCAGTCCGCTCGCCACCGAGGTCTGAGCAACTCCAGGGGCCAGGTAATCTTGGGGCCGTGAGCAGCAGCGGATTCGACGCCAAGGCGCAGTTCGGCACCGTGCTGACCGCCATGGTGACCCCCTTCGGCGCGGACGGCTCGGTGGACACCGACGCCGCCGTACGCCTGGCCAATCGCCTTATCGACGCCGGTTGCGACGGTTTGGTGATCTCGGGTACCACCGGCGAGTCGCCGACCACCGCGGACTACGAGAAGCTCACGCTGCTGCGTGCGGTGGTCGAGGCGGTCGGTGACCGGGCTCGCATCATCGCCGGCGCCGGCAGCAACGACACCGAGCACAGCGTGCGCCTCGCCGAGGCCTGCGCCGGGGTCGGCGCGCACGGCCTGCTGGTGGTGACGCCGTACTACTCGCGTCCGTCGCAGGCCGGCCTGTTGGCGCACTTCACCGCCGTCGCCGACGCCAGCGCGCTGCCGGTGATGCTCTACGACATCCCGGCCCGCTCGGTGGTGCCGATCGCGCCGGACACCATCTTCGAGCTGGCCGAACACCCCAACATCGTCGCGATCAAGGACGCCAAGGGGGACTTGCACGCCGGAGCGCAGATCATGGCCGAGACCGGATTGGCCTACTACTCCGGCGACGACGCGCTGAATCTGCCCTGGCTGGCCATGGGGGCCACCGGATTCGTCAGCGTGATCTCGCACTTCGCGGCCGCTCAGTTGCGCGACATGCTGGCCGCCTTCGCGGCCGGCGACGTCGAGACCGCCCGCAAGATCAACGTCTCGATCGCATCGCTGTCCAACGCGATGGGTCGCGTCGGCGGGGTGACCTTCGTCAAGGCCGGTCTGCGATTGCAGGGTTTCGAGGCCGGCGATCCCCGGTTGCCGATGGTCCCGGCATCCGCCGCCGAGGTCGACGAACTTGCCATCGACATGCGCGCTGCGTCAGTACTCGGGTGAGGTGCGGGTGACTGAAGATCTCTCCCCGCCGGGTCCGCTGACCGAAGGCGGACTGCGCGTCACCGCACTCGGCGGTATCAGCGAAATCGGCCGCAATATGACCGTTTTCGAGCACCTCGGCCGGCTGTTGATCATCGACTGCGGCGTGCTGTTCCCGGGCCACGACGAGCCCGGCGTCGACCTGATCCTGCCGGACATCCGCCACATCCAAGACCGGCTCGACGACGTCGAGGCGCTGGTGCTGACCCACGCCCACGAGGACCACATCGGCGCCATTCCGTTCCTGCTCAAACTGCGGGCCGACATTCCGGTGGTCGGTTCGAAGTTCACCCTGGCCCTGGTCGCCGCCAAGTGCCGAGAACACCGCATCAAGCCGGTCTTCGTCCAGGTGGCCGAGGGTCAGCGCAGCACCCACGGGGTGTTCGAATGCGAGTACTTCGCGGTGAACCACTCCATCCCGGATGCACTGGCGATCGCGGTGCACACCGGCGCGGGCACCGTCCTGCACACCGGCGACATCAAGCTCGACCAGCTGCCCCCGGACGGGCGGCCCACCGACCTGCCCGGGATGTCACGCCTGGGCGACAAGGGTGTGGACCTGTTCCTGTGTGACTCGACCAATGCCGAGATTCCCGGTGTCGGTCCCAGCGAGAGCGAGGTTGGTCCCACCCTGCACCGGCTGATCCGCGGCGCCGAGGGCCGGGTGATCGTGGCCTGCTTCGCCTCGAACGTGGACCGGGTCCAGCAGATCGTCGACGCCGCGGTGTCACAGGGCCGGCGGGTGGCCTTCGTCGGCAGGTCGATGGTCCGCAATATGGGGATCGCCAAGGATCTGGGTTTTCTGCGGGTCACAGACCGCGATGTGATCGACATCGGGGCCGCCGAGGAGATGCCGCCGGAGAAGGTGGTGCTGGTCACCACCGGAACCCAGGGCGAACCGCTCTCGGCGCTGTCACGGATGTCGCGTGGCGAGCACCGGTCGATCACGCTGACCGCCGGCGATCTGGTGGTGCTGTCGTCGTCGCTGATTCCCGGCAACGAGGAAGCCGTCTACGGGGTGATGGACGCACTGGCCAAGATCGGTGCCCGGGTGGTCACCAATGCCCAGGCGCGCGTTCATGTTTCCGGGCACGCCTACTCCGGCGAACTACTGTTCCTCTACAACGGAATTCGGCCCCGCAACGTGATGCCTGTACACGGCACCTGGCGGATGATGCGCGCCAACGCCGCACTGGCCGTCCGTACCGGGGTGCCAGAGGAGTCGATCCTGATGGCCGAGAACGGGGTCAGCGTCGACCTGGTCGCCGGACAGGCACGCATTGCCGGGGCGGTACCGACCGGCAAGATGTTCGTCGACGGGCTCGTCGACGGCGATGTCGGCGATGCAACGCTGGGGGAGCGGTTGATCCTGTCCAGCGGATTCGTCGCGATCACGGTGGTGGTCCGCCGCGGGACCGGCAAGCCGGTGGCTCCGCCGCACCTGCATTCGCGGGGCTTCTCCGAAGACCCCAAGGCCCTGGAGCCGGCGGCGCGCAAGGTCGAGGCGGAACTGGAATCCCTTGCCGCAGAGCAGGTCACCGATCCGGCCCGGATCGCTCAGGCGGTGCGCCGCACGGTGGGCAAATGGGTGGGCGAGGTCTACCGGCGTCAGCCGATGATCGTGCCGACGGTGATCGAGGTCTGAGCCGGCCGGCTCAGAGCTTTTCGGCGTACACCGACCACTCCAGATCACTCGCGCCCAGACGGCGGCCAGTGGGCTCGACATAGCGCTGGAGGAACTGTTCGGGTCCGGCCTGCTCGATCAGTCGCCAGCCGTATTCGGCAAGAAAATCTGCCACCTCGGCAGGCTGCAGGCCGAAATGCCAGAGCTTCCCGGAGCCGACCCGGCGGTTCAGCGAGGCTCGACGAAGGAGAGGCGAAGCTGGGGCCGCCGCACAAACCTTGCGATACAACGTCGGCGACCCGTACAGATTCGTGCCGTCGATGAAGTCGCGGCGGACGTAGGTGAACACCAGCCGGCTACCGGTCGCCGCCGCGCGCAGGCCTTCCAGGGTTCCGCGGACGGCGCTCTCGGTCAGGTACTGGGTCACGCCTTCGGCGACGAAGAACGTCCGGAACGCGGTGCGATAGCCGTGCTCGACCAGCGTGGTCAGCACATCGTCGTGCTCGAAGTCCAGCGCCACCAGCCGAACCGACAGCGGCAGTTCACCCAACACCCGGCGCACGGTGGTGGCCTTGCGGGCGATGTTGACCGGCTGATCCACCTCGAACACCGGAATGGGGCTTCGCCGGGCGAGTCGGTAGGCGAGGGTGTCCAGGCCGGCACCGAGGATCACCACGGCCTGGATTTTCGCGACGTGCTCGCCGATCGCCTCGTCGACGCGGTCGGCGATGAAACGCTTGCGGCAGGTCAGGTTGACCCACAGGCCCGGCCCGGATCGGTCCATCGCGGCGATGAACCATCGGCGCAGCGGCGCGGGCCGCGTGGCCGCCACCAGCCAGCGCATGACGGTCGGCAAGAACGGTGTCGCCAGGTCGTCGTCGACCAGGCGTTGTCCGGGCGGCTCATGGTGCTCGATTGCTGCCAGCACCATCGGGCCGTAGGCCGTCTGAGCTACCGGGTTGCGTGCCATCGGGCTACCTCTTGTTGATGAACCCGGCGTCGACGGGCAAGGTGATGCCGGTGATGTAGCGGGCCGCATCGGATACCAGCCAGGCCACCGCATTGGCGATGTCCTCCGGTTCCAGCACCTGTACCGGCAGCGCATTGCCCATGTCCGGTGGCGTACCTGTCGCGGCGGTGAGCTCGGCCAGCCAACCCCGGACGTAGTCGTTGTTGATCATCGGGGTGTCGACACCGGCCGGGTGCACCGAGTTCACCCGAATGCTGTGCTGCGCCAGCAGGTTCGCGTAGACTCGCATCAGTCCGACCAGCCCATGTTTGGCCGCGGTGTAACCGATGGCTCCGGCATCGTGGCTGCCGATGCCGGCCAGGCCCGCGGCCGAACTGATCAGCACGATCGACCCGCCGTCGCCCTGGTCGATCATCGTCGGAATCGCGGCCTCGATGGTGTGGTACACACCGGTCAGGTTGACGTCGATGACGTCGTGCCAGCCATCGGCCGCGGCCATCGGGGCGATGCCGGCGTTGGCCACCACGATGTCCACCCGGCCCAACTCGTCGAGGCCGGCCTGCAGTGCGGCGCCCAGGGCCACCTGGTCACGTACATCGGCTTGGCGGGCGACGATGCGCGCACCGGTGTCTTCGACCAGCTTGACGGTGGCCGCCAAGTCCTCGGCGTCCGCCAGGGGGTAGGGCACGCTGGCGATCTGCCCGCACAGGTCGACAGCGATGATGTCGGCTCCGTCGGCGGCCAGCCGCAGGGCATGGGCGCGACCCTGGCCGCGGGCCGCGCCGGTGATCAGCGCGACCTTCCCTTGTAGGCTGCCGCTCGACGGACGCGCTGTCATGGACGCAACTGGCCTTTGCCCGCGTCGCCGGCCGGAACCGGTTGCACCATCTTGATGTCCGGTGCGCCGGCCAGATGCTCGGTAAGGCTGCCGAACAGCTCACCGACCGCGGGTGCCGTCGAGTGGGCCTTCAACGCGTCGGCGTCGGCCCACTGCTCGATGAACACAAAGGCGCCGTCGGCTTCGTGCAGGGAGTACAGCTGGCAACCCGGCTCGTCGTGCACCTGTGCCACCGCCTTGGTGCAGATCTCGCGCACGGCCTCGACCGATTCCGGCTTGACGGTGAAGGTGGCGACGACGACCACTGGCGAGACCACGGGCATGTTGCGACTCCTTGGCTGAAGGGGGATTCACGGGCCACCCTACCGAGCCCCCGTGCGGATACGCGCTGAACCGATCCGCCGGGGCCAGTGTGGCTTATGGTGCAGATGGGGTAATTGCGACTAGGCTTGCCGATATGGCTAGTAAGACCGGTACTAGTAGAGCTCCCGCGCGCTCCGGTACCCGAACGACCAGGGCAAAAGCCGGTTCCAAGGCCGCACCCAAGGCTGGTTCACGGCCCGCTCGGTCTCGCCCGGCTGCCAAGCCGCGCCGCGCCGCCCGGCAGCACTCGGGTCCGGTGGCGCTCGGGATGGCCTGCGGACGCCTGGCCCGCGCCACCTGGCTGATGGTCGCCAAGGGCGCTGGTGGCGCGGCGCGCTCGGTGGGCCGCGCCCACGACATCGATCCCGGCCATCGCCGCGACGGCATCGCGCTGGCCCTGCTGGGATTTGCCGTGGTGACCGCCGCCAGCTGCTGGCTGGATGCCGCCCGGCCGGTCGGGGCGTGGATCGACACCGGTCTGCGCACCGTGATCGGCGGAGCGGTGGTGCTGCTTCCGCTGCTGGCCGCCGCCGGTGCCGTGCTGCTGATGCGCACCGAACCCGACCCGGAAAACCGGCCTCGCCTGATCCTCGGATCGGCCATGATCGGGCTGCCGATCCTGGGCCTGTGGCACCTGTGGTCGGGCTCGCCGCAGAGCCCCGACGGCCGCCTGCATGGCGCCGGCTTTGTGGGGTTCGCGATCGGCGGCCCGCTCGCCGACGGACTCACGGCGTGGATCGCCGCGCCGTTGTTGTGCATCGGTGTGTTGTTCGGAGTGTTGTTGCTGACCGGTACCACCTTGCGTGAGGCCCCCGAGACCCTGCGCACGATGTTCCGCGGCGACTACGACGATTACGACGATTACGACGACTACGACGACTACGACGATCAGGATTACGACCAGACCTACGAGGCTGCCGATGACGACGCCGCCTACGACGCCGGCGTCGGCACCCAGGCCGGTGGCACCAGCCGGTTCGGCGCAATCGAGCCCGACGCCGGAGTCGACGACGCCCCGGACTGGCAGTCGCGCACCCCACTGGACAACTACCCGCTCGATGAAGAGCCCGCCGCGGCGCCGCCCCCGGTCAAGCCGGTGCGCCGCAAGTCCGCCAAGGAGGCCAAGGCGGCCAAGTCCGCCGAAACCACCGTGGTCCTCGACCGCGTGGTGGAGGGCCCCTACACGCTGCCGGCGCTGAGCCTGCTGGTCGCCGGGGACCCCCCGAAGACACGCACCGCCGCCAACGACCAGATGGCCGACGCGATCACCTCGGTGCTGGAACAGTTCAAGGTCGACGCCGCGGTCACCGGCTGCACCCGCGGTCCCACCGTTACCCGCTACGAGGTGGAGCTGGGCCCCGGCGTCAAGGTCGAGAAGATCACCGCTCTGCAACGCAACATCGCCTATGCGGTGGCCACCGAGAGTGTGCGGATGCTCGCCCCGATCCCGGGCAAGTCCGCCGTCGGTATCGAGGTGCCCAACACCGATCGCGAACTGGTGCGGCTCGCCGACGTGCTGACCGCGCCGTCCACCCGCGGCGATCACCACCCGCTGGTGATCGGACTGGGCAAGGACATCGAAGGCGACTTCATCTGCGCCAACCTGGCCAAGATGCCGCACCTGCTGGTGGCCGGTTCCACCGGTTCGGGCAAGTCCAGCTTCGTCAACTCGATGCTGGTGTCACTGTTAGCGCGCGCCACCCCCGAAGAGGTCAGGATGATCCTGATCGACCCGAAGATGGTGGAACTCACGCCGTACGAAGGCATTCCGCACCTGATCACCCCGATCATCACCGAGCCGAAGAAGGCCGCCGCGGCGCTGGCCTGGCTGGTCGAGGAGATGGAGCAGCGCTACCAGGACATGAAGTCGTCTCGGGTGCGCCACATCAACGACTTCAACGACAAGGTCCGCTCCGGGGAGATCACCACCCCGCTGGGCAGCGAACGGGTCTACCGGCCCTACCCCTACATCCTCGCGGTCGTCGACGAGCTCGCCGACCTGATGATGACCGCGCCGCGCGACGTCGAGGACGCGATCGTGCGGATCACCCAGAAGGCCCGCGCCGCCGGCATCCACCTGGTGCTGGCCACCCAGCGGCCGTCGGTGGACGTCGTCACCGGCCTGATCAAGACCAACGTGCCGTCCCGACTGGCGTTCGCCACGTCGTCGCTCACCGATTCCCGAGTCATCCTGGACCAGCCGGGCGCCGAGAAGCTGATCGGCATGGGCGACGGGCTTTTCCTGCCGATGGGCGCCAACAAGCCGATCCGGCTGCAGGGAGCGTTCATCTCCGACGAGGAGATCCAGGCCGTCGTCAGCGCCTGCAAGGACCAAGCCGAGCCCGAGTACACCGAGGGCGTCACCGCCGTGAAGGCCAGTGGGGACCGCGCCGACGTCGACCCCGACATCGGCGACGACATGGACGTCTTCCTGCAGGCCGTCGAACTGGTGGTGTCTAGCCAATTCGGTTCCACCTCGATGCTGCAGCGCAAGCTGCGGGTCGGCTTCGCCAAGGCCGGCCGGCTGATGGACCTGATGGAGACCCGCGACATCGTCGGCCCCTCCGAGGGCTCCAAGGCCCGGCAGGTGCTGGTCAAACCCGATGAGCTGGCCGCGACGCTGATGCTGATCCGCGGCGGCAACGCCCCCGACGACGACGGTGACGACGACGAGTTCTAGACGCGGTTACGCGCTGTGCACCAGGGCCAGGCCATGCCAGTCGCGCAACGGCTTGCGTCGCTTGCTGCGTGCCACCAGCCGGGCCACCGCGGCCTCCAACCCGCGGGTCAGTTCGTCGACCGCGGCGAACTCGAAGTCGGCCAGTACCCCGACGAACAGTTCCCCGGCGTAGCTCAAGACCGCCACACCGGTGCGAAGCTGCATCGCGATCGGCGGCACCGGCAGCACCGCGACCACGTCGGACCCCATGATCTGCAACGGCTCTGACGGGCCGGGGACGTTGGTCGCCAACGCCACCACGCCGCGCTGGTGGACCTGTCCGAGCAACCGCGCCGCCCAGGTCGACCACGCGACGGGCAGCAGGCCCGCGGCCGACATGATCGCGCGTCCAGCGTGACGCTGGCCGCCGGCTTTGGCCTGCGCCATACGCGAGCGCACGGCCAGCAACCGCTTCACCGGGTTTGACTCCTCGATCGGCAGACGCGGCAACAGCAACGCCCCCCGGCTGTCGAGGCTCCCCGGCGCATCCGCGGAGCTGGTCGATACCGGCACCAGAGTGCGTAGCGAATCGGGTTGGGGCACTTGGCCACGACGGATCATGAAGTCGCGGTAGCTCTCGGTCAGGGCCGCCAACACCACGTCATTGACGGTCACGTCGAAGACCCGACAGACCTGCTCGATATCGCCGAGCGGAACCCGTGCCGCGCTGTAGCGACGGCGGCTGGTGATCGGACCGTTCAGCGACGATGCGCTCTGTTGCAGCAAGCCGGTCGCGAGTTCCACGACGCCGCGCAGGTTGTACATCCAATGCACCGGGTTGAGGTCCAGCACCGGCCGGCCGTGTGGCGGCTGCGCCGCATCGCGGGGCGCCGCGGCGGCGTGGGCTGCCAAATGGGCGAATCCGTTGTCGGACAAGCCGGTCAGCATGTGGGCGGCCGCGGTGCCGTCGGCGATGCAGTGGTGCACCTTCATCAGCAGGGCCCATCTGTCACCGCGCAGCCCGCTGATCACCCAGATCTCCCACAGCGGACGGTTACGGTCCAACCGCCAGGACATCACGTCGGCAACCAGCGCGTGCAGCTCGGCGTCTCCGCCGGGGGAGGGCGCCGCGACCCGGCCGATGTGATGGGCGAGGTCGAAGTGGGGGTCGTCCACCCATTCGGGTGCGCTCAGATCCAAGGCATGGCGCACCAGCCGCTGACCGAACCGCGGGCACCCGCGCAGGCGTTCGGCCAGCGTTGCCTGCAGCGAGGCGTGGTCGGGAGCGGGACCGTCGAGGACGGCCAGGGTCCCAGTCGCCATGCTGACGTTGTGGTCGGAGTCCTCGACGCCCAGAAAGCCGGCGTCCAGGGGGGTCAGGTGCTCGGCCACGGCTACCTCCAGTTGTCTGCAACTGTCAGTACCACTATCTCGTGTCCCGGCGGCGCGCGGCAGGGCCGGAAGTCCCCAGGTTCGATGACCGTGACATGCGCCAGACACGTGCTGGATACGGACCGGATACGGACCGGACACCAGCGGTTTTCTAGGGCCGTAAGGGCGCGTAATCTCGCCACGTGGATTGGGCACGACTTTTCGCTTTCGATACCCCGCCCTCGGAGATCTTTATCCGTGGAACCGTCATCTACATCGCGATTTACGCGTTGCTGCGGGTGGTATTGAAACGTGAGGCGGGCACCAACGGCATCACAGATCTCATCGTCGTGGTGTTGATCGCCGACGCGGCGCAGAACGGGATGGCCGGCGGCTACCGATCGATCAGCGACGGCATTCTGCTCGTCGGGGTGATCATCGGCTGGTCATACCTGCTGAACTGGATGGCGCACCGCTGGCCCGGCGTGGCCAGGGTTTTGCGGCCGGGGCCGTTGTTGGTGATCTACGACGGAGCATTCCTGTACGCCAATATGCGCAAAGAGATGATTACCGAGGAGCAGGTCCGCGAGCAGGCTCGCAAACAGGGAATCGCCGACCTGTCCGTAGTCCGTGAGGGCCGGATGGAATCCGATGGGCAGTTCAGCTTTCTGATCGGCTCCACGCGCCGCGCACGCGATCTGGTCATCGATTAGGGCGAGAGACGAGGGGAGACTAGAGAACCAGCAACATCCGGGTGTTGCCCAAGGTATTGGGCTTGACGTAACTCAGATCCAAGAATTCGGCCACCCCGACGTCGTAGGAGCGTTGCATCTCCTCGAACACCTCCGCGGTGACCGGCGTGCCGTCGATCTCGGTGAAGCCGTGCCGGGCGAAGAACTCGGTCTCGAAGGTCAACACGAACAGCCGCTGCAACTGCAGCTCGCGGGCGACCTGCAGCAGACGGTCGACGATCGCGTGTCCGATGCCGCGACCGGTCAGGCTCGGGTCCACCGCGATGGTGCGTACCTCGCCGAGGTCCGACCACAACACATGCAGGGCGCCGCAGCCCACCACCTGCTGATCGGCGTCCTCGGCGACCCAAAATTCCTGGACCGCCTCATACAGCGTTACCAGGTTCTTTTCCAGCAGGATCTTGCCGGCATAGACATCCACCAGCTGCTTGATCGCCGGGACGTCCGAGGTGCGCGCACGCCGGACCACGGGCCGCCCCGCCGGTCGATCCGCCGCAAGATTCACAGCTGCACAGTATCGGTTTCTCATTTCGGGCTGGGCAACAGATATTCTGGCCTCCGTGTCGGGACAGCCAAAAACCGGTCCAGCGGTGACGCATGTCCCCGTGGTCAATCTTGCGAACGCGTTGACCGTCGTGCGGATGGGGTTGGTCCCGGTCTTCCTGCTGGCGCTGTTCGCCGAGGACGGCCACGATCCGAAGACCCGTATCGCGGCGTTCGTCATCTTTGCCGTCGCCATCATCACCGATCGACTGGACGGCAGCCTGGCGCGTAACTACGGCATGGTGACCGAGTTCGGCACGCTGGCCGACCCGATCGCCGACAAGGCGCTGATCGGCGCGGCGCTGATCGGTCTGTCGATGCTGGGTGACCTGTGGTGGTGGGTGACGGCGGTGATTCTGGTCCGTGAGATCGGGATCACCCTGCTCAGGTTTGCCGTGCTGCATCGCGGTGTGATCCCGGCCAGCCGTGGCGGCAAGCTCAAGACCCTGGTGCAGGCGGTCGGTATCGGCTTGCTCATCTTGCCGCTGGAAGGCCCGTGGCTGGTGACGGCCTGGACAGTGATGACCGCAGCGGTGATCCTCACGGTACTGACCGGCCTGGACTACGTCGTTTCGGCGGTGACCGACTTGCGCGGCGGGTCGGTCACTGGCGCATGAACCCGGCGGTTCAGCGAGGCTCGACGCAGGAGAGGCGAAGCTGGGACCGCCGAATGAACCCGGCGGTTCAGCGAGGCTCGACGCAGGAGAGGCGAAGCTGGGACCGCCGAATGAAACTGCCGAATCCGGGAACCCATTCGGGAGTCGCGCGCGTTGACCTTGGTGACTGTCGGTTTTCCAAGGGTTACCCGTGAGGGGGAGTGCACGATGACGACATTGCTGCGGGAGTCGGTCGGCGAGGTGCTGCGTCAGGCCCGGACCGCCCAGGGCCGCACGCTGCGTGAGGTGTCGGACGCGGCGCGGGTGAGTCTCGGCTACCTCTCGGAGGTCGAGCGGGGCCGCAAGGAAGCGTCCAGCGAGCTGCTCAACGCAATCTGCGCGGCGTTGCGGATCCCGTTGTCGACGGTGCTCTTCGACGCCGGAACCCGGCTGGCGCAGGCCGAGCGGGCCGAACTGGCAGTGCGCAACGCCCGCAGCGGCGCGGTGACCCGCATCGACGCCGGTACCAAGGTCGTCATCCCGCCGATTCGGACGCTGGCATCGGTAGCCTCGGCGTGACGCGCCCGGGCTGAACGCTCACCCGATAACCGCCGACCCGATAAATTGATCACCGGTACCGGCGGTAGAGCGACAACACTGGACGACAAGCAGACGGAGCTGACTGATGGCCAACCCGTTCGTCAAGGCGTGGAAGTACTTGATGGCGCTGTTCAACTCGAAGATCGACGAGCATGCCGATCCCAAGGTGCAGATCCAGCAGGCAATCGAAGAGGCGCAGCGTCAGCACCAGGCCCTGACCCAGCAGGCCGCGCAGGTGATCGGTAACCAGCGGCAGTTGGAGATGCGCCTGAACCGCCAACTGGCCGACATTGAGAAGCTTCAGGTCAACGTCCGCCAGGCCCTGACTCTGGCTGATCAGGCTACGGCCGCCGGAGACGCCGCGAAGGCCACCGAGTACAACAACGCCGCAGAGGCGTTCGCGGCCCAACTGGTCACCGCCGAACAGAGCGTGGAAGACCTCAAGGCGCTGCACGACCAGGCGCTGTCGGCGGCGATGCAGGCCAAGAAGGCCGTCGAGCAGAACGCCATGGTGCTGCAGCAGAAGATCGCCGAGCGCACCAAGCTGCTCAGCCAGCTCGAGCAGGCCAAGATGCAGGAGCAGGTCAGCGCCTCGCTGCGCTCGATGAGCGAGATTGCCGCCCCCGGAACCACTCCCAGTCTCGACGAGGTGCGCGACAAGATCGAACGGCGCTACGCCAACGCGATCGGGGCCGCCGAGTTGGCGCAGGGTTCGGTGCAGGGCCGGATGATCGAGGTTGAGCAGGCCGGTGTGCAGATGGCGGGCCACTCCCGGCTGGAGCAGATCCGGGCATCCATGCGGGGCGAGTCGCTGCCCGCGGGTGGCTCAACCACCGCCTCCGGCCAGGCCACCCCGGCAAGCCCGCAGGCTGGCACCAACCCCACCCCCGAGAACCCGCTGGGACGGTAGCCAGGTGGCCGCGACACTCGGAAGCAGCGCACGGCACCCACTGCTGCAGCGTGCCGTGGACCGAGCCAGTGAGGCTGCCGACCTGCTCGCCGACAAGCTGGGTGCGATCGCTGACCCGAGGGCCAGGATGCTGCGCAAGCGCCGGTGGGCGCTGCGGCTGGGCCTGTTCTTCACTGCCACATGCGGATTCTGGACGTTGGTGACCGCCGTGCTGGCGTCGTGGTCGACGCCGGTGTGGGTGCTGCTGATCACCGGACTGGTGGCCGCGGGCGCGGCCGCCCCGGCGACGCTGTTGCTGTTGCGCTATCGCTGGCTGCGCGCCGCGCCGCTGCCGGCCGCGCGCTCCACCGCGGGGCGGCGTCTGCCGCCTCCCGGGTCGGCGGCACGGCCGGCGATGTATGCGCTGGGCGCCTCCGAGCGGGGGATGGTCTCGCTGCTCGGCGTGATCGAGCGGGGCCGGCTGTTGCCCGCCGATGAGATCACCGAACTGACGGCCGCGGTCAACCGCGCCGCGTCCACCATGGCGGCCACAGCGGCTGAGGTGGTGTCCATGGAGCGCGCCGCGCAGCACAGCGCTCAGTCACGTCAATACCTGGTGCCGACGATCAACGCGTTCACCGCGCAGCTCAGTGCCGGTGTTCGCCAGTACAACGAGATGGTCACCGCCGCAGCGCAACTGGTGGCCTCGGCCAACGACGGATCGACGACATCGAACGGCGATCCGGCTAATTCCCCGATGTCGCAGCGGCGCTACCGCGAGGAACTGGTCGGTGCGACCGAGAAGATGCTGGGCTGGGCGCAGGCATTCGACGAACTGGCTGAGTTGCCCCGCGTCGTCTAGATGTCGTCGCTGCGCTGATCGACCGATTCCGGTCGGGGACCGTAGCGTTCCTCGTAGGACCGGTGAATGTGGGCGTCGCGCTCGCGTTTGCGTGCGTTGGCGAACTCCGGGTTCAGGCCGTGCATCCGCAGCATGTGCGTGCGCCACACCTTGTTGAGCGCGTGTGCGAATAGGATCACCATGAACCAGATCGGAAACGTCATGCTGAACCGCGTCATGAAGTCTGTCGGAAAGAACCAGAACGGGATCAGGACGAGCGTCGTCGGCACGGCGGCGCGCATGATCATCCGGACGGTGGCACCCGGGCCGGCCAGGTCGTTGCGGACCCAGTCCAGCAGTTCCGGGGGCAACGGGCGTCCGTAGCAATACCGGAAGTATTGGATCGGAGTCGGACGCTGAGGCTTGGGACTTTGAGGCACAGCGGTGACCTTAGAACGTCGGTCGTAGCGCGGGGAACACGGTGGCCGCCACTGCACGCAGCGTTGCCTTGAACATGTCCAGGAAGTCGAAGTAGTCGCGCCACAACGTGATACGACCGTGGTGCACCTCGAAGACTCCGCATACCCAGAACTGCAGCCGCAGCGGTCCCAGCGTCAACGCGTCGGTGCGCTCGGTGAGCACCGTGGCGCCGTCGGCCGCGATGCGGTGGATCTTCACGTCGAAGCCCGCCCGACCGGCCATCCGCCCAAACACCCCGATGGTGGCGCTGCGGCCGTAGATCGTCGGCAGCCCGACGTTCTGGTACACCACGTCCTCGGCCAGTGCCGCCGCCGCGGTGTCGAGGTCCTCGTCGCGCAAGGCGTCGAGGAAGGTCTCTACGGTGCGGATGTTGGCGGCGGCCTCGACAGCGCTCGGCTGGCCAGTCAGTTCGGTCATGCCTGCCACCCTAGGCCGTCGTGGGCCTCGGTCGCCCGCGGTCGGGACGAAAGGCTCTGGTGGGCCGCACCGGCAGGAGAGCAGTCTCACTAGAGAGCCGTGTGATGCGATCGAGTGTCTGTGCTGTGACGCCCGGTCGGACACGACGGGAAGGACCATGGGTCGATGGCATGGATGGGACGCGGGCCGGCCGACGGAGCGGACAATTGACGCGGCCGGTGCCGGCCGACCAGACACCCGATCCGGCGACGATGCCGCTGGACGAATTGGTTGACCGGCTGGACAGCGGATCAAACGGACTGTCGGCCGCGGAGGCGGCGCGTCGGCTCGCCGCGGACGGGCCGAACGCGATTCAGGAGACGCGCAAGAGACCCCTGCTGGCGTTCCTCGGCTATTTCTGGGCGCCGATCCCGTGGTTGATCGAGGTGGCGCTGCTGCTGTCGATCGTGCTCCAGCACTGGGCCGACGTGATCATCATCGCCGTCTTGCTGCTGATGAACGGCCTGGTCGGCTTCTACGAGGAGCATCAGGCCGCGGACGCGATCGCGGCGTTGAAGAAGTCCTTGGCGACCACCGCCCATGTGCGTCGCGACCGCACCTGGCAGGACGTACCGGTCGAGGAGATCGTCGCCGGCGACCTGATCCACCTCGCGCTCGGCGACGTGGTGCCGGCGGATGCCCGGATCCTCGACGACGGCACCGTCTCAGTCGATCAGTCGGCTCTCACCGGTGAGTCGCTTCCGGTCTCACGCTCGACCGGAGCGCAGCTCTATGCGGGTTCCGTCGTGGCGCGTGGCCAGGCGAACGCGCTGGTGTACGCGACAGGGGCGAACAGCTATTTCGGCAAGACGGCCATGCTGGTGCGCGGGGCGGGCAACGTCAGCCATTTCCAGCAGGCGGTGCTGCGGATCGGCAAGGTCCTCATCTACGCAGCCCTGATCCTGGTGACGATCACCACGGCCTCCGATCTGATGCGGGGCGGGACGTGGTTCGACGCCGTCGAATTCGGTCTCGTGGTGGTCATCGCCTCGGTGCCGGTGGCGATGCCCGCGGTGCTCTCGGTCACCATGGCGGTAGGTGCCCGCAGCCTGGCGCGGAAGAAGGCGGTGGTGAGCCACCTGCCGGCGGTGGAGGAACTCGGGGGAGTCGACATCCTGTGCTCGGACAAGACGGGCACGCTGACCCAGAACCGCATCGAGGTCGGCGTCCCCTGGAGTGCCCCGGGAGTCGATGCGCAAGCACTCATCCTGGCGGCCGCGGCGGCATCCAGCCCGGACAGTAAGGACGCCATCGACCTGGCCGTGCGCGCCGCGGTGACCGACCCGAACCTGCTCGACGCCTACACGGTGACGGCGTTCACCCCGTTCGACCCCAGGAGCAAGCGCACCGAGGCGCAGACCACCGACCGGCTGGGTGCGCCGACCCGGTTCACCAAGGGCGCACCGCAGGTGATCGCGGCCCTGTGCTCGAACGAGAGCGCCGACACGATGGCCGGCTATGCGGCTGCGGTCTGCGACTTCGCCGGTCGAGGCGATCGGGCGCTGGGGGTGGCCGAATGCCGGGACGGCTGCACGTGGCGGCTGCTCGGCCTGCTCCCGCTGGCCGACCCGCCCCGCGAGGACTCGGCGGCCACCGTCGCGGCGGCCACCGAGCTGGGCGTGCAGGTGAAGATGATCACCGGCGATGCGCTCGCGATCGGCAAGCAGGTCGCCTTTCAGGTGGGTATCGGCACCAACCTGCTCGACGCCGCCGAACTGGCGGGTCCGGAGCTGGCGGATCGGATCGAACGCGCGGACGGATTCGCGCAGGTCTTTCCCGAGCACAAGTATCTGATCGTCAACGTGCTGCAGTCCCGCGGGCACATCGTGGGGATGACCGGTGACGGCGTCAACGACGCGCCAGCCCTCAAACAGGCTGACGCGGGCATCGCGGTCTCCGGCGCCACCGACGCCGCTCGCGCGGCAGCCGACGTGGTGCTGATGGAGCCCGGCCTGTCGGTCGTCGTCGGCGCGATCCGGCTGGCCCGGGAGATGTTCGCCCGGATGACCAGCTACACGATCTACCGCATCGCGGAGACCATCCGGGTGCTGCTGCTGGTCACCGTCAGCGTCGTCGCACTGAACTTCCGCCCGGTCACGGCGACCATGATCGTCATCCTCGCCCTGCTCAACGACGGGGCGCTGCTCTCGATCGCCTACGACCGTGCGCACGGCTCGAACCACCCCCAGCGGTGGGACATGCGGCGGGTCCTGACCGTCGCCGGCAGCCTCGGCGTGCTGGGCGTGATCGAGACGCTGGGCCTCATGCTCCTGGCCGTCGGAGTGCTTCACCTGAACACGCCGGACGGGCTGCTGGTCGTGCAGACGATGGTCTTCCTCAAGCTGTCGGTCTCCGGCCACCTGACCGTGTTCGTCGCCCGCACCAGGAAACCCTTCTGGACCAGGCCGTTCCCCGCGCCGATCCTGCTCACGGCGGTGGTCGGCGCGCAGGTGGCCGCCACGGTCATCGTGCTCACCGGTTTCCTGATGACGGCGATCCCGTGGACGCTCGTCGGCCTGGTCTGGGGATGGTCGCTGTTCTGGTTCCTCATCGAGGATCGGGCCAAGATCGGCGCCTACGCGTGGCTGGGCCGTCGTCGCGGAAGGCCCGCGATCGTCGCGAGGCGATGATCCGGCACCCCGACTCGACGCAGCGAATCGTGAACATAGCCGACCGCTCGGCCCACCCGAGCCGGGCGCCGGCATCAGCCCTTGAACAGGGAATCCACGGGCTGTGGCACGGTAGGCCGATGCGAGTCGTAGTGGTTGCCGGCCCAGATCCCGGTCACGCGTTCCCGGCGATCGCACTGTGCAAGCGCTTCGTGGCGGCCGGGGACACGCCGACGCTGCTGACCGGGGTGCAATGGCTCGACACCGCGCGGGCCGCCGGAGTGGACGCCGTGGAGCTGCTGGGACTCGATCCCACCGCGGCCGATGACGACGCGGACGACGGGGCCAAGCTGCACCATCGTGCGGCGCGGATGGCGATGGAAAACCGCGATCAGCTGCGGGCTCTGGGGCCGGATCTGGTGGTCTCCGACGTCATCACGGCCTGTGGGGGACTGGCCGCCGAGCTGCTCGGCATCGGGTGGGTCGAGCTCAGTCCGCATCCGCTGTACCTGCCGTCGAAGGGACTGCCGCCGATCGGCAGTGGGTTGGCGCCGGGAACCGGGGTACGCGGCCGGCTGCGGGATGCGGTGATGCGCTCGCTGACGGCACGGTCGGTACGCGGCGGCCTGCGCCAGCGCGCCGAAGCGCGAATGGGGATCGGTCTGCCAGCCGACGATCCTGGGCCACTGCGGCGCCTGATCGCCACGCTGCCCGCACTCGAGGTACCCCGGCCGGACTGGCCCGCCGAGGCCGTCGTCGTGGGACCGCTGCACTTCGAGCCGACCGAGCGGGTGCTGGCCGTGCCACCGGGTTCGGGTCCGCTGGTGGTGGTGGCGCCGTCCACCGCATCCACCGGCGCCGCCGGTCTGGCAGAGCTCGCCCTGGAGCATCTGGTGCCCGGTGCCGGATTGCCCGACGGCGCCCGACTGGCGGTGTCGCGGCTGGGCGGTGCGCCCCTGGAACTGCCGTCGTGGGCCGTCGCGGGGTTGGGACGCCAGGACGAACTGTTGACGCACGCCGACGTGGTGGTCTGCGGCGGCGGACACGGCATGGTGGCCAAGACCCTGCTGGGCGGGGTGCCACTCGTGGTGGTGCCCGGCGGTGGCGATCAGTGGGAGATCGCCAATCGCGTGGTGCGCCAAGGCAGTGGGCGACTGATCCGGCCGTTGAGCGGGCCGGCTTTGGCCGAGGCGGTGGGCGCCGTATTGGCGTCGCCGAGCTATCGCGATGCCGCGCGGCGGGCCGCCGGCACCGCCGCCGACGTCGCCGATCCGGTACGGGTGTGCCACGAAGCGCTGTCCGGCAGTGGGTAGGTTGGGTGTGTGCGCCTGACCGAATTCCACGAACGGGTCGCGATGCGTTTCGGTACCGCTTACGGCAACTCGGTGCTGGCAGATCATGTGCTGGCCGCGGTGGGTGGACGGACCGCGGCCCAGGCCATCGAGGACGGTGTAGAGCCGCGCGATGTGTGGTGGGCGCTGTGCTCGGACTTCGACGTGCCGCGCGATCAGTGGTGAGGCTGATCGCTGCGCGCCACGATGCTGCGCACTAGGGCGACGGAAAGGTCTGAGCAGATCGCGGCCAGTTCGGTGGTGGTCTCGACCGGATTGGCGAGCCAGGTTTCGATGATCTGGTTGACCCCGCCGACGATGAACAGTGCGCCGCGGCGTAGTTCTTCGGGTGCGAGGTCTTGACCGTCGAGAACGCCCGGCGCATGTTCGACGACCGCGTCGGTGATCATGTCGAGAATGCCTGCGCGGTGTTCGTTGAGCCCGGGAATCGCCGACAGGTCGCTGGTGGCGATGCGGTGAATGCAGGGGTCAGCCGCGATCAGGTCGAGAAACGCGGTCAGCGCGGACCGGAGCTTGTCCGACAGCGTGCCGGGGTCGCCGATGCCGGCGGTGACCATCGCTTCGAGCAGCTGGTCGCGGACGTCGTCGGAGACCGCGAAGAACAGCGCGTCGCGGTTAGGAAACTGCTCGTAGAAATAGCGCGGGGTGAGGCCCGCGGCGGTGCAGACGCCGCGGACGGTGACCTCGCCGATGCCTGATTCGCCCCAGATCTGGCGGCCGGCGGCCAGCAGCTTGCTACGGCGCTCGGCGCGGCGGTCCACCGCGCTGATTCCGCCGTAATCACGCACCACCTCAGGGCGTTTCATTGACATCACCCTACTAGCGACCGTAAATTCGGAATACGGATGTTATCCAAATATCGCTGGAGGTCGCCCGATGAACGCGCCCGCACTGACCGTCCCCGCTCGTCACCCGGCTGGACCGGGCGCCGTTCCGGTCAGCATTCGGGCGCTGGCGACGGTGTTGGCGATCGCCAAACCCACGCCCGAGCGGTGGCGCCAGATCGGCGAAGACCTGACCGCCGGAGACGAGCCGATGGCGCGACTCGTCGAGTGGATGTCGCAGGCTCCGGACGCGCGCCCGCTGTTCGAACAGATATTGGCCCGCGGCCTGGCGAGCGTGTCGGACGCGCCTGCGCCGCTGCGGGAGTTCTTCGGCGAGTTTGAGCCGATTCCGGACTGGGTCGACTTGGCCCGAGTGCGGCGGGGCCAGCGAGCGCTGCGCCGTGGCGGGGCCGATGGCACCTACATCGCCCGGGACGTGTCGTTCCTCGGCGGCTACCAGTTCTCTTCGTTCAACAAGACACTGCTGCGCACCGGCGTGCTCGAGAAGGGCTCGAACAAGCGCTTCGCCGAGACCCTGCAATGGGCGCTGGACGTCAGCGCCGAAGGGGGACTGGAGCCGCTCGGCGTCGGCTATCAGGCCACCATCCGGGTCCGGCTGATCCACGAGTACGTTCGCCGGCATGTGTCCACGCTGCCGGACTGGCGCAGTGACGAATGGGGCCTGCCGGTCAATCAGACCGACATGGCCGCCACCCTGGTGGGAGCGCTGATCGCGCCACCGGCCGGCGGACTGGCGCTGGGCATCGTGATGTCTCCGAGCGAACTGGAGGACATCGCGCACCTGACCCGCTATGTCGGCTGGCTGATGGGGGTCCGCGACGACTGGCTGCCCGGCAGCTTCCGGGACGGCATCCGCATCCTCTATCAGACTCTCGGTGCGCTCTCCGCCCCCGACGAGACCACCAAACAACTGGCGGCCCCGATGGCCGACGATCCGCTGGAATGGCAGTTCGCTGCCATGACCGGTGTGCGGCGCCGTATCGCACGCGCCCAGCATCTCTCGCTGACCAGCAGCTTTCTCGGACCGCGCACGATGCGAAAGCTGGGCTTGCCGGTCTTCGTGCTGCCCTGGTACCCGCTGCTGCGGCTGCCGGTGAACCTGGCCCGCAGCGCGGCGGCCCTGGCGCTGCCCGGCGGCCTGGATCGTGCGGCGCGGCGCGGGCGACGCGAGCAAGAGGCGTTCATGCGCACCATGATGGGCGCCGGGGACACCACCATCGGGGCTTCCGCGCACGTCATGGCGGTGGCCTGACCCCGCGTCGAAGCCGACACGCCGCGTGTCGGACTTGATTCGAACATTCGTTCGCCTACTGTGGAGGCAGTTCGTTCGGCCTGGCGGGTCTGTCAGACCCCGTCGCTAGCGTCACGGCCAACCGACCGAGAACCGGTCAACCGAACTACCGAACCACAGGAGAGGCATCATGGCGCAAGCGCCCGATCGCGAAAAAGCACTCGAACTGGCGATGGCCCAGATCGACAAGAACTTCGGCAAAGGCTCGGTGATGCGCCTCGGCGATGAGGTGCGTCAGCCGATCTCGGTCATCCCGACCGGCTCGATCGCCCTGGACGTGGCGCTGGGCATCGGCGGTCTGCCCCGCGGGCGGGTCGTCGAGATCTACGGCCCAGAGTCCTCGGGTAAGACCACCGTGGCGCTGCACGCAGTGGCCAACGCCCAGGCCGCCGGGGGGATCGCGGCGTTCATCGACGCCGAGCACGCACTGGACCCCGAATACGCCAAGAAGCTTGGCGTGGACACCGATTCGCTGTTGGTGTCCCAGCCCGACACCGGGGAGCAGGCGCTGGAGATCGCCGACACGCTGATCCGTTCCGGCGCGCTGGACATCCTGGTCATCGACTCGGTGGCCGCCCTGGTGCCGCGCGCGGAGATCGAGGGCGAGATGGGGGACAGCCACGTTGGCCTGCAGGCCCGGTTGATGAGCCAGGCGCTGCGGAAGATGACCGGCGCGCTGAACAATTCGGGTACCACCGCCATCTTCATCAACCAGCTGCGGGAGAAGATTGGTGTGATGTTCGGGTGCGGATCCTGGTACACCAATGTCACTCTGGCTGACGGGTCGACGGAAAAGCTCGGCAAGATTGTGAATCAGAAGATGGATGTCGAGGTCTTGTCTTATGACTTTGAAACGGGGCGTATCGAGCCACGGCGAGTAATCAACTGGTTCAACAACGGTAAGACCGAAGAATTTTTGCACTTCAAGGTTGATCGAGCAGGGGGCGGAACAGGGCGTGGACACGCTAGCTTGGCGATGACTCGCAACCATCTCATCCGAACTCCTGGCGGTTGGAGAGAAGCTGAAGACATCTGCGTTGGTGACCGTGTGATGCTGGCCCAGCCGGCTCTGCTGAGCGATCAGCAGTGGGAAGTCGTGCTGGGTTCGTTGATGGGCGATGGCTGCTTGTCCTCGCCAGTTCGGCATGATTCAGAGAGTGCACGACTCCGTATGGGCCATGCGGCAAAGCAGTCGGAGTATCTCGACTGGAAGGTCGCCCTGCTGGGGAACATTCCGCACAGTTGTACTGTCAATAGCAAGGGCGCAGTGTTTGCCGACTTCACCCCTCTCGCGGAACTGCACGAATTGCGAAGTGCGGTTTACCTTGGCGATGGCAAGAAGTTCCTCTCCGAGGACTACCTCAAGGCGCTCACCCCGCTGTCGCTGGCCATTTGGTACATGGATGACGGCTCATTCACTGTGCGTTCCAAGGGATTGCAGGAACGTACCGCCGGTGGCAGTGGACGCATCGAAATCTGTGTCGAGGCCATGACGGAAGGAACGCGGGAGCGGCTTTGCGACTACCTGCGTGACGTCTACGGGCTGGACGTGAAATTGCGCTATCCGGGAAAGGCCGGCAAAGCGGTGCTGCAGTTCTCCACTGAGGCAACCGCGAAATTCCAAGAGCTGGTGGCGCCATATATGGCTCCATCGATGGGGTACAAGCTGTTGCCGCGGTTCCGCGGACGTGGCGCGGTAGCGCCACAGTTCGTGGAACAAACGATGCAGCTGATGCCGGCCCGCGTCACAGAGATTGAATCGAAGACCGATTACCAAAAGATGGACCGTTTCGATATTGAGGTCGAGGGCTCGCACAACTACTTCGCCGACGGGGTGATGGTGCACAACTCGCCCGAAACAACCACGGGCGGAAAGGCTTTGAAGTTCTACGCGTCGGTGCGCCTGGACGTTCGCCGGATCGAGACCCTCAAGGACGGCACCGACGCGGTCGGCAACCGCACCCGGGTCAAAGTGGTCAAGAACAAGGTGTCGCCACCGTTCAAGCAGGCCGAGTTCGACATCCTCTACGGCCGGGGTATCAGCCGTGAAGGCTCACTGATCGACATGGGTGTGGACCAGGGCTTCATCCGCAAGTCCGGCTCCTGGTTCACCTACGACGGCGAGCAGCTGGGGCAGGGCAAGGAGAACGCCCGCAACTACCTGCTAACCAACGTCGACGTGGCCAACGAGATCGAGAAGAAGATCAAGGAAAAGCTCGGTATCGGCGCCGTGCTGACCGATGAGCTCACCGATGAAGTCCTGCCCGCCCCCGTCGACTTCTGAGGGGATCGAGGCCGCAGAGCCCAAGCGTGAGGAGCAGGCGAAGTCACTGTGCCTTCGCCTGCTCACCGCCCGGGCCCGCACCCGCGCCGAGCTCGCCGGCCAGCTGACCAAACGGGGCTATCCCGACGACGTCAGTGATCGGGTGCTGGACCGGCTGACCATCGCCGGACTGATCGATGATGCCGATTTCGCCGAACAGTGGGTACGGTCCCGGCGCGAGCACGCGGGCAAAGGCCGCAAGGCGCTGGCCGCAGAGCTGCGTACCAAGGGCGTTGACGAGAACGTGATCGCCGGGGCACTGGCCGACATCGACACCGCCGCTGAGCGGGACCGGGCCGAGCAGCTGGTGCACGCCAAGCTGCGCCGGGAGACGCTCGGCGACGACGACGTGAAGGTCACTCGACGGCTGGTCGCGATGCTGGCCCGGCGCGGCTACAGCCCATCAATGGCCTACGACGTGGTCAGCACCGAGCTGGCCGCCGAGCGGGAGCGCCGCCGAGTCTGAGATGGAGCCGGCCGGGCTCAGTAAGGTGTCGCTGTGCGGAGCGCTCACCTCGGACGGCTCGGTGTGGCGTCAGCGGTTCTGATCATGGCCTCGGCTGGAGGTGTATTCGCTCCCGCAGCCTCGGCGGCACTCGCGCTAGGCGGTGGGGCGGGCATCATCGTCGATGGCAGCTATTGCACCCTGACGACGATCGGCCATGACAAGGCCGGGGAGATGGTCGGTTTCACCGCCGCGAGCTGTGGCGGACCTGATTCCCCCGTCGTTGCCGAGGGCTCGGAAGGCCTCGGTCCGGTGGGCACCGTGGTAGCCATTGCCGACGACCCCCGACTGAATTATTCGGTGATCAAATTCGACCCAGCCAAAGTGACCCCGATCCCCAACTTCGCCGGTTTCGTCATCGACGGCGTCGGCCCTGAACCGGAGCGGGGCCAGCCCGTGTGCCGACTCGGTGCCGCCACCGGTGATTTCTGTGGCCATAAAAGCAGTTTCGACGGCCCTGGCCCGCACATGGGAACGGGCGGGGGCAACTATCTGCCCGGCGATAACGGTGCCCCGGTCACGGCGGATGGCCTGCTCGTCGGCCTGGTCACCGGAGGCCTTTTCCTCCCGCCCAGCGGCGTGATATCCAATACCCCGCGCCAACTCATATATACGACGAAGTTCAGCGCGATCCTCGACGAGGTCAACGCCGGCACCGGTCCCGGCGCCGGGTTCACCCCGATCGGAAGCTGACCAGAGCTGGTTACTCAGCTGGCGTGGTCTGCGGTGTGAGACTCTGGCCTGATGGCTCGCGCAGACGATACGTACCGGACGTCTTCGATTCCGCGACGCCCGCGTCGTCGGCTGGTCGGGGTCGGTTCGGCGGCGGCATTGCTGATGGCGGTCGCGCCGGCAGCCCATGCGGATTTCGAGATTGACGATCTGCTTGACCCGGCCCTTTGGTTCCCCGCGTCTGCTGCCGATGCCACGGCACCGGAACTCTTCGACTCGGCGGCGGCCGGCTCGGGTGTCGATCCATTGGCCGGGTACATCGACTCGGGGGGCCTGATCGGCCTGATCTATGCACCGCTGCACGATTTCGGTGAGGAGTGGATCACCAGCTCATTCGGCACACAGCTGGACGACCTGGTCAACCCGCTGTTTGCCTTTGCCGACCACTGCGGTCTGATCTGCAACGGCGACGTCGGGACGTCGGCCGACCCGACCGGGGGTGGCGGCGGCTGGTTCTTCGGTGACGGCGGCGTCGGCTGGGGTAGCGACCAGGCCGGGGTGGCCGGCGGTGACGGTGGCGTGGCTGGGGCGTTCGGCAATGGCGGCGCCGGTGGTGATGGCGGGGCCGGCGCCGATGGTGGCGCCGGTGGCGCCGGCGGGTATTTCGTCGGTGACGGGGGTAACGGCGGTAACGGCGGCGCTGGAGCCGCTGGTGAGGCTGGCGGTAACGGTGGTGCCGGTGGCATGGGGGGCTATTGGACGGTCGGGATCGGTGGCAACGGCGGTAGCGGAGGTGCCGGTGGCGCGGCATCCGGTGCCGATAGCGTCGCTGGGGCTGGTGGCGACGGTGGGGCCGGCGGTGTGGGCAGTCGCGCGGAACTCTTGATCCCCGTCCTGCTGGCTCCGTTCCTGACCGTTGCCGTCGGAGGTAACGGTGGGGCCGGCGGCGATGGTGGTGCGGCCAGCGGTCTCGACAGTGTCGCCGGCGCCGGCGGGCTTGGCGGTAACGGCGGCGCCGCTAGCCCAACACTTGGCCTGCCTGGCATCGGGGCAGGCGGTGACGGTGGTGTCGGTGGCAACGGCGGTACTGCCAGTGGGGCCGGCAGCGTGGCTGGTGCTGGGGGTAATGGTGGCATTGGAGGCGAGCCCGGGTCGAGTGGAGTCGGTGTCGCCGGTGCGGGCGGTAACGGCGGCGACGGTGGAAGCGGGATCGACGGCGGGCAGGCAAGCCACGGCGGTAATGGCGGCGCCGGCGCCGCTACCAGCAGCGGCATCTCGTTGAACCTGACTTCATCAGGCTCCGGTGGTGACGGCGGCAACGGCGGCGCCAGCGACGGCGGTACCGGAGGCGCCGGCGGTGTCGGCGGGAGCAGCGGTGCCGGCGGTTTCCTCAGCGTGCCGACCGGCGGGGGCGGTGGTGGCGGTGGCGGCGCCGGTGATGGCGGGACCGGAGGTAACGGAGGCAACGGCGGTCACGGCGGGTCGGGTATTTCGCCTGGTGCTGCGGGAACCGGAGGGATCGGCGGCGCCGCCAACGGAGGCACCGGTGGGGACGGCGGCAACGGCGGCAACGGTGGTAGCGGCAGTGCGCTCAACACCGGCGGGAACGGCGGTAACGGCGGGCAAGTCGGTCCAGAAGGCGACGGTCGTGGGGGAGACGGCGGTAATGGTGCCAACGGCCTCTCGTTTGGAGCCGGTGGCAACGGTGGCGACGGCGGTAGCGACGGCACGCCTGGCACCCCCGGCGCCCCCGGATAAATCCCTGGTCAACAGCCGGGATCCGCGTTAGTGATACGGCAGCATGCCTGGGCTTTCGGTCTCCGACGGATCTTCCAGCACGGAGGCAGCTAACTGCAAGGGTGTGAACGTAACGTCTGCTCGCATCGTCGACGAGGCGTTCGTTGAAAGGCTGGGGAAATGCACGTTCGTAGTATTCGCCGCTGGGGTGTGAGTGCGGGTATAGCGGGTGGAGCCGCTGTGGCGGCGGCACTGGTCGGGATGGCCGTCGCGCAGGCCGATAGCACCACCGATGAGATCAACGGCTGGACGGTGACGCCGACCGGCGGCAGTGACAACGGCAGCCTGTTCCCACCGGCCACGCTGTCAGACCCTGGCGATTCGCTGGGACTGGGCACCGCGCCGATAGTGGGCGGCTTTGACAGTGTTCCCGCGACATCGCTCAGCAGTATCGGATCGAATCAATCTTTTGCCACGCCGCTGTCAACCGCCGATACGGCGGAGAACCTTTTCATCCAGGACAACTGGTTCCCGGGCTTCGAGATGGCCTCCGTTCAAGCCGGCCAAGACAATGGGGTCATGTCGCTCCTGGTGCCCGACGCTAGCGGTAAAGAGATCGTCGATCTTTTCAACTTCGGCACTCCGGACCCTGCGCCGCTGTTCAACCCGGACGCCACCGGCCCGATCGACATCGGCGGGGTCCAACTGGCCGACCCGCACGACGGGGCATTGCTCAACGACCTCTTCGCCGCGGCGTTCCAAGGCGACAGCGCCGACTGGAGCAGTGCGATGACGCTGTTCGATGACTGGCTCGGTATCGACCCGTCGACTGGGGCTGACTTCGTTCTCTGACGCCAAGACCTGAGAGAAACTACTCGGCCCGGGTGTGGACACCCGGGCCGAGTTGTCGTTGGACAGGACGGTTCAGGCGTCCTCGGCCGCTTCTTCGTCGGTGCTGGTGAAGACCTCCTTGGTCCGCTCGACGGCGTGAGTGGCGATCTCCATGGAGTCCTGGACGATCGCGCTGACGCCGCCGGAGATGTCTCCGCGAATGATGTCGCCGGCGTCCTCGACGATGTCCGAGGCCTTCTCGACGGCGTGTGCGGCGATGTCGCGTGCAGCGTTGAATGCGTCCTTGGGGGTGATGGCCATCCGAGTCTCCTGTCGTTAACTGTCGAGTCCGACTCTAGACGGCAGACACCGTGCGCGCAGTCCCTAAACCACCCGGGCGCCCGGGGCGCCCTCCGGCTCAATTGTGGCCGCCCCCAAGGGGGAGTGGCGGGCCCGGCGCAGACGCCGCTCCAGCCCGATTGCCCCGGCCGAGAGCACCAGATTTCCGCTGATCATCAGCGCCGCGATCACCAGCAGTGCGGGCAGGTAGTTGCTGTACTGGGAGCCGACGACGGTGCCTTGGCGCACCATCTCCACGAACGTGATCTGGTAACCGATGGCGGTGTCCTTGAGTACCACCACCAGTTGTGACACCAGCACCGGCAACATCGCGGTGACGGCCTGAGGAAGCAGGACCAGCCGCATCGAGGCGCCCCAGCCCAACCCCAACGCGGCTGCCGCCTCGGATTGCCCGCCGGGCAGGGCTTTTACGCCCGCCCGTACGATCTCGGCGATGACGGCCCCGTTGTAGAGGGTCAGCCCGGTGACCACTCCGGCCAGCGCTATCTGTTGCGGGGGGAAGACGTTGAGTAGGCCGTAGATGAAATAGGCGAAGATCATCATGATCAGCACCGGAATTGCCCGGAAGAACTCCACGGTCACCGCGCAACTCCAGCGCACCGGCTTGATCTGCGACAGTCGGCCGACACCGAGCGATACCCCCAGGATCAGCGCGAGTCCGATGGACCAGGCTGCCGCGGTCAATGTGCCCATCACCCCGGGCAGCACGTAAGTGCGCCACAGGTCCGCGGTCAGAAACGGTGTCCATTTCTCCGCGGTGAGCTGGCCCTTGGCTGACAGTCGCGAATAGATCACCCAGCCCAGCAGTCCGGCAACCAACACCGTCGCCACCGACATTGCGTGGTAGCGGGCGCGGGCCCGGGGCCCAGGGGTGTCAAACAGCACCGTCGCCCGGGGCGCGGACCTCATCGCGACACCGCCCAGCGCCGGTCCAGATATCCGAACAACAAACCCAGCGGCAGAGTGAGCACAACGAAGCCGGCGGCGAACACCGCGCCGACCCCCAGCAGCGCCGCGGTGTTCTCGGTCATCGACTTCATCAGCAGCGCCGCCTCGGCGACCCCGATCGCTGAGGCCAAGGTGGTGTTCTTCGTCAGCGCGATCAGCACCGAACCCAGCGGGATTATTACGGCCCGAAAAGCCTGGGGAAGCAAGATGATTCGGAGATTCTGGGTGAAGCTCAGTCCCAGCGAGCGAGCGGCCTCGGCCTGGCCAATGCCCACGGTGTTGACGCCCGAGCGCACCGCCTCGCAGACGAACGACGCCGTGTACACACTCAAGCCCAGCACCGCCAGGCGAAAGTTGCTGTCGTCGATCGACGTTGGCGACTGCGGATCGGTCAGCGAGACTCCCAGCGTCTGGGCCAGCCCGAACGAGCACAGCAACAACAGCAGCGTCAGCGGGGTGTTGCGCACCAGATGGACATAGCCGCCGCCGATCCACCGCAGCACCGGTACCGGGGCCAGCCGCATCGCGGCCAGCCCGGTGCCCAAGATCAGCGCGAGCGTGCCGGACAACACTGCCAACTCGACGGTGACGGTGAAAGATTGGAGTATTTGTCCTCGGTACTCGGCGAACATCATCGCTCGATCGGCGGCGGTTCGGGCACCGCGAACCCGGCGGGACCGAAGTTGTCCACGAACGCGGCTCGCCACGATCCGTCGCGTTCCATCTCCTCGAGGGCGTCGTTGATCCGCTGGCGCAAGGCGTCGTTGCCCTTGCGCACACCTATGCCGTAGAGCTCTTGCGAGAAGCGTTCGCCGACCAGTTTGAAGGCTCCGGGACTCTGGGCGGCGTAGCCGGCCAGGATCACGTCGTCGGTGGTCACTGCGTCGATTGCACCGTTGCGCAGCGCCTCCACGCACGCCGAATAGGTGTCGTAGCGCTGCAGCTGCACGCCCGGATAGCGGTCCTTGATCCGTTGGGCCGGAGTGGAGCCCGAGACCGAACACAGCTTCTTGTGCCGCTGCAGTGACGCGGTGCCGGTGATGTCGGTGTTGTCGGCGCGCACCAGCAGCGACTGCCCGGTGAGCAGGTAGGGGCCAGCGAAGTCGACCTTCTGTCGCCGGGAGTCGGTGATCGAATAGGTGGCCACCAGGTAATCGACCTGGCCGTTGCGCAGCAGCATCTCGCGCTGGCTGGACGGGGCCTCGATCCACGCGATGCGGTCGGGCGGGTAGCCCAGCCGGGCCGCCACGTAGCGGGCCACGTCGACATCGAATCCGCCGAGCGTGCCGTCGGGCTTCTTGACGCTCAAGCCGGGTTGGTCGAACTTGACGCCGACCGTGATCTTACCGCTGTCGTGGGCGGTACACGCCGTGCAGAGCGCGGCCAATGCGGACGCCACCGCCAGGACCGCCCAGGCTCGTGCCAGCACCTGCAGGGTTCGCGCTGTCCGCATCAGTGGTCGAGGACCTTGGCGAGAAAGTCTTGGGCCCGCATCGATTTCGGCGCCGCGAAGAACTCTGCGGGGGCGGATTCTTCGACGATGGCACCGTCGGCCATGAACACCACCCGATCGGCTGCACGGCGCGCGAAGCCCATCTCGTGGGTGACCACCACCATGGTCATCCCGTCGTCGGCCAGCGTGGTCATCACATCGAGTACCTCGCTGATCATCTCCGGGTCCAGGGCACTGGTCGGCTCGTCGAACAGCATCACTTTCGGGTTCATCGCCAGGGACCGTGCGATCGCCACCCGCTGCTGCTGTCCGCCGGACAACTGTGCGGGATGTTTGTGGGCCTGGTCGGCCACGCCGACCCGCTCCAGCAGTGCCATCGCCTGACGCTGCGCCTGCGCTCGGGGCATCTTGTGCACCTTCATCGGTGCCAGTGTGACGTTGTCCAGGATGGTCTTGTGCGGAAACAGGTTGAACGACTGGAACACCATGCCGACCTGGGCCCGCAGCCGGGCCAGCGCCGCACCTTCGGCAGGCAGCGGCTGGCCGTCGACGGCTATCGCACCGGAGTCGATGACTTCAAGCCGGTTGATGGTGCGGCACAGGGTGGACTTGCCCGAGCCCGACGGGCCCAGGATCGCCACCACCTCGCCACGAGCGACCTCGAGGTTGACATCTTTGAGCACATGCAGGCCGCCGAAGTACTTGTTGACGTGGTGGATGGCGATCATCGGCACCAGATCCGGCCCGCCGCTGGTCATGGGATCTGACCCTACCTAGGAAGGCATCGCGCGGGCGCCGCTATCGGCCTGGTCACTCCGATCGACTTAGCCGCCGTACCATAGACCGGGTGAGTTTGCCGGTGATTTCCGAACAGATGCGCACCTACGAAGTGCGTACCTACGGCTGTCAGATGAATGTTCACGACTCCGAACGCATTGCCGGCATGCTCGAGCAGGCCGGTTACCGGCGGGCACCGGATGACGTCGATGCCGACCTGGTGGTGTTCAACACCTGCGCGGTTCGGGAGAACGCCGACAACAAGCTCTACGGCAACCTGAGCCACCTGGCCCCAAACAAGCGCAGCAACCCCGACATGCAGATCGCCGTCGGTGGCTGCCTGGCGCAAAAGGACAAAGACAGCGTGCTGAGCCGCGCGCCCTGGGTGGATGTCGTCTTCGGCACCCACAACCTGGGATCGTTGCCGGCGCTGTTGGAGCGCGCCCGGCACAACCGCAGCGCCCAGGTGGAGATCGTCGAATCGCTGCGGGAGTTCCCGTCGTCGCTGCCCGCCGCGCGGGACTCCGCCTACTCGGCCTGGGTGTCCATCTCCGTCGGCTGTAACAACAGCTGCACCTTCTGCATCGTGCCGTCGTTGCGTGGCCGCGAAGTGGACCGCAGCCCTGAGGACATCCTCGCCGAGGTGCGGGCGCTGGCCGCCGAAGGCGTTCTCGAGGTGACCCTGCTGGGTCAGAACGTCAACGCCTACGGTGTCTCCTTCGCCGACCCGGAACTGCCGCGCGACCGCGGTGCGTTCGCGTCGCTGCTGCGGGCCTGCGGGGACATCGACGGTCTGGAGCGGGTCCGCTTCACCTCACCGCATCCGGCCGAATTCACCGACGACGTCATCGAGGCGATGGCGCAGACCCCGAACGTGTGCCCCACACTGCATATGCCGCTGCAGTCCGGCTCGGACAGGGTTCTGCGGGCGATGCGCCGCTCCTACCGCGCCGAGCGTTATCTGGGCATCCTCGACCGGGTTCGGGCCGCCATTCCTGACGCAGCCATCACCACCGACCTGATCGTCGGTTTCCCTGGTGAGACCGAGCAGGACTTCGACGAGACCCTTGAGGTGGTGGCGGCCGCGCGATTCTCGGCCGCATTCACTTTCCAGTACTCCAAGCGGCCCGGAACACCGGCCGCCGAACTTCCCGATCAACTGCCCAAAGAGGTTGTCCAGCAACGCTACGACCGGCTGATCGAGCTGCAGGAACAGATCTCCTGGGACGAGAACAAAGCCCAGGTCGGGCGCACCGTCGAACTGTTGGTGGCAGTCGGTGAGGGCCGCAAAGACGCCCAGACGGCGCGGATGAGCGGCCGTGCGCGCGACGGCCGGCTGGTGCACTTCGCTCCCGGGACCGCGCAGGTGCGCCCCGGTGACGTCGTGACCACAACGGTCACCGGTGCGGCACCGCACCACCTACTGGCCGACGGAGCTCTGCTGAGCCACCGGCGTACCAGGGCCGGTGACAGCTATGCCGAACCAGCGCCCAGTATCGGACTGGGCATGCCGAAGATGCCGGGGGTGACGCGATGAGCGGCAACGGGGACAACCATCACAACTTCGAGGCCTACCGCGCCGACATCGAGGCCGCCGAGCGGCGCGTCGCCGGAGAAATCGACCCCGGTGGCAGGGGGCTGGTCGTCGCGATCTGCGTCTTCGTGTTGCTCGGGTCCTTCCTGTTGCCGCACACCGGTTCCGTCCGCGGCTGGGATGTCCTTTTCCCCGGTGACGGCACCGACGAGGCCCTGGTGACGCTGCCGTCGCAGCTGTTCATGTGGCTGGCGTTGGTATTCGGGGTGGGGTTCTCGCTGCTGGCCTTGGTGACCCGGCGCTGGACGGTGGCCTGGGTGGCGCTGGCGGGCTCGGCGGTGGCCGCCGCCGTCGGGCTACTGGCGGTGTGGTCCCGGCAGACCGCGGTACGGGGTGACCCGGGCCCGGGCATCGGACTGATCCTGGCCTGGATCACGCTGATCGTGCTGACATTTCACTGGGCCCGCGTGGTGTGGTCACGCACCGCCCTTCAGCTCGCCGCCGAGGCCGAGCGCCGGCAGAGCACCGCGCAGCTGCAGTCACGAAACCTGTTGGACGATCTGAGCCGTCCCGAGGACCCGCCGGGGGGCGAGTAGGCCGGGTGGCGGCCCGGCCTTCGCCACCCGGTCGGGTCGATCATCGTCGCGGTACGTCTCCGCGCCAGGCACCGGTTTCGGCGGGCTGGTTCTCGATGAAGTCCTTGAACCGCTTGAGATCCGCGTGGACCCGGTGGTCAAGGATGTTGAGTTTGTCGGCCGCGCTTTCCAGAACACCATCGGGGTCTATATCCATCTGCGTGGTAACCCGGGTGGTGCCGTCGTCGATCTTGTGGAACGTGACCACGCCGCCATGACTCGGGCCGGTGTCGGAACGCCACGCGACCCGTTCTTCCGGGTGTTCCTCGGTAATCGTCGCGTCGAACTCACGCGACGCCGGACCCACCTTGATTCGCCAGTGCAGGTGGGTAGCGTCGCGTTGCTGTACCTGTTCGACGCCCTCCATGAACTTCGGGAACGACTCGAACTGGGTCCATTGGTTGTAGACCGTCCGGATCGGGCGCTTGACGTCGAGTGCCGCGGTGATATTGCTCATGTGTCACCTCCAGTGAGTGGGTTGTTGCCTCACTGGGGTGGTAGCCCGGCGGTGCCGATGCTCAAACATCGGCCGGTCGTCAGCGCCGGTTGAGCGCCTGTTCGGCGGCCTCGGCCCATTGCCGCCACTGCTCGGCGTTGGCGGTGGCCTCGGCGGCCTCCTTGTCCCGGCCTGCGGCCTGCGCCTTGAGTGCCTGACGTTCGAACTGTTCGGCGCGAGTGCGGAATTGGGCGGCCCGGGCTTCGGCTTCGGGATCCACCACGGCCGCCTCGGCGGCGGCACCGGCGTCGCGGACCTTCTTCTCCACCGCCCGCAGTCGCCGTTCCAACTCCGCGGAACGCTCTCGGGGCGCCTTGCCCAGGGCATCCCACTTGGTGACGATCGAGCGCAGCGCGGCGCGCGCAGCGTTCTGGTTGGTCGGGTCGATCCGCTCGGCCTCGGCCAGCAGGGCCTCCTTGGCGGTGGCGTTGGCCTCGAGCTCGGCGTCGCGTTCGGCGTTCGCGGCATTCCGGGCGGAGAAGAAGGTGTCCTGGGCGGCCTTGAACCGCTGCCACAACGCCTCATCGACGTCCTTGGAGGCCCGCCCGGTCGTCTTCCAGGTGGCCAGCAGTTGGCGGAACGTGGCACTGGTGGATGCCCAGTCGGTGGATCCCGAGAGCTCCTCGGCCTGCTTGCACAGCCGTTCCTTTTCCTCGCGTGCCCCGGCTCGGCCGCGGTCGAGGTCGGCGAAGTGCGAGCCCCGCCGCCGGTTGAAGCCATCGCGGGCCGCGGCGTAGCGCTTCCACAGCGCGTCGTCGACCTTGCGGTCCAGGCCGGTGATCGTGCGCCATTCGTCGAGAATGGCGCGCAGCCGGTCGCCGGTGGCCTTCCACTGCGTCGAAGTCGCGGCCAGCTCCTCGGCTTCGGCGGCCAGCGCCTCCTTGCGTGCGGTCGCGGCCGCCCGATGCTCATCACGCTGCGCACGGCCGGCTGCGGCGACGCTGTCGGCGTGCTCGGTGACCGCCGCGATCCGCGCCGCCAGCGCCTCTATGTCCCCGAGGACGCTGGCCGTCGGCAACTGCTCGGCCAGTGCCGCCGCGGATGCCTTGATCTTGCGGGCGTCGCCGCTGCCGGACGACAACCGCTCCTCGAGCAGCGTTACCTCGGTGCTCAGGTCGTCATAGCGGCGGCCGAAGTGGGCGAACGCGGCCTCGCGGTCACCGGCCTGCCAGGAGCCGATCTGTCGCTCACCGGCCGGCGTGATCAGCCACACCGTGCCGTCGTCGTCGACCCGCCCGAAGCGGTGCGGGTCACCGGTGGGCGGCCCGATAACGGCCGGGACAGGTCGGGCACCCGGCTTGGGCCCGACGTGGGCACCAGGCCTGGGACCGGGACGGGGCCCCGGCCGTGGGGTGGGGGCGGACGAACCGCTGTCAGTGGTCATCGCTGTCGTCACCTAACCCTTCGCGGGATAACCCGCGCATCTGCCGCGCACCGCGGCGCCTTCGATCTGCCTAGAAGCATTCAAGAGTATTCAAGCAGTTGCCCGCCACGCTGTGCCGTCAACTCGGCGGTTCAGCGAGGTTCGACGAAGGAGAGGCGAAGCTGGGGCCGCCGCATGAGCCGGGCGGTAGCCTGTCCGATCGCCACCGGGAGTTACCCGCGGCACCCGCAGACCTGTAGGAGGCCGGCATTGGCGAAAGAGACCATCGCCGTGCTGTTTGCGCTCGGTGCGGCGCTGTTCAGCGCGATCAGCGACGTGATTCAGCAGCGCAGTGCCCACCGGGTCGGTGACCAGGGGGTCGGGGCCGCTGCACTGTTCGCCCGCCTGTTGACCGATCGGCAGTGGTGGGTGGGCACGGTGTCAGGGCTGGTGGCGCTGAGCCTGCAGGCCGTGGCGCTCGGCCTCGGGTCGGTGTTGTTGGTGGAGTCGTTGCTGGTCACGTCACTGCTGTTCGCGTTGCCACTGGGTGCCCGGCAATCCGGCCATCGCCTGCGGCATTCGGTGTGGTCGTGGTCGGCGTTGCTGGTTGGCGCCGAGTCGATCATCATCGCCATCGGCCATCCCACCGCCGGGCAGGCGAGGGCCTCTCTGGAGGCCTGGTTCTGGGTGATCGCGGTGCTGGCGCCGACGGTGTTGCTCTGTCTGATCGGGGCGCGAGCCTATACAGGGCGACCGGCAGCGGCCGTGTTGCTGGCTGCGGTGTCCGCCATTTCGTGGGGCACTTTCGCGGTGTTGACCAAGGGGGTGGTCGATCTGATCGGCCACGGTCCGCGCGCAATGGCCACCGCACCGGAGCTGTATGCGTGGGCCGCGGTCGCGCTGACCGGCGCGGTGTATCAGCAGTCGTCATTTAGGGCCGGCGCCCTGACGGCCTCGTTGCCCACGATCACGGTGCTCGAGCCCATAGTGGCCACAACGCTGGGCATGGTCCTGCTCGGCGAGGTGCTCAACCCCGGCCGCGATGCGGCGTTCACCCTGGTGCTTGCGGTGGCGACGCTGGTCGCCGCGGTGGCGGCGCTGTCGCGGGATCAGGCGGCCACCGCGGGCGAGCCGGCCGTCGCGGTGGCTTAACCGAGCGCCGCCGGTGGCCTCGCTCCCGGGCCGGAAGGTGAACAGCGGGTATCGTTGCCCGCTTGAGGAGGGGGCCATGTCGACAGGGAATTTCCTAGCGGCGTTGCTCGCGCTGTGCGCCGCACTGGCGTCCGCGATCGGCGACGTGATCCGGCAGCGGTCGGCCCAGGAGATCACTGACCAGCAGGTAGGCCACCTGGAGCTGTTCTGGCTGTCGCTGCGCGACCCGCGGTGGTGGGGCGGCGGCGCAGCGGCCGTGGCCAACTACGCCCTGCAGGCGGTGGCCCTGGCGGTCGGCTCGGTGATGCTGGTGACCGGCTTGCAGGTGACCGCACTGCTGTTCGCGCTGCCGATGTATGCCTGGCTGACTCATCGCCGGGTGACCAACTGGGAGTGGATGTGGGCCATCCTCCTGGCCGCAGCGCTGGCAGTGGTGGTCGTGGTGGGGGATCCGACCGAAGGCAAACATCACGCGCCGGCGGCCACCTGGATCATCGTGTCGGTCGTGCTGGCGGTGGTGCTGGTGGGCTGCGTGCTGGCCGCCCGGATCTACAAGGGCCGGCCGGCGGCCGCGGTGCTGCTGGCGGTGGTGGCCGGCACCTCGCTGGCGGTGTTCGCCCTGCTGACGAAGGTTCTGGTGGAGGTGCTCAAAGCCGACGGCATCGGCGCGGTGCTGCGGGCGCCGGCGCTGGTGCCCTGGCTGGTGGCGACGCTGGCCGGGATGATCTTCCAGCAGTCGGCGTTTCGTGCCGGTGCGCTGACCGCGTCCATGCCGACGATGACCGTGGCCAAACCGTTGGTGGCCAGTGCGCTGGGCGTCCTGCTGCTCAACGAGACCATTCAGGCCGGCGGGACAGAGGACGTCGCGGTGATCATCGGGGTGGTGCTGATCGTGATCGCCACGGCGGCACTGGCCCGCGGCGAGGCCGCCACCATCGTCGCCGATGCCGGCGCCGACCTGGCCGAGCCGGTGGCTGCGCCGACCAACAGCTAGCTTGGGTGCCGTGCTGGGACCGATAGCGATCATGCCGTCGGCGCCGGTGCTGGTGCCCGAGCTGGCCGGCACCGCCGCCGAAGCCGCTGAGTTGCGGGCCGCAGCGCTGACCGCTGCCCGGGCGCTGCCGACGCGCTGGGTGGTCCTCGGGGCCGGGCCGGATGCGGTGTACGGGGCCGAGAGCAACGGCACTTTCGCCGGATTCGGCGCCGATGTGGCGGTGCGGCTGGCACCGGCCGCCCCCAATCCTGTTGATCTGCCGTTGCCCGCGTTGATCGCCGGATGGGTGCGAGGTCAGGTCTTTCCCGACGCCGAGGCAGTGGTGCACTGTTGCGCCGATCCGGAGACGGCGCCGGACACCGGTAGGCGCCTGCGCGCCGAGATCGACCACGCGGCCGAGCTCACCGGCGTGCTGCTGGTTGCCGACGGCGCCAACACTTTGACCCCGTCCGCTCCGGGTGGGCACCACCCGGGCGACGTCGAATGCCAGCGCGCCCTGGACGATGCTCTGGCCGGCGGCGACGTCGCCGCATTGACCGGGTTGCCCCCGCAGATCGTCGGCCGGGCGGGGTTCGCGGCTCTGGCCGGGCTGCTCGGAACCGCGCCGCGCGGCGTCACACAGCTCTACCGGGACGCCCCGTACGGGGTCGGCTACTTCGTGGGGGTCTGGCAGCCGTGAGGCCGATCGCAGTCGTTGGGCCCACCGGGACGGGCAAATCACAACTGGCGCTGGACCTAGCCGCGCGGCTGGGCGGCGAGATCGTGAACGCCGACGCCATGCAGCTCTACCGCGGCATGGACATCGGCACCGCCAAACTGCCGCCGGGCGAGCGCGGCGGCATTCCGCATCACCAACTCGACGTGCTCGACGTCGTACAGACCGCGACGGTGGCCCGCTATCAACAGGCCGCGGCGGCGGACGTCGAGGCGATCCTGGGCCGCGGCGCGGTGCCGATCATCGTGGGCGGGTCGATGCTCTACCTGCAGGCCCTGCTCGACGACTGGTCGTTCCCGGCCACCGATCCGGTGGTGCGGGCCCGCTACGAACAGCGGTTGGCCGAGGTCGGAGTTGCCGCGATGCATGCCGAACTGGCGGGCGCCGACCCTGCGGCCGCCGCGGCGATCCTGCCCACCGACGGCAGACGCATCGTGCGGGCGCTGGAAGTGGTGGAACTGACCGGAGCGCCGTTCGCCGCCTCCGCTCCCACCATCGGAGCGCCGCGCTGGGACACCGTGATCCTCGGATTGGACTGCGACACAGCAATTCTCGATGAGAGACTGGCCGCACGCACCAACACGATGTTTGCCCAGGGGCTGGTCGCCGAAGTCGAAGGACTGCTGCAGTCGGGCTTGCGGGACGGGGTCACCGCCGCCAGAGCGCTGGGCTACGCCCAGGTGATCGCCGCCCTTGATGCGGGCGGCGACGACCGGGATCTCGCGGCTGCCCAGGAGCAGACGTTCATCGGAACCCGCCGCTACGTGCGCCGGCAGCGATCCTGGTTCCGCCGTGACCATCGCACCCAATGGCTCGATGCCGCCGCCGGTGGCCTGCTCGACGCGGCGCTGGCCGCGATGCGGCACGTATCCTGAGCACATGCTTTTCGCCAAGGGCCACGGCACCCAGAACGACTTCGTGTTGCTGCCGGACCTGGACGCGGCACTGGAGCTGACCCCGGCCGCGGTGGCCGCGCTGTGCGATCGCCGCCGCGGCCTGGGCGCCGACGGTCTGTTGCGGGTCACCACCGCCGGTGCGGCGGCGAACGCCGGGGTGCTCGAGCAGCTGCCTGAAGGGGTGGCGGATGCCGATTGGTTCATGGACTACCGCAACGCCGACGGCTCGGTGGCCGAGATGTGCGGCAACGGAGTCCGGGTCTTCGCGCACTACCTGCGGGCCGCCGGCCTGGAATCGGCCGACGAGTTCGTCGTCGGCTCGCTGGCCGGGCCGCGACCGGTGATCGTGCACCATGCCGACGACGTGCACGCCGAGGTCACCGTCGACATGGGCAAACCGAACCTGTTGGGCAGCTCGGGGCCGGCATTCGAGGCGCTGGTCGGCGGACGCCGGTTCGCGGGCCTCGGCGTCGACGTCGGCAATCCGCATCTGGCCTGTGTGGATCCCGGGTTGTCGGAGGCCGATCTGGCCGCCCTGGATGTCGGGGCGCCGGTGTGGTTCGACACCGCCCAGTTCCCGAACGGGGTGAACGTGGAGATTCTGACCGCGCCGCGTGACGGCGCGGTAGCGATGCGGGTGCATGAGCGCGGCGTCGGCGAGACCCGCTCGTGCGGCACCGGCACGGTGGCTGCCGCGGTGGCGGCCCTGGCCCATACCGGAGTCTCGACCGGCACGCTGCGGGTCAACATCCCCGGCGGGCAGGTCAGCGTCACCGTCACCGAGGCCGGCAGCTACTTGCGGGGTCCGTCGGAACTGGTGGCGCGTGGCGACATCGCCCCGAGGTGGTGGGCGGCGCAGTGAGCTATCCCGACTCGAGGCCGCAGCCCAGCACCGGTGAGCTGAACCTCGACGACCGCGCAGCACTGCGCCGTGTCGCCGGGCTGTCCACCGAACTCGCCGACATCTCCGAGGTCGAATACCGCCAACTGCGCCTGGAAAAGGTGGTGCTGGTCGGAGTGTGGACCGAGGGCACCGCCGCCGAGGCCGACGCCAGCATGGTGGAACTGGCGGCGCTGGCCGAAACCGCCGGTTCGGAGGTGCTCGAAGGCCTGATCCAACGTCGCGAACGGCCCGACCCGGCCACCTATATCGGCTCCGGCAAGGCTCAGGAATTACGCGAGATGGTGCTGGCCACCGGAGCCGACACCGTCATCTGCGATGGCGAACTGTCCCCAGCACAGCTGACCGCGTTGGAAAAGGCGGTCAAGGTCAAGGTGATCGACCGCACCGCGCTGATTCTCGACATCTTTGCCCAGCACGCCACCAGCGCCGAAGGCAAGGCGCAGGTGGCGCTCGCGCAGATGCAGTACATGCTGCCGCGGCTGCGCGGCTGGGGTGAGTCGATGTCACGGCAGGCCGGTGGGCGGGCCGGCGGCGCCGGCGGTGGAGTAGGCACCCGCGGTCCCGGTGAGACCAAGATCGAAACCGACCGGCGCCGGATCCGGGAACGGATGTCCAAGCTGCGCCGCGAGATCAAAGCGATGAAGCAGGTGCGTGACACCCAGCGCAGCCGCCGGCGGCACAGTGACGTCCCTTCGGTGGCGATCGTCGGCTACACCAACGCCGGCAAGTCCAGTCTGCTCAACGCGCTGACCGGTGCCGGAGTCCTGGTTCAGGACGCGCTGTTCGCCACATTGGAACCGACCACGCGACGTGGAGAGTTCGACCCCGGAACAAAATTGGCCCGCCCCGTTGTGTTGACCGACACAGTCGGCTTCGTGCGGCACCTGCCCACCCAGTTGGTGGAGGCCTTCCGTTCCACGCTGGAGGAAGTCGCCGACGCCGACCTGCTGGTGCATGTGGTCGACGGTTCCGACCCGGCGCCACTGGCGCAGATCAGCGCGGTACGCGAGGTGATCTCTGAAGTCATCGCCGAGCACGATTCCGGCCCGAGTGGTCAGCGTGCTCCGGAACTGTTGGTGGTCAACAAGATTGACGCCGCGGGAGATCTGGCGTTGGCCCAACTTCGACGTGCTTTGCCCGAAGCCGTGTTCGTCTCAGCGCACACCGGTGAAGGCATTGATGCGCTGCGCCAACGGATGGGTCAATTGGTGGCGCCGGTCGACACCGCAGTCGATGTCGTCATCCCTTACGGTCGTGGCGATTTGGTAGCCAGAGTGCACGAACATGGTCGAGTTCAGCAGGCCGAGCACGGCGAGGGCGGTACCCGAATCCGCGCGCGGGTTCCCGCGGCATTGGCTGCCAGTCTTCGGGAATTCGCCGCATTTTAGGCATTGCCGCGCCGGTGCTATAGGCTGGTGCTCACGCGTCGTGGAACGCTTACTCACCGCCGTCCGGCCCCAGATGCCGATTCAGCTGGCGTGTGAAGCTCTTCTCGCGGCGATCGCTATTGCCAACAGGCAATCTCGCCAACTCTGTGTTGCAGACAGATAGGTCCGTCGTGACGGCCGCTGTGGCACAGCCGATGCCGGAAAGGCATGTCATGACCACCAATTCATTCGCCGAACTCGGCGTGCCCGCTGAACTTGTCAGTGTGCTCGCCAATCGCGGTATTGCCGCACCGTTTCCCATTCAGGTCGCAACGTTGCCGGACAGTCTGGCCGGCCGTGATGTGCTGGGCCGGGGCAAGACCGGCAGCGGAAAGACGCTGGCCTTCTCATTGCCGCTAGTCGTTCGCCTGGCCGGCGAGAAGCGCCACCGGGCCCGGCCGAGTGGCCTGGTGCTGGCGCCCACCCGGGAGCTGGCGACCCAGATCACCGCAACCCTGGAGCCGCTGGCGGCCGCGAGCGGCCTGACGGTGACCACCATCTTTGGCGGGGTGTCGCAGAACCGTCAGGTGGCCGCGCTCAACGCCGGCGTCGATATCGTGGTGGCCTGCCCCGGACGGCTCGAGGATCTGATGAAGCAGCGGCTGATCACGCTGGACGCGGTACGCATTGCCGTGCTGGACGAGGCGGATCACATGGCCGACCTGGGCTTCCTGCCCGGCGTGACCCGCATTCTGGCCGCCACCGCCGAAACCGGTCAACGACTGCTGTTTTCGGCGACGCTGGACAACGGGGTCGACAAGCTGGTTCGGCGCTTTCTGCGGAATCCGGTGTCGCACTCCGTCGATGAACTCGACGCACCGCCCCCGGCAATGACTCATCACGTGTTCCACGTCTCCGGCTTGCAGGACAAGAAGGACTTGGTGCAGCTGCTAGCTTCGGGCACCGGCCGGCGAATCCTGTTCCTGCGCACCAAACATCAGGCCCGGAAACTGGCCCGCCAGCTCACCGAATCCGGAGTTCCGTCGGTCGACCTGCACGGCAACCTGTCGCAGCCTGCCCGTGAGCGCAATCTCGCGGCATTCGCCGACGGGGATGTCCGGGTTCTGGTGGCCACCGACATCGCGGCCCGCGGCGTGCACGTCGACGAGGTCGAACTGGTGGTCCACGTGGACCCGCCCGCCGAGCACAAGGCTTACTTGCACCGTTCCGGGCGTACGGCACGCGCCGGCAGCGCCGGGGACGTCGTCACCGTGGTCCTGCCCGAGCAGCGCCGCGAGACCCAGGTGCTGCTGCGCCGTGCGGGGATCAGCGCCGCCCCGCAACAGGTGGCGGCCGATTCCGCTTCGGTGTTGGAGTTGGTGGGGGAGGTAGCTCCGTTGCGGGCGCCCGCTCCGGTGGCCCCGAAGGCCGCTCCGCCGGCCCGCGCCAAGAGTTCGCCGGGCCAGACCTCACCGGGTCAGTCCGGCCGTCCGCGGCGCCGTCGTGGCGGCAGCAGCGGCGCTGCGCAGCCGGCTTCGCAGGCCGACGGCCGGCGTCGGCAGCGGGGCGGTACTGGACAGCGCCGACAGGGTGGGGTAGCGCGCTAGCGCCGGTACCCACCGCTGCGTCGCCCAACCATCCGGTTGGTCTATTCTCGTCGGAAAGATCCGTCGACCGGAGGTCAGGCAATGAGTGCCGCAGTCAAGTACCAGCGAACCCTGTTCGATCCCGAACACGAGCTTTTCCGGGAGTCGTTCCGGGCCTTCCTGGATCGCCACGCCGCGCCCTACCAGGAGGAGTGGGAGAAGGCCAAGATCGTCGACCGCTCGGTGTGGCTCGAAGCCGGCAAACAGGGCTTCTTGGGCATGGCGGTGCCCGAGGAGTACGGCGGTGGCGGCAACCCGGACTTCCGCTACAACACGATCATCACCGAGGAAGTCACCGCGGGCCGCTACAGCGGGTTGGGCTTCAGCCTGCACAACGACGTCTGCGCGCCCTACCTGCTGGAACTGTGCAATGAGGAGCAGAAGCAGCGCTGGTTGCCGAAGTTCTGCACCGGTGAGCTGATCACCGCGATCGCGATGACCGAGCCGGGCACTGGCAGCGACCTGCAGGGCATTAAGACCCGCGCGGTCAAGCAGGGCGACCACTACGTGCTCAACGGCTCCAAGACGTTCATCACCAACGGCATCCACTCCGATCTGGTGATCGTCGTTGCTCAGACCGACCCCGAGAAGGGCGCGCAGGGCTTCTCCCTGCTGGTCGTGGAGCGCGGGATGGAGGGTTTCGAGCGCGGTCGTCACCTGGACAAGATCGGTTTGGACGCCCAGGACACCGCCGAGCTGTCCTTCACCGACGTACACGTGCCGGTGGAGAATCTGCTTGGTGAGGAGGGCATGGGGTTCATCTACCTGATGCAGAACCTGCCGCAGGAGCGGATCTCGATCGCGATCATGGCCGCCGGCGCCATGGAGGCGGTGCTGGACCAGACGATCCAGTACACCAAGGAGCGCAAGGCGTTCGGCAAGCCGATCGGCAGCTTCCAGAACAGCCGTTTCTTACTGGCCGAGCTGGCCACCGAGGCCACCGTGGTGCGGATGATGGTCGACGAGTTTGTGAAGCTGCACCTGGACAAGAAGCTGACCGTCGAGCAGGCCGCGATGGCCAAGTGGTATTCCACCGAGAAGCAGGTGCACCTGATCGACCGCTGCCTGCAGCTGCACGGTGGATACGGCTACATGCGCGAATACCCGGTCGCGCGGGCTTATCTGGATGCCCGCGTTCAGACCATTTACGGCGGGACGACCGAGATCATGAAAGAGATCATCGGCCGCAGCCTCGGCGTCTAGCTGAAGCAATCGGCAACGATTTGGCGCCCCGATCGGGCGCTGCAAGGGGCGCTACCTGCATGTTTGGTAGCGCCCCTCGTTCCGTTCAGGGCAGCGGCCTTTGCATCATTTCAGCATCGGGTGGGTATCTGTTTCCGCAATATCGATGACTTGGCTTCGAAACTCGGGCCGATTGCGGGAAAGTCTATGCCGGAAACATTTGCGTCGATAATGTCGATAAAGATGCCTGGGAGGGCTGGTGACTAGTCGGAAAGATCGGTTCGGCAAGACGGCGGTGCGCATGGCGCTCGGCCTGGCGGCGACGGTCACCGTGCTCTTGTCGGTGCAGACCGCTGCGGCGACGCCCGACGGCGATGCCCACGACGCCATCACGGCGGCATGGCAGGCGGCCGGCGGCGACGGGTCGCCGCTGGGTGCACCCAAGGGGGACGTGCACCCGGCCGGTGTCGGATTCGCCCAGGACTTCGCGGGCGGCACCATCTTCTTCACCCCGGAGACCGGCGCCAAGGCGCTTTACGGGGCGATCCTGGACAAGTACGAGGCATTGGGCGGTGCGGCCGACAACGACCTCGGCTTCCCCAGCAGCGACGAGGTGCCCGGGCTGGTTCCCGACAGCCGGGTGGCCATCCTGTCCGGACCCGACAACCCGGTGATCTTCTGGACGCCCGAGCACGGCGCTCACGTGGTGCGCGGACCCATCAATGCCGGCTGGGACAAGCTGGGCAGCTCCACCGGAGCGCTCGGGGTCCCGGTCGAGGACGAGAGCTACGACGGTGCTGTCGTCACCCAGAAGTTCAGCGCCGGGACGCTGTCCTTTGACAGTGCGACCAGGACGTTCACCACGGTTCCGCCGGAGCTGGCGGCGCAGCTGGCTGATGTGCAGGCCCAGGTCGACCCGACCGCGGCCATCGATCAGGCCTGGCGCAGCGCTGGCGGGCCCGCCGGCGCACTTGGGGCCAAGCAGGGCGACCAGTACGCGATAGGCGACAACGGCGGCGTGGGTCAGGACTTCGCCCACGGCAAGGTCTATTTCAGCCCGGTCACCGGAGCTAACGCGGTCCTAGGCGACGTGCTGGCCAAGTACGAGTCGCTGGGCGGCCCGGCCGGCAGCGACCTCGGCTTCCCGATCACGGGCACGGCTGACGGAGCGATCCCGGGCAGCAAGTTCAATTCGTTCGCCGCCGACGACGAGCCGGTGATCTTCTTCAGCCCCGACAACGGCGCCTTCGTGGTGCGAGGGGCGATGAAGTCGGCCTGGGACAAGCTCGACGGAGCTTCCGGAAAGCTGGGCGCCCCGGTGGGTGACCAGACCGTCGAAGGCGACGTGGTGTCGCAGAAGTTCACCGGCGGATCGATCGCCTGGAATCAGGCGAACAACACGTACAGCACCGAACCGGCGGAGCTGGCACAAGGCCTGTCGGGCCTGCAGATTCCCGGCACGAACCTGCCCGACGGCAGCAAGTCGACCTCGACCGGCGTGGCCAAGGAGACGCACTGGAACTGGATGTGGGTGCTGATCCCGGTGGTGGTGCTGGCAGTGCTGGGCGCCCTGGCCGGGGCCGCGATGTGGTGGCAGCGGCGTCGGCCGGCCGCTGTGCTGCCGGGTTCACCGGTTGCAGTGCCGGCCCCGGTCGCCGACGACTACGACGACGATGACGAGCAGTGGGCCCACCACGACCGGCGCGAAGACCACCGCGAAGATCACCGCGAGAACGAGGGCACCGTCCGGCTGCCGAGTCGCTACGGCGCCTCCGCATCGCCGTACGCGTCCGAGCCTGAACTGCCCGTCTCATCGATTCCGGATGCGCCGTGGCTGCACTACGGCGAGCACGAGAGCGAGGCGGAGGTCGACGACGATGACGACACCGACACCGCCCCCACCCGGGTGGTGACCGAAGAAGACTTCGGCACCGGTCGGCATGCCGTGGGGCACGGCGGTACCGGGGCGGACCCACGCGGGTTCGGCGCTGTCGCCGAACCCCGCAGGTTCGGCGGTGGCACGGACACTCGCACCTTCGGAGGTGGTGGCGAACCGCGCAACTTCGGCATCGACGAATCGGTGCACCCGGTGATGCACCTGCCGCTGGACGACCCATACCAGCAGCCGAACGGCTACCCGATCAAGGCGAACATCGGCTCGGGGCTCTACTACACCCCGCAGAACGCCCTATATGACGACACCCTCGCCGAGATCTGGTTCGCCACCGAGGATGCGGCGCGGCTCAACGGCTTCACCAGGGCCGGCTGATCACCGCGGCGGCAGCGGCAGGTCGCGTTCGCGTTGCGGGCGCGGGCCGAAGAGGCGCCGCTGCGCCGCGGTAATCGGGACCTGGTAGCACCACAGCTCTTTGCGTAGTGCGTAGTGCGTAGTCGCGTTCGGCGGCCCACTTGCGTCGCAGAAATGCTTCGATCTCCGCGTGCCCGGTGAGGAATTCGCCCCGGTTGCGCCACGCCGAGTCCTCGGTGTAGGCCAGCACCACACGTGCGGGATCTCGGGTATTCCAGGCGTCCTCCGCGGCTGACACCTTGTGTCGCGCCGACTCCGCATCGAACGGTGGGCACGGCGCGAACATGATCAGACCTTGCGGATGACGGTCACGACCTTGCCCAGCACCACCGCATCGTTGCCGGGTATGGGATCGAAAATGGGGTTGTGCGGCATCAGCCAGACCTGACCGCCGGTGCGTTTGAACGTCTTGACGGTCGCCTCGCCATCGATCATTGCGGCCACGATGTCGCCGTTGTCGGCGACGTTCTGCTGGCGCACCACAACCCAGTCGCCGTCGCAGATCGCGGCGTCCACCATCGATTCGCCGACCACCTTGAGCAAGAACAGTTCACCGTCACCGACCAGCTCGCGGGGGAGCGGGAAGACATCCTCGACGGCTTCCTCGGCCAGGATCGGCCCGCCGGCCGCGATCCGGCCCAGAACCGGAATGAAAGCGGGCTCGGGCAGCGCATCCGAACCGGCGAACTCGGTGCGCTGCACGGCCTCGACGGCGCCGGCCATGTCGTCCTGGCCACGGACGTCGACCGCGCGGGGACGGTTGGGGTCACGGCGCAGATAGCCCTTGCGTTCGAGCGTGCGCAGCTGGTGAGCAACCGAGGAGGTCGAGGTCAGTCCGACGGCGTCGCCGATCTCGCGGATGCTCGGCGGGTAACCCCGCTCGTTCACCGAAGCGCGGATGACGTTCAGGATCGTGCGCTGCCGGGCGGTCAGCGCTGAGTCCGGACCCGCTGGGTTACTGCTGCTGTCACTCATGGGGGCAAATCTAGTCGCATAGCTGCGGTTAATCAAACATGTGTTCGAGGTGTGTCGCGCGGGCGTTCGAAAGTGTCGACGACTTGTCGGACCCGTTCGCTAATATTTTCGACAACATTTCGATCACATGTTCGGATGTCGAACGTACGATCGATTAGTATTCGAACAGTCGAGCGAACAGGGTCGCCGGCGCCGAGTGAGGGAGAACCGCACATGATGCTCATCGACACGATCGCCCCGACGTTCGCGCCGGCCCGCGCCGAGCGGGGCCAGGTGCATCGCGGTCCGCGGACCTCGGGTCGCGCCTACCCGATCCGCACTCAGCCGGCACGGCTGGTCCGGCAGCGGCCGGGCGGGGCCGCGCTACGGCACCGTGGTTCCGGGGTACTGATGTCCCGTGCGCCGCACCGGCCGCAGACCGTCAAGGCCATCACCCCGGCGACCACCGTCGTGCTGGCTCTGGTCGCCGCCGGGATCACTGTGTGGCTCGGGCTGATCGCCCAGTTCGGCGCGGCAGCAGCCGGCAGTACCTCCGCGGTGCCAGACCAGCTCGGCGTGGTGCGTGTCCAGAGTGGGGAGAGCCTGGCGCACCTGGCGGCCCGCGTCGCACCGGACGCGCCGGCCGGACAGGTCATCGAGCGCATTCGCGAGCTCAACAGCCTGGAGTCGGTGGCCCTGGTCGCCGGCCAGACGCTGATCGCGCCGCTGGGCTGAGGTCGCCGTGTCGGTTCGGCCGCCGGTTGCGGCCACTGCGCGGCGCCGCCGGAAGCCCGCGCAGGTACGCTCGCAGTTGTCCCAATGGCCCACGGTGCCCCAGCTGTCTGAGGGCGCGGGTTTCCGGCACGGCGAAGGAGCGGCAATGCACTGCCCGTTTTGTCGCCATCCAGACTCCCGGGTGGTGGATTCCCGCGAAGCCGACGAAGGCCAGGCTATTCGGCGCCGACGGTCCTGTCCGGAATGCGGCCGCCGTTTCTCCACGGTGGAAACCGCAGTGCTGGCCGTGGTCAAACGCAGTGGCGTCACCGAGCCGTTCAGCCGGGAGAAGGTCATGCGCGGCGTGCGCCGAGCTTGTCAGGGCCGCCAGGTCGATGACGATGCGCTGAATCTGCTGGCTCAGCAGGTGGAAGACGCTGTGAGAGCGGCAGGTTCGCCGGAGATTCCCAGCCACGAGGTGGGGCTGGCGATCCTGGGTCCACTGCGCGAACTCGACGAAGTGGCCTATCTGCGATTCGCCTCGGTGTACCGGTCCTTCTCCTCGGCCGCCGACTTCGAGCGGGAGATCGAGGCCCTGCGCGAACACCGCGAGATGCCTAGCACAAGTTGAGCCGTGCCGGCGCCACCGCGCACTACGCTGGCGGCATGGCACCCGAGTTGCATCCGAACCTTGTGGAGCTAGCCCCGCTGTTGGGCACCTGGTCAGGCCGGGGATCCGGGGTGTATCCCACGATCGCGTCATTCGACTACCTCGAAGAGGTGGTGTTCTCACACGTCGGCAAACCGTTCCTGGTCTACGGGCAGAAGACCAAGTCGCCCGCCGAGGGCCTGCCGCTGCATGCCGAAGCCGGCTACCTGCGGGTGCCGCAACCCGGTCAGATCGAGTGGGTGCTGGCGCACCCCAGCGGCATCACCGAGATCGAGGTAGGCAGCTACACGGTCACCGCCGACGGCGTGGAACTGCAGATGTCCGCACCCACGATCGGGTTGGCGCCGACGGCCAAAGAAGTGACCGTCCTGAGCCGCCACTATCGCCTCGACGGCGATGAGTTGTCCTACACGCTGGACATGGGCGCAGTCGGCCAGCCCGCGCAGAACCATCTCACCGCCACGCTTCGTCGAACCGGGTAGCCCGGACCTCAGTCGTCGCCGTCGATGTTCTTCTTCGCCTCCTGCGCCAGGAAACGCTCGAACTCGGCACCGAGCTCGTCGGCGCTGGGCAGCTCCTCGTCGCGGGACAGCAGTGAGCGATTCTCCTGGGCGGTGAGGAATGCGTCGTACTGGCGTTCCAGGGCCGTCACCACTTGGGCCACTTCAGCGCTTGCTTCGACCTGCTGGTCGATCTTGGCCCGGATCTCGGCCGCGGAGTCGCGGAGGTCGCTCAGCGGCAGCTCCAGCGCGCCGGTCTGGGCGGCTTGCTTGAGCAGCGCTTCGGCGGCTTCGGGGTAGTCGGTCTGGGCCACGTAGTGCGGCACATGCACCGTGAAGCCGACGACCTCATGGCCGTGCTGAGCCATCCGGTACTCCAGCAGGTTGGACGCACTGCCGGGAACCTGAACCTCGGTGATCCACGGGGTGAATTCGCTGATCAGGTCGCGATTGTTGGAATGTGCGGTCAGTGTCACTGGCCGGGTGTGGGGGACGGCCATCGGGATGGTGCCCAAGCCGATGGTTCGGCGCACCCCGAGCTGCTCGGCCAACAGTCGCACCGCGGTGATGAACCGCTCCCACTTCAGGTCGGGCTCCATGCCGGCCAACAGCAGAAACGGGGTGCCCGCACTGTCCCGCAACGCGTGCAGGCTCAGCTCGGGTTCGGTGTAGTGGGTGAAGTGGTCGGACTTGAACGTCATCAGCGGCCGCCGCGAGCGGTAGTCGAGCAGGTCATCGATCGCGAACGACGCCACCAACTCACTGTCCAGGTTGCTCTTGAGGTGCTTGGCTGCCAGCCGGATTGCGTGGCCCGCGTCCGAGAAGCCCTCCAAGGCGTGGATCAGGACCGGTCCCTCGCCGTCCGCCGACATCAGCTGTGGCGCCGGCACCTCCAGCTCGTACATGCCGCTCTGCTCGACCTGATAGTGCCGGTCCCGGTCGGGACCGTTATCCGGGTAGTCGGCCATCGCCTTCGCCTCCTTGTTGTGCAGATCGCAATGGATCGCACCGTCCATTTTCCCCCACCGGGGGCCGCACGCCGAAAACGGTGCGCGCATGTGCTGCACAACGTACGGGAGCACCGTCGGAATTCCGCGGCGCCGTGGGCGTTCGCTGAGCGAGGAAAAGGTTTCCGGCGGCGCCTCAACTGCGGAATTGCTGCAGGGCCCGCATTTTATTCATCACGTCCAGTGCGGCGTTCTTGTATGCCTCGGAGAACGTCGGGTAGTTGAAGACGGCGTCCACCAGGTATTCCACCGTGCCGCCGCAGCCCATGACGGCCTGGCCGATGTGCACCATCTCGGTCGCGTTGGTCCCGAAGATGTGCACGCCGAGCAGTTTCAGATCGGTCGTGGACACCAGCAGCTTGAGCATCCCGTAGGAGTCCCCGGCGATCTGGCCGCGAGCCAGCTCGCGATACCGGGCCACGCCCACCTCGTAGGGGATCGCGCTGCGGGTCAGTTCCAATTCGGTCGCCCCCACATAGGAGACCTCCGGGATCGAGTAGATCCCTATCGGCTGCAGGTCGGTGATCCCATCGGTCGGCTCGCCGAACGCGTGGTAGGCGGCCAGTCGGCCCTGTTCCATCGACGTCGCCGCCAGGGCCGGGAAACCGATCACATCACCGACGGCATAGATGTGCTTGATCGAGGTCTGAAACATATCGTCGACGACGATGCGGCCCCGCTCGTCGGTGGCCAGGCCGGCGTTGGCCAAGTCGAGGTGGGCGGTATGGCCTTGGCGGCCGGCCGAGTACATCACCGTCTCGGCGGGGATCTGCTTGCCGCTGGCCAACGTGGTGACAGTGCCGCTGGAGCTGACGTCGACGGCGGTCACCTCTTCGCCGAACCGGAAGGTGACGGCCAGGTCGCGCAGGTGAAAACGCAGGGCTTCGACAACCTCCGGGTCGCAGAACTCCAGCATCGAGTCTCGTTTCTCCACCACCGTCACCCGGGTGCCCAGCGCGGCGAACATCGAGGCGTACTCGATGCCGATCACACCGGCGCCGACGACCACCATCGAGGCCGGGATGAATCGCAGGTCGAGGATCCCGTCGGAGTCCAGCACCCTTTCCTCGTCGAACGTGACGCCGGCGGGGCGGACCGGCTTGGTTCCGGTGGCGATCACGATGTAATCGCCTGTGATCGTGGTCTTTTCGGTGCCGCCATGGCCGTCGACCACGATCGTGTGCGGGTCGATGAACCGGCCGTGTCCCAGGATCAGGTCGACGCGATTGCGCATCAACTGGTTGCGCACCACCTCGGTTTCCTTGCCGATCACATGCTGGGTGCGGGCCAACAGATCCGCGGGCGTGATCTTGTCCTTGACCCGGTAGCTGGCGCCGTAGAGGTCGCGCTGGTTCATCCCGGTCAGGTAGAGCACCGCCTCGCGCAGCGTCTTGGACGGTATGGTGCCGGTGTTCACGCAGACCCCGCCGATCATCCGGCCGCGTTCGACCACCGCGACCGACTTGCCGAGTTTGGCCGAGGCGATGGCGGCCTTCTGCCCTCCTGGACCTGAACCGATCACGATGATGTCGTACTCGCGCTTCGCATCCATGACACAGACACTTACGCCCATTCGCCAGCTCATGCATCTCGAACACCATCTGTTCACAGTTGGCGGTTCATCCCCAACCTGATGGCCGGGCAGGGTTGCGCGCGCCCCCGATGACGGGGGTGGTCGTCAACGTTGCCGCCATGACAACCAAGCAACCGGAATTCACGCTGAATCGGCCCGGAGCCCTCATCGCTGCGCTGCCGGCCATCCTCGGCTTCGTGCCCGAGAAATCCCTGATCCTGGTGGCGCTCGATGGGGACGAACTGGGCTCGGTGCTACGGGTCGATCTGTTCGACACCCTCATGGACACCGTGGGCCGGCTCGCCGACGTCGCGGCGGCCGCTACCCCGGCCGCAGCCATCGCGGTGATCGTCGACGCTGCGGGGGCGCGCTGCCCGGTCTGCAACGACCAGCACCGCCGGCTGATTGCCGCGCTGGGCCAGGAGTTGTCGGGCCACGGCATCGTGCTGCTCGGCGCGCACGTTGTGGACCAGGTGGCCCACGGGGGGCGGTGGCACTGCGCCGACGGCTGCGGCGTCGGAGGCCCGGTCGACGACCCGGAGGCGTCGCCGCTGGCGGCCGCTGCGGTGCTGGAAGGCAGGCGGCTGTACGCCCGGCGAGCAGACCTCCAGGCGGTTATCGCCCCCGATGACGCGGCCCGCTGTGCCGCGGTGGCCTCGGCGATCGACGACTGTGCGGCGCAGTGGACGGCGGGGGAGGGCGATGCCCGGGATCGGGCCCGCCGCGACGTCGAGCAGGTGCTGAACGCTGTCGTCGCGCTGGCGGGCGGCTGGGAGCCCACCGCTGCGGAGCTGGCCCGGCTCGGATGCCCGCTTACCGACGTGCTTGTCCGGGACACCCTGTGCGCGTTGGCAATCGGCGAGCGTGCAGATGAAGCCGAGCGGCTTTGGTCGGCGCTGGCCCGGGCCTTGCCCGAGCCGTGGCGGGCCGAGGCATTGGTCCTGCTGGCGTTCAGCGCCTACGCACGTGGCGACGGCCCGCTGGCCGGGGTGTCACTGGAAGCAGCCCTGCGTGGCAAGCCAGGGCATCGGATGGCGGGGCTGCTCGACACGGCCTTGCAGTCCGGGCTGCGGCCGGAGCACATCCGCGGACTGGCGGACACCGGCTATCGGCTGGCCCAGCAGATCGGGGTGCAGCTGCCGCAGCGGCAGGGGTTCGGTCAGCAAGCGGGCTGAGGCTGGCTGACTCGCGGGTCGCTCAGACCTTCTGGACCTTCACGGCATGCGCCATCTCGTAGGGCAGGCTGACGTCGGTGTGGCCGGGGATCACGATGGTCACGCCGTCGTCGCCATCGGCCTGCACGGTCACCCTGGCGTTGGGCACCACACCGGCCTCCTTGAGCCGGGTGATCAGGTCGACATCGCCCTGGACGTGCTCGGTGAGCTGACGCACCACCACGGCCACCGGCGAACCGGCCGGCAACTCGGTCAGCCGTGCCAGATCGGAATCCCAACCGGTGGAGTCCGCGCCGAAGCCGAGGTCCGGCAGGCCGGGGATGGGGTTGCCGAACGGCGACGTGGTCGGGTTGTCCAGTACCTGAACCAGGCGCCGCTCGACGTCCTCGCTCATCACGTGTTCCCAGCGACAGGCCTCGGCATGCACCTCTTCCAGCGGCAGCCCAATGATGTCGACGAGCAGGCGTTCAGCCAGCCGGTGCTTGCGCATCACCGAGACGGCCAGGGTCCGGCCTTTCTCGGTCAATTCGAGGTGCCGGTCGCCGGCCACTTTGAGCAAGCCGTCGCGCTCCATCCGGGACACCGTCTGGCTTACGGTCGGACCGCTTTGCTCGAGTCGCTCGGCTATCCGCGCCCGCAGCGGGGTGACACCCTCTTCCTCGAGGTCGTAGATCGTCCTGAGGTACATCTCGGTGGTATCAACCAGGTCATTCATTCGGCACCTTCCGTCGCAGCCGAGTCTACTTCGGCAGCGGCGGAGACGGTTAGCAAGCGACGTTCGGCGCTTCGGCGACAAACCACGTCCGGCGGGCCACCGAGATCGGCGGCCCGCCGGAGCGGGGGACAGGCGGCCCGAAGCCGGTGTCAGCTGGCGTATGAGCGCAGCCGGTCAGCACGCTCGCCGTGGCGCAGCTTGGCCATCACCTCGCGCTCGATCTGGCGGACCCGCTCGCGCGACAGCCCGAACAGCTTGCCGATCTGGTCCAGCGTGCGGGGCTGGCCGTCGTCGAGGCCGAACCGCAGCCGGATCACCTGGTGCTCGCGTTCGTCGAGGGTGGCCAGCACACTGCGGATGTCGGTGTGCAGCAGCTCGGAGATCACCGCGTTCTCCGCCGACATCGCCTCGGAGTCCTCGATGAAATCGCCCAGTGGAGCCTCTTCGTCGGAGCCGACCGGCATGTCGAGGCTGACCGGGTCGCGGCTGTGCTCGAGCAGGTCGTTGATTTTCTCCGCTGGAATGCCGGACTCGGCGGCGAGTTCCTCATCGGTGGCCTCGCGGCCCAGCTGCTGGTGCATCTCGCGCTTGATCCGGGCCAGCTTGTTGACCTGTTCCACCAAGTGGACCGGCAGCCGGATGGTGCGGCTCTGATCCGCCATCCCACGGGTGATGGCCTGGCGGATCCACCAGGTCGCATAGGTGGAGAACTTGAAACCCTTTGCGTAGTCGAACTTCTCCATCGCCCGGATCAGTCCCAGGTTGCCTTCCTGGATCAGGTCCAGAAGTGGCATGCCCCGGCCGGTGTAGCGCTTGGCCAGTGAGACCACCAGACGCAGGTTGGCCTCCAACAGGTGCCGGCGGGCGGCTTCGCCGTCTCGTACCACCGCGGCGAGCTCGCGCTTGCGCTTCTCGCCAAAACGCTTGCGGGTGTCGAGCAGGTGCTGGGCGTACAGTCCGGCCTCGATCCGTTTGGCCAGCTCTACCTCATCGGCGGCATTGAGCAATGCTGTCTTGCCGATCCCGTTGAGGTACACCCGCACCAGATCTGCGGCTGGGCTCTGCGCGTCCAGATCGCCGTCGATCCGACTGGTGGTGGCATCTGCCTTTGCCATTGCGGCCTCCCGTTGATCGGCTTCTGCTGTCACACGTGTCAACGCCCGACACGCGTGCAGAGTTCCCGGCCGATCGCTTTTCCACACCACTTGACGTGCGGAAATACGGCAATGACTTTGAGAATGTGCTAAGAACCGGTACCGTACGGCGCTTCGCCGGTGGTGCTGCCGCCCGATCCCGGGGGTGTGTGCCGCTCCAGGGCGGGGCGGGTGCCGGTGGGAAACAGCGGTGTATGAGTGGGTGCCGCTTCATACCGGCGGGGTTCTTCGGCGCTGCGGGGAGGCCGGTCGTTGGCAATAAGTACAGCCATCCACGGCAGCGGTATCGACGCCACCAGAATCAGCACGGAAATCAGGCCGTTGTGCCATATTCCGTAGGCGATCGCGGCCAGGATCAGGGCAGGCACCCGGAACGCCATCAGCGTCAGGTACTTGCGTACCCGTTCGCGATGCTGCTGCTCGTAGGACGGGGCAGCCGCTGTGATCAGGATAGGTCGGCCGTCGTCGTCGAAACCCAGCTCGGGGCCGTGCTTCATCACTCCACTGTCCCACACGAACGATTCGACGGCACGAGGGGTTTTGGATCATCCCCGATTCTGGGCACAATGGGGAGATGGGCATACAGACCGACACCCTCGAACGCACCGATTCCGAGGAACGCGTCGATGACGGGACCGACGGCGACACCCCGAAGTACTTCCACTACGTCAAGAAGGACAAGATCGCCGAGAGCGCGGTCATGGGCACCCACGTGGTGGCGCTCTGCGGCGAGGTCTTCCCGGTGACCAAGTCGGCCAAGCCCGGCTCCCCGATCTGCCCGGACTGCAAGAAGATCTACGCCACTCTCAAGCACGCTTGACCGGATCGGTGGCATTGCGGGTCTCGGCCGGCTGGCCGGCCCGCGATACCACCCACCTACGCAGCTGGTGCAGGTGAGTGGCCTGCGCGGGCCACTCCTCTTGGACCGCGGCGTTGAGTTCTGCGCCCAACATGATGGCGAAGCCCAGCAGGAACGCGAACAGCAGGAAGGCGATCGGCGTCGCCAACGCCCCATAGGTGTAGCCGGTGCTGGTGATGTAACGCAGGTAGATCCGCAGCCCCATCGTCGCCACGACGAACACCGTGGTGGCCAGCAGTGCGCCGAACACCAGCCGATGCGAGGGCAGAGGCTTGGGCAGCGACACCCGATAGAGCACCGTCACCGCCAGCAGTAGGCCCAACACCAAGGCTGGGTAGTAGCCGAACCGCAGTACGTCGGTCCATCGGGCCGGGAGGTGCTCGGCTACCGCGTGCGGCCCCAGTGCGGCCAACGGTGCGGTGGCCACGGCGATCACCAGCATCGCGACGTAAAGACCCAAGGCAAAGAAGCGTTGTCGCACCGGATGCCGCAGCGGAGTCTGATCGTGCGCCTCGACCACCGAGTCGACGAACGCCGAGATCGCCGAGGAACCAGCCCACAACGAGATCACGAACCCCAGCGAGACCACCTCGCCGCGGGCGTTGGCCACGATGTCCCGCACGGTCGGCTCGATGATTTCCACCACGACGTTCTTCGAGAAGAAGCTGCTGGCCATGCCGATCAGGCGGTCCTGGATGGTGGCCAGCGTGTCCGGTCCGAACAGCGGCGCCACATAGGACAGGCTTCCCAGCATTCCCAGCAGCAACGGTGGCAGTGACAACACCGACCAGAATCCCGCTTGCGCCGATTCGGCGAAGATCGAATCGTCCCAGCTCTTGACCAGAGTGCGACGTGCAATACGGAGCAGGTGATGACGGGAAGGTTTGGGGATCTGGTCACTCATGACCAGCCCAGCATTCCTGACGGGTGCTGCTATTGCACAATCGCGCAGACGGCGTGTTGCGTACCGGCTCCGGTTACGCCTCAGTCGCTGCGCTGACCTGAATCACGGCGGCCAGCTCGATCAGCTTGGCTTCGTGCTCGTTGGCGTGATGCTGGCAGAAAAGAAGTTCGGCACCGGAGGGCAGCGTGGCTCGTACCCGTGCGGCGGCACCGCACCGGTCGCATCGATCAGCCCGAGTGAGTTCGGGACTGGTCAGAGTCGCGTTCATGGGCTCCTCCGTTCTCGCGGTTGTCCTCAAGTGTGTCAGACGCTTGCGCGTTCGGCGTTGTTCCCCCGTTCGGCTGTGTCGTGTCTCACCCCGGGAGACGGTGCGGCAGGATCGGTGCCATGACTCGATCGCCGATCCCGTCCGATGCGCTGGTGCACCTGTGCAGTGCCGGCGACTGGGCGCAGGCGCAGGCATCCGGGGTGCTGCGTCCGGAGTCGTTGGACAGCGTGGGATTCGTGCACATGTCAACCCCGCAACAGGTGCACCTGCCCGCGAATCGGCTGTATCAGGGCTGCACGGATCTGGTGTTGCTGCAGGTGGATCCGGCTAAGGTCGGCGCACCGGTGCGCTGGGAGCCCGGGGTACCGAGCGATCCGGCGGCCATGCTGTTCCCGCACCTGTACGGGCCGTTGCCCACCACGGCGGTGATCGGTGTTAGTGATTATCGGCCCGGCCCGGATGGTGTGTTCGCTCCGGCGGGTTGAGATTGAACGGGGTCGTCGGCTTGGCTGCCGACGCCCGGGTGAGTTCGCTACGGGCGAACGTGGTTTGCGCCTTGTTGATCAAAACAGCGGGCACTCGCGGCCAGGCGGTGGCGACCGCGTTGATCGCGTCGAATACCGCGGGATCCAGATCGGCCTCGGGCGGCACCCGGTGGCCGTGGGTCGCAGCACGCTTCAACAACGCGGCGAAAGTCGCCTGCGACGTGTCATCCGTCGGCATGCTGGGCGATCCTACGCCGCGGCGCGGGCGTCGTTAGACCGCTCGGGCCTCGACAATGGCCAGCGGGCTGGTGGTGGGCACCACGCGCTGCAGCTCGAATCCCGCCTGGGACAGCAACTCGGCGTACTCCCCTCGGGTGCGTTCTTGCCCGCCGGCAGCAACCAGCATCTCCAGGTCGAGCACCAGACCCAGGTGGGCGGGAGCGCCCTCGGGCAGCACCATCTCGAACAGCAGCACCTTGCCACCGGGTGCGATGGCGGCCCGGACATTGCGCAGAATCGCCAACGACTGCTCGTCGTCCCAGTCGTGGATGACGGTCTTGAGCAGGTAGGTGTCGCCGCCGGCGGGAACCGATTCGAAGAAGGACCCGCCCTGGATGTCGCAGCGCGACGCCACGTCCGCCACCGTTGCCTCGGCGCCAGCCACCACCTGCGGTAGGTCGAACAACACGCCGCGGGTGTCGGGCGCCTGACGCAGCACCGCGGCCAGCAGCGCACCGTGCCCGCCGCCGACGTCCACGATGAGCTTGCTGGTGCTGAAATCGTATGCTGGAACAGCACTTTCGATGGCGACAGCGGACGCCCCGGTCATAGCGTCGTTGAAGACCTGCGCCAGTTCGGGGTCGGTGTCGGTGTACTCGAAGAAGGACATGCCGCGAACCTTGCTGACGGCGGTTTGGCCCGTCCGTACGGAGTGCTCAAGGTTCGACCAGTGTTCCCGGTGCGCCGGGTGGCCGACGAACGTAACCATCGGGGCCACACTGGCCGGGTTGCCGGAGACCAGCGCCCGTCCGGTGCGGGTCAGCGCGAACCGGCCGTCCCGGCGCAGTTTGAGCACGGAGTTGCTGGCCAAGGCGCGCATCAGCCGGTAGGTCGCACGGGGGTCGGTATTCACTCGGCGGGCGACTTCGTCGGCGGTTAGCGGACCGTCACTGAGCGCATCGGCAATACCGAGTCGCACCGCGGTGGCAAGTGCCTGGGTCAGCCAGCCGCCGAACACCAGTTCCATGATGGCCACGGGAGCAGGGACGGTGGCCTGGCGTAGGCGCTGCAGACCACCACGAAACGCGTTCACGGCGCTGAGCACTGCCGCCGGCGGTGTTTTGGCCATATCGCTGCGCGCTAGTCGAGGTAGTCGCGGAGGACCTGAGACCGGCTGGGGTGCCGGAGTTTCGACATCGTCTTCGACTCGATCTGACGAATGCGTTCGCGGGTGACGCCGTAGACCTGGCCGATCTCGTCGAGGGTGCGCGGCTGGCCGTCGGTGAGGCCGAACCGCAGCCGCACCACGCCGGCCTCACGCTCGGAGAGCGTCTCGAGCACCGACTGCAGCTGGTCTTGCAGCAAGGTGAACGACACGGCGTCGACGGCTACTACAGCCTCGGAGTCCTCGATGAAGTCACCGAGCTGGGAGTCGCCTTCGTCGCCGATGGTCTGGTCCAGCGAGATGGGCTCGCGGGCGTACTGCTGGATCTCCAGAACCTTCTCCGGGGTGATGTCCATCTCCCGGGCCAGTTCCTCGGGGGTGGGCTCGCGGCCCAGGTCCTGCAGCAGCTCACGCTGGATGCGGCCGAGCTTGTTGATCACCTCGACCATGTGCACCGGGATACGGATGGTGCGTGCTTGGTCGGCCATGGCACGGGTGATGGCCTGGCGGATCCACCAGGTGGCGTAGGTGGAGAACTTGTAGCCCTTGGTGTAGTCGAACTTCTCCACCGCGCGGATCAGACCGAGGTTGCCCTCTTGGATCAGGTCCAGGAACGCCATCCCGCGGCCGGTGTAACGCTTGGCCAGCGACACCACCAGTCGCAGGTTGGCCTCGAGCAGGTGGTTCTTGGCGCGGTCGCCGTCGCGACAGATCCACGCCATGTCGCGTCGGTAGGCGACCGCGAGCTTCTCGCCCTTTTCGGTGTGCTCGGCCATCTTCTGGGTGGCGAACAGGCCGGCTTCGATCCGCTTGGCCAGCTCGACTTCCTCTTCGGCGTTGAGCAGCGCGACCTTGCCGATCTGCTTGAGGTAGGCGCGCACCGAGTCGGCCGAGGCGGTGAGCTCGGCGTCTTTACGAGCCTGTCGCAGCGCCTCGGATTCCTCTTCGTCCCAGACGAAGTCGCCAGACGCCTTGTCCTTCTCGCTGGGCTCGGCGATCTCGTCGTCATCGCCCTCCTCGCCGTCCTCGGCCGAGTCCGCCGACGCGCTGGACGCGGCGCCCTCGCCCTCGGCAGCCGAGTCGGTGTCGTCTTCGTCGAGTTCGTCCAGGCTCAGGTCGGCGTCGTCGATGTCGTCCGCACCGGGCTCGCCGTCCAGCTCTACATCGGTGTCGAGATCCTCGGGCGCCAAGTCGGCGTCAGCGTTCTTGGCGCCGGCCTTGGTGGCCTTGGCGGCCTTCTTCGCCGGGCCCCGGGTCGACCGGGTCGCCGGCTTGGCTGCGCCGTCAGCGGCGGCGCCACGCGCCGTGGACTTGGTGGCCTTCTTGGCGGGCGCTGCTGCCTTGGTGGCCTTGGCCGCGGTCCGCTTGGCGGGAGCCTTCGCAGGCGACTTCACGGCGGCTTTGGCGGGTGCCTTGGCGGCACTGCCCTTCTTGGGCTCCTCAGTCGCCGGCTGTGCCTTGCTCGCTGCCACGTCCACCCCTTCGGTCGGACTGACTTTCGGGTCGCAGCGTCGTGCGCAACCGAAAGTGTCGGGTATGTCGAATGTCGGCTCTATTTCAGTTGGTGATCAACTGGGATAGTCGCCGCTATCGGTTAGGCGGCCGCCGTCGACCATTGTAACGACAGGGTGAGGCGGTAATCGCCGAGCGGGCGTTATTCAGCGGGTCACGTCGGTCGATGACGCCATCGCGGCCCCGACAATCCCCGCCGTGTTCTGCAGTGTCGCGGCGACCACCGGGGTCCGGTTGCCCAGCAGTGGCACCCACCGATCGGCTTTACGGCTGATACCGCCCCCGACGATGATCAGGTCCGGGCAGAGCGCGTCCTCGATCGCCATCAGCACCATGGTCACCTGCTTGGCCCATTTCTCCATGGACCAGTTCTTGCGTTCCTTGACCGACGCGGCGGCCCGGTGTTCGGCCTCTTTGCCGCCCACCTCGATATGCCCGAGTTCGGTGTTGGGCAGCAGCTTTCCGTTGTGGATCACCGCCGAGCCGATCCCGGTCCCGAAGGTCAGCAACACGACCACGCCGCTGTTGTTCTTGCCTGCGCCGAACCGCTCCTCGGCCAGCCCGGCGGCGTCGGCGTCGTTGAGGATGACGATCTGCTGGCCGTCGAGTTCGGCGGCGATCGTCTCCTGCGCGTTCAGCCCGATCCAGGACTTGTCGACGTTGGCGGCGGTCTGCACGACACCGTTGACCACCACGCCCGGATAGGTGACTCCCAGTGGGCCGGTCCACCCGAAGTCCCGGACCACCGCGGCGACGGTCTGGGCGACCAAGACCGGTGTGGCGGGGCTGGGCGTGGGCAGCTTGAACCGCTCACCGATCAGCGCTCCGGTGTCCAGATCGACGACGCCACCCTTGATGCCGCTGCCGCCCACGTCAACGCCGAAGCCCCGTCGCTGCCGCCGTGCGCCGGCGATCGGACGGTCCTCGATCGGGGCTGGAACGGGATCGGTGCCGGTCATCGGATCTCCTCGTCGGCGATCGGTCGTCAGCAGGTGCCGGAATGAATCTTGGTCAGCAGCGCGGGGTCGGGCAACCCGGTGGCGTCTGGACGCAGACCGGCCAGCGCGGCCTCGATGTCATCGCTGTGGGAGAGGCTGACGAAGTCGCTGCCGACCGCCAGATCCACCGAATCGTCGGGGCGGTCGTCGCGGAACAGTTCCGTGCACGGCGCCACCAACCACAGTGCTGCCGCGGCGGCCTGGCCCGCCGGGCCGAAGCGGATCTGGCCCTGGCAGTCCAGCCGGTCCTCGGCGTAGATGGGGTCGTTGGCGGCGGTCGGCTGGGGGAAGCCGTCGTCGCGCAGCGCGTCGGCGACATCGGCGGCCTGCCCGGCTCGGCCGCTGGCGTTGAGGACGCGGGCTTTGATGTCGGCCAGTTTGGCCGGGGTGGTGCTGCTCATCGCGGCGCGCGGCACCTGAGTGCCCAGCCGCGGCTGGGCGGGCTCGCTCGGCGCCGGCGGGGCATTGCACACCGCGACTTCATGGACGTCGACCGGCCGGGTGAGGGCCACCCCCCATGCCACGGCGGTGAGCAGCGCCAGCGCGGCCAAGGCGTAGGCGGCCGGTCGGTTGTTGCGTCGCCGGAACGGCCGACCGTGCTTGTCGAACTCGGAACCGGTAGTGATTTGCGCGACCACGTACGCACTCTAGAGGGCGCTCGCGGGGACGATCACCGTGGTCAGGAATGTAATGTGACGCAAATCACACTTGATCTGACCGCGATCCGGGCACGAATCATTTGGTGGATGCGTTCGACGCTGGTACAAAGCTCGCGCAGGGTTTCGAGGGGACTTGAGGGGAGAAGACCATGGCTACCGATTACGACGCCCCACGGCGCACCGAGACCGACGACGTTTCCGAGGATTCGTTGGAGGAACTCAAGGCGCGGCGTAACGAGGCGCAGTCCGCTGTGGTCGACGTCGACGAGTCCGAATCGGCCGAGTCGTTCGAGCTGCCGGGCGCCGACCTGTCCGGTGAAGAGCTGTCGGTGCGTGTCGTGCCGAAGCAGGCCGACGAGTTCACCTGCTCGAGCTGTTTCCTGGTTCAGCACCGCAGCCGTCTGGCCAGCGAGAAGAACGGTGTGATGATCTGCACCGACTGCGCGGCCTGACCGGGCCCGTCCCGCTCAATCCTGCTTAGCCCGATGGCGACGACCCGCTGCGCCCGACTCCGTCGCGCTGGCGATCGTCGCTAGCCCGATGGCGACGACCCGCTGCGCCCGACTCCGTCGCGCTGGCGATCGTCGCTAGCCCGATGGCGACGACCCGCTGCGCCCGACTCCGTCGCGCTGGCGATCGTCGCTACCGCATTCAGCACACCGCGGACTCAGCCCAGCCGAGTTCGCCCTACAGTGGACCACGACCCACCAACCCCAAGCCGCATAGCGACTGGACCAGAAACCGGGTCCCCCTCAAGACTTCGGATGTGCAGCGGTCTGTTTGTTGTAGTTGCTGGCTGCCAGCGCCCTAAGTGGCTCATCGAGTGGCGGTCGCAGTTTGATCGGAGTATCGGCGAGCGTGATGGTGGCGGCTTCGGCGGTGATGCTCACGCGGTCCCAGGTCAGCGCTGCGACGTCTTCGATCCGTTGGGCGAACACGATGACGAGGATGGCGGCGAGGCGATCACGAGGATGGAGTGTCTGCTGATGTGCGACCATTTCTATGACGGCGTTCTGCTCGGTGATCGGCATTCGCGGCGCCGTCCCGCGGCGATGTGGTGTCACTTGGAGGTCGGCGGAGATCAGCCTGCTCTTGATGGCCCACCGGATGAAGCGGGCGATGTGTTCGCGGGTGGTTGGTCCGGTCGATTGCCATAGGTCGATGTGCGCTTGCGTGAGTTGGTCCATACCTGTGTCGTGTTCAGCGGCGAGCCAGTTGCAGAACTCGATTGTGACGCTGAGGGATTGCTTGGCCCGCAGGAACGCAGAGTCCGTAACCGGGCTCATCGATAGAAGCCGCTTTTCTAAGTTCCACCGGACGAAGCGGGAAATTACCTTTCGGTGCTCGGCCGTGGTGATGCGTTCGAGCGCCGCGGCTGCCCACGCCTGGAACCGGGCAAGTCGCTCGTCACGCGAAGGAAGTGCGCCGTGTTCGACCAGCAGACTGCGCACGTAGTCGGAGGTTCGACCGGCCGGCAGGCCGTTAAGGATCTCGTGGGTGACGGTTTGATGGCTGGCGAGGTCGCGGAGGACGACTTGAACGTGCGCTTGGCGGATCCAGGTCAGTCCGCTGTTCGGGCGCTCCATGGTGGTAAGCGCGTCGACGATGATCTGCAGCGGCGGTGCAATGGCCCCTGTGGCGGGGTTGGTAAGCAGGCGCTGTGCGGTGGCTCCGAGAACACAGCGTTGGCAGCGTCCGCCGCTGTAGAGTTCGGCTTCGTTGCCGCAGCTGACGCAGTCCACGTTGATGGTGACGCCACTGCAGTGGCGGCACGCGGGCCGGTTGTCGATGATGCCGGGGAGTACCCCTTGGTGCCCGCAGGCGCAGATGCCGGTGATGCGTTTGGCCGCCTGGTAGCAGTAGCCGCAGACTGATTCGTTGGGCCAGTTGGCGACCACCTGGTAGTGGCGTCCACATCGGTCGCAGGGGACCGGCCACCGTTGGGGGTCTTCAGGCTTTCGAGGTCGTGCCATCGTCATCGTCCTGCACGATGCGGATCCGTTTGGCTACAGGGTTGCCCGGTGTCACTCCCAGTTCGCGAGGCTGTGGCGCATTGGCTGATGCTGCTGCTTGCATTTCGACGTAGGGTTCGAAGAGGTCGTTGGGTGAGCAGCCGAAGATGTCGCAGAGGGCGGCGAACGTTCGCGATGGAATTCGCTGTGGCTCACCGGTGACAAGTCGGTACACCTGTGCGTCCGACAGATTGATTCCGCGTGATCGCAGGAGTGGGCGCAGCTCAGTCGATTTCCAGAGGTTGTGCGCTGCCATGACGCGCCTGAGATGCCAATGAAAGCCGATCCGACGTTGCTCAGCCATTGGTTTCGCCCATTTGGAGGCGTCGAGTAATCATCTGCTGGATCACCTTCTGTTTGAAATCCGACGAAACCGAGGTGTACAGCGACGTTGTCGAGGCATACGAGTGCCCGAGCTGCTGCTGCACGAACAACGGGTCGTAACCGGCTTCCAGAAGGTGCGTAGTGTACGAGTGGCGCAACGCGTGCAAGCTCAGTTCCGGGGGCAGTCCGGCAAGCCGCCGGAACGACGTAAATGAACGTCCGAGGGCACCCAAGGTGAGCCTGTCTCCGCGTTCGCTGGGCCAGAGAGCAGGGGAGCGGTCCGCGGTCGCGAATAGCTCCCGGCCCTCGGAGCACCAGTACTGCAAAAGGTCTACCACCCAAGGAAATTCGGGCGACGTGAGAACCGTCCGTCGGCGTGGCCCCGATCCCTTGGTGCCCTTGGCCCAGCGAACGGTCATCGCCCCGAAGTTGCCATAGCGGGGAACGTGCGGGTTTGGTCCAAAGTCGGTCAGGTCGAGCATGACCAGTTCTCGTCGACGCAGTCCAAACGCGTAGCCGATCTTGAATGCCGTCGAGTCACGCAGCGCCGTTAGCCAACGTTTGGACCCCTTACTGTGGGCGTCATCGACGAAGTCATCCACGACGTCGAACAGGTGCTGCAGTTCAGCCTTTGTAAATGCACGACGCCCCGGTGGAACCGCATCGTCTGTGGTGTGCTGCGGCGTGTTCCATTCAAAGACGATCTGCGACGGAACGTCACGGAATTGCTTCTCGCAGAAATCAACCCATCCATATCGACTGTCACTGACATAACTACAGAACATCGATATCGCGTTACTGTACGAGCGCAGCGTCGACACAGCGATCTGTGTCGCCTGCGACCGTAGTTCAGCGAGGAATTGATCCACGTCGTTCGCTCGCCAGCGCCATGGGTACTCGTTGGTGAATTCGACGAATCGGGTGATCACACGGCACCGTGCTTTGATCGTGTCGATCTCGAGGCCACGAGCCAGCATCTGAGTTCGCCAGCCATCAAGCATTGCGCCGAAGACGGTCTCGTCTGCTCGTAGCAGCGAAACATCGTCGGCACGCAGAACTCGAGGGACGAAGCCCGGAAGCTCCTCAGCGGCCATCGCGGGCTCCACCCGGAAGCCGGCTCGACGACCTCGATGTCGCCCGGGACGTCGACCGGGGAGTCGAACAAAGAATGCGCAATGTCCCAGCGGGCCATAGCAATTCATCACTGTGACGTTTTGGTAGGTTGTCGGCGGACGGGGGGCAGCCCGGCGCGGAGTTGCCATGTGGGCTTGAGTGGACCGGCATCGACATCTCGTCACCTAACAATGAAATCATTCATTAAGTGATTGAAATCTACGTCAAGCTGGAGCAATGGTCAACAGATGACGCGGGGTGCCGCTGGATAGAACGGGAGGCGCCGAGCCTGTTAGCTGCGCCGACGTTGTCATCACGCAGAGGTGCGAGTCCTTGCACCTAATGCAACTCGCATTGGTTTAACGCCGATAACGTACATTATGTCAAGTCAACCCCGCCGTTTTCATCAGATGAATCAGGGCCAGCCCGCCCAAGCCCCGTCCGCCCGCGTCGCCCAGCGATCCGAAAGTACTAGGGCAACAGCAGTATTCGCTGTTTGTCGCACCTAGCTCCGCGCCTGTCCACGTAAAGCCCCCTGGGAGTCAGCCAGCCAGGCGTCGCCGCCGTGATGGATCTACCTGCGCGGATGTGGTATTGATTCATCAGATGATTCAATGATTCATCGGATGATACGGACGCTGGGAGGCTGGATTGCCCGTCGACAAGAGCGGTCGCGTGTTTCTCGTAGGTGCGGTGCCGCTGCTGCATCCCGAGGTCCAAACCGTTGATGAGATGCTCGACGGCTGGCGCAACCAGCAACTGTGCCGCAACCTGGCCCACGACACGATCGACACTCGGATCGCGACGGTCCGACGGTTCATCGACCAGACCAATGAGTTCCCCTGGTCGTGGACGCCGGTCATCGTTGAGGAGTTTTTCGGCGACTTGCGCAGCATCAAAGGCCGCCGGCAGTCCACGGTGCGTGGCTATCAGAATTCACTGCGGCTGTTTTGCTCCTACATCGCCGACCCAGACTACGGCTGGGACCGGGTCTGCGAGCAGCGGTTCGGCACCCATCCGGCCCAGGTGTTCTTCGCGTGGAACACCGCGACCCATGTCCAGGACAACGAGCAGTCCCCCGAGAAACGGCCGTTCACCAAACAGGAGCTGCAGGACTTCTTCGACCACGCCGACGACCAGGTCACCGTGATCGCCAATGCCAGGAAGAAGGGTTGGTTGCCGGCCTACCGCGATGCCGTGATGTTCAAGGTCGCCTACTCTTACGGGCTGCGGTTCAACGAGCTACGCCACCTGCAGACGGTTGACTTTTCCCGTAATCCCCATGCTCGAGAGTTCGGTCACTACGGCGTGGTTAAGGTCCGCTACGGCAAAGCCAAGAAAGGATCGCCACCCAAGCGGCGCACGGTGCTGACGGTGTTCGACTGGACACCGGAAGTGATCGCCGACTGGCTGACGCATGGCCACCCGTATATGGACGAGGGCATGGACCTGTTTCCCAGCGAGCGCGGCGCCTTGGTCGCCGAGAGGACGCTGTTGCGCAGGTTTCGACGCTACTGCCAGAACCTCGGCCTGTCGGACGGACTCGACATGCACTCATTTCGCCGGTCTTACATCACCCATCTCATCGAAGACGGCTGGGACGCGAAGTTCGTCCAAGACCAAGCCGGCCACGAATACGCCAGCACCACCTCGCTGTACACGGGTGTCTCCAGTGATTTTCGGACCCGAACCCTGCGTCGCGTCCTCGACCGCACCGTCAACGACGCGCTCGCGCTGGGAGAGGAGACATCGTGAAACGCGAAGTCAGCTACAACTGGCGCCTCGCTGAGCTGATGGCCGCCCACGGCATGCACAACAGCACCGAGCTGATCCCCCTCCTCGTCGAACGCGGAATACAGCTCTCACGCCCCCAGGTCTACCGCGTCGTACATCAACGCCCCGAACGGATCTCACTGCAACTGATGGCAGCCCTATGCGACATCCTCGGCTGCGGGGTCGAAGACCTGGTGACGGTGACCGCTACCGACGTCCGCCGGCGAAAGACGGCCTCCGGAATCCCACCTTCGGCACCGCCCAACGTCGTCGAACTCAACAAATCAGTCCGGCCCCGACGAGCGCGCATCATCACCGATGGCGCCGATTAAGCCCACGCCGCGCTCAACCCGACGTGGGCGCCCACCCGTCACGAACGGAACCGCCGAGTGCAGCCGCTGCCACCGCAAGGCCAACAAGCTGCGCGTGGAATGGCCCGGTGACTGGTTGTGCCACAGCTGTTTCTACAGCGCCATGCGCACGCACGGCATCTGCCCGAACTGCGGACACGACGGCGTCCTGCCCGGCCGTTGCCGCCACGACGACCCACGGCCGGTCTGCCTGCTCTGCGCCGGCATCCAAGGCAACTACACCTGCAAAACCTGTGGGCTGGAAGGCGAAATCTACCGCCGCGGACAATGCGCCCGATGCACCCTACGAGAAGACCTGTGCAAAATCCTGCTGCACCACCCCGCCGACCCCGCCGCCATGCAAACCCTCATCGAAGTCCTGTGCGGCGTGGACCGACCCGAGAGCATCCTGACCTGGAAACGCAACGTCGAAGTGCTAAAACTACTGGGCGCGATCACCTCGGGTGCAATACCGCTCACCCACGACGGCCTCACTGCAGCCGGGCCCGGCCGCCACGTCGACCACCTCCGCAGCCTCCTGCAGCACCACGGACTGCTCCCCCAACGCGACGAACATCTCGCCCGCTTCGAGGTCTGGCTCGCCACCAAACTCGACGCCATCGCCTCGCCGACCGTCCGCGCCCCCGTCGAGCAGTTCGCCACCTGGCACCACCTACGGCGCCTGCGCAGCATGTCGAAGCCCGGCCAAGGCACCGACGGGCCGAGACGCTCAGCCCAGCAAGAGATCACCGAGACGATCAAATTCCTCACCTGGCTCCACGACACCCACCATCGTGCGGCCGCCCACTGCACACAGCGCGACGTCGACGAATACCTGGCCTCCGGTCCGACCACCCGCTACTGGATCCGAACGTTCTTCGTCTGGGCCACCGGCGCGAAGATCACTACCGGCGTGAAAATCGGATTCCGACAAGCCAGAACCACGCCGACGGTCACCCAGGAACAACGTTTGGCCTGGATCAACGAGATGCTCACCGGCGACTCCGAAACCCTTCCCTACCGAGTTGCCGGCGTCCTCCTTCTGCTCTACGCCCAACCACTGACGAAGATCGCTGCGCTGCAAGCCACCGCGATCCACCGAAAAGATGGGGAAACCCGCATCGCCCTCGGTACCGAACCAGTCCCGGTCCCCGAGCCGTTCGCGTCGCTGCTCAACTACTACCGTGACAACCGGCCCAACCTGCGCACTGCAGGAGGTGCCGTCGGCACGCCCTGGCTATTCCCCAGCAGCAGGCCAGGTCGACACTTCGACCCGCAGACCATCATGAAGCGGCTCCGCTCCCTCGGGATCAACCTGCAAGGTGCACGCAACACCGCGCTGCAAGAACTCGTCTCCGAAATCCCCGCACCCGTCGTCGCCGAAATGCTCGGCTACAGCGACCGGGTCACACAGAGACACGCCACCGAATCCGGCACCACCTGGGGAAAGTACGCGCACACCGGTTCCCGCCGCACAGAAGCGCACCCCCGATCACCTCTGGGAAGCGCGGCAGGTGCAATTCACAGACCTGATGAAGTTCAGCGCGATTCTTGATGACGTCAACGCTATCGGCGGGCCGGGAGCAGGGTCCGCTCCGATCCCGGGATGAACTCATCGACCGCTCTCCGGTTGTATCGTGTGGACCCCGAGCAGGTTAAGGAGGCGGGCTGTGCGGATCGCGTATCGCTGGCGCGTCGGCGTGTGCGTGCTCTTGCCGCTACTGGCCATCGTGCGTGCTCCCGACGCCTCCGCGGCGCTCCCGCTGGGCGGCGGGGCGGGCATCATCGTCGACGGCACCTACTGCACCCTGACCACCATCGGCCACGACAAAACCGCAGAACTAGTTGGGTTCACCGCCGCCAGTTGCGGTGGACCTGACTCCCCAGTGGTTGCCGAAGGATCGGAAAACCTCGGCCCGGTGGGCACCGTGGTGGCCCTTGCCAACGACCCTGGTCTGAAGTACTCCGTGATCAAATTCGACCCCGCCAAAATCACCCCGCTGTCCAACTTCGCGGGTTTCGCCATCAATGGCATCGGCCCTGACACTGAACAGGGCCAACCCGAATGCCGACTCGGGGCCGCCACCGGTGACTTCTGCTGGATCCGTACCACTACCCCCGGTTCGAACCCGCGGCGGTCCATGAAGGGGGCTGTCAACTATCAGCCCGGCGATAACGGTGCCCCGGTCACCTCTGGTGGCCTGTTGGTCGGCATGATCTTCGCTGGCGTATATTTCCCCTGGCCGGGGCCTTTCATTACTCAGGGCTGGGACACCATCCTCGTCAAGTTCAGCGCCATCCTCGATGATGTCAATGCCAATGGCGGTCCGGGTGCCGGGTTCGTCCCGGTTCCGGCCTGAGACGGGACGGCCATCGGACACGAGGTGGCAACCACGGGTACGGGTGGCTGCTCCAGTGCATCGCAGCTAACTGCCAGGCCGGCGGCGTAACGTGCATCACCGGCACCGTGTTGACTGGCGGTCGCCCATGCTCGTGGGGAAGGTTCGAAGATGTCCGTTCGTGGTGTTCGTCGCTGGGGTGTCGGTATCGGTCTGGTCGGCGGAGCCGCCGTGCCCGTCGCAATGCTCGGAATCGCTGCCGCGCACGCCGACGACAGCACCGATGCGATCAACGGCTGGACGGTGACGCCAACCGGCGATAGCGCGAGCCCGTTGCTGCCGGCCACGCTCTCAGACCCAAGCAATTCCCTGGGACTGGGCGCCGACCCCATAGCGGGCAGCTTTGGCAGCGTTGCGGCGACCCCGCTGAGCAGCATCGGCGTCAATGAGTCGTTCACGACGGCGCTTTCGACTGCCGGCACGTCAGACAATCTCATCATTCAGGACAACTGGTTCTCTGGCTTCGAGATCGCCTCCGTTCAAGCCGGCCAAGACAACGCGGTCATGTCGCTTCTGGTCCCCGACGCCAGCGGTAACCAGGTCGTCGATCTCTTCAACTTCGGCACCCCAGACCCTGCGCCGCTGTTCAACCCGGATGCCACCGGCCCGATCGAGGTCGGCGGCGTCGACCTGGCATCGCCTGACGCAGGTGCGCTGTTCAACGACCTCGGTGATGCGCTGTTCACGGGAAACACCACCGCGTGGAGCAACGCCACAACGCTGCTCGACGGCCTATTCGGCATCGACCCGTCAGGAGCCGCTGACGCGGTAGACCCGAGCGGCTTGCTGCCTGACCTCGGCTTCTGACCGACTTCCCCGCCGGAAAGTATGGCAGGGCCAAGTCCGCACTCCAGTCGGCGTAGACAGCTGGCGCACGCCACCGGGGCTGTTGACCGAGGATTTATTCGGGGGTCCCTGGGGTGCCGGGAGCGCCGTCGAGACCGCCGTTGCCGCCGTTGCCGCCGGGTGCGCTGAAGGCGCCGTTGCCACCATTGCCGCCGTTCCCGCCGCGACCGTCGCCGTCCGGACCGACCTGCCCACCGTTACCGCCGTTTCCGCCGGTGCTTTGCGCACTATTGCTGCCACCGTTGCCGCCGTTACCGCCGTCTCCCCCGGTCCCGCCGTTGGCGGAGCCACCGATCCCTCCGGTTCCCGCAGCGCCAGGCGAAGAACCTGACGCACCGTCACCGCCGTTGCCGCCGTTACCTCCGAGCCCGCCGTCACCGGCGCCGCCACCGCCACCACCGCCGCCGCCGGTCGTCGCGCTGAAGGGACCGCCTGCCGCACCGTTGCCCCCGACTCCGCCCTGGCCGCCGGTACCGCCGCCGCTGGCGCCACCGGTGCCGCCATCACCACCGGTGCCTGATGGGGTCACGGTGAAGGTGGTGCTGCCGCTGATACCACCGGCGCCGCCGTTGCCGCCGTGGCTTGCTTGCCCGCCGTCGATACCGTTTCCACCCGCGCCGCCGTTGCCGCCAACACCGGCGATACTGAGATAACCCCCGTTCGGTTCGCCTCCGGTGCCGCCGTTACCGCCGGCACCAGCAATGCTGCCCGCTCCACTCGCGGCACCCCCGTCGCCACCGGCCCCACCATCACCGCCAGCCCCCAGCCCAGGAGCCCCGTCTGGTGTGCCACCGTCACCGCCGACACCGCCGACTCCACCAGCCCCGGCGACACTGTCCAGACCGCTGGCCGCACCGCCATCACCGCCGGCCCCACCATCTCCCCCGACACCAACGTTGAGCAGCGGCGCCAGGATGAGCGGGAAGGCGAGCTCCCCGCGGCTGCCCACGCCGCCGGCTCCGCCGTTGCCGCCCGCACCGGCGATGCTGTCGGCGCCGGCTGCCGGGCCACCGGTGCCGCCGTCACCGCCGTTACCACCGATTCCGACCGTCCAATAGCCGCCTGCGCCTCCGGTGCCGCCGTCTCCGCCAGCCTCACCGTCGGCCCCTGCGCCGCCGTTGCCGCCTCTGCCGCCGTCACCGATCAAATTCCCACCGGCACCTCCGGCCCCGCCGTCGGCGCCGGCCCCGCCATCACCGCCGGCGCCGCCATTGCCGAACGCCCCAGCCGCACCACCGTCACCGCCGACCGTCCCGGCCTGGTCGCTGCTCCAGCCGGCACCGCCGTCGCCGAACAGCCAGCCGCCGCCACCCCCGGTCGGATCGGCCGCTGTTCCGACATCACCGTTGCAGATCAGACCGCAGTGGCCGTCAACGGCGAATGCCGGGTTGATGAGGTTGTCGAGTTGAACACCGAGCGAGCTGGTGATCCACTCCTCCCAGGCACTGTGCAGCGGCGAATAGATCAGGCCGATAAGGCCTCCGGAGTCGATGAACTCGGTCAATGCATCAGCACCCGAGCCCGTGGTCGCCGCGGCCGAGCCAGCCGCCGACTCCGACGGCACCGCGAGCAGACCGTCAAGTCGGAGGCCATCGAAGCCGAGCACATCACCATCAGCCGGCGCGCCCACCCCTATAGTGCCCGCGACAGCTGAGTCGGCAAGCGCGGCGGTGACGGTATCGGCCGCCGGCGCGGGGAACCATAGAGTGGGGTCAAGCAGGTCGTCAACGCCGAAATCTGCGCTGGCCACCGGCGCGGCCGACACCAGCAATGCCACCGCCGAACCGACCCCGAGAAGCCGATGACGCCGGCGTCGTCGACTCGAAGACATCCTTTCGCCACCGTAGTCGCCCTCACGGCTGTACCGCCGGCCCGAACTTACGCGCGAATCCCCAGTACCAGCGAGGACTTCAACGCCGCCATTGGCACCGCGACTACTGTGCATACGCGGCATTCTCCAGCCGCCTCCTGTGAACATGCTGCTCGGCCGCTCGGCACATAGTGTCAACGTCACGTTGCTATCGGGTGATCGGAAGGCCGTTCGGGAGGCGGTGCGTCCCGCTACCTTCCCGGTAGGAAACTGCTGCACGCATATGCCCAGGGCGGCCAGCTTGTCCTACTTCGTTTCGTTCGGGTGACTGGTGTGCACCTGCTCCAGGTAGACCGTGCGGCCCTCGACGAAGAACCAAATGCGGGCTGTGCCCTTGAGCGTCGGCTTGTGCTGCCAGCGCTCGTGGACCTTGCCCCCGCGGGAGATCGTGCCGAGAACGCCGCGCAGCGGGTAGTTCGTCGGGGTCTTAGTCAGGGGCGTCCGCGTCAGAAAGTCCCAGGCCTCAGCAAGCGGATTACGGATCGTTGCCGCGAGATCCTGCCAGCCCCTGGCCGCCTCGGCGGTTGCGTAGCGAACCTCGTACTCGATCTTCTTCGGAGGACGAGGGACAAGCTCGCCGCGCTTGGCGGCCACCGCTACGGCCGCTCCACAACGACATCGTTATCGCCCAACCACTCCGGCTCGCCCCTGCCGAGACCGGCGGCGATGGCGGTCGCAGTCTCCTGCCACGAGGTCAGCTCCGCGAGCACCAGATGCGGCTGGCCGGTGGAGAACGACGCCCGCGCAGCGTCGACGAGGTCCTGGGCGCAGCTGGACCGGTCCCCGGGCGGCAGCGCAAGCATCCATGGGAAGGCCTTGGACATCCGCTCGACGAGCGGACCGGTGTCGTCCACCGCCACGCCGATGAGCTGCGCAGCGAATTGGAGCATGCGGCTGCGGTTCTCCGCCTCGCGCTGCGACATGAGCACGAGCGCCTCACCGTCACGACGAGTCACCGTCACCGGGTGGTCCTCAGCTTCCGCGAACACCTCGGCGGAGCGCTTGCTCAAGTCTGAGGAGCGGCGCGTGGTGGTGTGGGGTGCTGGCGAGGCCATACCAGCAGAGTATTCGGAACGTGTTCGGAAGTCCAACGCGGCGTATCGAGCCTCGCTTCGTCACAGATCGCGCCATCCGAGCCAGGAGGAATACGACCGGATCGAATATGGCGGGTTACCGGTAGAGTGCTGCGTTTTCATCAGGTGAATCAGGCTCCCTGCGTGTCCTGTGTCCGGTCTCAATACAGTTGGCGGCGTTGTCAATACAACTGGCGGTTTCCGTGTCGTGGTGTTTTGGGCTGTGCGCGGCTGGCGAACCGGCGACATCCGCCCTGACCGGTACGACCGGCTCGCGCAACTCCGTGACCTTGTCCTCCTGCTTTCACACTCCCTGACCGCACGAGGTGTCGGCCGGTGGCTGCACGCCAAGAATCGCCTCCTAGACGGCGAGCGTCCTATCGACCTGCTCGCAAAGGAGCGCTACCAGGAGGTACGCGGCGCGGCCGAATCCTTCATCGACGGTTCCTGCGTCCGGCTTTGACGCCGTACTGACCCCAGCAGCAGCGCTACCCAGTTGCGAGACACTTGCCGTGTTCGTTCACGCTTTGCCCCAGGTCGACGCTGAGCGATCCGAGGTCCGCCAACCTCCCCCACGGCTCGCCGACCTGCTTGCGGTAATCCGACCACACAAAAACGTGCCGGACACGGTCAAACTGACGGAATCGAATACGGCGGTTACCAGTAAAGCTAGGTCGTTTACACTGCCCCGCAATGGTTTTCATCGACAACAACAAGGCGAAACGAGGGTGATTCGCGCCGAATCAGACGCGAATAATCCTCAGGCCTGCAATGCCGTCGAGTGGCTCGAAGTCCGCATCCTGGGTTACAACGGCCAGTCCACGCGCGGCCGCGATCGCCGCTATCCACAGGTCATTGATTCGGACCCGGTGACCTACCTCGGCTAGATGCATCCGGAGTCGTGCCCACATGCGCGCCGCATCCTCGTCGACAGGTAGAGCGACCATGTCGGCGATCACATCGAGGGTTGCCAGCCGTTGCGCTCGGGCGTCGGTCGATGCGGCCGCAAGGACCCCGAGATTGAGTTCGGCGACCGTGATCACCGTGGTGGCGACTTCGTCAGGTATCTGAGCCGAATCCAGGCGTCGACCGCTTTCCCGGGCGATGAAGATCGACGTGTCGAGGATGCCAGCCGAGCTCACCGCGACAGGTCCGTGTCGTCGGTGGTTTCCCCGGCAAGCTCAATCAGGTCTAACCGCAACCCGGGATCCGCTTGGGTTCGGGCCACTCTCCGTAGGAGCTCATCGCGACCGAGCCAGCGACGCGAGTGCTGCGGGACAGCGGTCAGAACCGCTACGGCCTTGCCGTTGACGGTGATCGTGATGTCTTCACCCGCCGAGGCTCTCCGCAGCACCGACGCAGTGTCGTTGCGCAGCTCTCTAGAGGCAACCTCAAACATGCTACGATCGTAGCATATCTGTAGCCATATTGGTGCTCAGTGTTCCCATGTCGCGCCGATCCGATCTGCAATGAGATCTGGCGAGGAATGCGACGGAGCCGAGTACGGCGGGTTACCAGAGAACCTCTGCTGATGCCAGTGCCACGCATTGCCGCCACCCCTCGGTCGGTCGCGTCACACTGCGACCGGAACTCCACGCTTTCTGGCCGCCTCAGCAAGGGCGAGATCGAAGGTTGCAAGGCTTGCCCGGTGGTGAATTGCGATATCGAGAACGCAGCAATCAGGCAGCTTCAGCCCGGTAGTCGCTCGAAGTTCGGCAAGGCGGAGCGGCTCGTCATCATCGTGCGACGCGACCGTGATGCCAGCCGCCCGCAAATCGTCTCGCATCAAGGCTCCCTCGCGACTCCCTCAATCCCACGGATTGATGAGTTCGACGCCGGTGTCAACAAAGTCGCCAACGTTGCGTGTCGCCAGTCCGGCGTTCCAGGCGCGGCAAATTGCGGCAATCTGCCCATCGGCCATACTGATCTGGAGCCCGCCGCGCTCTCGGCCGGCGACGATATCGGCGTAGTGGGTTGCGGCCAGCGCGTCGAACGGCAAAATCCTGTCGCCGAATTCCTCTGTCAGTAGTCCGTCGACTTTCGCACGAAGCTCGCGCCTGCGTCGGCCATCCGGCAATCGGGCAACGCCATACAGCAACTCGGCCGCCGTCACCGCCGTCAGCGCTATGTCTGACGCGTCCAAACTATCGAGCCAACTAACGACGCCGAGATCGGGAGCTTTGCGAACAAGCTCCGAGATGAGGTTGGTATCAAGGATAATCATTGATCAAAGACTGCGGGTCGAGGTCGTTCGGCGCGGTCAGGCGGCTCAAGGTCCACCCCCCCAGTTTCCGCGAAGCGCTGCCGAATCCGTGTACCCATCCCAGGACCGCCGGACGGGCGCTCCAGTACCGTACGCAAGATCTCGCGCACCTCCGATTCCATGGAGCGACCGTGCTGTGCGGCACGGATACGCAAAGCCGCTTTGAGTTGGTCGTCGAAATCGCGAATCGTCAAGGTTGCCATCGGCCGCTCCTCGCCTCTTGCTAGCAATGCAGTCAACGCTAACAGACGCCGAGCTCGGCGCCCTGGCGGTTCAGCAGCCTTCACCCGGTGAGACATATCCGTGGCCCGATCCCGAGCGTGACTTCGCCCGCTATTGCTCATGCTGGCTGCGGAGACCCCGATCGGCCCGCGCGGACCAGCACCCGTACCCACCGCCGATCAAGTCATGGCAGTCTGCCTGACCACTCTCCCCTCCCCAATCATGCGGGAGGAGTACGGCAGGTTCGAATATGGCGGGTTTCCGGTAACGGTCGCCATGTTGATCAGATGAATCATGCGAGTCATCCAGCAACAGGCGATCACCCTCAACCCCGACACCGGGATGACCTCCTACCATCCTTTCTCGAAGTCGGCCAAGCCTTTCCGTGCGCGGCCATATGAGCAATAGCTGCGTTCGGCGCAGATCATGACACTGGCCTTCCGGCTCCCGGGCGGTGATCCTTCCGATCTGACCAACGGCGAGATGCTTCCGTTCCCCCCGTAGGCTCACTGCATGCACGAAGTGACTCTGGCCAGCACCGGTGAAGCGGCGATGCTGACAGTCGGGCTGTCGGTCTATACAGCGTTGACCCTCGCCAGCATCGCTGTGGCCATCGAGAGTGCTCGCCGACACCGACGCCGCCGCGCAATCTACGCCGCGATCATGGTTGGCGTGTTGATCCTGGGCGGGTTGGTTGCGGCTATTTTCAGCAGCATCGCGTGAACCCGGCAGCGCCGGCTCAGCGTCTCTCCCCTGACTAACGTTGGATTTGAGTAGCCGGATATTCAGGAGCTACCGGCCAACAAGCCATAAATTCGCGCTACTCAATCCGACGGCGAGCCCGGCGGACTGACACACTCAAAGCGGCCTTGCTGCTCGGCAGTCCACCACCTGGGTGGACACTATGGACGTGGCCCTTTCTGCAACGGTATTCAAAGTCGAACTTGGCGTCTCCGACGTCGATCACGGTTACTACGCCGATCACGCGCTGACCGTGGCCCGTCATCCCAGTGAGACCGATGAGCGGATGGTCGTGCGGCTGTTGGCGTTTGGGCTGCGCGCACACCGACTCAGCGACGTCGACGGTGAGTTGGCGTTCGGGGCGGGCCTGTCCACCCCTGGCGTACCGGACTTGCGGCTCGCCGACTACACCGGCCGGATCCTGGAGTGGATCAACGTCGGCCAGCCCGATGAACGCGCCCTCGGCAAGGCGGCCAGCCAGGCCGAACAGGTGCTGCTGTTCCCGTTCGCCGCCGGCGTGGCCACCTGGTGGCGCACCGTCGGCCCCAAAGTGGCGGGGCTGCCGAACCTGTCGGTGGTACAGATACCGCACGCGCCGGTGCAGCAGCTGGCCCAGACCGTCGATCGACGGGTCTCGGCGCAGGTAATGGTGATGGAAGGCCAGGTGACGATGACCGTTTGCGGTGTCGACGTCACCTTCACGCCCGAGGCATTGCGGTGAATATCTAAGCCCTTCTGTCGCTGACTAATCGTCCTCGACGTCGTCGCGGTGCGCGGCCTCGATCACCTCGGGCGGCACCGGTCTCTGCAACCACGCCCGCATCCGCATCAGTCCGCCGGCAATCGTTCCGACGGCGAGCAAGGCAACGATGATCCAGAGCGCGGGCGACATACAGCAATTCTCCCCTGGCCCCGGGCGATGTCCAGTGCACACTGATCTCCATGGGCAAGCTCATCTATGGCTTCAACGTGTCGGTGGACGGCTACATCGCCGACGCGCACGGCAGCATTGACTGGAGCGAGCCAAGCGACGAATTGCACCAGTACTGGAACGACTTCGAGCGGGAAACCGCGCTCTCGTTATACGGGCGGCGGCTCTACGAACTGATGTCGGCATACTGGCCGACGGCCGATGAAGCCCCTGATGCTCCCCCGTTGATCGTCGACTTCGCCCGCATCTGGCGCGCCATGCCCAAGGTCGTGTTCTCGCGCACCCTGGAGTCGGTCAACTGGAACTCCCGACTGGAACGCGGCGACCCGGTCGAGGTGGTGCGCAAGTTGAAGGCTGAAACCGACGGCAACCTGGAGGTGGCCGGCGCGACTCTGGCCGCACCGATCGTGCAGGCCGGACTGGTAGATGAGTATCGGATCGTGATCGCCCCCACCGCCGTGGGCGGCGGCACTCCGTTCTTCCCGCCCCTGCCGTCATGGATCTCGCTGCGGCTGTTGGAGAACCGCACCTTCCCGGGCGGCACGGTGCTCCTGCGCTACGAAGCGAAGCAGGACTGAACGGGCCCGCTAGGTGCAGCGAAGCTGCCTGTTGAGCATGCAGTTCACCGGTGGCGAGTACGTCCCCGACAGCACGCCTCTAAAACCGCCCGTTGCGGACCCACCGGGCGCGATGATTCGATTCCAATTCGCCGGGGCCAGAACATAGTGCGTGCCGGATCGGCCAACGCTGCTGTTCCACGCGTGCGAGATGGATTCATTGACCGGTAGGTCGAATTCAAGCCGCCAATCGGTCATCGGCGCTGCGCTCCAGTTGGTGATGGTGAAGCGGGCGATGAACCCGGTCTGCCATGTCGAGGTCACCGACAACGTAGCGGTGGCCGCTGCCGCATGAGCCACCGCGGTGGTCGCAAATCCGAGAATGACAACCATTACTGCCGCAACAGCGACGTGAAGCGCTGTACGGCAGCGTTTCACGCAACTGTAAATCCCCGCCATAGCAGCCAACACTAAGGCCGAACGGGCGAGATCGGTCCCGTCACCGCCGGTAGCCTGCAGTACCTTTGCTCAACTGAAACCGTTACGTGACGTCAGTCGGCGTCGTCGTGGAGTTGGTCGATCCGGGTGACACCCTTGATATCGGCGAGGATTCGCGTGGCCTCGACAACCCGGGGACCCGACAAGGTCATCGTGACACCGACATGATCGACAGTCGTGGTGTGCTGCCTCAGTGGCAAAGCTGCCGTGGCAGGTGAGTCGGTGATCAAGGAGGTCAGATGCCAACCGTGGACATCGCACGTCTCCAGCAGCTGCCGCAAGATCCCCCGGCCGTCCTGGTAGATGACATGCACACGTACCGAGCCGGGCAATCTGGTCGCCATTCTTCGCACCGACGGGGCGATGCCGATCACGATCACAAAGTGCAGCATGGTCACGACGACGGCCAAGAGCAGCAGTCCCGCAGCGGCAGCCATCCCGATTGCAGCCGATTCCCAGATTGCGGCCGCGGTAGTCAGCCCGATGACCGCACCGCGGCGGGTGATGATGAGACCCGCACCGAGAAAACCGATGCCCGAAACGATCTGGGCCGCTACTCGCGAGGGGTCGAGAATCACCGTGCCTGCGGCGACAATGTCGCCGAACCCGTACTTGCTGATCAGCAGTATCAGAGCCGCTGACGTACCGACAATCGTCTGCGTGCATAACCCAGCGCTTTTGGCCCGGATCTCGCGTTCCAGACCGATGAGCGCGGTCAGCCCGAATGCAGCGACCAGCTCGACGATCTGGCGTGCTTCCTGTCCTGTTCCGGTGAAGAATCCTTCCGCCACCGATGTGATCATCGCGGCACGCCCTGCCCTACGTGAGCAACGCCTCCCCGCAGCGCCGATTCGGGACTCTCGACCACTGCATAACGCCGACCTGTACTGAGCATCCAGGGGGGTACCACTTTTCGAGACGTACTACACCTGGAGGGCAGGCACCCGGTCCCCTCCGGTGGCCGGATCCAAGGATCTGGGGCTGCCCACTACGACGACGAGCCAACCTCCCGTCCCAGGTAGGCCATCAGCCGGGAGGTGGGCGTTGATGGCTCGGGTGCTTGCTGCGCCGGCCCGAACCCGCCGGGACGACGCAACGCCTGTTCCGGCACCGCATCGACCAGTGCGCGACAGAACGCCACAACGTCATCCGGTAACTCCGCGGAGCGGCCTAGCGACCGGTGGATGTCCCAGCTGTGCAGCGCGAGGTCGGCCACCGGGAAGGCGAGCGCATGACGCAGTGAGACCTCGCCTTGCGGCGAAGGCCGGGGCGCCTCGAAGTCTGCCCCGGGCAACAATTCGTGCAACTCTCTGGCAAGCTCACGGAGTCGACCGGCGGGATCGGCGGCCATCCAGTCGGCCGGCGCTGACGGTGCAGTCCAGATGTCATCGCCCCGGACCAGTGCGCCAACTTTGGCGGTACTTCCGATTGTGTGCGCCACCAACTCGCGCACGCTCCAGCCCTCAAGATTCGATGGCTTGTCCCACTCGTCAGGACGAATCTCGTCGACCGCGGCGATGAGTAGATCCATGGTCGCGGCTGCCATGGCGGCAGCGTCTGGTGACGAAATGCTCATAGTGTGAATACTACGATTGCGGCACCAGGTCAGATCAGCACCGAAAGCAACTCGGCGGCGTCCAATGCACACCTCGGACCCATCCTGGTCGCGGGACCGCCCTCCGGGCTACCGTTGCCCAAGGGCGAGGTCAGCATCCGCGACAAGGAGCACCGACATGCTGAAGTACGAGATCCATGGAACTGGTGAGCCATTGGTGCTCGTCCACGGGATCACTCACCGCAGGCAGGCCTGGTATCCCGTACTCGAGCACCTGACCGACCACCGCACCGTGGTGCTCTTCGACCTGCCCGGCCACGGCGAATCGCATGACTTTGTCGTTCGCAACGACGACGTACAGGGAACCCTGCGCGACGAGCTGGTCGGCCTCTTGGACCAGCTGGGACTTGACCGCCCGCACATTGCCGGGAACTCCCTGGGTGGCCGGATTGCGATGGAGGCCGCCGCCGACAATCTGGTCTCGAGCGCGACCGTGCTCTCCCCCGCGGCGTACTGGCACAACGCCATCGACTTCGCCTACATCCGTCTACTCTTCACGTGCCTGACGACCAGCGCCCGCCTGCTGGCACCCGTGGTGCCGAGGCTTGCTCGCTCGCCGCGGGCACGGCACCTGATGGGCGCGGTGGTGTCAGCCCACCCCGAGCGGATCCCGGCCAACGAATTCGTGGGCGACCTCAACGGCATGCGGCGGGCCATTCCCGCCATGAAGAAGATCTTCCCGGCCGCCGAAGTGTTCGACCGCGAGATCCCGGCCGACATCCCGGTGACCATCGCGTGGGCCGCGCGCGACCGGATCCTGCTGCCCTACCAAGCGAAGATCGCCGAGAAGCGACTCCCCCAGGCCCGCCACATCCGACTGCCCGGGTGCGGCCATGTACCGATGGCCGACGATCCCGAGCTCGTGGCACGCGTACTGCTCGAGGGAAGCGCCCCCAGCGCGCGGGCCGAGGCTTCCTAACGAAGCCCCGGCCCAGCAGCCTGCCGCCAAAGCTACACGCGGACAGCCAGTTCCAATCCCTTGTCGAGTGCCAGCGGGCTGCTGACGTAGCCGTTCTCCGGCGCGCGAACGTAGTCCAGGTAGGCGTGACTCGGGTCAAGGTTCACGTTGTCGCCGACGATCAGTGCGCCGGTTTCCAGCACCGGCTCAAGGAGCTTGATCACGGTCAGGTCGAGGTCAGGCCAGCCATCGAGCAGCACGAACTGCACAGGTTCGCTGATGGTCTTGAGAGTGGTGCGGGCATCGCCTTCGAGGATGGTGATCAGGTCACTGACCCCTGCTTCGGCGAACGTCGCTCGGGCTGCGGCCAGCTTCCGCGAGCTCATCTCGGTGGTGATGATGTGGCCCATGCCGTTGTCGCGGACCGCGGCGGCCAGATGCAGCGTCGAGATCCCATAGGACATGCCGTACTCGACGATCGTCGTCGGCTTCAACGCACGAACCAGGCTGTACAGCAGCCGGCCCGAGTCAGGCGCCACGGAGAGGTAAATGTCCTGAAAAGCCTCTGCCCGTGCTTCGACGGTGTAGTCGCCGGGCGAGATTCCTTGGCGGCGGTCGGCATCGCGCTGCGCGTCAGCGAAAAGCCGGTCGATGATCGAGGTGTATTCCGGGAGGTTCAAGGTTGCAGTCATGTTTCTAGACTAGACGCGACGTTGCGTCTTGTCTAGATTGAGGTGGTGTTAGATCGAGCTGTGGCAAGCGCACAGCCGCATCGCGGCAATCGGCACGGACGCAGCGAAGCGGCCCGCGAGGCCATCCTGCATGCCGCCGACGACCTGCTGGCCGAGAAGGGTTTCGCGGGAGTCACTGTCGAGGGCATCGCCAAGGCGGCGGGGGTGGCCAAGCAGACGGTCTACCGCTGGTGGAGCTCCAAAACGGATGTCCTGATGGACGCCTTCCTCGAAGATGCGGCCGCCGAACTCGAACCGCCCGACACCGGGACCCTGGAGTCCGATCTGCGTGCCCATCTGTGCGCTACCGCCCACTTCCTCACCGTCGACGATGCGGGCGCCGTCTATCGCGCACTGGTAGGGCAAATCCAGCACGATCCAGAACTTGCCCAGATCTTTCGGGCCCGCTACCTAGATGATCAGCGAGTTCGCGACCAGAAGCCGTTCGTTCGGGCCATCGCCCGTGGTGAGCTCACGCCCGACGCCGACGTGGCCGCGCTTGCCGAATGGCTCGTGAGCCGAATGCACTACCGGGTGATCGTGACGGGTGAACCCGTCGACGACTCGTTCATCGACGAGATCGTCGACGGCGCTCTGTCGATGTGCCGCCGCTGGTCAAGGCCGTAAGGCAGTCATGATGCTTGAATAGACCGTGGCTAACCGCATCCAATCCCTGCTCGGGGTTGCCTACCCCGTCGTCCAGGCCCCGATGACCTACATCGCGCGCGCCGAACTCGCTGCGGCGGTGTCCGAGGCGGGCGGGCTCGGCGTGATCGAGACGCTCACCCCCGAGGGGCGAGCCGATCTGCAGCGGGTGCGTGAGCTCACCGACAAACCGGTGGCGGCCAACCTGATGATCCAAGGCTGGAAGAGCGACCCGTCGATCGTCGACACATTGGCCGAAGCCGGCGTGCGCCACGTCTTCACCTCCGCCGGAGACCCGGCACTGTTCACCACACTGCTGCATGACGCCGACATGACGGTGGTCCACGTTGTCGGCTCACTCAAGGGCGCGCTCAAAGCCGCCGACGCCGGTGTCGATGCGCTGGTGGTCGAAGGTGTGGAAGGCGGCGGCTTCAAGTCCCTGCTGGGCGCCTCAACCATGGTGCTGCTGCCGCTGGTCGCCGAGAACGTGGACCTGCCGATCATCGCCGCCGGTGGTATCTGCGATGCGCGGTCGGCTGCGGCATCGCTGGTGTTGGGCGCCGAGGGCGTGCAGATGGGCACCCGGATGTTGGCCAGCCATGAATCCGCGGTGCACGCGAACTTCAAGGACGCGATCGTGGCCGCAAACGATTCCGGCACAGTGCTTCTCGACGTCCCCGGCAATCCGACCATGCGGGTGCTGCGGACCGGACTGGCCGCCAGAGTCGCTGCACACGACCCGGATTCACGACTTCTGGGAAAGATCACCGAGCTGTACTTCGACGGGGACATGGAAGCCAGCGTCGCCAACACCGGCCAGGTGTCATCCCGGATCGTCGATCTTCTGCCGGTGGCCGAGATCATTCGCCGCACATGGGACGAGATCGAAGCGGTGCTGGACGGTGCACGAGCGCGAACCGAAAGTTTGTGAACCGCGCCCGCAGATGAGCTCGCAGCGTCCATGCTCGTGCAATGGTTCGCCAGAGTCGGATGGCCGACGCGTGACCCTGCCTGAGTCGGGGCCAGAATCCGGGCAGGATTCGCGGCGACGCTCGAAATTCTCACCCCTGCATCTGTTCGCCGTACTCGGCCTCATCGCCATCCCGGCATTCGGCTGGTTCGGTCAACATTGGTCGGGCGCAACGACCGTGGTCGTGTACTGGTTCGAGAACGTCACGATGTGCCTGCTGGTGATAGCCCGCATCGCCGTACATCAGCGCCTGAACCCCAAATACGGCCACTTCCGCTACCGGGGCCCAGGAGCCGGCGGCCCGTCCCATTCTTCGTTCTTGAGCGGCTTCGCGCTCATCAGCCTGGTGTTCTGCGCAGCCCACGGCGTGTTCCTGGCGGCCATCCTGGCGCTGCTGATTCACAATCGAGCGCCCGAGCTTGCGATGCTCGCTCTGGACTGGCGCAGCGTCGGCTGGGGATGCCTGGGCGTATTGCTGTTCCTGACGATGGAATTCCTCACCGACCTGGTCGATCTGCGCCGCTGGTCCTTCCGAGATATCGAGACCGCTGCCAACGTCGGGCTGGGCCGCGTCATGGTGGTGCACATGACCCTGCTGCTCGGATTCGCCGCGATCGCCGCCACTGACGCACCCAGCGCCCTGTTCACCGTATTCGTCGTGCTCAAGAGCCTTGCCGCACTGAGCACCGTGGTTCCCCAATGGGAGCCGGCGAGGCCCCCACGCGCACTCAGCAAGCTGATGGATCGACTGCCGAACGTGCACCCCGACGAACGATTCGAGGACTTCTGGGTGAAGGACCAAGCCAACGAGCGGGAGCGGCAACGCCGTAACGAGCAGCCCTGGAAGACCACCCGGACCTAATCGTGTACCGCCGGAACATGTTCGGCCGCACCGAATATGGCAACGGCCACCGCACCCCCGACCGCGGTGCAGAAACCCAACGCCACCAACCAGTCCAAGCCGGGTCGCGCGGTGTCTCCGAGCAGCGTCACGCCGACGATGCCGGGCATCACCGTCTCGCCGACGACCAGAGCAGCAACGGCACCGTTCAGCGAACCCAGCTGCAGCGCAACGGTAAACAGGTAGAAGCCACCGGCTCCGGCAATAGCGATTGTCCAGAAAGCCGGGTCTTTTAGCAGAACTGGCAACCGCAGCGGATCGACGCCGTCGACTACCCGAACCGCGATTGCCATCACTCCGTACAGAACACCGGAGACCAAGCCGGCTGCGACCGCGGCACGGGCCCCCAAGAAGCGGATGAGACCAACCCCGAGAGCCGCGATCAGCAGCGCCGCCACCATCAGCGCCCAGTGCAGCCCAGTTCCCGACGTGTCTGTGCCGGCCTGACCAGCGCTGAACCCCAAAACGCACAGTGACACGATCACCGCCGCGATCGCCGTCCAGTCGCGGCGGTGCAGGCGAACACCGAGCACAACGATGCCGAGCACCGCGGTGACGACAAGATTGGCGCTGATGATGGTCTGCGACAGAAACAGCGGTATCAGCCGGGCCGAGACGATGTTTCCGGCGAAACCGATGACGTCGAGGGCCATCCCGGCAATGAACGCCGTAGTCAGAACCGCGTTGGCGGTCGAGCGCAGGGTCGGTCTGCCGTCTTCCTGCCCTTGGCCGGCGGCAGCGGAACTGCGTGCGCCATAGGCCTGTAGAACGGAGGCCACCCCGTAGCCGAAACAGGCCAGCAGCGCTGCGGCCACCCCGATCAGCACGGCACTGACCTCATCGATCCTGGGCGGTGCGGGGAACGGCCCGCCTTCGCGGCGCCTTCGGCCACCGCCGCGCCGTAGCGGCGCACCACATGGGTGCGTACCTGGGTGCCAAGACCGAACCGGAACTTGCCAGTCACCTTGGCCAACGGCTGCGGCAGGGCCATGACGTCGATGTGCACGTGGGTGAGACTACGTGCCGAGTCCCGGCCGAACGGGCTACTTTGCGTCGGTCATGGTCCGCAGATCATGCCCGATGGGGCCTGTAACGTGGCGGACGTGAAACCCACTCGGATGCACTCTTTCGTTGCTGTCACGGCCAGTCTCGCGGCAATTGCCCTGCCCTTCGCGGCGGCAGGTACGGCCGTAGCCGCCGACACCTGCCCCACGGCCGCCCCCGCCGCCGGCACGCCGGAGTGGACTCTGACCGGGGCCACCGGCAGCGTCGCGGTCACCAGATCGACCGAAACGGCCGCACCCCGGGTGGATGTGTCGACGCCGTTCACCGTGACGTCGACCCAGGTACACACCTTGCAGGCCGGCAGCGGCCCGGTGGTTCCGGCGACGGCCAAGGTGTCCGTCTGCTACATGGGTGTCAACGGACGCGACGGATCGGTGTTCGACAGCAGTTACAAGCGCGGCGCCCCGGTGGACTTCCCGCTCGACGGCGTTATCCCCGGATTCCAGAAAGCGATCGCCGGCCAGACCGTCGGATCCACGGTCGCGGTCGCCATGACCTCCGCGGATGGCTACCCCGACGGTCAGCCCAGCGCCGGCATCCGGCAGGGCGACACCCTCATCTTCGCAATCAAGATCCTGGGCGCCTCAGGCTGATCCACGGTGACGCTCGCCGAGGACATCGAGGCCGAGCGGGCGGCACTCGCACACTCCTTGAGTGCCGCCGGCGCCTCGGCGCACGCCGGGTGCGGGTCGTGGACCGCGCGAGATCTTGCGGCACATTTGGCGGCCGAGGAACGCGTGGGTGGCGTCTCGACGTTCATTGCGAGATCGCTGGTGGCGCGCGGAATCGCGGTGCCGGCGCCACCGAGGTTGGTGGAGTTCGCAATTCGCCGCGAACATCGCTATGGCTTCACCGAGTTGATCGACCGGCTGCGGCGCCCACTGCCGCGACTGCTGCTCAGGTCGCGGGTAGCACCGCTCACGCTGTTTGAGTACTGGACCCATCACGATGATCTCGCCGCCGCCAACGGCGCCGACCACCCGGCGCCGGCAACACTGCGACAGGCCATTGCCCCACTACTGCGCTATCAGCATGCAAAACTGCCCGCGGGTGCGGCGATCAGAGTCAGCACCGATAACGGCGATGTTTTGACATTTGTAGGTCCCAAGACGGATCAGCAGGTGCTGGTGCAAGGGACGCCGGCAAACCTGGTTCGCTGGTTGGCGGGGCGCCAGACGCGAGCCGACGTCGAGCTGACCGGTCCCGCCGCCCACGTGCAGGCACTGCGAACGTTCACAGGCAACATATGAAGCTCTCTTGCCTTGTCCCCCAACTAATTTAGTGACCATTGCCATGGTTGTCCGCATCCGGTAGCGTGCGCTCATGACCGATCGCAATCGCCGCTTCCTTCTCCGCGAACGCCCGGCCGGCCGCATTGGCCCGGACACCTTCGAACTCAGCGAGCAAGCGGTGCCGGAGATCGGCGACGGCGAAGCGCTGGTGCGTGTCGACTGGATCTCGCTGGACCCGACCAACCGGATGTGGATCAACGAGACTCCGTCGTACCTGCCGCCGGTGGGCATCGGTGAGGTCATGCGCGCGGCCGGCCTCGGCGTGGTCGTCGCGTCGAACAACCCGAACTTCCCGGTCGGCCAGACCGTGCAGGGCCTGACCGGGTGGCAGGACTACGTGGTGGTCTCCGACACCATGCCGTTGTTCCCCGTCGACGTCGCGGACGGCGTCTCCCCCAGCGCCTACCTGGGCGCGCTCGGAATGACCGGGCTCACCGCGTGGATCGGGATCCGTGACATCGGCAAGCCGCAGCCGGGCGAGACCGTCGTCGTCTCGGCGGCAGCTGGAGCGGTCGGTTCGGTTGCCGGTCAGCTCGCCAAGGCCAGCGGCGCACGGGTCGTCGGGATCGCCGGCGGACCGGAGAAGTGTGCCCTGCTCACCGATCAACTCGGGTTTGACGCGGCGGTGGACTATCGCGCCGAGGACTGGGCCCGCCAGCTTGCCGCCGCGACGCCCAACGGAATCGACGTCGACTTCGAGAATGTCGGCGGCGACATCATGGATGCGATCTTTGCGCGCGTGAACGTCGGCGCGCGGATCGCGCTCTGCGGGCTGATCTCGGGTTACAACGAGACCGACCCCCCGCCCGGGCCGCGCGCGTTCGGCAACCTGCTGATTCAGCGCGCCACCCTGAAAGGCTTCATCGTGCTCGACCACTTCCTTCAGGCACCCGAGGCCAACAGCGAGATCTCCGAGCTGATTGCCGCCGGCAAGCTCACCCCGCTCGAGACCGTCGTCGAAGGCTTCGAACAGCTGCCGACCGCGATCAACATGCTGTTCGACGGCAAGAACGTCGGCAAGCTCGTGGTGAAGATCTCCCATTAGGGGTGGCGGCGCGTGACCAGCGCGGGGGGTGCCCAGCTCGGCCAACTCGGCTCACCGATCTGGGCACCCCCCGCGAACTGCGCCACAATCTTTGGCCCGGTCACGCGCGAATTGTCGTAAACCGTTGCGACGTCGACGATTCCGATCGCTTCGGCGACCAGGGGCCAGACCCGGTGGTAGCGCTCGCGGATCTTCTCCTCGGGAACGGCATGTCCACCGGCGGCCACCCGATACCGGACGCGCTGGACCGCCAACGCTTCGGGGATGTGCACCGCATGCAGCACCACCGTGTATCCGTGGGCGTGTGCACCGTGGATCAAGTCGATCTTCGATTCATGCGAGAACACCGTCTCGGCGATGAACGAACGCCCCACCTCGATAAGTTTCATCCGGGTCTTTGCGGCCAGCCGCGCCGCATCGTAGGCGTGCGCGTCCGCCTCGTCGCGCCAACGACTCTTGGCGATTTCGTCTGCGTTGACGAACAGTGCACCCGGCAGCAGGGGCGCCAGCGTGAGGGCGACAAAGGTCGACTTTCCCGCCCCGTTGGGGCCGACGACGAGGTCGAGCCGCCTCAGGGGGTCGGCTCCACGATCACCGAGTTGCCGTCGGGCCGGTATTCGACGATGCGGCCGTCGTCATCGAGAGCCACGGTGGTGACGCCACGCTCGGCGAGGATGTCGCCGTAGTGGGTATGCGCCAGATTCTCCTCGATCGCTGCGGAGATCTCGGCGTTGAAAACCACGCCCTCTTCGGCGGTCAATGCACCGGTGTCGAGGTGACCGGATAGGGCCGCCTCGACCCGTCGCCGCGCCGCGCTCTGCTGCGCCGACACCGCCCGGCCGACCCGCACCCAGTGGTCGAGCTGCTGCTTGGCCGACCTGCTTTGGCGCGCGCCTTCGGCGGCGGCACTGTCCACCAGGTCCGCGGCAAAACGGGTGACTCGGTCGGCGGCCTCAGGCATCAGCGACCTCCCTGTTTCGTAGCATCTTGTAACGACGCATAGCAAAATGCTACGCGCAGGGTTTTCGCCAGACCAGCCCGTAGCGGAACATCGGCGGCAGCCTCCAGCGCACCCCGGGCAGCTCCGCCACGGCGATGCGCCGGACGTCGGCCGCGCGGCCCGAAGCCGCGATGTCCATGGCCTCGATGCTAGGTCCGGCGCCGTCGCCGGGCCTGTAGCGTGACCAAGGTGAATTCGCGTATGCCTCGGTTCGTCGCACTCGCCGCCGGTGTCACCTCGTTGGCGGCGGTGCTCGCCGGTTGTGGCGGTTCGGACAGCACCTCGTCGTCGAAGACGTCGTCGGTCACCGACCTGTTCCTACCCCCGGGTGGCGAGACCGTCACCGCCTGCCCCTCCACGCCACCGGCGGAAGGCGTTGCGGCCGAATGGACGCTGAAGGGTGCCACCGGCAGCGTCGCGGTAACCGGCTCCACGAGTTCGGCCGCGCCGAGCGTCGTCGTAACCAAGCCGTTCAAGGTGACTCAGACCGAGGTGCACACGTTGCACGCCGGCGACGGCCGCGTCGTCGGGGACACCGCAACCGTCTCGGTCTGCTACATGGGCGTCAACGGACGGGACGGGTCGGTATTCGACAGCAGCTACGAACGCGGCAAACCGGTCGACTTCGGACTGGACCGCGTCGTCCCCGGCTTCCAGAAAGCCATTGCGAGCCAGAAAATCGGGTCGACGGTGGCGGTCGCGATGGTCCCCGCCGACGGCTATCCCGAGGGACAGCCGGCCGCCGGCATCCTGCCGGGCGACACGCTCGTGTTCGCGATCAAGATCCTCAACGCCTCACGCTGAGCCCGGGCCGCCATGGAATCGAGCCGGGTGGATCGGTGGTTGTGGGCGGTGCGGATCACCAAGACCCGGCCCGACGCCGCCGCCGCATGCCGCGGCGGACATGTGCGGGTCAACGACCGCCCGGCCAAGCCGGCGACACCGGTCGCACCCGGTGACGTGGTCAGCGCCCTGGTGGGTGATCGCACCCGAATCGTCGAGGTACTGCGGGTGATTCAGAAGCGGGTCGGCGCAGCCGATGCGGTGACCTGCTACCTGGACCGAACGCCGCCGCCCCCGCCGGCATCGGCCACCGCGGTGGCCACTCGCGACCGCGGTGCGGGACGGCCGACCAAGCGGGATCGACGGGTGCTCGATAAGTGGCGGGCCCAACAGCGCTGAGAGGTCACTGCGGGTGCGTGGCCAGATACTCCCCCACCGGGATCCGCGACGACGAGACATAACCGATCGGCAGCAGCAGATCGCCTGCCGTGGTCCGGTAGTAGGTGTCCCAGCGGTAGTAGCTGGAGAACCCGGCCGGGTCGCCGCCCATGACCGCGGCGTAGTCGTTAACCGCCCGCACGTAGTAGTCGGAATGGTTGTAACCCCAGATCGCCTTGTCGCGATTGGTAGCAAAACCGTTGGCGGCCAACAGACGGCCGGCCGCCATGATGGAATCGCGCGGCGAGTGGATGTCTCCCCCATTGCCGTAGGCCGCGAACGTCGACGGCAGGAACTGCATCGGCCCCTGGGCGGCGTCATCGCTGACCCCGTTGATGCGGCCGAAGCCGGTTTCGACGAAGTTGATCGCCGCCAGGTAGTTCCACGGCACGCCGGAGGCGGCCTCGGCTGCGCGGTAGCTGGTCATCAATTCGTTCGCCGGAACCGGCGGCACCACCCGCCACGGCGGCATGGTGTCTTTCGGGTCGGTGAGCGCCATGAGTGCACGACGTGCGTCGATGTTGCGGTCGTAGACCGCTTGCAGCGCCGCCGGGATCTGCGCGCGAGCGACCGCATCCCACTCGGGGTGCGCGCCGAGGGTCCGGTAGGCGACCTGTTGGCGGCGGGCCGCGGCGGCCAGCACCTGCTCGGGCGACGACGTATTCCGCAACGCCTGATCGGCAGCGACCAGGTCAGCGGCCAGCGCCGCGGGATCCACGCCCGGTGCCGCGCCGGCGGGCAGGGCCGCCGTCACCGCGCAGCCGACGGCGACAACCAGGGAGGCGACCAGACGCCACAACTGAGCAACCATGCCGTTCATCTTCTCCCCTGCGCCGCCGCGAACCGCGCAGGGCGGCCGATCGGAGCGTCCACAGCTGCCTAGAACACGTTTCTCTTTGCCCCGCCGCCCGCAGGATCACTGCTGGTCACTTCTGCAAGTGTGAAACTAGCGACTGTTACATTGGGGGCCGTTCAGCTCACGTCATCAAGGGAGAGCGCATGACCACCACCAGCGTGACGACCGACGTCGTCATCGTCGGGTACGGCGCGGCCGGTACGTCTGCGGCGATCACCGCGCGCGAACTGGGCGCCGAGGTCATCGCGGTGGACCGTGCCAATGGCGGCGGCGCCACCGCGATCTCCGGGGGCATCATCTACGCCGGCGGCGGCACATCGGTTCAGAAGGACGCCGGCGTGCACGACACCGCCGAGCAGATGCTGGACTACCTGCGCTTGGAGGTCGGCGACGCGGTCCAGCCCGAAACACTGCAACGGTTCGTCGACGGCAGTCCGGAGATGATCGACTGGCTGCAGACGCACGGGGTGCCGTTCAACTCCGGACTGTGCCCCTACAAGACGTCCTTCCCCAACAACCGCTACTACCTGTACCACTCGGGCAGCGAGAACGCCGGAGCATTCCGCGCCCACACGCCGCCAGTGCAGCGCGGCCACCGCGCCTACGGCAAAGGCACCTCCGGCAAGAAGATCTACGCACCGCTGGCCGAATCGGCCCGCCAGCTCGGTGTCGACTTCCGCCCGCACACCACCGTCACCGAACTGCTGCAGGACCCGTCGGGCCGAGTGATCGGCGTGCGGGCCACCACCATGGGACAGGCGCCGCGCCGCATCCAGCGCCGCTACGCCCGCCTGGCCGCGCTCTCGTCCAAACCCGGGGTCTACTACCCGCCGCTGCGCGCCGCGATGGACCGCCGATTGGCGAAGCTGCAGCAGCGCTACGGCCAGACGATCGAGATCATCGCGCGGCGCGGGGTGATCATCTGCGCCGGCGGCTTCATCGCCAACACCGAGTGGCGCAAGCGCTACGCACCGGAGTTCAACGGCGGCCTGCCCCTGGGCACCAGCGGTGACGACGGTAGCGGCATCGCACTGGCCCAGAGTGTCGGCGCGGTACCCGATCGGATGGACAACGTCTCGGTGTGGAAGTTCATCACGCCCCCGAGCGCGTTCATCTCCGCGATCATCGTCGACGCCGACGGCCGACGGGTGATCGACGAGTCCCGTTACGGCGCAGCGGTCGGACAGGCCTTGGTGAAGAACCACGGGAGCCAGGGCTGGATCTTGGCCGATGCCCGCCTGATGTCGGAGGCTCGGCGCCAACTGTTGACCCAGACGCTGTGGTTCCAACGCGCCCAGGGCGCCGCGCTGATCTTCAGCGGCGCCGTGCGAGGTGCCACGCTGGCCGAGGCGGCGCGGGCCGCCGGTGTCGATGCCGAGGGCTTGGCCGCCACCGTCATCGCGCACAACGAGGCGATCGACTCCGGCTCCGAAGACCCGGCCGGCAAGCCCGCCGACTTCTGCCGGCGCATCGATCAAGGGCCCTTCACCTTGATGGATATCTCGGTGCGGCCCAACGTCTTACGTCCCACCCCCATGCTCACCCTGGGCGGCGTCCGAGTCTCCGAGGACACCGGCGCGGTGATCGACGCCGACGGCAACCCGATTCCGGGGCTCTACAGCGCCGGCCGCACCGCCATCGGCATCGCCTCGCAGTCCTACGTCAGCGGGCTGTCGATCGCCGACTGCGTGTTCGCCGGACGGCGCGCCGGGGCCACCGCCGCCAGCGCGGAAAACTAGCGGCGCGCCTCAACGAAGTAGCCGCGCGGCACATCCGATCCAGCCGCTGCGGTCACCGACGGGAACCAGCGGTTCCACCGGTCACCCGGCTCGGCCACGTCGGTCACCACGGCCGACCATCCGAGTCGTTCGGCGAGCTCGCCGGGCTCGTCCGTGCCGAACAGCCACGGTGAGCCCTGCTGTGCCATGGACTGCAACAACGGCGCCATCGACGGCGCTTCCAGCAGCGTCTTGCCGACCACCTCGTACAGCAGCACCGAGTCGGGCGCCGACAACGCGTCGACACGGGCGAATAGGGTGCGGACTGCGGGCTCGTCGAGGTACTGCAGCAGTCCCTCGATGAGCCAGACGCTGGGAGTGGCCGCGTCGAAACCCGCGGCCTCCAGGGCGGTGGGCCAGTCCTCGGCAAGGTCGATACCGAGGGGCACCCGCCGGCAACGGGGCTCATCGTCGGCGAGCAGCTCGGCTTTGGCCGCGATGACCGCTGGTTGATCGACTTCGTAGACGGTGGTGTGGTCCGGCCAGGGCAGCCGGTATGCCCGCGCGTCCATGCCGGCCGCCAGGATGACCACCTGGGTGATCCCGCTGCGCAGCAGGGCTTCATCCCAGAATCGGGTACGGACGACGATCTGCCAGGTCGACTGCTCACCGGAGTTGGCGATGGCCGCCTCCAGCATCCGTCGGCCGCCCTCCCCCGCCAGCTTGTCCGCAAACGGATCGGTGAATAGGGCGTCATCGCGAGCGGATTCCTTGGCGCGGATCGCGGCGACGAGGATTCCAGTGCTGGCCACAGCTTCTCGGGTGCGGTGCATGACCCCATCATCTGGGATGCCGGTGGTGGTTGGCTTGGATATTTTTGTCAGCGCTCACCCGCCCGGACTCTCCGGGGAATCCTCGACGAGATCAACGTGCCCGGCCAGCCACGAGCGGCGCCGCAGGTACTGAGTGGGGGTGGTCTCGGTGAACGCCCGAAACTCCCGGACGAAGTGCGCCTGATCGAAGTAGCCCAACTCAGCCGCCAGAACAGCACCCCCTGCTGCCCCGCTGTCCAGGCGCGTGAGGGCGGCCTGCAGTCGCCGCACCCGCAAATAGGCCTTGGGCGTCAGACCGACCTGGGCACGAAACATGTTGATCAGCCGTTTGGGCGATAAGCCGGTGAGCGCCACCGCGTCACCGACGCGCATCGATGGGTTGCGTTCCGCGGCGTCCAATACGGTGGTCACGTCCGCGTGCGGCGCGAATTGCTTGTCCCGCAACCGGTTCACCAGGAACGCTTCGAGGAGCATGACCCGCGAGGCACCCGAAGATGCCTCCGCCAACCGCTGGCGCAGCGTCTCTGCCTCGCGTCCCCACAGCTCGCCCAGACCGACGCAGACGTCCGTCAACTCCCCCTGAGCGATATCCACAAAGGGCCGTGCGCCGCCAGGACGAAAATGGACCGTGATGACGGTCTGCGCCGTGTCGATCTGTGTCACATAGGACGCGGTGCCGGCACCGATGAGGAATGCGGGTGGCATCGCCAACCGGGTATGCGCATCGGCGCCGAAGAAATCCACCTCCGGCCGGTCGCCGACATCGATGACGATGGTCGCCGCTCCACGCGGCAGGGCTCGGCTCCGATGTGGGCCACCGGCACGGCGGTCCCAATAACCGAAGTACGCGATGCTCGCCGAGAGCGGCGGTCGGGCCCGAAACAGTTGCGGCTCCATCACCCCTCCTCGATGAGCCTGCGGAAACGTGCCGCCGGGTAGGTGGCCGCGCCCGCCGAAGTGACCCGCTCCACCAGGGCAAAATCAGAAGTCACCACGGTGATGTCGCGCGGTTGATCGTCGGCCCCGACCAACCGCACGATCTCGTCGTCGGCGGAGTTGGCACCGGGACGCGGCGCCGCCGCGATCGTGACGGCATCCGATTCGATGGGCGGCGACGGCGGCTTCTCGAAGACCACGATGACCTCGCTGTCCTGGGCCGCCGCCCAGGCTTCCAGCTGTCGGGTCAGACGGGCCATCGCGGCGTGGCGATCCTTCCACCAGCCGTCTGGACGCGCACCGATCACGTTCATCGCGTCCACGATCCACCGCATGACTCCGACGGTACGGTGCAGCCATGAGCATGGTCACCTATGAGTGCCACGACCACGTCGCGACCATCACCCTGAACCGGCCCGAGGCCCGCAACGCCATCAATGGCGCGATGCGTCAGGACCTCAACGCCGCCTGGGACCGCTTCCGCGCCGAGGAGGACGCCTGGGTCGGAGTTCTCACCGCCGAAGGTGACGTGTTCTGCGCCGGCGCCGATCTCAAGGACTCGGCGGGCGCGGTCGGCACCTTTCCCGGCACATTCTGGGAGAAGCCCACGATCAACTCGTTCGAATCCGGTATGGAGCTTTTTAAGCCGACGATCGCCGCCGTGCAGGGCCCCTGTGTGGGCTATGGGCTCACCGGATTGTTGTTCTGCGACTTCATCATCGCCAGCACCGATGCGGTGTTCCGGTTCCCCGAAGTGACTCTTGGAGTACCGACCATCGTCGGGGCGATCCGGTTGCCGCAGCGGGTGGGTTGGGCCAACGCGATGGAGTTGCTGTTGACCGGGGAGCCGATGAGCGCGCAACGGGCCATGGACATCGGCCTGGTGTGGAAACTCGTCGAGCCCGACGCCCTGCAGGAGACGGCCCGAGCGTGGGCACACACCCTCACCAAGGCCGCTCCCCTGGCGCAGCGCGCCACCAAAGAGGTTGCGTGGCGCAGCACCGACATGGGCTGGATCGACGCCGTGCGGTTCGGTGAAACGATGCGTAAGGTCGCCGCGGTGACCGAGGACGTCGCCGAGGGACTACAAGCGTGGCGGGAGCAGCGGCCACCGCAGTGGCGGGGCCGCTGACGTCGGCGCTCTAGGCCTGACTCAGAGCCGCCAACGCCGCGTCGTAGTTCGGCTCCTGGCCGATCTCCGGCACCAGCTCGGTGTAGGCGACATTGCCGTCTGCGCCGATCACCACGATGGCCCGGCCCAGCAGCCCGGCCAGCGGGCCATCGGCGATGGTGATGCCGTAGTCGGCGCCGAAGCTGTCCCGGAAGCCCGAGGCACTGGTGACGTTCTCGATGCCCTCGGCACCGCAGAACCGCTTCTGGGCGAACGGCAGGTCGTTGGAGACGCACAGCACGGCACCACCGGCGGCCGCCCGCTCGTTGAAGGTCCGCACGCTGGTCGCACAGACCGGGGTGTCGACCGACGGGAAGATGTTCAGCAGGACCGGCTTACCGGCGAACTGCCCACTGTCCACCACGCTCAGGTCGGTTCCGGTCAAGCTGAACGCCGGTGCTGCCGAACTGACGGCCGGCAACTCGCCTACGGTGTTGATCTGATTTCCCTTTAACGTGATCTGCGCCATGGCAACAGTCTGCCAAGCGCGTCAACCAGCGTCCACGGCGGGCCGCAGTCGCGGATCCTCAGCGCCCGGCAGTCACCGGCTCAGGCGTCTCGTGGGGCTCCAGGATCGGCGGGACCGTCGCGGCGGCCACCACACTCAAGTAGGCCACCACGAAACACAGCACCACGTACCACAGACATCCCACCGGGTCGCCGTTAGCGGTCAGCCCGCCCGATGCATCCAGGTAGGCCGGCAGGGCCGTCAACCACAGCACCGTCATGACCGACAGATACACCGCGGCGTAGCGGACCATCAGCGGGTCGTTGTAGCGGCCGGCGGCAAAAAGATTCAGCCGCAAGCGCCGCCATTGGATGATCAACACCGGGATGGCCAACGCGGCGATGACGAGAAGTTCGACGGCATAGGCGATCCCGATCAACTTGCCATCCGTGGCGGCACCGAGCAAGGTTGCCGGCAGCGGCAGAATCCCCGTCCCGAGCGATGCCAGGATGCCGATCACGATGGTTCGCCACAACACCTGCAGCCCGCCGAATCTCCGGCCGTGATCGACCTGACGACCGACCAACAGTTGGACACAGAACGCCAGCGAGGCCGGCCACAGCGCCGCGAACACCACGACACTGCCCATCGGCACCGAAGTGAACATGGGTTGGTTCAGCGGGTTGTCCACCGACCATTCCCACCAGCGCAGCTGCGGGCCGAGGTGGTCGAAGATCTCGTAGAAGGCGTGGTGGACAAAGCCCACGCAGATGGCGCCGACAATCGCACCGTAGCGGCGGAACACGCCCAGGATCCGAACGATCTCGAAGGAAATGGTGGCCATCATCGGATAGATGGCGACGATGTACAGCGGGAGCCGCCCCCACAGGAATTCGACGCTGAACACGTTGTGCGCGAACATCGTATCGACATGATCGGCGACACCGAAAGCGCTCGGGAAGTACAGCGGCGGCTCGATGATCAGCAGATAGGCGATCGCCCCGAACCACAGTGCCAAGTTGGTGGCATCGCCACGGCGGTACCGGATGATCGCGTAGATCAGTGCCAGCACGGCACCCGTGATCACGGTGATCTCCAGAACCGGCAGCGTCCAGTTCTCCAGCTGGAAGGGACTGCGGAATTCCAGCAATCCCCCGGCCTCGCCGCAGGAGAAGCCCAGGGACTCGGCGAGTCGCTCGAATGTCGGGGCACACAAGTCGGGCATCAGGCGCTCTTCTCCTCTGCGGTGTACCACTTGGTCACGTCGTAGCCGGCGTCATAACGGGCGAACCACTCGTTGGCCAAGACCGGGATCTTCTCGTGAGCCGGTTTGTGATTGGGCAGCTGGCTGCGGATGATACCGGCGACAGCGGTGGCCATTTCGCGCTTTGGCAGATGTTTGAAGGCATCCGCGACCGGGCCCTCGTCCGCGGGCCAGCCGAAGGGAACGCGCCGCCGCCAAGCCTGCTTGGCGCGGTAGGAACTGAACAGTGACAGCGCGTCAACCTTGCGGTCTTCCAAGGGAACGTGCCGATTGAAGCCCTCGCACGCCACCTTGATCACGCTCATCACGTGTTTGAAGATCGACGGCGCCATCCGCATCCGGTACCACGGGTCGTTGATGACGTGGTCGTAGATGATCAGCGCGGAGCTGCGGTGCTCGACTTCCTCGACGAAGTGCCACAAGAACAATGACGCCACCCGGTCGTCGCCCGGAGCGAACAGGGTGTCGTCGTGGTCGAGCATCAGCTTGAAGACGGGAGTGAACGTGGCCTCCAGGTCGGCGGTGTAGGCCAGCCGGTAGTCCAGTGATTTTTCGGCGGCCATCTTGTCAAACATGGCGTTGCAGTCGTCGACGGTCTCCTTGAGCCCCGGGTAGGCCCTGACCAGTGCCTTCGCATGTCCGCGGTGGGCCATCGAGTGCTGGCCCTCCTGCCGCACGAACGCGTCGGCCTCTTCGGCGACCACGGGGTCGGTGATCAGCGGCATCGCCTCGGCGATCATGCCGCCAATCATCTTCTCGAACCCGATCGCCAGCAGCGAGACAGCGTTAGCCATCGAGGAGAACGCCGGGTTCGCTTCGTTCCACAGAAACGGCACGGGGTATTCGGCGAACGCAAACCGCAATTTACGCACAATCAGGTCAGTCATGGCTACCTCAGCTCAAAACATACAACTGGACGTCTTCGCGTATGATTGTTTGATGCACCAAGCTTGTCAAGCAGGTCACTAATGGCACGACGGCGAGGGTGGGGCGGTAACCCGCCGCACAGCGACGAGGAGGCCGGCCGGCGGATCATCGCCGCGGCCGTCGAGCTGGTCGCCGAGACGGGCTCGGCGGTGTCATTGGCCGACGTCGCCACGTCGCTGGGCGTGATCCGGCAGACGGTGTATCGCTACTTCCCCACCGCCGATGCGCTAATGCGCGCCGTGGCGATCGCCTCCGTCGACGATTTCCTCGACCGCCTTACCGAGCACGTGCACGGCATCCACGATCCCGCCGACGCGCTGACCGAAGGTGCGGTCTACACCCTGGATGCGGTGGCCCGCTCCCCACACCTGGGCGCCATGCTGTCGTCGTCGTCAGCGCACAACCGTGAGATGGCTTCCGAAGAGGCCCAAGCCTTCGGGATGCGCATGATCGACCGGTTCGACGTCGACTGGACGCAGCACGGCTACGACGAAGCGGGGCTACGCGAACTCGTGGAGTTCACCCTGCGGATCATGCTCTCGTTCGTCGTGGCGCCCAACAATCCAGATCGCTCCCCCGACGAGCTACGCCAATTCCTGCGCCGTTGGCTCGGCGAAGCCGTCGCCGCCCAGTCCCGACACGCCGACTGACCGCCCTCCCGCACCCCACGGGTTTTCCGGGAATATTTGCATACCCTACGGGGTATAGTATTCACGAAGTATCCGAGTGGAGGGAATCGACAGGTGATGGATATGCGCGCGATCGTGAGCCGAGCCTGGGTGCCCGTCGTGGTCGCGTTGGCGGCAGTCGTCGGAACGCTGGCGGTCGTCAACCTGCGCGACGTGTTCGGTGCCGATGAGATCTTCCGCTGGGACGGAAGCGGCTCGCAGGTGATCAATTCGATCAACGAAAAGCAGCTCCGCTACGAGGTTTTCGGTACTGGCGCAGCACGTGGCTCGGTGAGCTTCCTGAACCGGGAGACCCAGCCCGAGCAGGCGAGCTTCACCACCCTGCCCTGGAGTCACACCATGACCACCACGAGTCCGTCCGTGATCGGCAACGTGGTCGCCCAGGGCGACGGCGACGAGATCGGCTGTCGCATCACGGTCAACGGCGTCGTCAAAGACGAGCAGCTGGCCACCGGGCACCACGCCCAGGTGTTCTGTCTGGTCAAAGGCGCATGAGCGGCCACGGCACCCTTCGCCCGGGGTATATGCGGGCGGTTCGCCGGCTGGCCTGGCCGCTGGTGATCTTCTGGCTGCTGCTGACCGTCGGGCTCAACGTGCTCGTTCCGCCGATCGAGTCGGTGGCACGCGAGAACGCAGTGACGATGTCACCTCAAGATGCGCCGTCAATGATCGCGGCCAAGCACATCGGCGCCACGTTTGACGAGTTCGACTCCGACGCCATGGTGATGCTGGTGCTCGAGGGCGAGACGGAACTGGGCCCAGCGGCGCACCGCTATTACGACACCGTGATCGCCAAACTGGCGGCCGATCACGAACACGTCCAGCACATCGCAGACCTGTGGGGCGACCCGATCACCGCAGCGGGGGTGCAAAGCACCGATGGCAAGGCCGCCTACGCGCAGATCAACACCGCGGGTGATCAGGGCAGCACCCTGGGCAACGAGTCGGTCGACGCGGTCCGCAAGATCGTCGCCTCGGTGCCAACACCGGACGGTGTGAAGGCCTATGTCACCGGCCAGGCCGCGCTGACCACCGATATGAACGAAGCCGCCGACAAGAGCATGCTCAAGATGATGGGCGTGACCGGAGTGGTCATCATCATCATGCTGGCCATCGTCTACCGTTCCGCCGCCACCGTGGCGCTCGCACTGGTGATGGTGGGCTTCGAAATGGGCAGCGCACGCGGCCTCGTCGCGCTTCTCGGACACCATGGCCTACTGGGCTTTTCGACGTTCGTCGTCGCGATGCTGTCGTCCCTGGCGATCGCAGCCGGGACCGACTACGCGATCTTCCTGATCGGGCGCTACCACGAAGCCCGCAATGCCGGGGAAGACCCGGAGACCGCCTGGTACTCGATGTTTCGCGGCACCTGGCATGTCATCTTGGGCTCGGGACTGACCATCGCGGGCGCGTCACTGTGTCTGCATTTCGCCCGGCTGTCCTACTTCAAAGCCCTGGGCATCCCGTCGGCGCTGGGTCTGCTGGTGGTCATCGCCGGTGCGCTCACCGTGGCCCCGGCCATCGTCGCGATCGCCACCCGGCACGGCCTGCTGGAGCCCAAGCGGGCCGAGGGCCGCGGCTGGCGGCGAATCGGAACCGCCAATGTTCGCTGGCCCGGTCCGGTTTTCGTGGCAGCGTTGCTAGTCACGCTGGCCGGGATGCTGGCGGTGCCCAGCATGAGGATCAGCTTCAACGACCGTCACTACATCCCCGCGGGTCTGCCCGCGAACGTCGGATACGACGCAGCCGAACGTCATTTCAGCGCCGCACGGATGAATCCTGACGTCCTGATGGTCGAAAGCGACCATGATCTTCGCAATCCTGCCGACATGATCATCTTGGACCGGATTGCCAAGAACATGTTTCGTACCCGCGGGGTGGAACGCGTGCAGAGCATCACCCGGCCGTTGGGCAGCCCGATCGACCACACCTCGATCCCCTTCCAGGTCAGCATGCAGGCCGTCCCGATCCAGGAGAACCTGCAGTTCATGACGGACCGGCTGTCGGACATGGTCAGGATGAGCGACGACCTGGGCGCCACCGTCGACTCCATGGTGCGGCTGCGCGACCTGGTCACCCAGATGAACAGCACCACCGACAAGATGAGCGTCGACATGGCCACGGTGACCGCGACGGTCGACGAGATCCGCGACCACATCGCGGATTTCGATGATGTCGTGCGGCCGATTCGCAACTACTTCTATTGGGAGCAGCACTGCCTCAACATTCCCGCGTGCGACGCGATCCGGTCGGTCTTCGACGCCTACGACGGAATGGACAAGTTCAGCGAGGACATGCGGCCACTGCTGGCCGACATGGCAGAGGTGAACACGGTGATGCCGCAGCTGGTCGGGCAGTTCGACCCGATGATCGCGGTGGCGAAATCCATGCAGGGCAGCCTGCGCACAATGCATTCGAGCTTCTCCGGGTTGGTGACCCAGATGTCGAGGATGACCGACACGGCCACTGAGATGGGCCGGGCATTCGATGCCTCCAAGGCGGACGACTACTTCTATCTGCCCCCGGAGGCCTTCGACAACCCCGATTTCGAGAAGGGCCTCAAGCTGTTCTTGTCCCCGGACGGTAAGGCGGCGCGGTTCATCGTCACCTACGACGCCGACCCGGCCACGCCCAAGGGCATCTCATTCGTCGAACCGATGCTGGCCGCCGCCCACGACGCGGTGAAGGGAACGCCGCTGACCGGCGCGAAGTTCTACCTCACCGGAACTGCGGCGGTCTACAAGGACATCCAAGTCGGCTCGACCTACGACATCCTGATCGTCGGGGCGGCGGCGGTGACGCTGATCTTCATCGTGATGCTGCTGATCACCCGGGCACTGGTCGCCTCCGCGGTGATCGTCGGGACGGTGCTGTTGTCGCTGAGTGCGGCATTCGGCCTGACCGTGGTGGTGTGGCAGCACATCATCGGGCTCCCCTTGAACTGGATCGCACCGGTGTTCGGGGTGATCATCCTGCTGGCGGTCGGCTCGGACTACAACTTGTTGCTGGTCTCCCGGTTCCAGGAGGAGATCGGCGCCGGGATCAAGACCGGGATCATCCGCTCGATCGGCGGCACCGGCTCGGTGGTGACCGCCGCGGGCCTGGTGTTCGCCTTCACGATGATGTCGATGGCGGCCAGCGACCTGTATTCGATCGGTCAGGCTGGCAGCACGATCGGGCTCGGCCTGCTGTTCGACACCCTGATCGTGCGCTCGTTCTTGACGCCCTCGATCGCGGCGCTGCTGGGCCGATGGTTCTGGTGGCCGCTCAACATCCGGCGAGTGCCGTCGGCTCCGACCCGGCCCGCTCCCGTCGAAGTCGAGGCGGCCACTACCCCGCTGCCGGTGACCGAGGGATCACCGTAGGCCGAAAGTCGTACTGGGTGGCCGCACCGCCGATCCCACCCCGTGCGGCCAGGCTGCCGAACGGCACCATCGGTGGCACCGCGGCCGCGTTGCCCATCCCCGCTGCCGGGGCAGCTGCCCCACCGGCCGACGAGAGCGTCGTGGCCACCGGAGCGCTGGCCACACCCAGGCCGGTCCACGCCGGCGGCACCGACAACGCGCCGATCGAGGCGGCCCGGCCCAGCCCTGCCGTCGCCGCCGAACCACCGGAGAACCCCGCCAACGTCACGGTGTTCGCCGCGCCACCGGCGGAGCTGAGCAGGCCCGTAGCCGCCCCACCGGCGGCCGCCACACCCGCCGCCGCGCCCTTGGCCCCGTTGGTGCCGCCCATCAGCATCCGCATCAGCATGCTCATCGGCATCATCGCCATGCGCATCGGCATCATCAGCGAGTTCAGGCTCGACATCGACGACGACATCGATCCGCCCGTCGACGCCTCCTCGGTGGGTGCGGCCAGCGCCTGCAGCGCCGTCGGCGTCGTCGAGAGCAGTTGCGGCCCTTGCGACATCAATGCCTCAGTGTCGGTACCGGTGGTCGCGGCGGCCGACTGCGCGACGGAGGCGACCTGGCCGGCTTGCCGGGACGGGTCGGTGGTCTGCGGCGGCGAGGTGAACGGCGTGACCTGGGTGGCGACCGCCGACGCCCCGGCGTAGCCGTACATGGCCGCGGCGTCCTGAGCCCACATCTGAAGGTACTGCGCCTCGGCCGTGGCGATCGCCGCGGTGTTCTGCCCCAGGAGATTGGTGGCGATCAGGGTCTGCTGCAGGGTGCGGTTGGCTGCGATCAGCGGCGGCGGAACGGTAGCCGCGTGGGCGGATTCGTAGGCGGTGACGGCGGCGGCCAGTTGGGCGCCGGCCTGCTCGGCTTGCGCCCCGGTGGCACTGAGCCAGGTCACGTAGGGGCTTGCCGCGGCTGCCATCGTCACCGCCGAGGCGCCCAGCCAAGAACCACTCGTCAGACCCGCAATCACTGAGCCATAGGACGCGGCCGCGGAGTTCAGTTCGGCGGCCAAGTCCTGCCAGGCGGTCGCAGAGGCCAGTAACGAAGCTGGGCCGGGGCCGGCGTACATGCGCGCCGAGTTGATCTCCGGCGGCAGGGCTCCGTAGTCCATTGCCTCCCCTTATCTCTTGGCCGGCAATCGATCCGGCAAGATGTTTTAGGAAGGCTAGCTAGCTATTTTTGGCGCCCGACAGGTCTGCGCTGTGCGCCCGCTGTGCGCACCGATGGAGCCGGTGCAGTCGTTTCAGTGCACACCGAGTGTGCCCGCCGCATACTGCTCGCGGCATGCGGTGCGGCCGAGTTTTCCGCTGGTGGTTCGTGGGATGGCACCGGCACGGACGAATCGGACATCGGCGGCGCTCACGCCGTGCACCCGCTGCACTGCCGCCCGGATGGCGGCGATCGCCGGCCCGGGGTCTTTGCGGCCGGTACCGGTCGCGCGCTCGGCGACGATCACCAGCTGATCGGCCGAATCGCCTGGCGCAGCGAACGCGACCACATAGCCGCCCCGCACCATCGGTGAGGCCGCCGCCACGGTGGCCTCGATGTCCTGCGGATAGTGCCCGCGTCCTCCAAGCACCATCAGATCCACCGTGCGACCGGTCACGTAGAGTTCCCCGTCCAGATAGAAGCCCAGGTCGCCGGTGCGCAGCCAAGCGCTGTCGGCTGGCGTCGGCCCGGCATGGCTGCCGTGTTCCAGCCGGGACCGCAGGCGGGCGCCGAACGCGCGTCTGGTCTCCTCGGGTCGGTCCCAGTAGCCGGCGGTGACGTTGTCGCCATGCAGCCAGATCTCGCCGACGTGGCCGTCGGGCAGTTCCGCGCCGGCCTCGGCGTCGACGATCACCGCAGACAGACTCCGGGCCACCTGCCCGCACGAAACCTGGGGCACCGCGCCCGGAGCATCGGCGGCCACCGGAACCGCACGGCCGGAACCGAGCTGATCGCGGTCCAGGTGCAGCACGCTCGCCTGAGCATCGGGCGCGATGGTGGCCACGAACAGCGTCGCCTCGGCGATCCCGTAGGACGGCTTGATGGCGGTGGACGGCAACCCGTACGGAGCGAATGCCTCGTTGAAGGCGGTCATCGCTGCCATGTTCACCGGTTCGGACCCAATGATCATCACCACGTTGGCCAGGTCGATATCGGCACCCGGCGCTGGCAGGCCCCGTGCCGCGGTCAGCTCATAGGCGAAGTTCGGTGCGGCGGTGACCACCCGGCCACGCCGCGAGGCGTCCGACAGTGCTTTGATCCAGCGCTGCGGCCGTCGGATGAATGCCGTCGGCGAGATCAGCGTGGAGTGACCGCCGTAGACCGCCGGAAATCCGATCATCGATAGACCCATGTCGTGATAAAGCGGTAACCAGCTGAGCCCGTGCGTGTTTCGGTCCAGCATGTCGATCGACAGGATCATCTGCAGCAGGTTGGTGGCCACCGAGCGGTGGGTCACCTGCACGCCGACCGGTGGCCGCGTGGTGCCCGAGGTGTACTGCAGGTGCGACACGTCGTCGACGTCGATGTCGACGGGCACGAAGTCCTCCCCCGCCGAGTCAGGTATCTCGTCGATGACCACCACGCGGGGCTGCAACTGCTGGGGAAGTTTGCCCAGGAACTCCTCGACGACCTGTCGCACCGCGGCCGTGGTCAGCACCACTGTCGGAGTGGAGTCGCGCAAGGCGGTGTCGAGGCGCTCGGCGTGCCCCGGAAGCTCGGGGGCGAACAGCGGAACGGCGACGGTTGCGCACTTGACGGCCGCATAGAACCCGGTGACATAGTCCAGTCCCTGCGGTGCCAGGATCGCCACTCGGTCACCGGGGACGGTGAAGCCTTGCAGCCGAGCGCCGATGGCGCGCAGCCGCACGCCGAGTTGCGTCCACGTCAGCTCCACCGCCTGGCCCTCCACCTGGCCGGCGTAGTCGAGGTAACGGAACGCCACCGCGTCCCCCACGTTGGCGATATTGCGGTCGATCAGCGAGATCAGGGTTTCGCCGGGAGGCAGGACGATGCCGCCGTCGGTGTCGAGGCACTCCTCGATCTGGACCAGTCCCTTGAGGGCCGTCGGGCGCGGCGTCTGCGTCATGCCCGCAGTCTAAGTCCCAGTTCTTTCAGCGAAGCCCGCTTCGAACGTCAAAGGACTTCCACCACAATGGAGTTGAACAGTGACGGATCACATAGCCGGTTCGCGCAGCGCCAGGCTGATGAAGAGATAGCCCATGCAGATCAGCAGATTGAGCGAAGCAATCATCAGGCCGGCCACGATGAGCGCGTTCATCAGGCGTCGCCGGTTGCGCCGCGCCCGGGCCAGTCGCTGCTCATGCTTCATCTCCGTGGCGGCAAGCGCGAACGCGTAGTCGACCGACTCAGCCGACGCCAGCGGCGCACCGACCGCCATCTCACGCAGTCGAGCGGGCGGAATCCGGACGCCCACCCCGGCGAAGCGCCGGCTCATCCGACGGGCCGCCCACCTGCCGATCACCACGGGCTGCGGCGCCTGCTCCCAGTGTTCTGCCCACCGGTCCGACCGGTACGTCATAAACCTTGAGCTTAGCCACTTCGGGCCGCGAATCCGATGCCTTCGGGCGAGTTCTGCGCCGTCAGCGGCGCCGTGCTGAAGATGTAGACAAAACCGAACTATCGCTCAGCGTGCGGCGGCACAATACGGGGAGGAAGCGAGCTGGGGCCGCCGCACTAACCGGTGAAAGGGAGCGAATTTCCATGACGACGATCGAGACGAACTCAACGGCGAGCACACCGGTCGAACGCGATGTCAATGCCGACATCACAGCGGTACAGAAATACTTCGACAGCCCCCGTTTCGAAGGCATCACCCGTCTCTACAGCGCCCGCCAGGTCGTCGAGCAACGCGGCACCATCCCCGCCGACTATCCCGTCGCACGGGAGGCGGCCACCGCGTTCTACGCCCGGCTGCGGGAACTGTTCGCCGCCAAGAAGAGCATCACCACCTTCGGCCCGTATTCGCCGGGGCAGGCCGTGGTGATGAAGCGGGTCGGCATCGAGGGCATCTATCTGGGCGGCTGGGCGACCTCGGCGAAGGGCTCCATCAACGAAGACCCCGGCCCCGACCTGGCCAGCTATCCACTGAGTCAGGTGCCCGACGAGGCCGCCGGCCTGGTCCGCGCCCTGCTGACCGCCGACCGCAACCAGCAGTACCTGCGCCTGCAGATGACGCCCGAACAGCGCGCCGCCACTCCGGCCGTCGACTACCGCCCGTTCATCATCGCCGACGCCGACACCGGCCACGGCGGTGATCCGCACGTGCGCAACCTGATCCGGCGCTTCGTCGAATCCGGTGTCCCCGGCTATCACATCGAGGATCAGCGGCCGGGCACCAAGAAGTGTGGGCACCAGGGCGGCAAGGTGTTGGTGCCCTCCGACGAGCAGATCAAGCGGCTCAACACCGCCCGCTTCCAGCTGGACATGATGGGCGTCCCGGGCATCATCGTGGCGCGCACCGACGCCGAGGCGGCGAACCTGGTCGAGAGCCGCTCCGACGAGCGCGACCAGCCGTTCATCCTGGGAACCACCAACCTGAAGATCCCGTCCTACAAGGCGTGTTTCCTAGCGATGACGCGGCGGTTCTACGACTCGGGCATCAAAGAGATCAACGGCCACCTGCTCTACGCCCTGCCCGAGGGCGAGTACGCCGAGGCGGACACCTGGCTGGAACGCCAGGGCATCACCGAGCTGATCACCACGGCCGCGAAAGGCTGGAGCAGCGACGGTAGCCAGTCGGTGGACACCCTCTTCGACGACATCGAGTCGAAGTTTGTGGAGGCCTGGCAGAACGACGCCGGGCTGATGACGTTCGCCGATGCTGTCGCCGAGATGCTGGACTTCGCCGAGCGGGAGGGCGAGCCCAAAGAGATGACCGCCGCGCAGTGGCGCGAATTCGCTTTCCGCGCACCGCTTTACACCGCGCGGGCGAAAGCTGCCGAGCTCAACGCCGACCCCGGCTGGGACTGCGACCGGGCCAAGACCCCCGAAGGCTACTTCCAGGTGCGCGGCGGCATCCCGTATGCGATCGCCAAGTCGCTGGCCGCGGCGCCGTTTGCCGACATTCTGTGGATGGAGACCAAGACCGCCGATCTCGCCGAGGCCCGCGAGTTCGCCGAGGCGATCCACGCGGTGTATCCCGACCAGATGCTGGCCTACAACCTGTCGCCGTCGTTCAACTGGGACACCACCGGCATGACCGACGACCAGATGCGGGCCTTCCCGGCCGAGATTGGCAAGTTGGGCTTCGTCTTCAACTTCATCACCTACGGCGGCCACCAGGTGGACGGCGTGGCCTCCGAGGAATTCGCGGCCACCCTGTTGCAGGACGGGATGCTGGCGCTGGCCCGCCTGCAGCGCAAGATGCGGCTGGTGGAGTCGCCCTACCGCACACCTCAGACGCTGGTCGGCGGGCCCCGCAGCGACGCTGCGTTGGCCGCTTCGTCGGGCCGCACCGCGACCACCAAGGCGATGGGCGCCGGTTCCACCCAACATCAGCATTTGGTGCAGACCGAGGTGCCCAAGAAGCTGCTCGAGGATTGGCTGGCGTTGTGGGCCGAGCACTATCAGCTCGGCGAGAAGCTACGTGTGCAACTGCGCCCCACCCGTCCCGGATCCGATGTGCTGGAACTGGGCATCTACGGCGAGGGCGACGAGAAGCTCGCCAACGTGATCGTCGATCCGATCAAGGACCGGCACGGTCGCAGCATCCTGACGGTGCGCGACCAGAACACCTTCGCCGAGAAGCTCCGCCAGAAGCGGCTGATGGACCTGACCCACCTGTGGCTGATCCACCGATTCAAGGCTGCGGCGGTGCACTACGTCACGCCCACCCAGGACAACCTGTACCAAACCGAGAAGATGAAGGAGCACGGCATCTACAGCAGCGTCAACCAAGAGGTCGGCGAGATCATCGTCGCGGACGTCAACCAGCCGCGCATCGACGAGCTGCTGGCGCCCGACCGGGCGGCGCTGGGCAAGCTGATCAACAAAGAGGGCTAGTCCCGGCGGCTCAGCGAACGGTCGTGCGGAACCGGTCGCGGTAGGCCTTCGGCGACACGCCTAGATGGTCGACGAATACCCGACGGAGGGTTTCGGGGCTGCCGAATCCTGCGCGGTGTGCGGACTCGGTGACGCTGTGGCCGGCATCAAGCGCGGCCCGGGCGGCATCGATACGTACCGTTTCGACGTAGCGGGCCGGAGTGGTCCCGAGCTCGGCCTGAAACAGTCTGGTCAGTTGCCGGCTGCTCAAGGCGGCTCGCCGGGCAAGCGCGTCCACGCTGTGGTCGGCGGCCGGGTTCGCCACGATCGCATCGGTAACCTGGCGCAGCGCAGACTGCGGAGGTGGATCGGCCTCAACCAGCGCGGAGAATTGTGACTGTCCGCCTGCGCGTTTGAGATAGACCACCAACCATCGAGCGACCTCGCGAACCAGCTTGCTGCCGTGATCCATTTCGACCAACGCCAACGCTAGGTCGATACCGGCTGACACGCCGGCCGAGGTGTAGACGTCGCCATCGCGGATGAAGATGGCGTCCGGCTCGACGGTGATGTCGGGGAATGCCCGCGCGAACAACCGGGCGTCGTGCCAATGCGTGGTGGCACGACGGCCGCTGAGCATGCCGGCCTGAGCCAGGATGAACGACCCGGTGCAGATAGACGCCAGGCGCCGCGTCCGACTGGCCACTGACCTGACGGCTTCGACGAGTGCGGGGTCGATGGCGCTCCGGGGCAGATGGTCGCCGCCAGCCACTAACACGGTGTCGGCAGAACGAATGGCGGCAAGGCTGTCGGTGACACCCAACCGGGCGCCGATCGAGGTCGTCACGTCGCGGCCATCCACTGAGGCGATCGTGACCGCATAGTTCGCGCCAAACCGATTGGCTTCGACGAAGACTTCCGCGGCCCCGGCGACATCGAGCATCGTCACGTCGTCAAAGACGACGATCACCACCAGTCGCGCCCTGGCACCGGCGTCAGTCACGCAGCCATTATGTCGCTTTCGGTGCGCGATACGGTTCCGGAAGCATGTCGCATTCTGTGGGAAAGGCGGCGCGAACAACCACGGTCGAATCGTCCAACCAAACGCAGAATGGCTGCAGGCCCAAACAAGGAGATGCGTCCATGACCCAGTCGATCGAGACCATTGCCGACATCACCATTCCCGACTCTGCGTTGGCGCGGGAGATAACCGAGTTCATTCGAGAAGCCGAAGACGACTTGCTCTTCGACCATTCTCGTCGGGTGTTTCTATTCGGCGCGTTGCAGGGCCGCCGCCGCGGACTGCAACCGGACCTGGAACTGCTCTACGCCGGAGCGATGTTTCACGATCTGGGCCTCACCCAGCGCTACCGCAGCTCAGCGCTTCGCTTCGAGGTGGACGGCGCCAATGCGGCACGGGATTTTCTGCTGCAGCGCGGAGTCGGCGAAGCCGAAGCCGGCAAGGTCTGGCTCGCCATCGCCCTGCACACCACTCCGGGCGTGCCCGAGTTCCTCGATCCCGAAATCGCCTTGGTCACCGCCGGTGTCGAAACCGACGTGATCGGCATAGGCCGCGATGACCTTGCCGCCGAAGACATTGCGGCCGTCACCACTGCTCATCGACGCCCGGACTTCAAAAGGCGGATCCTGGCCGCCTTCAACGAAGGCATGGCGCACCGCCCGCAAACCACCTTCGGCACCATGAATGCCGACGTCCTTGCGCATTTCGACCCCGAGTTCGTGCCCGCCAACTTCGCCGAACTGATCCTCAATAACCCCTGGCCCGAGTAGGTCCCGAGAACGCGGCTAACCGCGGATGCCCGCAATGGTGTCGGCCAGTGTTTCCCGGGAGGTTCGGAACTCGATGCCGAGGTCGCGCTCGGCAGGGGTGTCATCGGATTCGGGCATCTGCGTGTAGTACTGCATCCCGGCCTCGGTGAACGGAGTCGAGATCGGCAGCACCTGCTCGACTTGATCCAAAACGCGGCCCGCCCAGCGTAGGGCGATGTCCGGTATCGGCAGCGCCATCATGGGAGAACCCGACAGCTCTTGGAGCAGGCTCGCCAACTCGCCCGGCGGTACCCGCTGGCCACCGGCCATGTAGCGGCGCGGGCCACGGCCCGGCTCCAGCAGCGCCAGGTGCATTGCCGCGAGGTCACGAACGTCGATCACCATCCAGGCGCTGTCACGCCCGGGGATGACATGCATCTGCAGCGCCGCGCGTACGCCTTCGCCGGCCTCCCCCAGCCGGTCTCCGACCGGAGGACCGAGCACCATGCCCGGATAGGTGATGTTGACGGGGGCGCCGGCGTCCTGCAGGCCCCGCGCATAGAGCTCCTCCCGGGCTTTGGACTGTCCATAGCCGTCGGCGCCCCCGGCCACCGGCAGGTCAGCCCGCAACATCGTCAGTCCTGGGTGAAACAGCGCGGTGAAGCTGGAGACGTGAATGATCGGGTCCAGTCCCAGCTCAACCGCTCCGCCGAGCACGTTGTGGGCGCCGGCCGAGTTCGTGGCCAGCATCTGTGCCGTCTGGCGTGGGTCGGTGGCCACCACTGCGGCAGCGTGTACGACCGCATCGCAGCCGGACAGCGCCTCGCGCACCGAGTCCGCGTCGGTGATGTCACCGACGACGTAGTCGGACACATCCACACCTAGCCGCTCCACGCTGCTGTGCAGGCCCGCCGGGTTGCGGACCAGGAACCGCGGCCGGTGCCCGGCATCGGCGATCGCTTTGGCCGTCCAGCCTCCAACGAATCCGGTTCCACCGGTGATCAGTACGCGCATGGTGTCCATTCGCCAATACTGCTGAGCCCAGCCCGATTCCGTCCGGTTTTGCGCTAAGTCCGCTTCGGAAGCTGTCCCGCAATCAGCGGTGCGATCTTGTCGGCCATGTAGGCGTGACCGGCGTCGGTGGGGTGTACACCGTCTGGGCCGATCAGGTCGGGCAGGCCGACGAACCACCGCTCGGCGAGCGGGTCGACGAACTCCGCTCCGACCATACGCGCCTGCGTACTGAGGACATCGCGGATCCGCCACACGTTGCCCGGGACGTCAGCGCTAGGCCACGGCGGCCCGACCACCAGCATCCGCGCCCCCGGCGCGGTACGGCGGGCCAAGCCCAAGGTGTCGGCGATCAGTCGACCCAACTCGCCCGGTTCGACGTCCTGGTCGTTACGCGAGCCGAAGAACACCACCAGCGCGTCGTCGGGTTGTACCGCGCGCCGGGTCAGGTCGCCGAACAGGGCGCCACGGTTTCCGCGCACGCCGTACCCCGCGCCGCCCTCGGCCGCCACGTCGGCGCTGACGTAGACCCCGCGACCGGCCAGGTTCTGCCATGCCCGCTCGGTCCAGTTCGCCGCACCGCGGCCGGTGTCCTCGTAGCCGGCGGTGTAGGAATCACCGATCACCGCGATCCGGTTCGGCGAGGAACTCAGCGGCACCGTCTCGTAGTGGCGCGGCGACTCGTGATCGCGCGACAAGTAGCCGGTCCCTGCGACCACCGCGACGACCCCGGCCACCATCACGACGGCGAACGTCATCACCCGACTCACGGCTACCTCCCCCAATCAACCTCAGCGAAGACTAGCCGGAACCGCGACCTTGGGTTCGTTGAGGACACCGTCGTCCGAGTCGGTCGAATCGTTCACATCATCCAAGTTGTCCGGCCCCACCGGTTCGACCGCCAGGGGATCTTCGGTCGGCGCCACCTGGGCAGACTCGGGCCGGGCACCGATCATCTTGCGCATCCAGTGCCGCCCGGGCTCTTCAACGGCATGGAACAGCAGCATCGATAACAACGTCGCCGCCACCAGCAGGCCGCACACCATCCACTTGGCCGCGGTCGCCCCCTCGTCGAGCACGATCTCGAATTGCTTTGCCGCCCAATTCCAGGACGTGTGCACCAGCTCGTGGACCATATACAGGCAGAACGAGATCTGCCCGCCATAGACCATCATGCGCGTGGACAGCAGCGCGGGAAAGCTTCCGATACCGATCGCCAACGCCATCACCAACGGCACGAACAGCACATCGACCAGGCCGCCGCTGTCGTAGAGCCCCGAGATCGGATGGCCGTCGAAGTAGTAGAGGACGGCGACCATCGCGACGATCAGCAGTGCGGAGCAATAACCCGCGGCACGGCGAGCTGCGTCACTCGGTCCCTGCGGCTCGATCTTGCGCACCGCGGCGCAGGCCAGCGCACCCGCGGTGAACTGCATGACGATGCGCGGCAACCAGCTCCACGGGCTGTAGAACTCGCCGGTCGCCAGCAACAGCAGCAGCGGTGGGAGCGAGGCGATGATCGCCAATGCCGCCAGCCCACGCGCCGAGGTCACCAGCATCATCCGGTAGACCGCCAGCACCAGCACGCCGAACAACAGGTAGGCCAGCCACTCGGCGCTGATCGACCAGGCCGGCCCGTCCCAGCTCGACCCGTCGAAGAACGGTTCGAACCACAACTGCACCAGCAGGACCTGCCGCACGTAGCTGATCGCGGTGATCCGGCTGAGGTCCTCGGTCGGGACGTGCCCGACATGCAGAGTGAAGATCACCCACAGCAGCGCCAGGTGCATCGTGACCAGGTAGATCGGCCAGACTCGGGCCAGACGCAACCACAGGAAGTGCACCGTGGCGCGTACGGAGAACGTCTCCCCCATGCGCTCCAGGTAGTTCCAGGTCAGCACGAAACCACTGAGGATGAAGAACAGATCGACGCCTTGGGCGCCGCGGTCGAGCACCGGGGCGAGCGCATCGCTGAGCTCCGGCGACGCCAGTCGCAACAGGGGCCGGAAGTGAAACAGCACCACCCATACCGCGGCGATGATGCGAAGCCCGGTCAGGGCCTTGATCTCTCCGCTGCGCACAACACTCTTTCGCCGGGTGACTCCGCATGTCCTGGCTGCCTCGGGTGCGGGCCCGCCGAGACGGCCCGGCGATCGGCAAGCCGCAAACCCGGTAGCCGGCAGCCATCGAAGACTAACAGCGCGACTGTCCCGGGTGAAGTAACCGGCCGGGCACGTCGGCGGCGATACCGGCAGGGCGGTTGTGAATACTGTAGCGATGCCAGACGACTACCAGGTTGGGCGCGGAATCGCCGACATCACCGGCGAGCCGGCCGAGTGCGGAATGCTCGGCTACGGCGTGGCCTCACAGCAGACCGACGGAGTGCACAATCGGCTGCGTGCGCGGGCATTCGTCATCGCCGACGCGGCCGCCGGCACCCGGCTGCTGCTGGTGGTCTGCGAGATACCGCTACTGCTGGAAAGCGTGCACCACGAGGTGCTCGGACGCTTGGCCGCGACCTATGGCGAGCTGTACACGTTCCACAACGTGATGTTGACGGCGACGCACACCCATTGCGGCCCTGGCGGTTACTCCGACCACCGGCTCTACAACTCGAACACCAACGGGTTCCGGCACCAGACATTCAACGCGATCATCGACGGGATCTGCGAAGCCGTCGACCGAGCGCATGCCGACCTGGCTCCGGCCAACTTGAGCCTTGCCGTGGGCCGGCTGCACGACGCCAGCAGCAACCGTTCGCCGTTGTCGTTCGCCCGGAACCCCGAGGCCGAGCGCGCCCACTTCCCGGACCAGATCGACCCGCAGACCACCTTGCTGCGTATCGAACGCGACGGCCGGCTGGTCGGTGCGGTGAACTGGTTCGCCACCCACGGCACGTCCCTGACCAACCGCAACACTTTGATCAGCGGGGACAACAAGGGCTACGCCGCCTACCAGTGCGAGCGCCTGGATCACGGCGTCGACTACCTGGCAGCCACGCCACCGGACTTCATCGCGGCCTTCGCCCAGACGAACTCCGGGGACATGTCGCCGAATCTGAACCATCGCCCCGGCAGCGGCCCCACCGAGGACGAGTTCGAGAACACCCGGATCATCGGGTCTCGCCAAGCCGCCGCGGCCACCGAGCTGACGTTAGGGCATGGCACCGAGGTCAGCGGGGGGCTCGACGCTCGCACCACCTATGTCGATCTGACGGATTTTGAGGTCCGGCCCGAATTCACCGGCGACGGCCGGGCTCATCGCACCGGCCCAGCGATCGCGGGCGCTTCATGCCTGGCCGGTACCGACGAGGGCGCCGGCCCGTTGTACCCCGTGTTCAAGCAGGGGCGCAACCGCTTCTTTGACGGCCTGGTCGCCAACACGGTTTTCCGATTCTCCCCACGGCTGCGCGATGCGCACGCACCGAAGGGGGCGGTAGGCCCCGGAACCCGGCTCAACAAGGCGCTGTCGATGCTGATCCCCGAGGGCGGCCCGGTGCAGCTGCTGCGCATCGGGCAGCTGTACCTGATCGGCATTCCGGCCGAAGTGACCATCGTGGCGGGTCTGCGGTTGCGCCGCACGGTGGCCGAGATCGTCGGCGCCGACCTGCGCGACGTGCTGGTAGCGGGCTACAGCAACGGCTATCTGCACTACGTGACGACGCCGGAGGAATACGACGAGCAGCGCTACGAAGGTGGCAGCACTCTGTTCGGGCGCTGGGAGCTGCCGGCGCTGCAGCAGGTGGTGGCCGAGCTGGCCACCGCGATGCGCGATCAGCGGCCGGCGCCGCAAGGCCGACGACCCGCCGAGCCGTCCCGCCGGCGCCGGTCACGTCGCCGGGCGAAGCCGGATGCGCTGGCCGGCGGCCAGCAGTTCGGTGATGTCTTGGAGGCGCCGCTGCCTGCCTACCAGCCGGGCACCACGGTGTCGGCGGTGTTCGCCGGCGCGTACCCGAACAATGACCTGCACCGCGGCGGCACCTATGTGCGGGTGGAGCATCAAACCGATGCCGGGTGGAGCACCGTGGCCGACGACAGTGACTGGTCGACGACGTTCCGCTGGCGACGCACCGGCCGGCGCGGATCGACCATCACCGTGACCTGGGAGATTCCCGAAAACACCGCGGCCGGGCGATACCGGCTTCGCTATGACGGCGACGCCCGGGACCGAGATGGCCGGATCAGCGCGTTCACCGGGGCGACCGAGCCGTTCGATATCTCACCAAAGCGTTAGTCGTCCGCCCAAGAGGCCTTAACTTCGCCGCATAACGTCGGGAAACATCGAGGTCGGCACAGCTGCCGACAGCGATCGACAGGAAGGCGGGGGCTGGCATGGCAATCGAGATCACCACACGAGGCACAACTCGAATCAACCCGGTCGTCGAGTGCGGCGGGGCGCAGATTCGGGCGCACTACCGTCAGCTCGCGACGGTGATCGCGATCCGGGGCCGGATCGATGCCACCAACGTGGACCAACTCAGCGAACGGGCGCGGCGCTTCGTCCTTGCCAAGGAGCCGCTGGTGCTCGACTTGAGCGGGGTCACCTCGTTCGCCGCCGCCGGCATTTGGCTGCTGTGCGTTCTGGACGGCGACTGCCGTGCCGCGGGCGTGGAGTGGACCCTCATCGAGAGCTCGGCGGTGCACGAACTGCTCGGCGACTTCGACGAGGAGGCCATGTTCCCGACGTCGCGCTCGGTGGACCAGGCGCTGCATGCTCTTGCCGACGGCAACGACCAGCGCCGCCAGATGCTGCTGCCGCTGTTCCAGAAGTCGGCCTGAAATAGGTCGGGGCCTCGCCACCGCCCTGCGCTGGTGGCCGCTGGCCGGCGTGCTGGCGACATTGGCCCTCGGTTGGGCGGTGGGCCGCGGCTCGACACCGATCGATAGCTGGTTCAGTCGCGCCACCTTCACCCTGATCGGCGAGCAACCCCGGTGGCTGTTGATCTTCACCAGCGGCTGGCTAGTGCTGGCGGTGACCGTGGCGTGCCTGGTGGTGGCCTTGTCCCGCAGGCAGTGGGCGTTGGCGGCCGCGGTGCTGGCCTGCCCGTTCGCCGTCACCGCGATCACCATGGCGCTCAAGCACCTCTTCGACCGGCATAACGGGCCCTACCTCGAATACCCCAGCGGCCATACCGCGCTGTTGGTCGCGGTGCTGGGAATGATGGTCGTGGTGGCCGGTTCGAAACCGGCCCGGGGCTGGGCCCTGACCGCAGCCACGCTGGTAAGCCTGCTGGGCATGCTCGGGTTGGTGGCCTGCGGCTACCACTACGTCACCGATACCGTCGGTGCGGCGATGCTCGCCACCGCGCTGGTGTGTGGAACGGCTCGGTTAACGTCTGCGCTGTGATCGTGCTGCTGCCCCCGTCGGAGACCAAACGCACCGGCGGCGACGGACCACCGCTGCGCCTTGATGCACTGGCCTCCCCACAACTCACCGGCCTGAGGACCGAACTGGTCGACGAGTTAGTGGGTTTGGCCGCTGACCGGGAGGCCAGCCGCAGCGCACTGGGACTGTCGGCGTCGCAGGACGCTGAGATCGAGCGCAACGCCGCACTGCGTACCGCTCCCACCGCGCCGGCGATCAACCGCTACACCGGTGTGTTGTACGAGGCGCTGGACATCGGCTCGCTGCGCGGTGCCGCAGCCGTCCGGGCCGGCGCCCGCCTGGCCGTCGGCTCCGCCTTGTTCGGGCTGCTGCGGGCAACGGATCCGGTACCGGCATACCGGCTCTCGGCGTCCTCGAAGCTGCCCGGACGACCCGGATTGGCCAAGCGCTGGCGGCCGGTGCTGGAACCGGTGCTGGCCGAGATCGCCGCAGCCGAGCTGGTCGTCGACCTGAGGTCCGGTTCCTATGCGGCACTGGCCGGCATTCCGGGCTCCGTTCGCGTCGATGTGGTCGCCGAGCACCCCGATGGGCGACGAGTCTCGGTGAGTCACTTCAACAAAGCGCACAAGGGGCAACTGGCGCGGGCCCTGGCCACCACCAGGGCCGAACCCGATGATGCCGCCGCGGTGGCCGCCATAGCTCGGCGAGCCGGGATGCGGGTGGAACGCGACGACACTCGGCTGACGATCGTGGTTGCCGCCTGACAGGAGACAATGGGCAGATGCCGAGTCTGCGGATGGTGACTGTTGTTGGGCTGCTGCTCGCCGGAGCCTCCGGCACCGCAGCCGCCGCGCCAGGATCGGATGTGCCAGCACTGTCGGAGCCGGCCCGCGCGGCCGGGTTCGTCGACGTGCGCAGCGCAGTGCCGGACGCGATCATCGACCTGCGATATGCCACCGCGAACAACTTCGTCGGCGAACAGCTTTACCCGTCTAATGCTCGGTGTCTGGTGCACGAGTCGATGGCGCCGGGGTTGGCCACGGCGGCCGCCGCGCTGCGCAGCCGGGGCCGGACTCTGGTGTTCTGGGACTGCTACCGGCCACACAACGTGCAGGTGCGGATGTTCGAGGTAGTGCCGAACCCGAATTGGGTGGCCCGGCCGGGCTCGCTGGCCCGCAGCCACGAGACCGGGCGGTCGGTCGACGTGACGACCGCCGACGCGTATGGGCGGCTGTCGGAGATGGGCACTGGATTCGATGACTTCTCGCCGGCTGCAACGGCATTCGCCGACGGGATCAGCGCCCGTGCCGCGGCCGAGCGTGCCGCCCTGCGTGAGGCGATGAAGACCGGTGGCCTGGCTGTGTATTCGGGCGAATGGTGGCACTTCAACGGCCCCGGCGCCGACGTGGGACGCCCGATCCTCGACGTGCCGGTCAATTAGGTGGCGGCGCCGCCAGGTGCCGTTCCACCGATTCGACCTTGGTGTGCATGGCATCGATCGCGCCGTCTCGCCAGTCGGCCTTGATCACCGTGCTGACCCGAGGTGAGCGGGCCGCTACCGCTTCCACTGCCCGTTGCACCACGGCCATCGCTTCGGCCCAGCTCTCGCTTTCGATCACGGTGAACATGGAATCGGTGCGATTGGGCAGTCCCGACTCCCGAACGACCCGGACCGCCTCCGCGACGATCTCGCCGACTCCCTCCCCCACACCGAGCGGCGTAACCGAGAACGCAACCAAGACAGACACGCGACTCACCCCTCCCGGAAGGCACTACGGCAAGCCTACTTAGCATCGAGGCCGTGCGAGTTCTGGTCCAGCGTGTCTCATCGGCCCGCGTCAAGGTCGACGGTCAGACGGTCGGCGCGATCGAACCGGAGGGCCAGGGCCTGCTCGCACTGGTCGGCGTGACCCACACCGACGATTCCGCCAAGGCGCAGCGGCTCGCCGAAAAGCTTTGGCAGTTACGCATTCTGGATGATCAGAAGTCGGCAGCTGATGTGGGTGCGCCGATCCTGGTGGTCAGCCAGTTCACGCTCTACGCCGACACTGCCAAGGGCCGGCGACCATCGTGGAATGCCGCCGCGCCGGGTCCGGTGGCCGAACCTCTGGTCGTCGAGTTCGCCGAGGCGCTGCGCGGGCTGGGCGCGCAGGTGGCGACCGGGCAGTTCGGGGCGCATATGCAGGTGGAATTGGTCAATGACGGTCCGGTGACGGTGCTGCTCGAACTCTGAGGCGAAACTGCGTTACGCCCGGGTTTGTGGGCGCTAACGTGACCGGATGAATACAGCAGCCAAGGTCCGTTGTGGCGTCTACGCCGTGATTGCCGTTGCCGCGTTGGTCGCCACCTGGAGCCAGAATCTGGCCTATGACGGGTCCGCCTTCCTTTCCCGCTTCCTGCCGGATACCGCCGTGACGCCGGCGTCGCGCTCGATCACCGCCGACGTTCTGATGCTGTTCCTGTCGGCGGCGGTGCTGATGGTCGCCGAAGCCCGCAAGCACAACGTGCGGTTCGTCTGGGCCTACATCCTCGGCGCATTCCTCACTGCGATCAGCTTCACGTTCCCGTTGTTTCTGATCGCCCGCGAACGCCGACTAGCCGCCGAGGGTGCCTCGGCGCCACGGCTGGGTGCCCTCGATATGGCGCTGCTGGCCGTGGTCGCGCTGGTGTTGGCGGGCTTCACGCTCTGGGTCGATACCCGGTAGCGCGCGCCAACGGCAACGGACTGTTTGCCTCGTGTCCAGGTGCGCGCGTAGGGGATTCGTTACCTCGCGTGATACGCCCTGGAAATCCTGGAGTACTTCACCCAGGACGGCGGCGGCACCGCCAAGACCCTGCATGTTCGAGATCGATGGCCTGCTCTACACCGACCAGGTCAGTGCGGTCCGCATGTATTACGACGAGTCGACACCCAAAACATTCGACATCACCATCGGCACCGGCGGTGATATGGAAGACCCCCTGGGGCAAGTCGTGCGGACTATCCAGACCATGTGAAACGCCATCGGCACCATATTCGGCAGCAACGACCTCTTCTAAGGCGCACCCGGCGGGAAATACGTACAGGCCAAGTCATCAACCCGTCCGTCGGCCAGAACCCCAAAGTGCTCGATGCATTCATCCCGGCCACCGTCGGGGTACTTGCAGGTCACGAAGGCTTCCAGAAAAACATTTCCACGACGACTTTGGCAGCGCACGTTCATCTTGACCATGCACTGGTTATACGCATCAAGGGTATCCACGTTGGCTAGTGCGGTGCACGTCTCGTCAGCGTGAACGACCGGTGCCGGTGCTGCGATAAACAACGCTGCCGGCGCCACGGCGAGTAGGTCTTTGCTCCACATGATTCGTCTCCTTAGTTCGGCGCCGCACCCGGTTCCGGTGCCGGCGCCGGGCCGGGCGGGACATACGTACAGGCCAAGTAGTCCGTCCCCCCGCCGAACATCGCAACGGTTTCGTCGCATTCATCCCGATCACCGTCGGAGTAGGTGCATGTGGAGTGGAATGCCCTTAAAAAAAACTTGGCGGCTCTCGCAGTGCAGGTTCATCTTGATCCGGCACTCCTTATACGCGCCAGGACCCAAAGCGGTGCACTCGCCACCAGCGTGGGCCGGTGCCGGTGCTGCGATGAACAATGCTGCCGGCGCCACGGCGAATAGAGCCTTGCTCCACAGGATGCGTTTCCGCCGCTGGCTACCGCCTGTGTGTGCCATGCGCGTCATTGCGTTCCTTTCGTCCTGTCACCTAGTGAGGAGGGATTGATGCAACCGCATATCGATGTTCATGGTCGGTTGGTCCTTCCTGAGATTCCCGAGCCGGGCCCGGATGCGCACCCGATCGATAAAGCCATGTGGGCCATTGCCGATGCCCTGAATTGTCCAGTATCGCCCGACGGCACCGTTTATGACCTGCGGTTTGTCGACGCCGTCCGCGTCTACGACCGCTTGCTGTCGCGGACGAGCCACCCCCAGAACATTCCGGCAATGGCCACGGTTATCCACAAACGACGATCCTATCCACAGGTTTTGGCCACCCAGCTTTTCTGTCAGTCCGTCGAACTATTGTTCGATGCATGGGTAGGAATGCGATCGCGGATCGGGACACCATTCTGGGGTGCCTGGACGCGATCGAGGCCGCCTACGACCAGCTTGAACAGTGCTCGCTGGATGCCTTGAATGCCGAGGAGTTGGTCGCGTTGCTGGCCCGCCGAGAAGCGCTGGCGTGGCGGGCACCGGTGGTCGATCACCGGATCCTGGCCCGGCTGGTCACCGAGGGCGATCCCGGCGCTTTGGGGGCATGCTCGCTGACCAAGGCATTGGCCGAGCGGTTGCGGATCAGCAGCGCGAGCGCGCGGCGTCGATTAGCGGAGGCCGCTGAGTTGGGTCCGCGCGCCGCGGTGACCGGGGAACCCTTGGAGCCGGCGTCGCCGGAACTGGCCGCCGCACAGGCTGTGGGTCGGATCGGGCCGGAGCATGTGGTGATCGCCCGCAAGGCGTTGGCGAAAATACCGGCCACGGTCAGCGCTGCCTATCGCCAGCGGGCCGAGCGTGACCTCGCGGTGCTGGCAAGCCAATTCGGACCCGAAACCTTCCAACGCCTCGCCGAGCATCTGGTGGCCGTCCTGGACCCGGATGGGGATTTCACCGACCGGGAACGCCTGGCACGGCGCGGGCTGAGACTCGGCCGGCAGGGCATCGATGGGATGAGTTCCCTATCGGGGCGCATCACCCCGGAGCTGCGAGCCACCCTGGAGCCGATCCTGGCCAAACTCGCCGCCCCCGGTATGTGCAATGCCGCCGACGAACAGCCCTGTGTCAGTGGCACCCCATCCCAGCAGCAGATCCAGCGTGATGATCGCCGCCCCGATCAACGCACCCACGACGCCCTACTCGCCGCTTGCCGCGCAGTGCTCGCCTGCGGGGACCTCGGCCAACTCAACGGTCTGCCGGTGACCGTCATCATCTCGACCACCCTGGCCGAGCTACACGCCGCAGCCGGACACGCACCGGTGGCCGACTCCGCCACCACCGGCAAGGCCCACACTGCCGGAGGGTCACTGTTGCCGATGAGTGATCTGTTGCGGATGGCCGAGCACGCCTACCACTACTTGAGCGTGTTCGACGGCCGGGGCCGGGCGCTCTGGCTTGGACGTAGCAAGCGGCTCGCCTCAGCGGATCAGCGCATCGTGCTGCATGCCCGAGATCGCGGCTGCACGCGACCCGGTTGCACCGTATCGGGGTATTTGTCCCAGGCGCATCATCTCGAACAGGACTGGGCCCACAACGGACAAACCGACGTCGACGCCCTCGCGTTGGCGTGTGCACCCGATAACCGGATGGCGACCGAACAAGGCTGGACCACCACCCTCGGAGACGACGGGCGCGTCGCGTGGATTCCCCCACCGAAACTTGAACGCGGCCAACCCCGAACCAATCCCTTTCACTTCATCGAAGCCGTCATCGACTACCACACTCGGGCCAACCCAATGCCTGACAAGGACGGCGAGCCGCCCGAGAAACAACCACCGCGCATCGCTGATTGGCCCGAAGCTGGGTGACCGCTGCGGCACTAACGGGGGCTCGGCGGCGCTGGCGACCCACTCACCGAGACCGGCGACAGATAGACGCCTATCAGGCTGCGATGCCACCAAGCCCCGTCGCGTCGCCGCTCGGCCCGGGTGGTGAAGCGGTACTCGTAGAGCAGTATCCGCACGAAGCGCGGCGGTGTGTCCGGAAACGGGTTGTAACGCAACAGTCGTAACGTGTCGCGGTCATTGCGCAGTATCCGCTGCAGCAGCGCGTCACGCCACGACAGCCCATACCGCGGCGAGAGCGCGGCGAACCACATCAGCCAGTCCAGCCGAAGATGGTAGGGCGCCCACTGACGCGGAAGACGTTTCACCGCAACGGGTTTTCCCTTGAACTGGTATTCCCGCCAGACCGTCTGGTCGGTGATCTCGCTCTCCGCGGTCCCCTCGATCACCAGCTCCCGGCGGGAACGGCCGACGGCGCCGAACGCACCATAGCTGTTGGCCAGGTGAAGTGGGTTGAAGCTGGCGTTCATTCGCTGATTGCGGGATGCCATGTTGCGCACCGGCCAGTAGCTCAGCACCAGCACCGTTGCGGCGAACGCCAGCACCAGCGCGGTGAACCACACCGGTGACTCGGGCAGGGCCGGAGGATTCAGCGCCGAAATCCGCCCTGTCCACCAGGATTGGTCAAGTGCCCCAGCCGCCAAAATGATCGTGATCCAGTTCAGCCAGGCGAAGTTGCCGGAGGCGACCAGCCACAACTGGGTGATGATGATGATCCCGGCGGCCACACCGGCGATGGGCTGCGGAGCGAACAGCCCGAACGGGACCACCAGTTGGGCGACATGGTTGCCCGCTGCCTCTATTCGGTGCAATGGTTTGGGCAGGTGGTGGAAGAACCAGCTCAACGGCCCGGGCATCGGCTGGGTCTCGTGGTGGTAGTACAGGCAGGTCAAGTCACGCCAGCAGGAATCGCCGCGCAACTTGATCAGCCCCGCACCGAACTCGATGCGGAACAACAGCCAACGAGCCAGCCACATGACCAGCACCGGCGGCGCAACGCGGTCGTTGCCCAAGAACACCGCCAACAACCCGGTCTCCAGAAGAATCGATTCCCAGCCGAACGCATACCACGTCTGGCCAACGTTGACGATCGACAGATACAGCCCCCACAGCAGCAGCCAGATCGCCATCACCGTCCACAGCGGTACCAACTCTCCAGCCCCCACCGCCAGCGCCGCGGCCAGTCCAGCACCCAGCCAGCACACGAACGCGAAAAAGCGATCCGAGTAGTGCAGGTGAAAGATGCTGGGCGTCAGTCGAAACGGGCGCCGTCGTAGGTATTGCGGTACCGGCGTCATGCCGTGTTCGCCGATCAGTGCGCGGAACTGCCGTGCGGCCGCGACAAAGGCGATGACGTAGATAGCCGCGATCCCGCGTTCGAGAAGCAGCCGTCCCAGCCAATACCCGGAACCGCTCAACCACGCCCACTGTGTGTTCACACCTGCAACTCCTCGGTGTGATGTTCATACCACCGGTGGAGGCAGGAGTCAGCCGGTTGACAGTGCTCGGTACAGCAGGTGCATGGCTACTGTCGTCGAGCGTTCCCGGACGTCGGCCCGCTCCCCCGGCAGCCGGGTGGTCCGCGTGGTCATCCGGCCATCACCGAGCGCCACGCAGAAACACACCGTGCCCACCGGTTTGTCCGGCGTTCCGCCGCCAGGCCCGGCGATGCCGGTGATCGCCACCGCGGTGTCGGCACCGAATCGGCGAAGTGCACCCGCGGCCATTGCCTCGGCCACCGGCTCGGACACCGCGCCATGTTCGGCGATCAATGTCGCGTCGACGCCCAGCAATTCGATCTTCGCCTCGTTGGAGTAGGACACCACTCCGCCGGCCAAGTAGTTCGAAGCGCCCGGCGGGTCCGCCAGCCGGCCGGCAAGCAGGCCTGCGGTGCAGGATTCGGCGGTCGCGATCTGTCGACCGGACAGCGCCGCCGCCACGAGATCGTCGATCTGTGATCCGTCCTCGGAAAAGATCGCTCGAGAATGCCGTTCGCGAAGCAATGTCAGTAATTGCTCGTAGGCCCCCGCCGCGTCCGGCTCGTAGCGCGTGACGATCTCCAGTTCACCGCGACGCAGGCAGGTGGTGATCTCCAGCCGGTGGAAGTCGCCGATGGCATCTTGCGCGTGCCGCAGCGTGTCGGCCAGGCCGGATTCGGGCAAGCCGAACATCCGGATCATCCGCTGCTCGTAGTGCGTCCGGCCGGCCAAGGCCTCCTGCACCGCCGCGGTCTGTATTGCCTTGTGCCACATCGGTTGCAGCTCACGAGGCGGCCCCGGCAGCACCACGACCGTCGGCGAGCCGGGCACCACGACTCCGGGCGCGGTGCCAACCGGGTCCAGGATTGTCGCGCCGGCCGGAACCATCGCCTGTTTGCGGTTGGCCGCCCGCACCGTCGCGAAATCCGGAGCGCCCGGACCGGAGTAGCGCGCCATCATCGGTTTGATGATCTCGGCGATCCGGGCTTCCAGCTCGTCGTCCAACACGACGTCACGGCCGCAGAACCTGGAGACGGTCTCGACCGTCAGGTCGTCGGCCGTCGGCCCCAGGCCGCCGCTGGTGATGATCAAGTCGACACCCTCGGCGGCCAGGAACCGCAGCTGACTCTCGATGTCCCTGGGCCGGTCGCCACAGATCGTGATGTGCGCCAACTCGACTCCAAGTTCGAGGAGTCGGTCAGCCAACCACGGTCCGTTCCGGTCGGTCACACGTCCGGTGAGTACCTCGGTACCGGTGACGACGATTCCTGCGCGTGCGCTCACCGGTCCGAGATTACGCAGTCAGCGTCAGGGCAAGCCCGGAATCAGCATGACCTCCATCGGCGTCACCGGAGCAACCGGCGCAACCGGAACGCTCGGCAGGAAGCCGGTGGGAGCGAACGCCGTCGGGGCCGCAGCCACCGGGGCCGAACCACCGAAGTTCGGCAGCGGGAACGGCAGCACCGAGCTCAGGCTGGCCGGAAGGTTCCCCAGCCCGGGCAGTCCGGTGGCCGCGGCCTGCGGCTGGGGCATCGCGCTCGGCGAGGGCGGCACATTGAAGGTCGCGGTGGCCAGCGGTGCCTGCCCGGGTGTCGCGGGCGGAGCGAAGCTGGTACCGCTCAGCGCCGACGAGGTGGTCTGCAGCAGCTGCTGCGGGAGGCTCGTGGAGGACGCGACCATCTGCTCGACCACGCCGGACAGCCCCGGGTTGATCGGCGCGGTGTCGGCGTTCGCGGTGGCGCTGGACGCCAGCGCAGTGAGGAACAGACCCGCAGCGGCGCCGGCCGCGACGGTCAGGTACTTACGGATTCGTGACATGGCTTTCTCCCCAATCCCAACAATTACAAGGTCGGGACCGAAGTTAGCCGTGTGAAAACTGTTGCCTGTGTGACACGAGGGGCGTTTATGCAACCGTTGCGAACCGGAGCCGCGGCAGTTACCGAGCCGGCCTCAGCGGGCCAACCAGCTCGCAATCTTCGCGAGTTCGGTGGTGTAGGCCAGCAGGATGCCGTCTTCGTAGTGGGCTCCGCCGTTGAGCGTGGTGCTGTCGCGCCAAATCGCGTGGACTTGGTAGATCCCGCGGCTGTAGACATCGACACGCTCACGCTGGGTACGCTGCCAGCCCTGCTGCTCTGCCTTTTCTGACAAAGTTTCCCGCGCGTCGGTCGCGGTGGTCTCACTGGTCATGAAGCCGACCCTCTTTTCGCATAGGCCAAACACGCTATCAGCTGCCCAGATACGTCCTCCTGCGGCGCGGCGCGCGACCACCCCCAACGCGCCTGGCGCCGACGTAACATCGACGGCGATGACCGCAGTACCGAGTGATCCGATCGCCGACGTCGCCCGGACCGAATCGGGCGCACGGATCGGGGCGTTCTTCGACTTGGACGGCACGTTGGTCTCTGGGTTCACCGCCACCGCACATGCCGGCGACCGGATCCGCCGGCGCCAGGCCCGCGCGGGTGAGGTGTTCGGCGTCGTCGAGGCCGCCGTGCGGTATCGCCTGGGGCGTATGCAATTCGAACGGTTGCTGGTGCGGGCGGCGGGCTACCTGCGCGGGGAGACCATCAGCGAACTCAACGCCGTCGGCGCACGACTGTTCGCCGATCACATCGCCAGCCGGATCTACCCGCACATGCACGAGATCGTGCGGGCGCATCAGCAACGCGGCCACACCGTCGTACTGAGCTCCTCGGCACTGACCATCCACGCCGAGCCGGTGGCCCAGTTCCTGGGTATCGCGCAGGTGCTGTGCAACCGCTTCGAGCTCGACGAGCGGGGCGTCCTCACCGGTGACATCGTCAAACCCGTGGTGTGGGGCGCGCAGAAGGCGGCCACCGTGCAGGATTTCTGCGCAGCTAACGGGGTCGACCTGACCCAGAGCTTCTTCTATGCCGATGGCGACGAGGATGCCGCGCTGATGGCGCTGGTGGGCCGTCCCCGGCCGGTCAATCCCCGGCCCCGACTGGCGGCGCTGGCCGCCGAACACGGGTGGCCGGTGCTGCGCATCACCGGCCGCGACCGCACCGACGGGCGATCGTTGCGACGCGCCGCCGATTTCGGGGTGGCGGTGCTGCGCGCCTTTTCCACTCGCTGAGTCACCCGGTGCCCTAAGACACGATTGCCGGTAGTGTTGGGTTTCACCAGCACACCTAGGCCCGACTGGCCTCACGATGCCGTGTCTGGTAGTTAATTAGAACACGTTTCACTTCGATCCCACGCCCCGTGAAGGAGTCCGTCATGCACACTCCCCTCTGCGACGAACTCGGCATCGAGTTCCCGATCTTCGCCTTTACCCACTGTCGCGACGTTGTCGTCGCGGTGAGCAAGGCCGGCGGTTTCGGGGTGCTGGGCGCGGTGGGCTTCACGCCGGAGCAGCTCGAGATCGAGCTGAAGTGGATCGACGAGAACATCGGCGATCACCCGTACGGCGTGGACATCGTCATCCCGAACAAGTACGAGGGCATGGACTCCGGGCAGTCCGCCGAGGAACTCGCCGAATCGCTGCGCAAGCTGGTCCCCCAGCAGCACCTCGACTTCGGCAAGAAGCTCCTCGCCGACCACGGTGTGCCCGTCGAGGGCGCCGACGCCGACAGCCTGCAGCTGCTCGGCTGGACCGAGGCGACCGCCACCCCGCAGGTCGAGGTCGCGCTGCAGCACCCGAAGGTGACGATGATCGCCAACGCACTCGGGACTCCCCCGGCGGACATGATCAAGCACATCCACGAGGCGGGCCGCAAGGTCGCCGCGCTGTGCGGCTCCGCGCGGCAGGCCCAAAAGCACGCCGCAGCCGGCGTGGACATCATCATCGCCCAGGGCGGCGAAGCCGGCGGACACTGCGGCGACGTGGGCTCGATCGTGCTGTGGCCCGAGGTCGTCAAGGCGGTCGCACCGGTACCGGTGCTGGCGGCGGGCGGCATCGGCAGCGGCCAGCAGATCGCCGCGGCCCTCGCACTGGGGGCACAGGGCGCGTGGACCGGTTCGCAGTGGCTGATGGTCGAGGAGTCCTCGAACACCGAAGCCCAGCACGCGGCATACATCAAAGCCGGCAGCCGCGACACGGTGCGCAGCCGCTCCTTCACCGGCAAGCCGGCCCGGATGCTGCGCAACGACTGGACCGAGGCCTGGGAGGCTCCGGAGAACCCGAAGCCGCTGGGTATGCCGCTGCAGTACATGGTCTCCGGAATGGCCGTGCGTGCCACGAACAAGTACCCGAACGAGAGCGTCGACGTCGCGTTCAACCCGGTCGGCCAGGTCGTCGGCCAGTTCACCAAGGTAGAGAAGACCGCGACCGTCATCGAGCGGTGGATTCAGGAGTACCTTGAGGCCACCGGCACCCTGGAAGCCCTCAACGAGGCATCGGGCGTCTGATCGATTACCGCTCGGCGCGCAGAAACGGTTGTGCGGCAACGACGTAAAGGCCGAACACCGCGAACGGCGCCAACAGCGGTAGCCAAGGAAGCTGCCATGGGAACACCGTCGCGACTAACCCCGCGACGGTGAACCCGAGGGCGAAGACCACGGTCGGTAGGGTCACCGTGCCGACGTGGCGCAGCGCAAGGTAGCCCACCGCGGCAAGGCCGGCCACCGCCGCCGAAACGTCGGGTGGGTCGGCCAGGCCGATGGCGACGGCCGTGAGCAGCACCGCCGTCGTCGCCGCCACTTTCCATCGGAGCCCGAGTAGCACCGCGCCGGCGGCCAGCAGCGCCGCGGTCACTGCTAGACCCGAGGCGCCCAAACCGGCGACCGCGGCCATTGCCAGACCGCACAGGCCGGACAGCGCCGGCGACAGGTGCGTGTCGAGTCCGGGCGAAATCGCCATCACCGCACCGCCGCAGGTCTGCGCCGCTGCGTCACCACACGCATCGCCTGTTCCAGCGGCTGCTCGTACGGCCAGGAGGCGACATCGACGCCGATGGTGGCCATGTCGCGATACATGGCACTGCGCTGCAGCGTCCAGATCCGGGCCACCAACGGATCCAGGTCGTTCTCGAATGGCGAGCCGCCCAGCACGTCGACCGCGAGCACCACGTGGCCCCGTTTTCGCAGATCGGTCAGCGCCAGCGCGAATTCGGTATCCAGCAGCGTGGAGAACGCAATGATCAACGCACCCGCCGGGACCGCGGCCCGGGGCGCCAGCGTTCCGGTGGTCGACTCGACTCCGTCGCCGGCACCGAGAACCGCATCGACAATGCGATAGAACTGGCGCTGCCCGATCTCCGCACCGACCCACCGCGGCTGGCGGCCGCCGAGAATGACGATGCCGGCACGGTCGCCATTGCGCAACGCGGTCTGCACCACCTGCGCCGCGCCGAGTACCGACCGTTCGGTCGCCTCGGTCGCCGGGCCGGCAGGCTGCGGGTAGGCGTCGATCAACACCACTACGTCGGCACCACGATCGGTCAGGCGCTGAGTGACATGCAGGCTCCCGCGTCGTGCGCTGACCGGCCAATTCACTGAGCGCAGCGGATCGCCGGGAACGTAGGCGCGAATGTCGGCGTACTCCACGCCGCGGCCCGGATGCCGGGTCAGGTGGGTCCCGACCCGATCGAGCAGGTCGCTGTGCGGGACCGGTGTGGACTGCGGCGGCGCCAGTGGGAACACGGTGACCTCGGCGACGTCGACAGTTCCCGTCCCGACCAGCAGACCACCCCGGGCCACGGCGCTCACGGTGGCACGGATCGGATACCGGCCCCAGCGTCCGGCGATGGCAGTGACCGTTATTCGGCTGCCGGCCGAGACGGTGGATCCCGTGATCTCGAGACTGAGCGCCGGATGCGCCGACACCGCCAGACTCACGCGAACCACATCGGCATCCGATACCGTTGCGCCGACAGCCAATTCGACCGACTCGGTCTCGAAGCAGCGTTGCACCGACGGCGTGGCATGCACCCGCACGCCCGGAACGGGTCGCTGGCTGTCCAACGAGCACAAGACGGCGAGCAACGGTGCAGCAAACGCGATCAGCTGCCAGCGCGATGCACCCACGGCCAGCACCAGGGCCAGCGCAGCACCGGTGGCCACCGCCTTGGCGAATGGGGATGCCCGCCAATGCATGACGACATCCATCGCGAACAAGTCGGGGTCTTGGGTCACGTCGGTGTCGCCTCCGGGGTTCGCGGCACCGGCAGCCGGCGCAGCAGCTCCTCCACCACATCCGCGCCCTGAACTCGGCGCACCCACATCTCCGGCCGCAGCGTGATCCGGTGCGCGATCGCCGACGTGGCCAACGCTTTGACGTCCTCGGGGATCACGTAGTCGCGGCCCAGCAGCAGAGCGCGGGCCCGAGCGAGCTGGACCAGATCGAGTTCCGACCGCGGGCTGGCCCCCACAGCCACCTGCGGATGGCGCCGGGTTCCGGTGGCCAGCGACACCACGTAGCGCAGCACGTCGTCATGCACACTGACCTGTTCCACCGCTTCACGCATCGCCACCAGATCGTCGGCGTCAACCACCTTGCGCACCGTCGGTAGGGCGGCACCGCGGTCCAGGCGACGGCGCAACATCGCCGCCTCCCCCTGCTCCGAGAGATAACCCAGGCGCAGCCTGATCGCGAACCGGTCCAGTTGCGCCTCCGGCAGCGGATAGGTCCCCTCGTACTCGATTGGGTTGTCGGTAGCCAGCACGATGAACGGCGACGGCAACCGATGCGTGTTGCCGTCGATGCTGACCTGACCTTCGGCCATCGCCTCCAGCAGGGCCGCCTGGGTCTTGGGCGGCGTCCGGTTGATCTCGTCGGCCAGCACCAGGTTGGTGAAGATCGGCCCGCGCCGGAACTCGAAACGACCCGAGGACATGTCGTAGACCGTCGTGCCGAGCAGGTCGGCGGGCAGCAGGTCGGGGGTGAACTGCACGCGGATGAAGTCCAGTCCGAGCGCGGCGGCGAACGACCGTGCGATCAAGGTCTTGCCCAGGCCCGGCAAGTCCTCGATGAGCACGTGCCCGCCGGCGAGCACCGTGGTCAGAATCAGGGTGAGCGCCGACCGCTTGCCCACCACGGCCCGTTCGATCTCGTCGAGCACCGCGGTGCAGCGTGCCCCGGTGGTGGCCGCCGCACCGGACAACCCGGTGCTCATCGCTGCTCCAGACGGCACAGGATCTCTTCCAGCACAGCACGTCCGGGGCCGCAGCCGCTGTCACCGGTGGGCGCGACGTTGCCGGGATCGACCCACGGCCATAGCTCGTCGCCGAACAACAGCGCCCCGGTGGCAGCGAACGCAGCGGGATCCTTCGCCCTGCCCTGACCGGTGGAGACCTCGAACCGCCGTGCCAGGATCGGTCGCCATCGCCGATCCCAGTCGGCTCTGGTCGATTCCGACCAGCGGATTCTGGCTTCGGTGCCCGAGCGCCACTGGCGCAAAGCCTCACCGGGCTCATCGGTAGCCGCCGGATCTGCGGGTGGTCCCGAACCTCCCGTGGCCAGCAGGCGTCGAATACCGAAAACCGGCACCGCGACCGCGAGGCCCGCCGCCCCGAACAACAACTGCCGCTGCTGGGTCATCAGCACCACAATCTCAACGCCAATCATCAGCAGAACACCTTGCAGCGCGAGCGTTTTCATCGTGGATTCCGCAACTCGTCGAGAACCCGCCGCAGGGCGGTAATCGCATCAGCGCGATCGCGCTCGGTCATCAGGTGGGCGCTGAAGCGTGCCTCGGTGAACAGTTCCACCAGCCGGGTCGCGTTGGCCGCGGGCAGGGCGTGGTGTTCGACGGCTCGTGCCAGCACTTCGGTGGGGGTGTCGAAGGCGCGGGGTGCGACATCGGGAACGGCGCCCAGGTGGCGTTCCATCACCGCGTAGCACGCGATGATCGCCGCCCGTGGCTCACGACTGGGATCGACAATCCGGGCCAAGCCGAGTTCCGCTGCCCGAACCAGGTTTTCGCCGGCGTCCGGTTCGTCCGCCATCGCCGGAATCACGATGGCCTCGGGTGGTGCGGGATGCGGGCGCCGGACGCGTGCGGCGAGGACCGCTGTGGACAGCAGAGCCAGCAGCAAGGTGGCAACGGCCAGCAGATAGGCGGACGCACCACTGGCCGGTCCGCTGGGCGCGGCCGGCGCGCCCGCGGTGCTTGGCGGGGCCTCACCCGTCCCGGGCACGTCCGCCGGCAACTCGACACGGAACCCGGCACCGAGCTTCGCCAGCATCAGGACGGTCAGCAGCCACAACGTCAGCGCCGCCGCGACGATCAGCACCGCGCGCCACACCGGTCCTCGTCCGGCTCCCGCGGTCCGGGACAACTGGCCGATGCTGCCGGCCCTCGCACGTTGATGCCGTGCCCGGTGCACGACAGCGACTGCGATGATCGTGCCCGACACCGCCAACAGCGCCGCCAACACAATCGGTTCCACGGTGCTTGCGGCGCTCGGGCGGCGTGGCTCGGGCGCGGCACCGGGTAGGTATCCGCGCGTCGTTGCGCCGGCCGCGAGCAGCAGCACTCCCAGGGCGATCACTCGCACGGTCGCCCTGTCGCTACCGGCCATCACCGGAACACCAGGTACCTGAGCTTCCCGCCGTCGCCGCGGCATTCCCCATACTGGCACGCCAGGGCTGGAAGCGGCCAGGATCACACGGAGAGCCCCGCGTCGTTCAGGCGGGGCCGGTCACCCGGACTTCTCGTCGTGCCCGCCGAACTGCTTGCGCATGGCCGAGAGCACCTTTGCGCCGAACTCGAACAGCTGGCGCGAGGCGAATCGCGCGTACAGCGCGGTGGTGAGCACTGGCGCGGGGACGCCCTCATCGATGGCGGCGATAACGGTCCATCGCCCTTCGCCGGAATCGGAGACCCGGCCGGCGAATTCCTCCAACTGCGGCGACTTCTGCAGCGCGCTGGCGGTGAGATCCAGCAGCCAGGAACCGATTACGCTGCCCCGCCGCCAGACCTCGGTGACCTGCTCGATGTCGATGTCGTACCGATAGAACTCGGGATTGCTCAACGGCGCGGTTTCGGCATCACCGTGTTGGTCCTGCTTGCCGATGTTGGCGTGGTGCAGGATGTTCAGCCCCTCGGCGATCGAGGCCATCATCCCGTACTCGATGCCGTTGTGCACCATCTTCACGAAGTGCCCGGCTCCCGATGGACCGCAGTACAGATAGCCTTTCTCGGCTTGCGCGATCTCGCCCTCGCGTCCCGGGGTGCGCGGGGCTGCGTCCACCCCAGGAGCCACCGTCGCGAAGATCGGCTCGACATGGTCGAACGCTGCCCGATCCCCGCCGACCATGAGGCAGTAACCCCGTTCGCGACCCCATACCCCGCCGCTGGTGCCGCAATCGAGCAGATGAATACCTTTGTCGGCCAATATCTTTGCGTGCGCGATGTCGTCGCGGTAGTACGAGTTACCGCCATCGATCACGATGTCGCCGGCTTCCAGTGTGCAAGCAAGTTCTTCGATGACCCCCGTGGTGATGGCACCGGCGGGCACCATCACCCACACCGCCCGCGGCACGGACAGCTGCGCCGCGAGTTCGCTCAACGACGAGACCCCGGTGGTGTTGGGCTCGGTGGTCAATGCGCTGACCGCGTCGGCGTTGTGGTCGTAGACGACGCATTCGTGACCGCCGTCAACCATGCGCCGAACGAGATTGGCGCCCATTCGACCCAGACCGATCATCCCCAGTTGCATGGTGCGCTGCTCCTTACCGTGAGCGGCCATCGTCCGCTCGAAGCTAGCGCACCAGTCTGGGCAGATGCTGACCGGCGGATGCGGCAGGTGCGCCTACCCGACCTGGGCGATCCCCGGCGGGAAGTAGGGACCGATGCCTCCGGTGTAGATGCCGGGCTGCCAGCCACGCGCGCCCAGGCACAGCAGCGGCAGCCCGTCGGGCGACTGCGCGGCCGACTGCGGGTTCGGGCACGGCGAACCGATGTCCTGCACCCCGTAGAGCGGGTAGGAGATCTGCCAGAAACCGGTGTCCTTGGCCGGGAACTGGTTGGCGATGAAGTGGCATGCCAGCGCTTGGCCGTTGGGGCCGTGGCCGTAGATGAAGCGCTCCCAGCTGAAGCAGGTGTCGCCCTGACGCTGGCCATCAACCATTCCCGGCACGTCGCCGGGGTAGGCACCGGCATCCGGTGCGGCGCTGATAGCGACTGCACCCGCGGCTCCCGCGATGAAAGCAGCTGCAGCTAGTTCACGAATCATTCTTCGCCCTCAGTCTGTCGATCCAGGCCACCCATCGGCGACGCGTCAGAGCCTAACGGGTGGTCGTCGCACGTCAGCGCGAATCCACCGAAACCCCGCGCTCCCCGCCCGCTAAAGTGCCGCGGATGACCGGAAAGCAATGGCAGCTCGACGCATCGCACGGCCAGCTGCTGGTCCGCACCGATGTGGCGGGGCGAGCGGCAAAGATGGGCCATCGGCTGACCATCGTGCTGGAACGCTGGGAAGCAACCGTGTCGTGGACCCGCGACCGGCCGACCGCAGTAGAGCTGGCCGTCGAGGTCGATTCGCTGCGCGTGTTGCAGGGCGACGGCGGGATGACTCCGCTGACCGCACCGGAGAAGACGCTGATCCGAAGCAATGCGCTCAAATGCCTCGACAGCAAGAAACATCGGCTGATCCGGTTCGGGTCCAGCGACATCGAACCGACCGACGACGGCTATCGGCTCACCGGCGAGCTGGAGATCCACGGACGGCGCAAGCCGCATGTCGTCGAGCTTGGGGTCAGACATCAACCCGACGGTTCCTGGCAGCTGAGCGGCGAGAGCAGGGTGCTCCACAGCGACTTCGGTGTGCGGCGCTATTCGATGCTCATGGGTGCCATGCAGGTCGCCGACGAGGTGACGGTGTCCTTCTCGGGGACCGTCGCGGCCTGACTCAGCGGCCGGGTGAGCCGAAAATGTGGTCCCGCACGCGTTCTAGCCGCGAGGGGACGCCATCCGGAGACAATTCCTGCAGGTCCGGGGCGGCCAGCGGTGCATCCCACAGCGAACCGAGCTCGGCTTGCGCCTCTTCCGGGTCCTCGCCCGGGCGCACGGGGGCGGCGGGTTGCGGCGGCAGGGCCGGAGCGGCCGCCGGGGGTGGTGCGGCGGGCACGGCGACGCGCGCCACCGTGGCGCGCTGCGGTCGCGTCGCATCCGGCTCCACCCTGCTCGGGCCGAGTTGCAAGCTCAACGCGGCGGCTGCCGAGGCCACCAACGTCACCGATCCGGCCGCCAGCATCAACAGCGCTCCGGCATACGACAATGACCGGACACGACGCCGGCCGGCGTTACTGACCGGCACGCCGGCCGCGGGTGCCTCGAGCGGCGCCGAAGTCAATTCGGCATGCGGGGCCAGGGCCTGGGCCGCGCCTCGTGCCAACGCCTGAAACGCCCCGCCCTGGACGAAGACTGGAATCGACAGCCTGGACTCCAAACGGCGCCCGAGTCGGTCCATGCCCCGCACCGATCCGGCCACCATGAGCACTTCCGGCCGCTGACCTCTCCAGGCCACCGTCTCACTCAGCCAGCCAGTGACATCGTCGAGGTCGTTGATCGGGAAGGCGGTGACGATCGCTTCGGCGGAATCCGGCTGATGGGGCAGGACCAGGGTGGCCACCTCGGCTTCGACGACGCATACGGCGGCCAGTTCGTGTCGTGCGCCGATTCCGGCGGCCAGCGACATAGCGGCCTGGCTGTAGCGCACCGGGACCACGTGCTCGAAACCGGCGTCCGCCAGCGACTCGAGCAGCAGCGCGGCGCCGACGGCCGCTTCATCGCTCCAGGTCACTCCCACGCCATGCAGTCGTTCGCCGCGCGCGGCAAGCATGGTGCGCAACCGGTCAGCCACCGCCGAGGCTTGTGCCGACAGATCTACCGCGTCGGGTCCGGCGTCGCCGACGGCGACACTTACCTCGTCACCGATAACTGTCGGGCAGTCCGAGCCCCCGGCGTCGCCCATGACCCAGCCGATTGTCGACGGCGTGACCGCCAGCCCCAGTACGGTGTCCAAAATCGCGCGCCCCAATCGTCCTGATCTGCGATGTCACCGCGCCTGCTCAGGGCCTTCACCGGGCCCGTGAACGGGATCGGCGGGGCGCCGGAACAGACCGGCGACAGCTCAGGACTGTGTGGTCTTGTCGGCTTACCGGAGGGGAGCCTACGCGTGTCGTCCCACTTGTCCTAACCGGGTCCGGGGGGAAAATCGGGTATGCTATATGCGAGTCGGATCCCTAGACGGCCGCTTAACTTGCAAATTGCGGCCGTTGCTGCACGTAAGGGCCGATGCCGAACTGGTGGCGCGCGTGGCGCCGCGATCGAGAGATTGAACGGTCCACAGCACGACGACAAGGGGCAGGAATGACAGACGTGAGCAAGGGATTGCGCTGGGCACGCCGACTTTTGGTCGGCGCGGTAGCTGCCGCAGCGCTGCCGGGCCTGATCGGCCTGACAGGTAGCGAGGCGACCGCATCGGCGTTCTCCCGGCCGGGTCTGCCGGTCGAGTACCTGCAGGTGCCATCGGCAGGTATGGGCCGTGACATCAAGGTCCAGTTCCAGAGCGGTGGTCAGGGTTCCCCGGGCCTGTACCTGCTCGACGGCATGCGGGCCCAGGACGACTACAACGGCTGGGACATCAACACCCCGGCATTTGAGTGGTACTACCAGTCGGGCATCTCGGTGATCATGCCGGTCGGTGGCCAGTCCAGCTTCTACAGCGACTGGTACAAGCCGGCTTGCGGCAAGGCAGGCTGCTCCACCTACAAGTGGGAGACCTTCCTCACCAGCGAGCTGCCGGCCTACCTGGCCTCGGAGTACGGCGTGAGCCAGAGCCGCAACGCCGCGGTCGGCCTCTCGATGGCCGGTGCGTCGGCGCTGACGCTGGCGATCTACCACCCCAACCAGTTCACCTACGCCGGCTCGCTGTCGGGTTACATCAACCCCTCGGACGGCAAGAGCTGGATCGGCCTGGCCATGGGTGACGCCGGCGGCTACAAGAAGGAAGACATGTGGGGCCCGGACGACGACCCAGCGTGGTTGCGCAACGACCCCACGGTCAACGTCGGCAAGCTGGTCGCCAACAACACCCGCTTGTGGGTCTACTGCGGTAACGGTCGTCCGAACGAGTTGGGCGGCGACAACATCCCCGCGACGTTCCTTGAAGGCAACTTCATGATCGGCCAGAACAAGAAGTTCCAGGAGCTCTACATCGCGGCCGGTGGCAACAACGCGGTCTTCAACTTCCCCGACTACGGCACCCACAGCTGGGAGTACTGGGGCCAGCAGCTGCAGGCCATGAAGCCGGACCTGCAGAGCCACCTGGGCGCCAGTGGCGGCGGCAGCTAGGCCTGCACCGACCACAGCGGTCTTGCCACTGGGCCCCATCCGATTCCGGGTGGGGCCCAGTGCTTTGTCGCCGATGGGGTTACCGTGGCGTCGCCGACGTGATTGGATGGCGAGCATGCAGGGTTCGGCGACAGTTCATATGGCGGCCCCGGCCGAGCGGATCTGGGATCTGGTGGCCGACGTTCGTAACATCGGGAAGTTTTCTCCGGAGACCTTTGAGGCGCAGTGGCTCGACGGTGCTGAGGGTCCCGCGGTGGGCGCACGATTCCGCGGGCATGTGCGGCGCAACGGGATCGGGCCGGTGTACTGGACCACGTGCCGGGTCACCGAATGCGAACCGAACCGGGTCTTCGGCTTCGCGGTGCTCGCCGGTGACCGTGCGGTGAATCGGTGGCGTTACGAGCTCACCCCCACTGCGGATGGCACCGACGTCACCGAATCGTTCCAGCTGGCCAATTCCTTCCTGACCACCGTGTACTACTACGTATTCGGCGGTTTTCTACGGCAGCGCAACAACATTCGCGATATGCGCCGCACCCTGGAACGAATCCGCGACGTCGCAGAAGCGCCCGCACAGCCCTAGCAGCTCAGTCCAGGCTGTCCGGGTCGGCCAACGGCAGCAGCAGGAATGACGGGGTGGGACCGCCCTGATGCACCTGGTAAAGCCCACCCGCCAACGCCTGTCGGGTAGCCGCCGTTGGAACCAGGTGCGGGAAATCGTAGGTGGTCACTGTCAGTCGCAACCGATGCCCGGGCGCGATGAGCGCCGCGGTCGGGAAGATCTCGATGTCGTAGGCGGTCAACTCCCCCGGCTCCACCGGTCGCATCGCAGACCGGGTGCTGATGTGATGCGGGCGCAGCACAGTGCCGTCCGGCAGGTACCAGGTCCGGTCCGGGTCCAACTCGCGGTGTGAGCCGAGCAGCGCCCCCAGCGTCAGCGGCCGATTGACGCCCTCCGGCGCCACGTCGTCGAGGTGGGCGACCCACAGGGTCTCGGTGGTGTCGGCGGTCGCCTGCACGCGCAGCGTGATCGGTCCGGCGATCAGTGTCGGCGAGTCGAAGGCCTCAGTCGTATAGGTCAGCGCCCCGCGCTGCACCCGGCGGTTGTCCTGGTCGTGACGGGTGCGGCCGCCCGCTGCAGCGGTGGCGTAACTGTTGAGCCCCAACGACCACTGTTCGAGGCTGCGCCCCGATACCGGACCGTGCGAGCGGTACGGCAACGCAGCCAGGGTTTGTTCCTCCTGGGCGTCGGCAGTCAACCGGCCGGCGTGGGACAGGTAGAGCCGGGTCGGTGTCGCCTCGGGAATCGGGTACGCACTGGTGTGGAACCAGCGGCGGTCGCCTATCGCCTGGAAGGTGAACGGTGAGCCCGAGATAGCGGCCGTCGCATCATCTTTCAGCCAATAGTCGAACCAGCGCAGCTGCAGATCCAACAGGTACAGACCGTCGTAGTCCGATACGTGGTACCACGGCCCCATCATCAGTTTGACGCGGTCGGTCAACGGCTGACCGGGCTGCATCGGCGCATTGGGCGGGCGGCCGGTGTAGGCGTTCTGCAGCGCCGCGTAGTTCAGCGGTGCGCCACGCTGAAAGGCATCGTGCCAGCCACCGGTGAGGAAGACAGCCACGTTGTTGGCGGCGATCTGGGGCAGCACCAAGTCCGGTCGCATGTCATCCCAGAACGGCCCGTCGTAGGCCGCGTCACCACCGGTGCGCGCCTCGGCGATCAGCGGCCCGAAGTAGCCGCGCTGGTCTTTCCCGCGCTGGCGCACCGCGGCCAGCCCGCCGGCGCGGGGCCGCGAATGACTTCCCGGAGTGAAGAACTCCAGCGCCGGGTTGATCACGTTGAGCAATGTGTAGATCGAGCCGTAGGCGCGCACTGTCCGCAGATGCGATACCCCGCCCATGGCGGCGGCATCTCGATAGAAGTCGTTGGCGGCCATCACCGGGAAGATTGCCTTGAGCGGAGAGTCCGGGCCGACCGCGGCCGCGGTGAACAGCTGGTTGATGGCCAGGTAGGAGATGCCGAACATGCCGACGCGTCCGTTGGCGTTAGGCAGCGCGGACGCCCAGGTGACCAGCTCGACGCCGTCGCGGGTCTGGTCGGCGCCGAACATCTCGAACGAGCCACCGGAGGCCCCGGTGCCACGGACGTCGACCATCACCTCGATGTAGCCCCGCCGAATCAGGTGCGGTGACGGACCGCCGCCGATCTGCGCCGCCGGCGGTGGTGCCAACTTGCCGTAGGGGGTCACCGACAACAGCACGGGGAACGGTCCTTCGGCGGGCGCGCCAGTCTCGGGGACGGTGGGGTAATGGATGTTGGCGCGCAGCACGACCCCGTCGCTCATCTTCACAGCGACATTGCGCCGAATCCCGACGCCATAGCACGCGGGCGGCGCGGTCCACTCCGGGCTCAGCGGCGACGGGCTGCTCCGGCGAACGCGCACGGCGGAACCGGACTTTCGCAGGGTGACACCGGCGGCCCCCGCCGCAGCGGCCGCCGCCAGCACCCATCCGACTCTTCGCGCCGTCCGCCGATCAGCCATGCCCAGACTCTAAACTCCGCACCCGCCCCGCTCTGGCAGCTGTCCAGCGGCGGCGTATATTCCGGCGTGTCATGTGCTTCTCTGGAAAGGGGCATCCGCATGCCGGCTGACGTCAAACACATCGTCACCGAGATGTGGCAGGCACTATCGCGTCGCGACTGGGACGCGGTGAAACCCTTTCTGGCGCAAGACTGCATCTATGTCGACATGCCGGTGGGCCCGACTGCGGCCGCCCGCGGGCCACACGACATCGTCAAGCGCCTCAAGATCGGTCTGGAGCCGCTAGCCGGATACGAGAACCATCCGGGCCTGCTGGTCGCCGACGGCGCCGACGTGCTCTACGAGCACTCTGAAACGTGGAACTGGGCCACCGGGGAGACCGCGCTGCTGCGCTTCGTGACGGTGCACAAGGTGGTCGACGGAAAGATCACCCTCTGGAAAGACTATTGGGACATGGCCGGCCTGACGGCCCATGCGCCGCCGACCTGGCTGGAAGACTTTGCCGAGGCCGACATGTCGTGGATCTTCGACGCCACCGGCCTTATCTGAGTCGGGATCAAGCCCTGCTGGGCAGGGTCAGCGCGCAGGCCTGTCCGATGTCCAGGGTGCGCAACAGCCGCCCCATACCGAGCCAGAGTGCACACGACAGCGCGAGGTCGGCCAGCAGTTCGTCACTGAGATGCTCCGCGCAGCGCGACCAGAAGTCCTCGTCGTCGCGCAGGCCGGTGTGGTCAGTGGCGAAGCGATGGGCGAACTCGGCGGCGAGCCGCTCCTGCGGGCTGTAGCCCGGCCAGGTGCGCCATTCCGACGCGTGCTCGTAGAGCTCCTCGTCGACCCCGGCCGCCGGGCCGTCGGCGTCACGGGTGTTGACGCACACCGTGCATTCGTTGTCGAAGGCGATCACCATCCGGGCCAGCTCCCGGGTGCGCATCGGCAGCCGGCCTTTGTTGTAGACCGCCGTACTGAATCCGCCGATTCCCGCTGCCAGGTCAGGCGATTTGACCATCCAGCCCATCACGTCGTCTGCGGCGAATGTCCCGATTCGGCTCATACTTAGCGATGCTAGCGGTCAACCGTGAGCAGCGCTGCTGAACTCCGCCGACTCCCCCGCATCGTCGGGATCGATGATGGCCCGGCGAGCGATCCGCTGTAGCGCGGCTGAAACCTCGGCGCGATCCGGGTGACCCTCGAACCCCGGCGAACGGGCCAGTTTGTCGACCACCCAGTCCTGTACCAGCGAGGACACGAACCCGACCTGGCGCAGACCGGCACGGGTGAGACCGAGGTGGTCGCCCTCGCGCAGCACATAGCCTTCAGCCACCAGCTGATCGACGGTGGGTTCGAGGATCTCGTAGGGCACCCGTAGGCGCTTACCGATGTCACTGAGCCGCGCGGTCCGAAACACCTGCGTGTACCGGTAGATCCGCAGCACCGTCCACAGCCCGGCGACGTCGAGCCGGCAGTCCGGTCGCAGTGCGATGGAGCGCAGCCGCATCCCGGGTTCGTTGTGCAACAGTCGCCCGATAGCGTTCTCCAGCAGATCGTCCGACGACGCGTTGGTGGGCATGCCGAACCCGTCGCCCAGGTCGACCGCGCTGTCGCGGAGCACCTTGAGCGGGACCTCGCGCAGAAACAGTGCCAGCACGAATCCGAGCAGCGCGACCGGCGCGGCACACAAGAACACATGTCCGAGTGAGTCGGCATAGGCCGCCACAATCGGCTCCGCCTGCTGCGGCGACAGGCGGCGCACGGCCTCGGGTGAGTCGGCCGCACCGGCGGCTAGACCGGCGCCGCTCAGCGCCGGTTCGAGCCGGTGGCCCAGAAAGTTCACGAACAGCGACCCGAACACGGCTGCACCGAACGAGCTGCCAATGGTCCGGAAGAACGTGACCCCGGAGGTGGCGACGCCGAGGTCGGCGAAGCTCGAGGTGTTCTGCACGACGAGCACCAGCACCTGCATCGACAACCCGATACCGGCTCCCAGGATCAGCAGGTAGACCGACTGCAGCAGCGCCGGCGTTGCGGCATTCATCTGCGACATCAGCGCGAACGCGATCGTCATCAGCGCGGTGCCGACCACCGGAAAGACCTTGTAACGGCCGGTCCGGCCCACCAGGGCCCCGCTGCCGGTGGAGGTCAGCAACATCCCCACCACCATCGGCAGGGTGCGCAGGCCCGAGGTGATCGCCGAGACACCGTCGACGTACTGCATGAAGGTGGGCAGGAAGGTGAGCGCGCCCAGCATCGCGAAGCCGACGACGAACGCCAGCACACAGCAGACCGTGAAAACCGGGTCGGCGAACAGCCGGGTCGGCAGGATGGGCGCCGCGGCCCGGTTCTCCACCCAGACGAACAGCGCCAGTGCCACCACCGACCCGCCGAACAGTCCGATGATCGCCGCGGAACCCCAGGGGTAGCGGCTGCCGCCCCAGCTGGTGGCCAGCGTTAATCCAGTGGCACCCAAGCCGATCAACACGATTCCGGCGTAGTCGATAGCGGGTTTGGTGCGGCCTGCCAAGGCAGGGATCGCGACGCCGGCCACGATCAACACGACCACCGAGATCGGCAGATTGACCCAGAACGCCCAGCGCCAGGTGAGGTAGTCGGTGACGTAGCCGCCCAGCAGCGGGCCGATGACCGTGGTGACCCCGAAAACCGCGCCCAGCATGCCCTGATAGCGGCCCCGATCCCGCAGCGGAATGACTTCGCCGATAAGTGCCGCGGCCGTAACGGTGACGGCGCCCCCGCCAATGCCCTGCAGCGCCCGCGCGGCGACCAGCATCCCCATCGAGCCCGACAACCCGCACAGCACCGATCCGGCGACGAAGCACAACACCGCGGCCTGGAACACCCGCTTGCGGCCGAACAGGTCGCCGAGTTTGCCCGCCAAGATGGTGGCGATCGTGGACGTCAGCAGGTAGCTGGTCACCACCCACGACTGATGCCCCGCATTGCCCAGGTCCGAGACGATCGTCGGCAGGGCGGTCGCCACGATCGTCTGGTCGAGGGCAGCCATCAGCATCCCGAACACGATCGCGGTGAAGATCAGGTTACGGCGGTGCGGACTGACCGGCGCGGGTCGCACATCGTCGGCGACCGGCGTCGACACGGTCATACTCGCCTTCCGGTCGGCGGTGGACGCTAGATCAACGCGATCACGACGGCGGGCGGGAGACGCACTGCGCCGAGTACAGCGCCTCACCGAGCTTGTCCATCAACTCCAGTTGGGTTTCCAGGTGGTCGATGTGGGATTCCTCATCGGCGAGGATGGTTTCCAGAATCTGGGCGGTGGTGCTGTCCTGCTTCTCGCGGCACATGACAACCCCGGGCCGCAACCGGTTGAGTACGTCGATTTCCAGCGCCAGATCGCTCTCGAACTGTTCGCGCAGGGTCTGTCCAATACGCAGTGACCCGATCCGCTGGTAGTTCGGTAGGCCGCCGAGTACCAGGATGCGGTCGGTGACCGTCTCGGCGTGGCGCATCTCCTCCATCGACTCTTCGCGGGTGTGGCCGGCCAGTTCGGTGAAACCCCAGTTGTCCTGCATCTTCGCGTGCAGAAAGTACTGGTTGATCGCGGTGAGCTCACTGGTCAGCTGCTCGTTGAGCAGTTTGAGAACCTCGGGGTCGCCTTGCATGATCTCTCCTCTGATGTGAAGAACCTCGCATGCCGGCCGCGACGGACGGGGCTTGAATCATCGCCGTAACGCGCCACATTCAATCTAGTGCAGGCCGCTGCCCGCAGTGGGGTGTTTACCCGCGTCTCGGCGCGTCAAATCGCCGCACCGCAATGGGGTCGTCGGGCGAGTGTGTGGTCGCCGTACATCACCGGACCCGTGCTAGGTGCGCCTTACTTAGGTTAGACTCTACTAATATGAGACTGGTTTCGCCCGGCAATCGTGTCGGCATTTCGGGCAGCGGCATGTCTCACCGCAACGATCCGCATTCGCTGGTACTGGCGCTGGACTACCGGGTCGACGACGTGGGCCGGACGTGGTCGCTGATTCAGCAGGACCATTCCCCGCTCGTCGACCTGGGCGCTCGCCATGCGGTGCTCTACACCTCAGAGTTCGAGCCGGACCGGGTCCTGGTCACCATTGGCCTGCGGCACCGGATCTCGGTCAAGGAGCTCTTGCGCTCCCCCGCGGTCTTCGAATGGTTCGACCGCTCCGGGGTCAACGATCTGCCCGCGATCTTCGCCGGCGAGGTCACCGAAAAGATCAACCTGGCCCAACCCGGCGATGAGCCGGGCGGTTCAGCGAGGCTCGACGGAGGAGAGCGGAAGCTGGGACCGCCGCACGAACCGGACGGTTCGGAGGTGATCGTCGGCGCGGTTGCCACCGTCGCCGACCCCGCGAACCTGATGACCAAGGTGCACGCCGGATTGGACCGGTTCGCCGATGCGGGAGTGCGCAAAGTGTGGGTGTATCAAGCAGTCGACGACGGGCATGAGGTGATGGCACTGCTGGAAATCGACAGTGCGGCAAATGCGCAGCGATGGATCAACCACCCGGACACCGCCGCGGAGTGGATGTCCGGCATCGGAATCGGTGGCTACCCCCGGCCGTTCGTCGGGAAGTTCGCCACCTCGATCGATCTGATGGCGCCCGCGGGCGAGGGTCGGTAGGGGTATCGCATGTACGTATGCCTGTGTGCCGGAGCCACCAATCAGATGGTGTCCGACGCCGTCGCCGCCGGGGCGTCGACGTCGAAAGAGGTTGCCGCGATGTGCGGCGCGGGGGGCGACTGCGGCCGGTGCCGCTGCACCGTTCGCGGAATCATCGAGGCCACCCTGGCTGCGGCGCCCCGCACCGCCGACAACGGTGCTCTGCGGCATCTCACGCTGGACATCAGCCCCGTCGGATCACACTGATTCGCCGCCTCGCCGGCCGGTGAATTCGGCCAGCGCATCGGCATTGGCTTGGCCGCCCAAGAGTTCGGCAAAGAACGCGTTCTCCCGCTCGACCGCAGCCAGGGTCTCTGCCCTCGTCGGCTCGACCATCGCACTCTTGACCGCCATCAGGCTCGAAATAGGCCGGGATGCAAGAACTTCCGCATGCCGACGCGCCTCGCCCAGGAGCCCGTCGGGCTCGCAGACCGCGAAGACCAAGCCCATCCGCAGCGCCTCGTCGGCGGTGATCCACTCCGAGGACATCAAGAGCCAGGCCGCGTTCTGCCGTCCCATCAATCGCGGAAGCAGATAAGACGAGGCCGCCTCCGGGGCCACCCCCAGGGAGGTGAACGGACACTTCAACCTGGCAGTCGACGACATGAACGCCAGGTCGGCGAAGCCCAGGATCGTCGTTCCGATCCCCAGGCCGAGCCCGTTGACCGCGCAGATCAGCGGCTTCGGGAAGCGCCCCAGCGCGGCGATAAGGCCGCGGAAGCCGTGTTTGCCGGGTACGAAATCCGGGTCGGTCACCATGGCCTGCATCTCGGCCAGGTCGGTGCCGGCGCTGAACGCCCGCCCGGCCCCGGTGATCAGGACGACCGCGACCTCGGGGTCGTCGGCCGCGGCGAGCAACGCCTCGGTCGTGGCGTCGTAGAGCGCCTCGTTGAACGCGTTGAGCGCATCGGGGCGATTCAGCGTGAGAGTCCGAACCCGGTTCTCGTCTTCGATCGTCAGGATCACCCGTGCAGCCTAAACGCCGCCCACCGACCCGCGACCGCGACGCTACTCAGACCAGCTCGACCTGGTGGCCCGCGGCGACGACGCGGCCGATGATGCCCGCCAGCCGCCGATAGGACTCGTCACGTCCACTGGAGGCGCGAAACACCAGCCCGATCCGCCGGCCAGGCTGGGGCGACGCGAAGTAGGCCAATGCCAGCCCGTTGCGCTCCGCTTCGACCGCCACCGCGGTCTGCGGAATCAACGTCACCCCCAGCCCACCGTTGACGCACTGAACAGCGGTGGCCAGCGATGCGGCGCGGGTGGTGGCCAACTCCGCCCGCACTCCTGCGTTACGGCAGATCTCCAGCGTCTGATCACGCAGGCAGTGCCCCTCGTCGAGCAGCAGCAACGGTAGGTCCGCCAGCGCGGTCGGCGGTACCCGGCGCTTGCCGGCCAGCGCATGGCCGGGCGGCAGTGCCAACACGAAATCCTCTTCGTAGATCGGTATTTCGGTCAGCCCGGCTACCTCAGCCGGCAACGCCATCACGGCCGCGTCGACCGCGCCCTCCCGCAGTCCGGTGAGCAGCCGTTCGGTCTGGTCTTCGATCACGCGCAGATTCAGGTCCGGCAGTTCTTCGGACAATCCGGCCAGCACGGCGGGCAATACATACGGCGCCACCGTCGGGATCAGGCCGAGCCGCATGGCACCCTGCAGCGGGTCGGCCACCCCGGCGGCGGCCGCCGAGAACTGCGCCGCCGCATCCAATACTGCGTGGGCGTAGGGCAGCAACTGCTGGCCCTCGGCGGTCAGGAAGACCCGCCGAGTGGAGCGCTCGATCAGTTGGACCCCCAACCCGGCCTCCAGCGACGACAAGGCCTGCGACAGTGTCGACTGGCTTAGGCCCAGCCCGGCCGCCGCCAGGCTGAAGTGGTGCTTCTCGGCCACGGCGGTGAATGCCCGCAGGCCGGCGAGCGTCGGCTGATAGCTTGCATCGGTCATGCCGATAATTATAGTGCGTGGCATCACCTTTTATTTTTAATTCGGATAGGGCACGATGGAGCGTGCGGGCGTCGAACGCGCCCCCAATGCAGAAATCTCACATCACAAGGAGTGTCATGGCACTGTTGACTATCGGCGAGCAGTTCCCGTCCTACCGGCTCACCGCCTTGATCCCGGGCGACCTGTCGAAGGTCGACGCGAGCGGGCCCGACGACTTCTTCACCACCATCACCAGCGATGACTACGCCGGCAAGTGGCGCGTGGTGTTCTTCTGGCCCAAGGACTTCACCTTCATCTGCCCCACCGAGATCGCGGCGTTCGGCAAGCTGAACGACGAGTTCGCCGACCGCGACGCCCAGATTCTCGGCGCCTCGACCGACAACGAGTTCGTGCACTACAACTGGCGCGCCCAGCACGAGGACCTCAAGACGCTGCCGTTCCCGATGCTCTCGGACCTCAACCGCGAACTGGTGACTGCGACCGGGGTGCTCAACGCCGACGGCGTCGCCGACCGGGCCACCTTCATCATCGACCCCAACAACGAGATTCAGTTCGTCTCGGTGACGGCGGGATCGGTGGGCCGCAACGTTGACGAGGTGCTGCGGGTGCTTGACGCACTGCAGTCCGACGAGCTGTGCGCCTGCAACTGGAAGAAGGGCGAGGCGACCCTGAACGTCGGCGAGCTGCTCAAAGAATCGCTGTAGATCGCAGCCGGATGAATCGCGCTCGCGGTGATGTCGAGCGCCAGGATGAGGAGGAACAGCGCCAATGAGTATTGAGAACCTCAAGAACGCGATCCCGGAGTACGCCAAGGACCTCAAGCTCAACCTGGGTTCGATCGCCCGCACCACGGTCCTGAACGAAGAGCAGCTCTGGGGCAGCCTGTTGGCCAGTGCCGCGGCCACTCGCAACGCCACGGTGCTGGCCGAGATCGGGGCCGAGGCCGCCGACAACCTGTCGGCGGAGGCCTATCAGGCCGCCCTGGGCGCCGCATCGATCATGGGCATGAACAACGTGTTCTACCGTGGTCGGCACTTCCTGGACGGCAGCTATGACGACCTGCGGCCCGGGTTGCGGATGAACATCATCGGCAACCCGGGGGTCGACAAGGCCAACTTCGAGCTGTGGAGCTTCGCTGTCTCGGCAATCAACGGTTGCCAGGCCTGCGTTGCCTCCCACGAGCAGGTCGTCCGGGAGGCGGGCGTCGGCCGCGAAGCGGTTCTGGAAGCTCTCAAGGTCGCTTCGATTGTGGCCGGGGTGGCGCAGGCGGTCTTCGCCGCCAGCGCCGACCCGAACGCTACTTAGGCGTTCCGAGGCGGTCCTGTCCCTATCGGCGCGCGCCGGGCGATCCCCGGCGCGCGCCGTAGACTTTGATCCCGTGACGCTCAGCGATGCCGACCGTGGCTATCTGGCCCGCTGCGTCGAATTGGCTGGCGAGGCCGTGGCGCACGGCGACGACCCGTTCGGTTCACTGTTGGTCGATGCCGACGGCACGGTGCTCTTCGAGGACCGCAACCGCGCCGGCGACGGCGATGCCACCCGCCATCCGGAGTTGACCATCGCCCAGTGGGCAGTGGCCAATCTCATTCCAGCGCAACGTATCCAGGCCACCGTCTACACCTCCGGCGAACACTGCGCGATGTGCGCCGCGGCACACGCCTGGGTCGGATTGGGCCGGATCGTCTACGCCTCGTCGGCGGCGCAACTGACCGAATGGCTGCGCGAGCTGCGGGTGCCGGCGGCCCCGGTGGCCCCGCTGCCGATCACCGCAGTCGCCCCGCACGCGGTGGTCGACGGGCCGGCAGCGGAATTCGAAGCGGACTTGAAGGCGCTGTTTAGGGCCCGCCACCAAAATCGGTAATCCTCACTCTTGAGCCAGCCACGCCAGTCGGTCCAGCGTCACCGGGTCCTCAACCGTGGCACAGTTCGACGAGCAGCAGGAAAGGAGTCAGCGATGTCGGCGACGCAACGGCGGGTTCCCAGGATCGGTGAACTTGCGCCACTGATCCGTCTCCGCAGGCCACGGTTGAACCGCACCGCGCGCCGGCTTGAGACCGCATTGACCGTCGAAGACCTGCGTCTGCTCGCCAAACGGCGCACCCCCCGAGCCGCCTTCGACTACACCGACGGCGCCGCCGAAGACGAGATCTCGCTGGAACGAGCCCGACAGGCCTTCCGGGACATTGAGTTTCATCCGGCCATCCTGCGCGACGTCTCAACTGTCGACACCAGCCGCGAGGTGCTCGGCGCGCCGGTGGCGTTGCCGTTCGCGATCGCACCGACCGGCTTCACGCGGCTGATGCACACCGCGGGCGAGCTGGCCGGCGCCCGCGCCGCCGAAGCCGCCGGTATCCCGTTCGCGCTGTCGACCTTGGGCACCGCCTCGATCGAAGATGTCGCGGCGGCCGCCCCCGGGGCCCGCCGCTGGTTTCAGCTCTACATGTGGCATGACCGCGACCGGTCGATGGCGCTGCTGCGCCGCGCCGCCGAAGCCGGCTACGACACCCTGCTGGCGACCGTCGACTGTCCGGTCGCCGGAGCGCGGCGACGCGACTCCCGCAACGGCATGTCCATCCCACCGGCGCTGACGCTGCGCACGATCGCCGATGCCGCGATGCATCCGGCCTGGTGGTTCGACCTGCTCACCACCGAACCCCTGTCCTTCGCATCGCTGGACCGCTGGTCGGGCACCGTCGCGCAGTACATGGACACCATGTTCGACCCGAGCCTGACCTTCGACGACCTGGCCTGGGTCAAGTCCCAATGGCCGGGCCGATTCGTCGTCAAAGGCATTCAGAGCCTCGCCGACGCCCGCGCGGTGGTCGATCGGGGTGCGGACGGCATCGTGCTGTCCAACCACGGCGGCCGCCAGCTCGATCGAGCGCCGGTACCGTTCCAGCTGTTGCCCGAAGTGGCGCGCGAGGTAGGAGCCGACACCGAGATCCTGCTGGACACCGGCATCATGTCCGGCGCCGACATCGTCGCGGCGATCGCACTGGGTGCCCGCTGCACTCTGATCGGGCGGGCGTACCTCTACGGGCTGATGGCCGGTGGCCAGGCCGGGGTGGACCGCGTGATCGACATCCTCGCCGAGCAGATCCGGCGCACCATGCGGTTGCTCGGGGTCGGCGAACTGGCCGAGCTGACGCCGCAGCATGTCACCCAGTTGCAACGACTGGTGCCGCGCCGGTAACGGGTCGGAACCTTCCGGCCTGACGCCGGGTTTGTGCTGCGGCCGAAGCGGGTATTCGCGCTGCTGTGTATAGCCATAAGGAACTGGTACGTCGGCTGCTGCGGCGCGCCGGTACCACCTATGCCCAGGAGGCCGGCATTCGGTTGCGCAACCAACCGATGCCGCTGTTTCAGCTGCTGATGCTGTGCATGCTGGCCAGCAAGCCCATCGACTCCGCCGTCGCGGCGCACGCGGCCCGCGAACTGTTCAAGACTGGATTGCGCACGCCGCACAAAGTCCTCGAGGCAGATCGCCAGACCGTGATCGATGCCTTGGGCCGGGCTCACTACCGCCGCTACGACGAGAGTTCGGCGACCATGCTGGTCGAACTCGCCGAGGCGGCGCGGGAGAACTACGGCGGCGACCTTCGGATGCTGGCCGAACGAAGCGGGCGCGATGTCGAGGCGGCCGCCGCGGCGCTGCAGGAGTTCAAAGGAATCGGTGAAGTCGGCGCGAGCATCTTTCTCCGCGAAGTCCAAGACGTCTGGCCCTGGGCCCGCTCCACTTTCGACGACCGTGCATTGGACGCCGCACGCGACCTCGGGCTGCCCAGCGACGCAAACGAACTCGGCGCGCTCTCCCAAGGACGCAATGCCGAGCTCGCCGCGGCCCTGGTCCGCTACTCCGTCGACGCCGACATCCGCGAGCGACTGTCCGACTGACGAGCAAAGGAGTACACGTGTCTGCACGGGCCACGTTCGTGATCGTCGGTGCCGGGCTGGCGGCAGCCAAGGCAGCAGAGGCTCTCGTCGACAAGAACTTCGACGGTGCAGTCGTGGTTGTCGGTGAGGAGCGGCAGCTGCCCTACGAGCGCCCTCCGCTGTCGAAAGAGTTCCTGGCGGGCAAAAAGACCCTCGACGACTTCACCGTGCAGACCCAGGACTGGTATCGCGAGCACGACATCGACCTGCGGCTGGGGACCGCCGTGGCGGAGTTGGACCCGTCCGGTCACACCGTCGCACTGGCCGATGGCACCCGGCTCGGCTACGACAAGCTGCTGTTGGCCACCGGTTCGCGCTCACGGCGGCTGCCGATCCCAGGCTCCGACGTCCCCAGCGTGCACTATCTGCGCACGATCGAAGACGCGGCCACGCTGGATTCCGCATTGACCACCGCTGAATCGCTGGCGGTGGTGGGTGCGGGCTGGATCGGCATGGAGGTGGCCGCCGGTGCACGCCAGCGTGGCGTCAGCGTCACCGTGGTGGAGAGTGCCGCCTTGCCGCTGCTGGCCGCCCTGGGCGCGGAGAACGCCGCGGTTTTCGCCGATCTGCACTGCGAGCACGGTGTCGAGCTGCGCACGGGGGCGACCGTCGCAGAGATCACCACCGACGACGGTGTAGCTACCGGCCTGCGGTTGGGCGACGGCTCGCAGGTCAGCGCGGACGCAGTGCTGGTCGCGGTCGGCGCCCAGCCCAATATCGAATTGGCGCAACAGGCCGGCCTTTCCACCGGTGACGGCGGTGTGCTGGTGGACGCGGGCCTGCGCAGCAGCGACCCCGACATCTTCGCCGTCGGCGACATCGCCGCCGCGCAGCATCGGTTGTTCGGCACCCGGATCCGCACCGAGCACTGGGCCAACGCCCTCAAGCAGCCGGCGGTCGCCGTGGCGGGCATGCTCGGCGAGTCCGCCGAATACACCGACCTGCCGTACTTTTTCACCGATCAGTACGACCTCGGGATGGAATATGTCGGCTACGCACCGCACTACGCCCGTGTGGTGTTTCGCGGTGAACCCGCCGGCCGCGAATACACCAGCTTCTGGCTCGGTGATGACAATCGGGTGCTGGCCGGGATGAATGTCAACATCTGGGAGGGCCTCGACGACATCAAGGCCCTGATCAGCGCGCGGGCCCCGGTCGACCCGGACCGACTGACCGACCCGCAGGTACCGCTGGGCGAGCTGACGGGCTAGCCGCCCGGCGTCGGGACTACTGCAGCGTCGCGGTGCCGTCATCGTGCACGTCGACCGCCGCACCGGCGATGTCCTCGCGCACGGTCACCTCGGCAGCACCCGGATCCCGGATCACCGCCAGAGTTCGTGACCCGTCGGGGGTGCGGACCGCCAGGAACGCCTGCAGCGGTTGCCCGTCGCGGTCGAACGGCGTCGTCCAGGACTCCACCGCACCCGTCCCCTGCCACTGCACCAGCGCCGGCAGGGTGGCTTGAGCATCCACCGCCGGTTGCACGTCCTCCCACCGGAAGCCGGACGGCGGCGGTTCAGTGCCGTACACCCCGAAACTGTGCTTGGTCAGGTAGCCGCCATTGGCGGTGATCAAGCCTCGCCGTCCGGGATTGGCCACCAGCAGTTCGGCCAGGGTGGCAATCGAGTGCGTCACGTAGTTGTTCCACGGGCCACCGGCGAAGGTGAGCCCGCCGGTCACAGTCAGCGGTCGGCCGGGGCTATCGGTAGGCAGCCCGAGTTCTGCTGCCGCAACCTGCACCGCGGACGGGAAGCACGAGTACAAGTCGACGTGATCGATCTCGGCGATATCGCCGATACCGGCCAACTCGCACGCGCGGGCCCCGGCGATCCGGATCGCCGGCGATCGGTGCAGTTCGGCGCGGTTGGCGATCGCATAGGTGTCGTGGGCGTCGGCGCCGGCGTGCGGAAACACCCAGTTCTCAGCCGGCACCCGCAGCTCGGTGGCGCGCTGCACCGAGGTCAGCACCAGCGCGGCCGCTTGATCGACCATGTTGTTGGAGTTCATCAACTTGGTGTAGGGCCAGCTGATCATGCGGTTCTTCGGGCTCGGCTGCCAAATCTCTTCGGCGCCAACGGGTTGACGGATCCAGGCGTGCGGGTTGTCGACGGCGACCGCGTTGAACCGCGACCACAGTTCACCGATGCGCCGTCGATGTTCCTCGACGGTCTCCCCCGCGGCGATGCGCAGCGCCTGTTCGAACATCGGGTAGACGTAGGCGGGTCGGTCCAATCCGATGCGCTCTTCGGCCGGGCCGGCCATCGGCACGTCTTCGCCCTCGCATTGGGCCATCGGGACCGTGTCGTCCTGTTGCGTCCAGGCCAGTTTGCCGCCGGCGCGTCGCAGCCGGGTCCGGGTGCGCCAGGTTTCACCGCCGGCCACCAGCACCACGCCAGCGCGGCCGTCGCGGATATCCAGACAGGCTTGATTCACCAGGGACTGCGGCACATTGCCGCCCACCGGACTGTAACGGGTGGCGGGGCGCTCAGCGCCGATCCGTTGGCCGAGCAGCGCGCCCGGATCGCGGTAACGCGCCGAGAACAGGTTCACCACCCGAATCGAGTCCACCGCGCGCAGCACCCGGTCGTGGGCGGCGTGGCGTGCCGCCGCCACCATCAGATCGACGGGTTCTGTCGCGTCGGTGTCGTCGCGGTGGTTCACCTGGCCGTAGCCGATCAGCACCGGTGTCCGGGGGTCAACGGGCATGGACGTAACACTAATCGGCGGGTTCATGCGGCGGTCCCAGCTTCGCCTCTCCTCCGTCGAGGCTCGCTGAACCGCCGGCGAACAGCACGCCGTCGGCGATCAACCGTTCGGTTCCCGGGGCCGCGCTAGAAAGGAGGGATATCTGTCACGGCAGCTGCCAACCTTCCGGCGATCTTGTTGGCTTCATCGTCGACATGGTCTCCGCAGGCCTTGATATCGAGGACCATGTTGGAGACCAGCCGCAACACACGTTGGCACGCGTAACCATTGTCGCTGGCGAGGGTGAATGACTGGGCAATCTTCGGGGCGTCCCCGGCTACATCGCCGACCTTCCAGGTGTACGTTTCTGTTCCGCGGTAGGTCACGCTCACGGTCTGTCCGGCGCAGGCCTTCCACGGGATTGCCGAGGCCCGGACGAACGCCAGTGCGCGGTCGCTGTTTTCCGGGAATACCGCCACATCTTGGTCGACGAACATATTGCCGTCGATGCCGGCGCGGGCCATACCACCGCGATCCTCGGATACCCGCCACGTCACCTGGCCTCCGCCACTGTCCCGATAGGTTCGGTCCAGTCCTGGATAAAGCACACTCGCGCACTCCGGGGGTGACACCTCAATCATGCCGCTGGTGTGCTTAGCCCGGTGGATACCGCTTTCGGCGGTCGCCATTCCGTCGGCGCCCATGATGGCGTCGAGGACGTTGTCATCGAGTAATGCAATGCTGGGCCCTTGCGGTTCCGCCTGGCTGCGCAGCACCGCGACCACGATCGTGGCCACCACCGCGACGCCGGCACCGCAGGCAAAGAGCCACCTGCTGCGGCCGTGTCGTCTCCCCCGTGATTCGGCTGCGTCGGAGGCTCTAGCGGCAATGACAACCGGTCGAGCTCGCCCGGCCGGTGGCTCGACGACGGAGAGCATGCCCGACGGCGATGTCTCCACGACCTGCGCACTCGACGGCGAATGCTCCATCGCAGGGGCGATACTCGGCGATCGGTCCACCGTGGAGCCCGCATCCGGTGGCAAGCCGACCGGTTGGGGGCGGGTGAAGGGCACGGTGGCCAGACCGACGGATGTCGAGAGGTTGGCATCGCAGGCACTCAGCAAGTTGTCGACATCGCTGCGCGTACGCCAGGTGACATCCGGCCGGTCGCGCAACAAATAGAGCAACCGAACGATGTCGCGATGCGCGGCCAGATCGGCGCAGTCCTCGTCCAGTTTGTTTCTCAGTTCCGAGACCAGGCCAGCCTGTTCGTAATGACTGAGCTCCGGGCTGGCGAGAACGGTGGCCAGCCTCATCAAATAGGCGAACGGCACCTCCGGTTCCTCGGGAAGCGTCGCTGGTAGTGGACCGCACTGCGCTGTTCGCTTCTGAAGCGCTTCGATCAGCCGGATCTCGGTATCCGAAGTAGGGTTTCGGTAGTCGACGATCTGCGTTGCGGCAAGCGGGGTAACCCGAACACTGTCTACCGGACCGATCTGAACGGGAAGGATCGGCCGGTACAGGGCTTGGGCGTATCGCAGTTCGGCAAGACAAGGTTTGGACGCCAGCGAGGTGTTCGACAGGGCGACGATGAATACGTCGCACCCGCGGATCTTTTCGAGGATGGCTTGCCACCACGCCTCGCCGCCGCCCAGCTCATCATCGAGCCACACTTCTTGACGAGTGCGCCGCAAGACCGCCAGCAAGCCGTCGATCGCCGACCTGTCCTGGCTGGCGTGACTCACGAAAAGCACCGTTGCCTCCGCAAAAATCAACTAGAGATTAACGTTACCCAGTAAACTCCGCCGTACAATACTAAGAGTCAGATTGGTGATTTTCATTCCGAATAAGTGCACGTACGCTCTGGCAGCGGGGTGGATGCGCTCGCTGGTGTCCCCGCGCCGTCTCACCCGACTGGGGCTGGCCTTCCTGGCCGTTCTGATCGCGTGGCTGTGCGTGCTTGCGCGGTGGCCTGACACCGGCGACGGGTTGCCAGGGTGGCTGAGCTGGTACGGCCGCCCCGGGTCATGGCCCACGATCGCCATCATCGTCCTGGTGCTGATCACGCTGTGCGCGCTGAGCTTACGGGCCCACGGTGACGCCTGGTCCGGAAATATGCCCGCCGCGGTGGTGGCCGGTCTCGCCACCACCAGCGCTGTGCTCGGCCTCAGTTCCTTCTGGGACTGCCACGATGACGCCCAACCGCCGATCTTTCAACCGCTGATCTGGACGGCGGCGCTACTCAAGGGCGGTATGACAGACCCGACGCTCGGCGGACAGGTGTGCCCAAGCACTACCCCGACGGCCCTGATCGTGGCGAAGCTTGCGGCGCTCGGGGCGATCTTCACCGGCCTCTCCGGCGTCGCACTCGCGCTTTTCCGGTCGCAGGTGGACCGGCTGCAGGCCAATCACGCCTCGTCGGTCACCGCGGTGATCGGTGTCGACGACGACTCCCGCACGATGATCGGCGGAATAGCACGGACGCTGAACCGCCGCGACACTCTCGTCGTCGTCGTCGACGCCGCCGACGAACGCGGCACACAGGGCGCCCGCGCCCACCGCGCCCGCGTGGTGTCGGTAGACCTCAATACGCCCTCGGCGCTGGAAGCCCTTCCGCTGTGGCGGCGCCTTGAGCGGTTGTACTTGCTCTCGGCTGACCCATCCAACAACCGTCTCTGGCTGGATACGATCACCGCCGCGCTGATGCGCGCCGGCGGACCCAAACGACGGCTGCCCCTGGTAGTGCGGGTCGACGACCCGTGGCAAGCCGAAGCCTGGCGAGCCCAGCAGTTCGGTGGGGCCGATGCACGCTGGGCCGTGGGCACCATCGGCAGATACGAGACAACCGCGCGCTGGCTCCTCGACAACGTCATCGCCGCCAAAACCATTCGTCGGGTATTCATTTGTGGCACTTCGCAGTTGACGCTAGCACTCTGCGCCGACCTGACCCGACGCAAATTGGAGCGCGACTATTACAGCGGCCCCGCCGAGACATCGTTGCCGGCGTTCACACTGGTGAGCGAGGACGCCGACGAATGCCGAAGCGACCACGAATTCCACCGTCAACAGATCGGACTCATTGCCACCGGGCCGACCATCGAGGTGATTCCGAACGCACCGACGGTACCGACCTTGGAGCAACTCATTCACGCCGGCGATGCCGCGACCAGCGCCACAATATTCGTCGATGACTGGATCCGTGGCCCCCGAGGCGCCGCCACGACCGGAAGCCGACTGGCGGCGCGCTTTCCCACCATGCCGGTGTACAGCTGGGATCCCGACAGCCGGGTCAGCACCAACCCGCTGCCGATCGTGGGCCGGTTGCACACCTACCGTCTGATGCTGGAGTTGCCGGACGGGCAAGCACCCGACGCCTGGGAACGGGCCGCCAGCCTCATTCATGAGCGCTACCTGGCCACCCTCGGGCCACAGCGCCAGCCGCTTCCCTCGCGGTTGCCGTGGAACGAACTCGATGAGTTCTACCGCGGGTCCAACCGGCGGCAGGTCCGCAACGCCTTGTGGATGGTCGAACAGATCGCCGGTCACACCTGGAACACCTGGGGCAACGCCCCGGCCCCACTGGCCGAGCGTGACATGGCGGGCTTGCCACCACTCGAACAGCTCGACCGGATGGGTTTCGACCATGAGTCGGCGATGGCGATGGCCCGCGCCGAACACGCGGACTGGTGCCGCTACTACCGCCACAATGACTGGAAATTCGGTCCGAAGCGAGACGACAAGCGCCGGGTCCACGACAAACTTCTCGATTGGTCGGCTATCGAAGCCGACCCGCGCCTGCTCGACGAGGTCCTGCTGGGCGTAGCGAACACACTGTGGAGTCTCCGCCAGCTCGGCTATCGGTCCCGCCCGGTGTGGCGGCCTTACACCCGGGTGGGGACCGTCATCGCCGAACGGCGGGAGTCACGCTGGACCTGGGCTTCCCCGTCGGGAGCCACGATGCAGGCCGACGCCGGCGACTGGCTGGTCCAGGAAGACGGCGCGAGCTGGTCGGTGCGGGACGAAATTTTCCAGTCCAGCTACCAGCACATCAGCGGACATCGATGGCAACGGCGGGGAACCGTTCTCGCTCGGACGGCGGAACCTGGTGAAACGATCAATACTCTTGAGGGCCCTACCGTGGCGGCCGACGGTGATTGGGTGGTCAAGGGCGGCCAGGGCGACCAGTGGCCAGTTCCAGGAGACGTATTCGCCCGCCACTACAGCGAGGTCGCGCCCAGCGAGGTGAGCGACCCGGCCCTTGCTGCAGGCCGGGATCGCGGAAGTGCCGCGCGCACAGACTAATCCGTGGCGAACAGCACACCCTCGGCGATCAGCTTCTCGGTCTCGCCGTCGTCGAGTCCGAGCAGACAGCGGCAGATCTCCCGAGTGTCCTGACCGGGCAGCGGTGCGGGCCGCTGCGGTGCCACCGGGATGTTGCGGAAGGGGGCGGGTCCGGTTTCTGCTGGCAGCGGGTGCTCGATCAGTGGGTGGGTCATGGGCGCGAACACCGCGCGATGGGCCAGCTGGGGGTCGTCGGCGACATCGGGTGGGCGGTTCATCGACGCGGCGGCCACGCCGCGTCCCTGCAGCAGTTCGGCTACCCCAGCCGGGGTGTAGTCCATGGTGTGGCGACCTAACGCCGCGGCCAGCTCCGCACGGTGAGCGGTGCGTTCGGGTCCGGTGCCAAAGCGTGGCTCGTCGGCCAATACTTCATCGCCGAAAGCCGCAGCGACAGCACGCATATCGGTGTCATCCCGGATCGAGATCACACACCATTCGTCATCGCCGGCGCACGGACAGACCAGATCCACCGCGGTGTCCGGCTGGACCGGCGAGCCCGCCGCGCGGGCCACGTAGCTGGTGTCAAGTTGGTTGACGGCGGTCTCGGCCTGCGACACGTGGACGTGACTGCCGGCGGCAGTGCGCCGGCGCCCGATCAGCGCCGCCAGCGCCCCGATCGCGGCGACCCGCGCAACCACATGGTCGGGGAAGACGGTGGTCGCGTCGTAGAACGGATGGCGCTCTGGGTCGCTGGACCCCTCAGGGGCCGTCCACAGCGCGGTGACCCCGGTGGTGGCGCGGACCAGCGGGCCGTACCCCATTCGGTCACTCCACGGGCCGGATTCTCCGAAGGCGCTGCTCTCGGCGAGGACGATCCGCGGATTGATCTCGCGCAGGACATCATAGGAAAAGCCCAGGGCGGCAAGTGTTCCCGGCTTGAAGTTGGCGAACACCGCGTCCGCCGCGCCGACCAGACGAGTGAAGATCTCCTTACCGGCCGGGCTGCGCAGCTCCAGGCCGAGTCCGGAGTTGTTGCGGTGCGTCCAAGCGAACGACTCGCTCATCGCCGACCCGGGGCGGGCCTGCCTCAGCCCGTCGGGGTAGGCCGCGCTCTCCACTTTGATGATCTCGGCGCCCAGGTCGCCGAAGAGCCGGCTGGCTTCCCCGCCGGCAACGATCACCCCCAGGTCCACGATCCGTAGATCCTCGAACGGCCGGGCGCCGACCGCACCGCGCACCGTCGGCTCCGTCAACGGTTCGGCCAGCCATCCGGCTGCTGCCTCGCCGACGCTCGGGGCCGGGGTCCGAAAACCCGCTCGCTGGTCGTCGACCACGTAGTAGCCGGTCGGGATCACCGCGGACAGCCCCGGGGCCAGCTCGGTCTGGGTGACCGCTTGCGCGACCACGAAGTGCTCCTCGGCCAGTACCTGCGCCGGATCGCCGACCGCGGCGATGGGGACACCGCGAGATTGCCCGGCAGTGACCAGATCCGCCATGTCCTGGCCGGCGAACAGTTCACGGATCAGGGCACTGATCTGCGGCCAGACAGCGAACCGCTCGCCGATCACGCCGAACTTGGGATCGGCGTACTGAGCCGGCTCCCCCAGCCAGCTCCACAGTGCGCGCCACTGCCTCGGGGACATGACGCAAAGCCGGACGTAGCCGTCGCGGCAGGCGTAGATCGGGTAGGCGTCCTGGTTGCGGGGTCTCCCACGCCACCGGCTCGATGCGCGTTGGGCCGCGGCGACCTGGCCGTGCGCGCCGAATATCGGGTCCAGCACGGTGACCACCGCGTCGAACCGGGAAAAGTCGATGTAATCTCCGATTCCGCAGCGCAACCGGTTGAAATAGGCGACCAGCACTGCCCAGGCGGCCTGCACCGCCGCGGTCGCCGAGGCGATCCCCTCCGGCGGCAGTACCGGGCTCCCGGTGGTGGGGCCCGACCGGGACAGGGCGCCGGAGAGTGCGTAGAGCACCGCGTCGGTGGCCTGCCACTGCGCGCGCGGACCGCTCGTCCCGAAATCGGTGACCGACATCGTCACCAGGTGAGCGAATCGATCGGCCAGTTCAGCGCAGGAAGTCCCGAATTCCGCGGCGCATCCCGGCAGGCCGCTGTCCACCACGATATCGGCGGTACCAGCCAAGTCGTCGAAGCGGCGGCGATCCCGCTCCTCGGCGGCGTCCAAGGTGATGCTGCGCTTGTTCGCGTTGTGCAGCGCAAACGCGATGCTCAGACCGCCCAGCAGCGGAGCCGCGGCCCGCGCCGGACTTCCCCCCGGGGGCTCCACCTTGAGCACGTCGGCGCCCAGGTCGGCGAGCAACCGGGTGACCGCGTCGGCGTCGCCGCCAGCCAGATCGAGCACACGAACCGATTTCAGCAGCACGCAGTCAGGGTAGTGAATCGGTTGCCGCGTTCGGAGTTGGACGCGACAATGGAAAAGGTGAGAGCAGCCAACGCGACTCCACCTAAGCCCACACTCTCCGACGATGAACTGGCCCGCCTTGATGCCTACTGGCGGGCCGCCAACTATCTCTCCGTAGGCCAGATCTATCTGCTGGACAATCCCCTGCTGGCCGAACCGCTGCGAGCCGAGCACGTCAAGCCCCGACTGCTCGGGCACTGGGGCACCACCCCAGGGCTCAATCTGCTCTATCTGCATCTCAATCGGATCATCCGCGACCGCGACGCCGACGTCATCTTCGTCACCGGACCCGGCCACGGCGGTCCGGCGCTGGTCGCCAATGCCTATCTCGAGGGCACCTACAGCGAGGTGTACACGGGCATCGGCGAGAACGTCGACGGGCTGCGGAAGTTGTTCCGGCAGTTCTCTTTTCCCGGCGGTATCCCCAGCCATGTGGCAGCCGAGACGCCGGGCTCCATCCATGAGGGCGGCGAGCTCGGCTACGCGCTGGTGCATGCCTTCGGTGCGGCCTTCGACAACCCCGAGCTGGTGGTCGCCTGCGTGATCGGCGACGGCGAGGCCGAGACCGGACCACTGGCGGCCAGCTGGCACTCGAACAAGTTTCTCAACCCCGCCGTGGACGGCGCGGTGCTGCCGATTCTGCATCTCAACGGCTACAAGATCGCCAATCCCACTGTGCTGGCTCGTATTCCGCAGCAGGAATTGGAGTCGTTGCTACGCGGTTACGGGTACCGGCCGATCACCGTCGCCGGCGACGACCCCGCCGTCGTACACCAGCTGCTCGCCGCCGCACTCGATGACGCGTTCGACGACATCGCGGCGATCCAGCACGCCGCACGCACCAAGGGCTCGTCGATGCGGCCGGTATGGCCGATGATCGTGCTGCGCACCCCGAAGGGCTGGACCGGGCCGAAGGTGGTCGACGGACAACAGGTGGAAGGGACCTGGCGGGCACATCAGGTGCCGCTCGCGCAGACCCGTACCGACCCCGGGCACCGCCGCCAACTGGAGCAATGGCTGCGCAGCTACCGCCCAGCGGAGCTGTTCGACTCCTCCGGACGCCTACTGCCCGAGCTGGCGGCGCTGGCGCCGCGCGGGGACCGCCGGATGAGCGCCAACCCGCATGCCAACGGAGGGCAGCTGCTCCGCGATCTGGACCTGCCGGACTTTCGCGACTACGCGGTACCGGTGGCCCGGCCCGCTACCGAGGTGCACGAGGCCACTCGGGTGCTCGGCACGTTCCTGAGCGACGTCATCAACCGCAACCGCGACCGGTTCCGGTTGATGGGTCCCGACGAGACCGCCTCCAACCGGCTCTCGGCGGTGTTCGACACCACCGACCGGGTCTGGTTGTCGGAGACCCTCCCCGGTGACGATCACCTGGCCCCGGACGGGCGAGTCCTGGAAGTGCTTTCCGAGCACCTGTGCCAAGGCTGGCTGGAGGGCTATCTGCTGACCGGTCGGCACGGACTGTTCAACTGCTACGAAGCGTTCGTGCACATCGTCGACTCGATGTTCAACCAGCACGCCAAATGGCTGGCCGTCAGCCGCGAACTCCCGTGGCGCCAACCGATCGCCTCACTGAACTATCTGTTGACCTCCCACGTCTGGCGCCAGGACCACAACGGGGCGTCACACCAGGATCCCGGCTTCATCGATCTGGTGGCCAACAAACGGCCCGAGGTAGTGCGGGTCTACCTGCCGCCGGACGCCAACACGCTGCTGTCGGTGGCCGATCACTGCCTGCGCAGCCGCGATTACGTCAACGTGATCGTCGCCGGCAAGCAGCCGGCGCTGGCCTACCTCGATATGCCGGCGGCGGTGGCGCACTGCACCCGGGGTCTGGGTATCTGGGAGTGGGCCGGTACCACCACCGGGGAGCCGGACGTGGTGCTCGCCTGCGCCGGGGATGTTCCTACGCTGGAAACACTGGCCGCCGCCGACATCCTGCGCGCCGAACTGCCCGACCTCGCCGTGCGTGTGGTGAATGTCGTGGACATCATGCGTCTCCAACCGACGACCGAGCATCCGCACGGGTTGCCGGACACCGAATTCGATGCGTTGTTCACCCGCGACAAGCCGGTGATCTTCGCCTACCACGGCTACCCCTGGTTGATCCACCGACTGACCTACTCGCGGGCGAACCATGACCAGATGCACGTGCGCGGCTACCGCGAACGCGGCACCACAACAACACCGTTCGACATGGTGATGCTCAACGATCTGGACCGTTTCCACTTGGTGATGGACGTGATCGACCGGGTGCCGGGATTGGGCGGTCGGCACGCGGTACTGCGCCAGCAGATGGTCGATGCGCGGATGGCCGCGCGGCTCTACACCCGCGAGCACGGAGAGGACGATCCCGGGATCACCAACTGGACCTGGCGATCGGGCGCAGAGCCGAACAGCGGCGAGATAAGGTGACGGCCATGACTGCTCACCGCGCACCGGTCCGGATGCCCCGCAAGGCGATGTCGTTGCTGCTCGGCGCCCTCGTCGCGTCGGCCACCATTGCTGGTGCCGGGTCGGCCGGCGCGACGCCGGACCACACCAAGGTGCCGGTTCGCTACGACCTCACCGGTACCGGGGTCGCCAGCTACATCACTTATCAAGGCCAGAACGGCCAGGCGCACGCCACCAACGCCCCGCTGCCGTGGTCCATTCAGCTGACCGGTTCGATGACGAACGCAGCCAGTCCGTCCTCGTACTCGCTGAGCGCGCAGAGCGCCGGTCCCGGGGCCTTGACCTGCACGGTCACCGTCAACGGCAAGGTGGTCAGCGAGAACACCGCCACCGGCAACCCGGCGCGCGTGCTGTGTGAGACCCACGGCCCCAAGTTCGGCGAGCAGTAGGCGCCCAACGAGGCACGGCCCCCAAGCCGGGACCGCGGGTAGAATTCGGTCCAATGTCTGGCCACGAATTCGCGATGCCCTGGGGGCGGCACCCATTGGTGTCGCAACTCTCGGCGTTGAATCACTTTCGCGCCTTCGTCGACGTCGCCGTGGTCGTGGTGGTGCTGGCGCTCGCCAATCTGATCGCCCACTTCACCACCCCGTGGGCTGCGGTCGCCACCGTCCCGGCCACCGCGATCGGCTTGATCGCCCTGGTCCGCTATAACGGCCTGACCTGGAGCGAGCTCGGCCTGGGCCGCGCGCATTGGAAAGCCGGTTTCGGCTACGCACTGGCCGCGGTAGTGGTCGTGGTGTCGGTGATCGCGATCGGCGTGATGCTGCCCGTGACCCGGCCGATGTTCTTGAACAACCACTACGCCACGGTCTCCGGTGCGCTGGTGGCATCGATGGTCGTCATCCCGCTGCAGACCGTGATCCCCGAGGAGTTGGCGTTCCGCGGCGCGCTGCACGGCGCACTGCACCGAGCGTGGGGGTTTCGCGGGGTGGCCGCGGCCGGCTCCTTGCTGTTCGGCCTGTGGCACGTCGCGACATCGCTTGGTCTGACCAGCAGCAACGTCGGTTTCACCCGTGTTCTCGGGGGCGGATTCTTCGGCATGCTGGCCGGCGTGACACTCGCGGTGCTGGCCACCGGGGCCGCGGGCTTCGTGTTCAGCTGGCTGCGGCGACGCAGCGGCAGCCTGATCGCGCCTATCGCGCTGCACTGGTCACTCAACGGGGTCGGCGCGCTGGCGGCTGCGCTCGTGTGGCAGGTGACTGGCTGAAGCCGCGCGGTTCAGACCAGCAGCACCGCCGCACCTGCGATCCGGCCCGCGCCTAAGTCCATGAGCGCCTGGTCGGCGTCACCCAGGGCGTATACCGGCGTCGTCACGTCGATGTGGTGCGCTGCCGCGAAGTCGAGGAAGGTGTGGGCATCCGCGCGGGTGTTGGACGTGACCGACCGGATCTGACGCTCACGGAACAGGTGGCGCTGGTAATTCAGCGGTGGGATGTCGCTGAGATGGATGCCGGCTATGGCCAGGGTTCCGCCTGCATCCAGCGCCTGGCAAGCGGGCAGCACCAGCTCGCCGACCGGGGCGAACAGGATCGCGGAGTCCAGCGGCACCGGTGGCGGATCGGCGGCACCCTGGGCCGAGGCAACGCCCAGTTCCAGGGCCAGTTCGCGCGCTTGTTCACCGCGGGTCATCACATGTACCTCGGCGCCGCTGGCAAGGGCGACCTGCGCGGTGATGTGCGCGCTGCCGCCGAATCCGTAGATCCCCAGCCGCCCTCCCGGGGGCAGGTCCGCGCGCTGCAGGGACCGGTAGCCGATGATGCCCGCGCACAACAACGGCGCCAACTCGGTGTCGCTGTAGCCGTCGGGCAGGCGCAGTGCGAAAGCTGCGGGCACAGTGGCGAATTCGGCATAGCCGCCGTCGTCATCCCAGCCGGTGTAGCGCGACTGCGGGCAGAGGTTCTCGTCGCCCCTGCGGCAATAGCGGCAGGTGCCGCAGGTGTGTCGTAACCAGGCGATACCCACCCGGTCCCCCACCGCGAACTCGTCACCGGCGTCGGCGCCGACCTCGACGACTTCGCCGACCACCTCATGGCCGGGAATCACACCGGGCCGGTGCACCGGAAGATCGCCTTCGGCAACATGCAGGTCGGTACGGCACACGCCGCAGGCCTGCACAGCAAGCAGCAGTTCCGACGGCTGCGGTCGCGGCACCGCGGTATGGACGCGTTCCAGTGGTCGGGTGGCTATCGGGCCGGGACGTTGAACTCGCCAAGCACTCATACTCATGCCAACACCCGGGTCCGCGCCCATGCCAACATTCTGCGCGCGTTAGAGCAAGCCGGTCAGCCTTTGCGCACCAGGCGCAGCAGCCACAACAGCAGGACCGATCCCAGGGTTGCGGTGAACAGGGTGAACCACCAACCGCCGGACGCGGTGTCGAATTTGAAACTCAGCAGGAACCCGCCGAGCAGTGCGCCACATACCCCGGTGACCATGTTGACCAGGATCCCGGAGGCACCGCCGTTGACGATCTTTCCGGCGAGCCATCCAGCGATGGCACCGATGATGACGTAACCGATCCACCCCACGCTGGTCAGCGTCGTCGAACGCTCCGCGAGAAACTCCGTTGCCGCCAGCACATGCACATCCGCAGTCATGTCGCCAGGCTAGCGGCTCCGCCGCCGCTTCGGAGCCAACCGGAGGAGGTCAGCCGGGGATCAAGCCGCCGGAGCAGGTGCGGGAGCCGGCGCAGGTGCCGGAACAGGTGCCGGAGCCGGAGCAGGGGCCGGGATTCCCGGAACGCCCGGCGCCGGGGCAGGCGCTGCTTCGGCGGGGGGCGCGCCCAGCGGCCGGATGGACTCGGCCAACGCGATGGCCGCGTTGGTGTCGACCGGGTTGTTGGCGGTGCCCAGCCACACCACGAACCACCGTTCGGTCTGCGGGCCGGTACCACTGGCCGGCGGTACACCGATCACGCCACTCCAGATCTGGCCGACCGGCTTGGCCGGGTCGGTGAACTTGACCTCGTAGTACGACGCGCTACCGGTCAGCCCGCCCCCGTTGAGCGGAGCGTTCACCTGGTTGGCGCGGGTGCCGGGGTAGGGCATGAAGAACTCGCCCATGTCCGATCCGAGGCGGGTGGCGGCCTTGGCGTCGTCGGCCTCAGCGCTGGCGTAGAGCCGCTGGTCGAGCTTGCCGAGCACGATCCTGGTGTCGTTGGCCACCGGCGCCGGCTGACCCGGCAGCATCGGCTCACCGGTCTTCTTGCTCAGCAGCGACGAACCGTACTCCAGGTGACTGGTGTCGGACTGCACCCAGCCGCCCGGCAGCACGAAGCTGAAGCCGCCGGCGACGTCGTCGACACGGCCCACCTCGGGTGGCGCGGGCTCGGCGGCCGGAGCCGGGGCGTTCGGGTCGGCCGGCGGGGCATCCGCGCTGGCCGGCGGCGCGGGAGGAGGCGGCGGCACCGGGTCCGCATACACCGGCGCCGCAAGGGCGAATGCCAACGCACCGGCGACCGCGGTCGCGGCCATCGCTCGAATTCCCCTGGATGTCAGGTCCACCTGCTTCATGGCAGAAAAACCTACCGCGTTGCCATCGGTACGCAAGTTACGCCGTGCCGGGGTGTGTCGCACGCAGCGTCACTTCCTGGGCTTTGACCCCGAACCAGACCGTCTCCCCCGGCGCCAGACGCAGTTCCGCCGCCGCGTCGGCGGTGATGTCCGCGGCCAGTCCCGGCGCTCCGTCGGGCTGGTCCGCACCGCGCACCTGGACCGTGCCGCCGCGGACATCGAGCTCAGCCACGATCACCTCAAGCAGATTGCGGGGACTGCCATGGCGCGGCGGCTCCCGGTAGACCGCCACCGCCCGCGGTGTGCTGACCGCGACCGCCGACCGGCCCGGTTCCGCGCCGTCGTCGGTGCTGCCGTGCCACTGTTCTCCCCACCCGGTACGCAATACGCCAGCGGAGTCGAGCACCCCCGCGACCAGATTGACTCCGGCGATCTGCGCCCCGAAGCGACTCCGCGGCGCGGCCAATACATCTGCGGCGCAGCCGATCTCGGCGATCCGCCCGGATTCGAGGACCAACACCCGATCCGCCAATGCAAATACGTCGAGCAGGTCGTGGGTGACCAGCACGGTGGTTCGCCCCGCCGCACCAAGCGCGTCGCGCAGCACCGTGCGCACCGCAGACGCCGCACCCACGTCGAGCCCGGCCAACGGCTCGTCGAGCAACAGCACCTCCGGTTCGGCGGCCAGGGCACGGGCGATCGCGACCCGCTGCGCCTGCCCGCCGGAGAGTTGGCGCGGCCGACGCTCGGCCAGCCCTTCCGCGTCGACCGCGCGCAGCCACGGCGCCGCGAGGGTTCGGGTGCGCGCCCGGCGCAGGTCGAAGCGACGCCGGTGATGCGATCCGAATGCGACGTTGGCCGCCACGCTCAAGTGCGGAAACAACAGCGGATCCTGCAGCAGCAGGCCCACCCGGCGCTCGCACGTGGCCACCTGCACTCCGGCCCGGGTGTCGGTCAGCACCCGATCACCCGCGCGGACCAGGCCCTCGTCGGGCTGCAGCAGCCCCGCGATCACGTGCAACAAGGTCGACTTCCCGGCGCCGTTGGGCCCCAGGACCGCCAGCACTTCACCCGGTTCGACGTTCAGCTGCACGTCGAGGCCACGCTCGGCGACAAGCGCCTGCAACGTGAGCCCGCCGGCTTGGGCGCTCACCCGATGCTGCCCAGTCGTCGGACACCCACGACGAGCACCACCACTGCGGCAACAGCCACCAGCAACAGCGACATCGCGGCCGCGGCGTCAGCATCCGACACGCGCTGCAGATAGATAGCCAACGGCAACGTCCGGGTGACGCCTTCCAGGGAGCCGGCAAAAGTCAGTGTCGCCCCGAACTCGCCGAGGGACCGCGCGAATGCCAGGACCGCCCCGGAGATCAGACCCGGCACCAACAGCGGCAGCGTGACCCGCCACCACACCGCGTTCGGCCGGGCACCCAGGGTGGCCGCCACCCTCTCGTAGTCGGCACCGGCGGTCCGCGCCGCGCCTTCCAGGGCGATCACCAGAAACGGCAACGACACGAAGGTCTGCGCCAGCACCACCGCGGTCGTGGTGAACGCGATATGGATGCCGGCGGCCTCCAAATAGCGGCCCAGCAATCCGAGCCGGCCGAACGCATACAGCAGCGCAATTCCGCCCACCACCGGCGGCAGCACCAGCGGCAACAACACCAACGGCCGGAGCAGGCGCACCACCCGCGCCTGGCTTCGCGCCAGGACCAGCGCCATCGGCACTCCCAGCACCACACACAGCACCGTGCTGGCCGCGGCGGTGCGCAGGCTCAGTTGCAGCGCGGTGGTGGCTGCGGGACTGCTGATCAGCGACCAGAAATGTGGCCAGTCGACTTTGGTCGCGATCCCCACCAGCGGCAGCACCACGAACGCCGCGCCGATCGCGGCGGGTACATAGACCCAGCCCGGCAGGTCATCAGGCCGGCCGCCCACGGCCGGTCAGGGCTTACCGAAACCGGCTGCGTGCAGCACCTTGCGCCCCGCTTCGCCGGTGACCAGATCGACGAACGCGCGGGCCGGCCCGCGCGAAGGCGCTTCCTGCAGCAGCGCGATCGGGTAGGTGTTGACCGCGCCGGAAGCCTCGGGGAACTCGATGGTGGCCACCTTGTCTCCGGCGTGCTGGGCATCGGTGCGGTACACCACACCGGCGTCGGCCTGGCCGGTGGTGACCTTGTTGAGGACGTCGGTGACGTCGGGCTCCTCGCTGACCGGTGTCACCGCAACCCCGGTGGCGTCTTCGACCTTGTGGGTCGCCGCGCCGCACGGGACCGGCGCCTGACACACCACCACCGCGAGCCCGGGTGCGGCCAGATCGGCGAAGGACCGTACCCCGTGTGGATTGCCGGGTGCCGTCACGATCACCAGCGTGTTGGTGGCAAACGGCACTGCCGCGGCTTCCAACAGGCCGGCCTGCGCGACCTTGTCCATCTGGGCGGTGTTGGCCGAGGCGAAGACGTCGGCGCGCGCCCCCTGTGTCAGCTGGGTGGCCAGGTCCGAGGATCCGGCGAAGTTGAAGGCCACCGCGACGCCGGGATTGTCGGTCTTGAACTGCTCGGCGATCTCGGTGAACGCTGGCTGCAGCGACGCCGCCGCGAACACCGTGATCCTCGGGGACGCCGGCTCAGAGCTACAGCCGGCCACTCCCGTCGCCAGCATGACCGCCACAGCCCCGTAGACCGCCTGGGTACGCCCCATGGTCTGGCAGCCTAGCGCGCACGCCGGACTGTGGCCGGATCGTGTCTGTGCCGAGTTCCGCCCCATCCCCGCAAACCGGCTACCGTCCAGTAACATAGCTCGGAACACGAGGAGGATCTACCGATGGATGTGCTGGTCACCGGTGGTGACACCGAATTGGGTCGCACCATTGCCGAGGGTTTCAGCGAGGCTGGCCACAAGGTGACGCTCGCCGGTTTGCGGGGCCCCGAGCTCGAGGTCGCCGCCAAAGAACTCGACGCCAATGCGGTCGTCTGCGACAACACCGACCCGGCAAGCATGCTGGCTGCCCGCGGGTTGTTTCCGCACCACCTCGACACCATCGTCAACGTCCCGGCACCGCGCTGGCAGGGCGGCGACCCCCGCGGCTATTCGCTGGCCGACCAGGCCAACGCCTGGCGCAACGCGCTCGACGCCACGGTGCTCTCGGCCGTGCTGACCGTCGGGACCATCGGCGACCACCTGCGCTCGGGCGGCTCGATCATCTCGGTGCTGCCGGAGAACCCCCGCGACGGCAGTGCCGACGCAGCAGTCAAAGCCGCATTGTCGAATTGGACCGCCGGCCAGGCCACTACGTTCGGCACCCGAGGGATCACCGTCAACGTGGTGGCCGCCGGCGAAGGCGCTCGCCCGGGCTACGACGGACTGACCCGTGTGCCGCCCACCGGAGCCGCTGAAATCGCCCGCCTCGCAGTGTTTTTGACCTCGCCGGCTGCCCGGCACATCACCGGCCAGACGCTGCACGTCGGCCACGGAGCGCTGGCCTGCTTCGGCTGACTGTGACGGAAGTGGCTAATCCCACAACCACTGGATGCAGTGACCGCCTTTTAGGTCGACTAGCGTATTGGGGGAACGCAGTCACCGTCGAGGAGCAACCGGATTCCCATGAGCGCCCAGCCTGAAGTCACTGCGCAGCAGAGCCGACGCCACCAGGTCGTCATCATCGGCTCGGGATTCGGTGGGTTGACCGCGGCAAAGAAGCTCAAGCGCGCCGACGTCGACGTCAAGTTGATCGCCCGCACCACCCACCACCTGTTCCAGCCGCTGCTGTACCAGGTGGCGACGGGCATCCTGTCCGAGGGCGAGATCGCGCCGTCCACCCGCGTCGTGCTGCGCAACCAGCGCAACGCGCAGGTGCTGCTCGGCGACGTCACCCGCATCGACCTGGCCGGCAAATTCGTCACCTCCGAGGTACTCGGGCACACCTACGACACCCCGTACGACAGCCTGATCATCGCGGCCGGCGCCGGGCAGTCCTACTTCGGCAACGACCAGTTCGCCGAGTTCGCACCCGGCATGAAGACCATCGACGACGCGCTGGAACTTCGGGGTCGCATCCTGAGCGCCTTCGAGCAGGCCGAGCGGTCCCGAGACGAAGCCCGGCGGGAGAAGCTGCTGACCTTCACCGTGGTCGGCGCAGGCCCCACCGGTGTCGAAATGGCCGGGCAGATCGCCGAATTGGCCAACTACACACTCAAGGGCGCGTTCCGCAACATCGACTCGACCAGGGCACGGGTGATCCTGCTCGACGCCGCCCCGGCCGTGCTGCCGCCGATGGGCGAGAAGCTGGGCGCCAAAGCAGCTGAGCGGCTGCAGAAGATGGGCGTGGAGATCCAGCTCGGTGCCATGGTCACCGACGTCGACCGCAACGGCCTGACCGTCAAGGACGCCGACGGCAAGATCCGGCGGATCGAATCCCAGTGCAAGGTGTGGTCTGCCGGTGTGTCGGCTAGCCCGCTGGGCCGCGATCTCGCCGAGCAGTCTGACGTGGAACTCGACCGCGCCGGGCGGGTCAAGGTCTTGCCCGACCTGTCCGTGCCGGGCCACCCGAACGTCTTCGTGGTCGGCGACATGGCCGCCGTCGACGGTGTCCCCGGTATGGCGCAGGGCGCCATCCAGGGCGCCAAGCACGCGGCGAGCACCATCAAGGCCGAGCTCGGCGGCGCCGACCCGGCCGACCGGGAACCCTTCCAGTACCTGGACAAGGGCTCGATGGCCACCGTGTCCCGGTTCTCCGCGGTCACCAAGATCGGGCCGCTGGAGTTCAGCGGCTTCCTCGCCTGGCTGGCCTGGCTGGGGCTGCACCTGATCTACCTGGTCGGGTTCAAGAACAAGATCAGCACTCTGCTGTCGTGGAACGTGACCTTCTTGAGCACCCGGCGCGGCCAGCTCACCATCACCGAGCAGCAGGCCTTCGCCAGGACCCGGCTTGAGCAGCTCGAAGTGCTGGCGGCCGAGGCGCAGCGCGGCGCGGAGCGCGCGGTCAGCTAGCGGCCTAGCGAAAGCTAACCCGACAGGTTCTGCAACCGGACCTGGCCGCGGGCGAGCACGCGCTTGTCGGCATCGGTGATCGTCACCAACCACAGCTGCTGGCGCCGGCCGCGATGGATCGGGGTGGACGCGGCGTGGACGGTCCCCGAGGAGACCGCTCGCAGGAAGTCGGTGTTGTTGTTGACCCCGACGACGGTGCCGACCGGATCGCCACCGTCGCGGTTGAGCCAGGTATGTGCCGAGACGCTGGCCACGCTTTCGATGATCGAGCAGTACACCCCGCCGTGCACGATGCCCGCCGGCTGGCAGAGCTTGGGCTGCAGCTCCAATTGCGCGTGTGCACCGTCTGGGCCAATGTCGGTGTAGACCAGGCCGATCTCGGAGTCGAAGGGCGCGGAGAAGTCGGACGGAAATCCGGTGGCAGCCATGTTGATGGTTTTACACGATGCCCGCTTGGGCCCTCCTGGGCGATCCGTTCCCCTCACACCTGGGTCGCAGCAGACCCTCAGCTTCTGATACGACGCCCGGTAGTAATTAAGGGTAGGCTTGCTCCGTTGCCCGGGGAGTTGATAACAAACATGGCGAAGCAGACCCATTTAGGGGACTTGGAACGAGCGGTGATGGACCACCTGTGGTCATCGCCGGAGTCTCAGACAGTGCGCGAGGTCCACGAGGCGCTATCCGCGCAGCGCGACCTGGCCTACACCACCGTGATGACGGTGCTGCAGCGGCTGGCCAAGAAGAACCTGGTGTCGCAGATTCGCGATGACCGTGCACACCGCTACACACCGGTCCGGGGCCGCGACGAATTGGTTGCCGGGCTGATGGTGGAGGCACTCGATCAGGCCGCTGACTCCGGAGACCGCCGGGCGGCGCTGGTGCATTTCGTCGAACGCGTCGGCGTCGACGAGGCTGACGCGTTGCGCCGTGCGCTCGACGAGTTGGAGGCCAAACATCGCATCCGCCTCCCAGGTAGCGGCCGACCTGGGTCCTGAGGGAGACTTACGGCGTGTGCGCGCTGGCCTTTTCCATCGTCGCGCTGTTGCTCGTGGGGCCGGTACCCGCCCTGCTGGCGCGCGCTGACTGGCCGCTCCGCGCTCCGCGGGCCGCGTTGGTGCTCTGGCAGGCCATCGCCCTTGCCGCGGTGCTGTCCGCGTTCAGCGCCGGTCTGGCCACCGCGAGCCGCCTGCTGATGCCCGGCCCGGACGGCCAGCCCACCTCGACGATCCTCGGTTCCCTGGATCGCTTGGGTTGGCCCCTGTGGACCTTCTACGTCGCGGTCTTCGTGCTGACCCTGATGGTCGGGATGCGCCTCACGTGGACGGTGTTGCGGGTCGCGATCCGCACCCGGCAACGCCGGGCCCACCACCGCATGCTCGTCGACCTGGTCAGTGTCACCGACCGACCGCCCGCCCTGCGCACCAGTGGACTGCGCATTCTGCAGGTGATGCAACCACTCGCGTACTGCCTGCCCGGGGTGCGGAGCCGGGTGGTGGTCAGTTCCGGCACGCTGGACGCGCTGGGTGACACCGAGCTGGCCGCGCTGCTCTGCCATGAGCGGGCCCATCTGCGGGCACGGCACGACTTGGTACTCGAGGCGTTCTCGGCCGTGCACACCGCGTTCCCCTGGTTCGTGCGAAGCGCCAGCGCCCTGGACGCGGTGCGGCTGTTGATCGAACTGCTCGCCGACGACGCGGCCGTTCGGGTGGCCGGCGCTCCTCCCCTGGCCCGCGCCCTGGTGGCCTGTGCCTCAACCAGAGTCCCCGCCGGCGCGCTGGCGGCCGGCGGAACCAACACGGTGTTGCGCGTGCAGCGGTTGTCGGGGCAGGGGAACAGTCCAGCGCTGGCCGCTGCCGCCTATTCGGCCGCAGCCGGGGTGCTGACGGTGCCCACCGTGGCACTGGCGGTACCGTGGCTCACCGAGCTGCACCGACTGATCGCGGGGTAACCCGCGCCGCCCGGCGTGCCGGGCATCGAATCACCTACCACCGAGAGGCGAATACATGAGCGCGTCGGAAGTTGTTGGCACCGCCCAGATCGGCGTGACCGGACTGGCAGTCATGGGATCCAACATCGCGCGCAACTTCGCCCGCCATGGCTACACCGTGGCGCTGCACAACCGGTCGGTCGCCAAAACGGACGCGCTGCTCGACGCCTACGGTTCCGAAGGCAGCTTCGTGCGCAGCGAGTCGATTCCGGAATTCCTTGCCGCCCTAGAGAAGCCGCGCCGAGTGCTGATCATGGTCAAGGCCGGTGACCCGACCGACGCCGTCATCAACGAACTCGCCGACGCGATGGAGCCCGGCGACATCATCATCGACGGCGGCAACGCTCTCTACACCGACACCATCCGCCGGGAGAAGGCGATGGCCGCGCGCGGCCTGCACTTCGTCGGGGCCGGGATCTCTGGCGGCGAGGAAGGCGCACTGAACGGACCCTCGATCATGCCGGGCGGCCCCAAAAAGTCCTACGAGTCGCTGGGCCCGCTGCTGGAAGAGATCTCGGCCCACGTCGACGGAGTGCCGTGCTGCACCCACATCGGGCCGGACGGCGCAGGGCACTTCGTCAAGATGGTGCACAACGGCATCGAGTACTCCGACATGCAGCTCATCGGCGAGGCATACCAGCTGCTGCGCGACGGGTTGGGACTGGCCGCACCGCAGATCGCCGAGGTGTTCACCGAGTGGAATGCCGGGGAGCTGGACAGCTACCTGGTCGAGATCACCGCCGAGGTGCTGCGGCAGGTCGACGCCAAGACCGGCCAGCCGCTGGTCGACGTCATCGTCGACGAAGCCGAGCAGAAGGGCACCGGACGCTGGACCGTGAAGTCGGCTCTGGACCTGGGGGTTCCGGTCACCGGTATCGCCGAGGCGGTGTTCGCCCGGGCGCTGTCGGGATCGGTCCCGCAGCGTCGCGCTGCGGTGGGTCTGGCCGCCGGAAGCCTCGGCGAGCGCCCCTCGGACCCGGCCCGGTTCACCGAGGACGTTCGCCAGGCGCTGTACGCCTCCAAGATCGTCGCGTATGCGCAGGGCTTCAACCAGATTCAGGCCGGCAGCGCCGAGTACGGCTGGAACGTGACCCCGGGAGACCTGGCGACCATCTGGCGGGGCGGCTGCATCATTCGCGCGAAGTTCCTCAACCGCATCAAAGAGGCCTTCGACACCGACGCCGACCTGGTGAGCCTGCTCGCCGCGCCGTACTTCCGCAGCGCGGTCGAGGCTGCGATCGACTCCTGGCGGCGGGTGGTGGCCACGGCGGTGAGCCTGGGTATCCCGGCCCCCGGTTTCTCCTCGGCCCTGGCCTACTACGACGGCCTGCGGACCGAGCGGTTGCCGGCTGCGCTGACCCAGGCCCAGCGCGACTTCTTCGGTGCGCACAGCTACGGCCGGACGGACTCGGAGGGTAAGTACCACACGCTGTGGAGCGCCGACCGCAGCGAAGTGCCGGTTTAGCCGGCGGAGGACAGCTCGTTAAGCCCCCCGGGGCAGCCGCACCGGGATGGGCGCGGACATGCGCCCGCGTCGGCGAACGGGCGGGCCCTGCGGCTCCTGGTTCTCCGGGTACGCATAGAACTCATATTCCTGGTCCGGGGTCATATCAGCGGTCATCGATCTCTCCGGCAAACGTCTAGCGTTTACATAACGCTGAAGTTATACTTGCCTAGTATGGGAGATCGTCCTGGTCGAGGAGGTGGACGCGTGGTTCCTCTCCCTCCCGGCGACGACCGCTGAAGCGGTGCCATCGATTACCTGCAGGCCTACGGCCCCACGGCCGGGAGACCGCTGGTGGACCGAATCAAGGGGTCGAAGGATCACCACCACATGAAGCAGTTGCGACCGGCCGGGACCAGCATCCGGGTGCTGTTCATTTTCGACCCGCACCGGCAAGCGATCCTGCTCGTCGGCGGCGACAAGGCAGGCGAGTGGAAACAGTGGTACTCGGACAACATCCCCATCGCAGAACAACGCTACGAAAACTGGCTGAAATCAGGAGGTGAATGACATGGCTCGCAACTGGCGCGAGATCCGTGCTGAGGCGGTGTCGAGCGGACTTCTCGACCCGCAGCGCGTCGAGAACGTGCGTAAGGAAGCCGAGGAGGCAGTGCACGCTCATCGCCTCGCCGAGCTACGCAAGACGCTAGGCATGTTGAGGCAGGCTGACATCGCCAGCCGAATGGGCGTGTCCCAGGCCCGGGTATCCAAGCTCGAACGCGGCGACCTCTCGCATACCGAACTAGGCACACTGCAGTCCTACGTCGCTGCGCTCGGCGGGAGACTTACCGTGACTGCGTCTTTCGGCTCGGAGTCGATTGAACTGAGCACGTAGGCACAGTCGATCCCAGTTATCTGGCGGCGTTTCGTTTCGGCCGTTCAGCGGAGAGGAGACAGCACCATGAAAGCCCTGCCTCCGAGCACAGCGGCGGGGACACGCACCGGGAAGGACTCTCTCACCGGCGGTGGATACCCCGCCGGACCGAAGCCGACCGAAGGCGTACCGCCTGTACCTGCGGGCCTAAGGACGCCCCGTACCTTGTCGCCACAAGGCAAGCGCCCAACGGTGTGACGGCCGAGAGCGACCTCGGCACGGTCAACGATCCGAAGATTGCGGGTCGTATGCGGCCCTTTGTCGTCGATTTTGGCAATTGGGTGCCGTATTTGGCCCTCTAAGTCTCAAGGTTGGCGCAAGGGCCGAGTCCCAGGAAACACGCGGCGCCCGAGCTTCTCGGCGTATCCGCCCGCCGCAGCTTGGCCCAATCAACCCCTCAACGCCCCGTTCCCCCAGTCTGTTTCAGCGCCTCGCCGATCTGGCGGCAACTGGTGGCCATGGCTGTCATCTGGGGTCGGGTCAGTTGTCCCAGAAAGTGGGTGCGGACCTGATTGGCGTAGGTGATCATGGCTTGTTCCAACGACGTTCGCCCCACAGTGGTGATGGCGACCAGCACACAGCGGCGATCATCGGGGCTGACCGTGCGCAGCACCAGACCGCGGACCCCGAGTCGTTTGATTTGTCGGGTGAGTCGGGGCGCCGGCACCGACAGCGCCTCGGCCAGTACACCCATCTGGACCGTGCCGCCCGCGGCGTTGTCCAGGATCTCCAGCAAGTGCACGTCGACCAGCGACAGCTGGTGAGCATCGATCAGGTGGCGATTGAGCATCGTGGTCATCCGCAAGACCGTCGCCAAGTAGTTCTGCCAGGACTTCTGTTCACGATGATCCAGCCCGCCCACGCCGCGGTGGGGGTGGCCCGCACCAACGCCGGCCATCACCGGCCGCCTGATCCCCCACTCACGGCCGTACTCCCCGGCGGCGGGCCGGTGCGGCGGCGGCGGCGAGTGCGACGACGTTGGCGGCCGGTGGCCCGAACGCCGGCCCGGGTGCCTGCCAGTGCGCCACCGGGTCCAGGGTGCCGTCGAGGTACTGCCAGCGGCACGCCACCCGCCGGATCTGCCCGTCAGGACTGCTGGGCAGGACGCTGGCTGGCACCAGCAGGATCGAATCCGCGCGAACGCCATGCTGATCGACCAGTGCCGACTGAATCCGCGACACCAACAGGGCGAGCTCGTCCCCGTCGACGGTGCAGCTGATCTCCTGGACCACCACCAGAGCCTCGGCGTCGTCGGCGAACACCGCGCCTCGCCCACTCAGCAACACCGCATGGCAGTCCTGCACCGTGGCTTCGATCTCGTTGGGGTAGTGGTGGACACCGCCCAACACGACCAGATCCGGGCAACGGCCGATCACGCATAACTGCCCGCCATGAATGAAGCCGCGGTCCCCGGTCCGCAGGAACGGTCCCCCACCCCCGTCAGCCAGAAAGGCCTCGAAGATCCGATCCGTCTGCGCCGGCGCCCCCCAATAGCCTTGGGCCACACCGGGCCCGGCCACCCAGATCTCCCCCACCTCATCGGGGCCGCATTCCAGGCGGGTGTCGGGGTCGACGATCACCACCGGCTGACGCGCACGCCCACACCCCAACACCGCAACCGCCCCCACGTCGTCGGGGGATGCGGGAGCGACCCACCCCGCACCCAGCCCCGCCCGATCCACCGAACACACCAACGGCCCCGGACTCTCCGCACCACCGGACACCAGCAGGGTTGCTTCCGCCAGCCCGTACACCGGCGTCAACGCTTGCCGCACAAACCCTGCCGGCGTGAACGCCTCAGCAAAGGCCTGCACGGTGGCCGCGCGCGCCGGCTCGACCCCGACGAGCACCGCCCTCGACAGGCTGGAGAGATCCAGACCCGCACGCTGGGCCGCGGTACTGCGCTGCACGACGAGCCGATAGGCGAAATCCGGGGCCACCGTCGCCGTGGCCCGCCACCGCGACACCGCCTCCAACCAGCGCATCGGGTTCTGCATAAACGCCGACGGCGCCATCAACACCGTGCTGGCACCCAAGAAAATCCCCGTCAGCACCACACCGATCAAGCCCCACACCGAATGCGTCGGCAACCACGACACCACCACATCCCGGTCATCGCCTAACCCCGCCGCGCCAACAGCGTCCAGGTTGGCCATCACATTCTCGTGCGTGCACACCACGCCTTTCGGGGAGCACGTCGTTCCCGCCGGATACGCGATTACCGCGACACTGTCGGAGTCGACCACCGGCGCCGCCCACGCATCGGCATCACTCTCCTCGGGGCCACACCACACCAGCGGGGCCCCATGGGCTGAGCCGGCGATGGCGTCCACCGCCGAGCGCACCGCAGCCGGCATCTGTGGCGATGCCACCGCGAAACCCACCCCGGCATCGGCGATCACCGCCGCCAGGCGCGGGCTCAGCTGCTCGGCCACCGGCACCGCCACCGCCCCGGCATACCAACACCCGAAAACACCGGCAATGCCGTCCAATCCGGGCCGGCACACCACCAACACCCGCGAACCAGCACCAGCCCCCAACCGCTGCAACCCCGCCCCGATCGCCCGCGCCCGAGCATCCAATTCCCGAAACGTCACCGCGCAGCCATCACGACCATCACCGTGATAGGAGTAACTGAACGCGGTCTTCTCCCCACACCGCGCCGCCTGCTGACGCAACAACTCCACCAGGGTGTCCGCGGTCGGCACCACATGTCCCCCCATCCGAGCCTGCCTCAACCCCGCGGACACAGCGGGGACATCCGTTCCGGCAGCGGTGAGTCGCGGCGGGGCTCACACCACACGCAGGCCATCGGGAATCCTTCGCGAATCACGCCACAACGCATCGGGGACAAAACGCTGGAACAGATCCGGCGGCAACAACGTCTGTCGCGGCGAACATCGGACGGTGGCACCGACGGTGTGCAATCCAGGGGTGCCTGCCGCAACAGGAGATGACGTGCATCGACCTCACCGACACCCTCCTGGCACACCGGGCCGGCGGCCGCCGGGCCCCAAGACCCGACGACCGCCAGCGTGGACGACTCCGTGAGCAGATTGGACAGTGTTCACGGGCTAGCCGGCTTTACCGTCGGCTCCCTTACTGCCGGTGGCACCCTGGCTGCCGTCGGGCTTGCCGGAGCCGGGCCCGCCACCGGCGCCACCCGCGCCGCCGGTACCGGGTGTCCCAGTCGTCCCGCTGCCGGTGGGGGTGCCGCTATTCCCGCCGGCACCACCGGTGCCGCCGGCCCCGCCGTCGGCGCCGGCTCCTTGGGACCCGTTGGCGCCGCTGGCGCTCACGCCGCCTGCGCCACCATCTCCGCCGGCGCCGCCGGTACCGCCAGTTCCGCCGGCGCCGCCGTCGAGGCCGTTGCCGGCCCTGTCCACACCACCCGCGCCGCCGTAGCCGCCGGTGCCACCTTCGCCGCCCAGACCGCCGGCGCCGCCCACACCGCCGGCACCGGAGCCCGACGTGCCCCCGGCACCACCGGCACCGCCGGCACCGCCGGTCCCACCGGTATCCCCAGTGGCGCCCGCCGCGTTCGGCACACCGCCGGCACCGTGATAGCCGTACCCGCCCGCCCCGCCGGTCCCACCGGTACCGCCAGCACCACCATCGGCAGCCCGGGCCCCGTCACCACCGGCACCACCGGTACCGCCGACACCCCCGGCCTGGCCGGTACCACCAGACCCGCCAGCACCACCAGCGCCACCATTACCGGCGTGACTGGCGCCGAGGCGCAGGTCGTTGGTCGGGATCGGCGTGCCACCGCTGTCACCGCCACGACCGCCGGCGCCACCGGCGGCACCGGCCGAACCTGCCGCGGAAATGCCCGTTCCGGAACCGCCGAGACCTCCGGCGCCACCGCTCCCGCCGATAGCCGTACCGTAACCGCCCGCACCCCCAGCACCGCCGTCACCCGCGGGATGATTTCCATATTCACCGCCGCGACCGCCGGCACCGCCGTTGCCGCCCACGCTGACAACGTCGCTGCCGCTCGCGCCTGCGCCACCGGAGCCGCCGGCGCCGCCCGCGCCGCCTTCCACCGAGAAGCCGCCCGCACCGCCGTTACCGCCCTTACTGAAGATTGTGCCCGCCGAGAAATGCTCGCCGTTGGCATCGTCCCAGCCGGTACTGGTGCCCCCAGCACCACCGGCACCCCCAACAGTGCCGCCAGGCCCGCCGGCGCCGCCATTACCCCCGGCGTACGTACCGGTACCGCCGGCACCACCGTTGCCACCGTCACCTAAGCCTCCGTGCCCTCTACCAGCCTGTCCACCGGCACCACCGGCACCACCGGAGGTCTGGACGGTGTCGTTGCCGGTAGCAGCGTTGCCGCCGTTACCACCGTCACCGCCGGCACCGCCGACAGCATTACTTGGGGCAAGGCCGAAGGCCACGGAGGCGTTGCCTTTACCGCCCGCGCCGCCGGCACCGCCTTTACCGTCGGTGGCGTAGCCACCGTTACCGCCGTTTCCACCGGCGCCACCGGTGCCGGCGGGTTCGGTCGCAGTACTTGCGCTCTGGCCACCTTCCCCGCCGGCGCCGCCCGCGCCGCCGTTGAGGCCGGCACCGCCATTCCCGCCGGCACCACCGGTGCCGCCCGCACCGGCCCCGTAGGAAAAGGGGCCCCAGCCACCCTCACCGCCCGCGCCGCCGTTGCCTTGGTAGACGCCATCGACTTGGTATGCATTGCCGCCGGCGCCGCCCGCGCCGGAAATGAGGGTGGTGCCGGATGCGCCCTGCCGTCCCAAGGAGAAACTCGAACCCGTGGCGCCGCCAACCCTGCCAGCACCGGCATCACCGCCATCGCCACCCACACCGCCGTTGACGTGGGCGGCGATGCCGACCGCGCCCGCACCGCCATAGCCTGCGGCACCCCCGTCGCCTCCGTTGCCCCCGTCACCGAAGACGAACCCGCCCCGACCGCCGTAGCCACCGTAGCCACCGCCAGTGCCGTCACCGCCGGCGCCGTTGCCCCCGTCGGCGAAGCTACCGGCGGCACCGTTGAGTCCCTGACCGCCCGCGCCGCCATTCCCGCCGTTGCCGAACAGCCAGCCAGACGCATCGCCGCCATTACCGCCAGTGCCCCCGTAGCCGTGTTGGCCGCCTTGGCCAGGAATACTCGCCATACCGTTACCGCCGCTACCGCCAGCACCGCCGTTGCCCATCACAACACCGCCGGCACCACCGTTGCCGCCAGCTCCGCCAGCACCGCCATCACCGCCGGCCCCACCGTCACCGATCAGCCCCGGCGCGTTGCCGCCGGCACCACCGGCCACACCCGGGTCTGCGGCGGCGTCATAGCCGGTCCCGCCATTGCCGAACAACAATCCACCGGCACCACCATTGGGATCGGTCGCCGTCCCGTTGGTACCGTTGCCGATCAAATACACCCCGAACGCGGTGTTGATGCTCTTGTCGACCTGCTCCCCCAACGGACTGGTGATCCACGCCTGCAAACCAGTATTGATAGGGGCGTAGATCCACTGGTCGAACAACTGCGTGTAGTCAACCGACGCCGAACCACTTGTTGCCGCCGCCGCACTATCGGCGGCGAACGTGGGATCAAAACTGCCCACCAACGAGCTCAGATCCGCACCCCACGCCGGATCCACACTCGACAACGAATCAATAATCGGATCGAAGAAAAGGTCCTCAATATCGGCCCTGGCCGACGGGACCGCCGCCAGCGGACTCATCCCGAAGGCCAAAAACGCGCCCACCGCACCACCGGAGCCAATCGCCCGACTACGGCGCCGCCCTTTCGTGTAGTGAGCACCATGCTTGCTGGGGGTGTGACGACGACTCATGTGCGGAAAACCTTTCGTATAAACAGCCCGATCCGGGCAGAGGAAGCTTCAGGAGGGGAGTTGTTCGGCCGCTCACAAGGCGGCAAGAAGGTCCTGCCAGACGGTGGACACATCCGCGGCCATCGAGCCCGCAGAACCCCCATCAAAGAAATCCGTCGGAATCGTCGGCAAGGTGACATCGGCCAACGGCGACCCCGACCCATGCCAACCCAACAACGCCGCAATGGTCTGCGCCCACCCCTCCCAAGCCCCCAACGGACCCACCGGCTGGCTGGGAGCATCAAGGGTCTGAATGGCGGGGACACCGGTGAAGTTGATGCCCACACTGTTGAAGATCGACCCACCGACCCCCGGGTCAGCGTTGTGGCCTACGCTGCCGGGGCTGAGCAGCCCGCCGAACCCGATATCCAGATTGGCCATGGCCATCCCCTTCGGGAATAGGCCCAAGCCGTTGATCGTCGGCAGCAGGCTGTCAAGGTTGAGGGTGGCGCCATTGAAATAGCCGCCGACCATATTGGCCAACGTCTCATTCAGGCTGTCGCCGGCGCTGATGCTGTTGGCCAACGCCACCCACGGGCTGATCTCGGGGCCCAGCATGCCCATGATGATCCCGCTGGCCGGTGACCCGAGAAAATTAACAATGGGGATAGCGGCTGCCTGCTCGCCGGCCGGAATATAGCCGGGGATCTCCGAGAAAAGCTCCGCATGGCCCGGGCTGATGCTGCCGATGCCGTCGAGGGTGTGCGCAAGGACGATATTCGTGGTGGCCGTGTCGGCGTTTTGCAGCCCGTAGCCCGTCGTCACCGCATTCAGGTTCGCCTGTATCTGCTGCATCGAGGCGTTGATGCTCGTCGGGTCGTTGAACCAGTCCTGCAGGTAGCCCGACATATTGGCGATGAACTGCTGCCATCCGATAGCGGGAGCCTCGAAGAAAGTGTTGAGCAGCTTCGTGCTGTTTTCCGACGCGGTATTGAACACATCGACCCACGGGGTGAGCAGACCGGACTCGCCGGACGTCAGGGTCACCTCACGCGCGGTGGCCGGCGAGGGCGCATACCCCACACCGGTGGCCACACCCGCGACTAGGCCGGCCCCCAGCATGCAGACACCGGCAATGGCGAAGGGGCGGAGCATGGTTGGGCAGGAAGACGCCCCGGCCGCAGTGCGCGGTGCTGCGCACACGGGCGTCGGCGTGTATGGAGAAGCCATGGATGGTGTCCCTTCGCTGTGGTGAGTGGATGCGCTGACCGTCATGGCCGAACCGAGCGAAGCCGAGCGGCCGGTATTGGTACCGCGTGACAGATTCACGACGCCCCCTCCGATCGGTCTCGGCTCAGGCCAGCCAAGGTGTTCGCCAGTAAATCTGAGGGGTACGCACTTTTCGATAGCTTGCTCTTAATTCGTCTCCCAGGTTTCAGACTGAGCAACGCCTAACAACGCCAATATCATTGCCAATACTAGTGATTGACTCATACCAGCAAATTTTAAATGCCCTACTAGTAGTTCAAAATGGAACTTGCTGAGCCGACGGCACCGAAGCACGTTCGATCCGCTGGAAATGATTTGCTGCGAATCAGCTATTCGCGTTCAGCACAGATGATTACGCAGTATGACTGTTAGCTGTACCGGCCAAGCAGCAGGCAGGTGCGGGCACGCCGCTCCCCTGCGCATCACTTCATTGAGGACGCCCGCACAGGGGCGCCACCTGATGACAAGGAAAGGAGTTACCCCAGCAGACGCAGCACGCCGTCGGTGAAGGCCTGCGGGTCCTCGATCTGCGGATAGTGGCCCAGCCCGGGCAGCTCAACGACGTCGGCCGCCGGACGCAGCTGCCGCAGGCCATCCAGCACATTGGTGGTGGCCACCGGATCGCCCAGCCCCCATACGAAACCCAGCGGCTTGGGCCAGTCACGCACCGCACCGTGCCAGCGCTGCGCATGCTTCACCCGCTCGTCGAGGTAGGCACAGAGCAGGTGCGCGATCCGGTTTCCGCCGTTGTGGGTCAACAGGGCCCACTGCGCGGCGGCCTCATCCGGCGTGAGCGGATGGTCGGTGCTGAATAACTGGCCGAACCCGCGCTCGAAACTGCGCCGGTTGGTCAACCGGGCCGCGATAGCACCGAACGGGCCGCGCAATATCTTCTGAATCGGGCGCAGGCTGGCCCGCTCCAGGATCACACTGCCGTTGGTCAGCACCGCGCGTTGCAGGTCGAAGGTCAGCGTGCCCTCGATGTCGCGGGCCAGCAGTTCGGTGGCTACCGAGGTGCCCATGTCGTGGGCCGCCAACACCACCGGTCCGCTGATAGCCGATTCGACCACCTGCTGCACCAGGTCGGCCTGCTCGAACAGGCTGTAGCGATGCGGGCGCGGCTTGTCCGACAAGCCGAACCCGAGGAAGTCCATCGTCATCCAAGACCGGCCGGCAAGCCGGGCCACGACCGCCCGGAAATCATAGGAGCAGGACGGAAAACCATGCAGCAGTAGCACCGTCGGCCCGTCCCCGGCTCCTGATCGAACAAACACCCGGCCCGCGGCGCCCGACACCCACCGGCCACCGTCTTGCCACTCACGCACACTGTTGGGCCATGCCATGTTCGCCATCGCGGTCATTGTGCGCTACGCCTCAGATCAGCGCCAGCAGGTCAGCCAGCGCCGAGCCAGTCGCGTCGGCGGCACCGAGGTTCCCCAACGCGTCGATGATGTCGCCGAACACCGCCTGGGGGAATCCGAGGAACGTGGTGGCGATGTCGTGCAGACCGGTCTGCAACGCCTCGCCGATCGTGGCTGTGTCACCCCCCATCAGCGCCTCATAGAGGTTCCAGGCCGCGACTTGCGGCGTGATGATCAGGTCGCGCACATCCATGATCAGGCTGGTCAGCAATCCCGGGTCCTCCGGGACTGCAATCCCATTCCAGCTGACCAGCGTCCAGCCGTCGGTGGGGTTGCCCTCGATCTGCACAATGCCGGTGTTGGGCAACATCGGGGATCCGTCGTCGTTGGCGAACATGGTCTGCAGCGTCAGCGGCAACAGCAGCGAGATGTCGGGGTTCTTGACGTTGAGCGCCACCCAGGCGGCGATGTCGGCTTCGTTGTTGAAAGCCACCGCGGTGATGTCACCGGTGTCGCTGACGACCGGGTTGGCCATCGCGGCGCTGTACATCGCATTGACGGCGCCCGTGAAGTTCTGGTCCATCACCACGCCATTGGGGTCCTCGACCGAACCCGGGATGGGCGCCAGGACCAATCCGAACAATGTCCACAACATCGGCGTGAACTGGTAGAGGAACCCGGCCAAGCTCGCGATCGGCTGGCCGGCATAGATGCCGCTGTCGATCTCGTTGAGGCCGGGCAGGATCTGCGTGGTCATGTGTTCCAGGTCGGCGAACGGCGCGGCGGTGTCCATGTCGCGGATGGCCTGTCCGGAGAAGATCCCCGCGACAGAGTCGCCAAGTTGGTCGTGAAGCTTGTTCGCCACATCCTGGGCCTGTTGCACGCCGAGATCACTGAGCGGCGGGCCCGGGTGGTCCGGCGACGGGGTGATCATGTCGTTGTAGGGCGGCATCCGCTGACCGTGCCGGACGATGTCGATCACGATGTCCTGGTTCTCGTCAGAGGCCAGTCGGATGTCGAATACCGGGGCATGCGGCAACGACGTCGGCGCGACGCAACCGATGCCGGCGCCAGCGAGTACGACACTGGCGGCGATCGGCCAGATTCGCTGAAGAGACCTAACAGGCATGGCAAGCACCTTTCGCTCAGAAGGCCGAGAAGATCGTGTCGATCACCGCGCCGGGGAACTGCACCAGCGCCGAACTGATCACGTCGAAGCTGTGCTGAATCGAGTCCATGATCGTGGTCTGATCGCCGTTGAGCACGGCTTCGTAGACGTCCCACAGCGCGGACTGCGACGGCAAGACCAGATCACGCACATCGACGAACAGCCCGCTCAGCAGATCCGGATCCTGCGGGATCGCGTGCCCGTCCCAGCTGACCAGCGTCCAGCCGTCGGTGGGGTTGCCCTCGACTTCGACGATGGCGGTGTTGGGCAGGAAAATGGTCGTCTGGCCGTTCGGGACACTGTTTGCCTCTCTGATGAGGTCCAGGAAGAACAGCAGATCGGGGTTGTCGACGTTCTGCATCACCCACGTGAAGATCGACGCTGTGCTGGTAAACGCGACATCGGTGACCTGGCCGTTGTTGCTGATGACGTCGCTGTTGGCCAGTGCGTGGTCATACATTGTTTGAACACCGTCGTCGAATCTTTCACCCATGACGATCCCGTTCGCGTCGTGCGAGCCCGGGGCTGCCAGCAGTGCCAACCCCAGGGGCGCTCCGAGGCTCCACGCTCCGACCGTCAGAAACGCGATGCGGCCGCCGAGGCTTTCAATGGGATCGAGCGCGTAGATTCCGCTGTCAACCTCGTCGAGTTGGGGCAATAACTGCGGGGTCATCCCCACCAGATCAGCGAACGGCGCGGCGGTTTCCATCACCCGGAGACCCTGCCCGGTGAAGAGGCCGGCGACCTGGCCGAGCTCGTTGAAGAGCTGGTTCCCGACGTCGGACGCCTGTTGCTGTCCGAGATCGCTGAGCGGAGCCCCAGGATGGTCCGGAGAGGGGGTGAGCATGTTTTCGTACGGCGAGATCATTTCTGCGTGCCGCACGAAGTCGATAACGATGTCTTGCGCGGTGAGCTGGATGTCGAATGCGGCCGCGGCCGGCGGGGCCGGCGGCGCGGGAACCGGGACAACGGCGATGCCGCCGACCATGGCGACGCCGGCGGTGAGAGACAGAACATGGCTTGCCTGCATGGCGCGGACCTCTTTCGGCAGTATGCGGAATGGGTTATTTGGCAATCATTTAGCTTGTTCTAAGTAACACCAGCCGTTATTGGGCCGTGGACGAGCTAACTGCAATAGGCGGGATCATCTGCTGAGCGCTGGCTTCCCGGTGCGGTCCGGGCAGCGGTCGCTCAGCCGATCGCCATCACGCGTCTGGCCGTGCGGTCCCAGCGCGGCGCGACACCTGCGACTGTGCGTCCCCGCGGAAGAGCAGCCTTGGTGGATCCGCTCGCCAACAGCCGTAGCGGCGATTGAAATTCCTTGTTCCGGAGGGCAAATACGCATAGTTATGCGCCGTCGCCGGATCTCCTTTCGGAGCGAAGCGTTACGAGCCGCGGTTGCGCCACTGCCGGTGCAACTTGCGCTGCAGGTAGCCTTCGACACGGCATTCCCGCCGGTCGACGATCGTGCGGGGACGCCCGTCTACACGGCCCAGCGCGAGCACAACAGAGGCTGCAACCGGGAGCATGGGGGTAATCCCTTGCCGGTAGCAGCTAACTGTCATTTGCGCTCCTTAAAAACGTCTACATGACTTTAACCCATGACACTGCTGTGAGGAAGATCAATTTTTCTTTCGACACACGCCGGGAACTTCCTCAGGTGGTGGCCGGCGTTGTCGCGCGGGCGGTAGCGTGGCTGAGCGGGCGGCGTCGCCCGGCGGCTGCCGGATCCGGCTCACGACGTGTGGAGGCGAATAGATGGGCTCTTCGGAACCCGACAGACCGGTGGTGGCCGCCCGATGAGGTTCGTCAGCGGATATGACCCCGCCCACGACCTGACTTACAACGACGTTTTCATCGTCCCCAACCGCTCTGCCGTCGACTCACGTCTGGACGTCGACCTGTCCACCCGCGACGGCTCCGGCACCACCATCCCGGTGGTGGTGGCCAATATGACCGCGGTGGCCGGCCGACGGATGGCCGAGACGGTGGCTCGCCGCGGCGGGATCGTGGTGTTGCCCCAGGACCTGCCGATCGACGCCGCGAGCCACACCATCGCCTTCGTGAAAAGTCGCGACCTGGTCGCCGACACCCCGGTGGTGCTCTCGCCCGAAGACTCGGTGTCCGACGCGATGGCCTTGATCACCAAACGCGCGCACGGCGTCGCGGTCGTGGTGGTCGACGGCCGGCCCACCGGCTTGGTCACCAAAGGGTGCTGCGAGGGCGTGGATCGCTTCACCCGAGTCCGTGATGTCGCGCACGCCGAGCTGATCAGCGCACCGGTCGGCACCGAGGCGCGCGGCGTGTTCGATCTTTTGGAGCACGCGCCGGTCGATGTCGCGGTGCTGACCAATCCCGACGGCACCCTGGCCGGCGTGTTGACCCGCACCGGCGCAATTCGGGCCGGGATCTACACCCCCGCGACCGACGGATCCGGGCGCTTGCGGGTCGCCGCCGCGGTGGGCATCACCGGCGACGTCACCTCCCGGGCCGCAGCCCTGCTGTCGGCCGGAGTGGATCTGCTGGTCATCGACACCGCCCACGGGCATCAGGAAAAGGCCTTGCAAGCCATCCGCGCGGTCGCGGCACTGCAGCCGGGAGTGCCCCTGGTCGCCGGCAATGTGGTGTCGGCCGAGGGCACCCGCGACCTGATCGCCGCGGGCGCCGACATCGTCAAAGTCGGCGTCGGGCCCGGCGCCATGTGCACCACCCGGATGATGACCGGAGTGGGCCGCCCCCAATTCTCCGCTGTCGTCGAATGTGCTACCGCGGCACGCGAACTCGGCGCACACGTGTGGGCCGACGGCGGGGTGCGCCATCCCCGCGACGTCGCGCTGGCTCTGGCCGCGGGAGCGTCGAACGTCATGATCGGCTCCTGGTTCGCCGGGACCTATGAGTCCCCCGGCGATCTGATGTTCGACCGCGACGGCAAGCCGTACAAGGAAAGCTACGGGATGGCGTCCAAACGCGCGGTGGCCGCGCGCACCACCGCTGACAGTGCGTTCGACCGCGCCCGCAAGGCATTGTTCGAGGAAGGCATCTCGACGTCGCGGATGGCCGTGGACCCCGAACGCGGCGGTGTCGAAGATCTGCTCGACCACATCACCTCCGGCCTCCGCAGCACCTGCACCTACGTCGGAGCGGCCGACCTGGCCGAGTTGCATGACCGGGTGGTGTTGGGCGTGCAGTCAGCTGCGGGATTCGCCGAGGGCCATCCGCTACCGTTCGGCTGGTGAGACGATGTCATTTCGCATCGACTGTGCGGTTTCGTACGCGACACGCCACGCCAGCCGGATGAAATCGCACACTCGGTGGGGCCTGGTCCGGCGATGACCATCGCTGTCACTCTGGCCAGCCTGCTGGCGTTCGCGATCCTGACCCTGGGCACCGCGGTGTTCGTGGCCGCCGAGTTCTCCCTGACCACCCTGGAACGCAGCGTCGTGGAGGCCAACGCCCATCGCGGCGGCCGTCGGGACGTCTACATCCAAGACGCCCACCGCACGCTGTCATTTCAGCTGTCCGGCGCCCAGCTGGGTATCTCGATAACCACGCTGGCCACGGGCTATCTGGCCGAACCGGTGCTGGCCCGCTGGCTGCGCCTCCCGTTGGTGGCCGTGGGCCTGCCCGAGCGGATGACTGGCGGGGTTGCGCTGGCCCTCGCGCTGGTGATCGCCACGTCGTTGTCCATGGTCTTCGGCGAGTTGGTGCCCAAGAACCTGGCCGTGGCGCGACCGCTGCCGATCGCCCGCGCGGTGGCGGGGCCGCAGCTGCTGTTCTCCCGGCTGTTCGCGATCGCGATCAGGGTGACCAACGGGACGGCGAACCGCATCCTGCGCCGGGTCGGGATCGAGCCCGCCGACCGGCTGGCCTCGGCGCGCTCGGCGCGCGAGCTGGCGTCGCTGGTGCGCAATTCGGCGCGCAGCGGTGCCCTCGACCCGACCACCGCCGCGTTGGTGGAGGGTTCGCTGCGATTCGGTGCCCTGACCGCCGCCGAGCTGATGACGCCGCGATCCAAAATCGTGAGCCTGCAGGCCGGCGACACCGTCGCCGATCTGGCCGCGGTCGCCATCGACACCGGTTTCTCCAAGTTTCCGGTGGTCGACGGCGATCTGGACGCCACGGTCGGCATCGTTCACGTCAAGCAGGTGTTCGCGGTCGCCGTCGCCGATCGCGCATCCACCCGGGTCACGACCGTGGCCCAACCGGTCGCGGTGGTGCCCTCGACCCTCGACGGCGACGCCGTGATGGAACAGATCCGGGCCAACGGCCAGCAGGCGGCCATGGTCGTCGACGAATACGGCGGCACCGCCGGCATGGTGACCGTCGAAGACCTCATCGAGGAGATCGTCGGTGATGTCCGCGACGAACACGACGACGCCACCCCCGACGTCGTGGCCTCCGGCGGCGGTTGGCAGGTATCGGGCCTGCTGCGCATTGACGAGGTGGCCGCCGCCACCGGCTACCGTGCACCGGAGGGCTCCTACGAGACCATCGGTGGACTGGTATTGCAGGAGCTCGGCCACATTCCGGAGGCCGGCGAGACCGTCGAACTGACCGCGTTCGACCCCGACGAGCTCTCCGCGCACCCGCCACGCTGGCTGGCCCGGGTGGTCGCGATGGACGGCCGGCGTATCGACCTGCTCGAGCTCACCCCGTTGGGGGCAGGCGATGGGTGACGTGCTGAACGTGGTGCTCACCGTGGTGCTGATCATCGGAAACGGGTTCTTCGTCGGCGCGGAGTTCTCGCTCATCTCAGCCCGCCGTGACCGGCTCGAGGCGCTGGCCGAACAGGGCAGGCGCAGCGCGGTCACCGTCATTCGCGCCGGTGAACAGCTGCCCCTGATGCTGGCCGGCTTCCAGCTGGGGGTCACGGTGTGTTCGATCCTGCTCGGCCGTATCGGTGAGCCAGCGGTTGCTGACCTGCTCGAACACCCGTTCCGGCTGGCGGGTATCCCGGATCCGCTGCTGCACACGGTGGCGTTTGTCGTCGCCCTGGCGGTCGTGGTCACCCTGCATGTGCTGTTCGGCGAGATGGTCCCGAAGAACATCACCTTGGCCGGCCCCGAGACCGCGGCGATGCTGCTGATCCCGCCGTACCTGCTCTACATGGCCGCCGCGCGGCCCTTCATCGTCTTCTACAACTGGTGCGCGCACGTCATCATGCGGGCCCTGCGGGTGGAGCCCAAGGACGAGCTGGAGATCACGGTGTCCACCGTCGAGTTGAGCGAGATGATCGCCGAGTCGGTCTCGGCGGGTCTGCTCGACCTCGAGGAATACACCCGATTGACCCGCGCCCTGCAGATCCGCACCCGGGTGGTCGCCGATGTCGCGCTGCCGATCAGCGACATCCGCGCCGTGCCGGTGGCAGCTACCGGGCGCGGCCCGAGCGTCGCGGCCATCGAAAAGGCCTTCGCCCAGACCGGTTACTCGCGGTTCCCGGTTGTCGACCAGGGCGAATTCGTCGGCTACCTGCACATCAAGGATGTGCTGTTGCTCAGCGAGACTCCAACCGGGTCAGCCGCGGCAGGGGACGCCGTTGTCGACGTCGCCGTCGTGCGCCCCCTGCCGCGCATCCCCGCCTCCCTGCCGCTGGCCGATGCGCTGTCGCGGCTGCGCCGCCGCAACAGCCACCTGGCGCTGGCGGTCGCCGAGGACGGCACCGCGGTGGGGATAGTGACCCTCGAAGACATGGTCGAGGACGTCGTCGGCACCGTCCGCGACGGGACACACCATGTTTGACCTGGCGGAACGGGTTCTGGAAGCCAGGCAGTGGCAGGCCCGGGCCGAGGACTACCGGCAGCGCCTTGAGGACTTTTTGGCCCCGCTCCTGCGCCGGATCGCGGCCGGCGACCCGGTGCCGAAATTCCTGTTCAGTTACTACAGCCTGCGGCCGGCGCAGTTGCGCAGCTGGAATCCCGGCTTCGGGGTGGCGCTCGTCGGGCCGGAGGCGGTGCGCGACTACCGCGCACGGCGCGGCTACGCGGTGCGCGGCGACCGGGTCGGCGTGGCCGAGGAATACCTGCGTGAGCGAGCCGACACCGTGACGTTCATCGCACGGCTGTTGCGTGCCACTGGCGAGCGGCCGGCCCAGCTGAACTGCTTCGGCCTACACGAGTGGGCAATGGTGTATCGCGACTCAGCGCAGGAAGCCCTACGGCACGGTCATGTTCCGCTGCGTCTTGGCGCGAAAGAGACCGACGCGGTGGTGGAGTCAATTCCCCTGCGCTGCACCCACTTCGACGCGGTCCGTTTCTTCACCCCGGCCGCGGCGCCGCGCAACGCCGCGACGCCGAGCCGGGCCACCCAAATCGCTTGGGAGCAGCCGGGTTGCCTGCACGCCAACATGGACATCTACAGGTGGTGCTACAAGCTGGGTCCGCTGATCGACTCCGAACTACAGCTGGCCTGCTTGGAGCTGGCTGCAGCGGCGCGCGAGATCGACATGCGCGCCAGCCCTTACGACCTGAGCGGTTACGGTTATGCGCCGATCACCGTCGAAAACGCGGCCGGCCGTGCCGAATACGTCCGCTGCCAAAGCGAGATCGCACGCCGCGCTGCACCGCTGCGGGCCGCACTGTTGGAACGGTGCGACCTGCTGACAGAAATCGCCGGATGCGAATAGCCTCGCTACCTGCCGGTAAGGTGGTAGATCGGCTATGAGGGAGGAAATCATGACGGACCGGGTGTCGGTGGGCGACCTGCAGGTCGCACGCGTGCTGTATGACTTCATCACCGACGAGGCCCTGCCGGGCACCGGTGTCGACCCCGACAGCTTCTGGGCCGGCGTGGACAAAGTCGTCACCGATCTGACGCCCAAGAACCAGGAGTTGTTGGCGCGTCGCGACGAGCTGCAGGCGCAGATCGACAAGTGGCACCGGCACCGCGTCATCGAGCCGCTGGACACCGAGGCGTACCGGGCCTTCCTCACCGAGATCGGCTACCTGCTGCCCGAACCCGAGGACTTCACGGTCACCACCTCCGGCGTGGACGACGAGATCGCGGCACAGGCCGGCCCGCAGCTGGTGGTCCCGGTGCTCAACGCCCGGTTCGCGCTCAACGCCGCCAACGCCCGCTGGGGCTCGCTGTACGACGCGCTCTACGGCACCGACGTGATCAGCGAAGACGACGGCGCCGAGAAGGGCACGTCGTATAACAGGGTGCGCGGCGACAAGGTGATCGCCTACGCGCGCCGGTTCCTCGACGACTCCGTGCCGCTGGCCAACGGCGCCTGGACCGAGGTCAAGAGTTTCGCGGTGAACGATGGCGCGCTGGTGGTGACGCTGGGCGACGGCCTGGAGACCGCGGTCGCCGCTCCGGCGGAATTCGTCGGCTACACCGGTGAAGCCGCCTCGCCGTCGTCGGTGCTGCTGTCCCACCACGGGCTGCACATCGAAATCCTGATCGACCCGACATCGCCGATCGGATCCACCGACGCCGCCGGCATCAAAGACGTGGTGCTCGAATCGGCGGTCACCACGATCATGGACTTCGAGGATTCCGTGGCCGCGGTCGACGCCGAGGACAAGGTGCTCGGCTACCGCAACTGGCTGGGTCTAAACCGCGGTGACCTGTCCGAGCAGGTCAGCAAGGGCGACAAGAGCTTCACCCGCACCCTGGCCGCCGACCGGGAGTTCACCGCACCGGACGGGGGCACCCTGACCTTGCCGGGCCGCAGCCTGATGTTCGTCCGCAACGTGGGTCATCTGATGACCAACGACGCCATCGTCAACAGCGCGGGCGCCGAGGTGTTCGAGGGCATCCAGGACGCGCTGTTCACCGGCTTGATCGCCTCGCACGGCCTGACCGCCTCCGATGACAACGGGCCGCTGGTCAACAGCCGCACCGGGTCGATCTACATCGTCAAGCCCAAGATGCACGGTCCGGACGAGGTCGCTTTCACCGCTGAGCTTTTCAGCCGGGTCGAAGACGTCCTGGGTCTGCCGCAGAAGACCCTCAAGATCGGCATCATGGACGAGGAGCGGCGCACCACGGTCAACCTGCGGGCGTGCATCAAGGCCGCCGCCGACCGGGTGGTGTTCATCAACACCGGCTTCCTGGACCGCACCGGCGACGAGATCCACACGTCGATGGAGGCCGGGCCCATGGTCCGCAAGGCGAGCATGAAGTCGCAGCCGTGGATCCTGGCTTACGAAGACAACAACGTCGATGCCGGATTGGCCACTGGCTTGACCGGCCACGCCCAGATCGGCAAGGGCATGTGGGCGATGACGGACCTGATGGCCGACATGGTCACCCAGAAGATCGGCCACCCGCGCTCGGGTGCGAGCACCGCGTGGGTGCCCTCCCCCACCGCCGCCACCCTGCACGCGATGCACTACCACCAGGTGGATGTGTTCGAGGTGCAGAAGGAACTGGCCGGAAAGCGCCGCGCCACACTCGATGCGCTGCTGACCATCCCGCTGTCGGAGGGTCTGGCCTGGGCACCCGACGAGATCCGTGAAGAGGTCGACAACAACTGCCAGTCGATCCTGGGCTACGTGGTGCGCTGGATCGACCAGGGTGTGGGCTGCTCGAAGGTTCCCGACATCCACGACGTGGCGCTGATGGAAGACCGTGCCACGCTTCGGATCTCGTCACAGCTGCTGGCGAACTGGTTGCGGCACGGGGTGATCACCGCCGACGACGTGCAGTCCAGCCTGGAGCGGATGGCCCCGGCGGTGGACCGCCAGAACGCCGGTGACGCGAGTTACCTGCCGATGGCGCCCGATTTCGAGTCCAGCATCGCGTTCGCAGCCGCACGCGAGCTGATCCTGTCCGGGACCACTCAGCCCAACGGCTACACCGAGCCGATCCTGCACCGGCGTCGGCGGGAGTTCAAAGCCCAGGCCGGTATCTGACCCAACGCAGACCCGATGGACATCACCGTGGCCGGACAACTGACCAGGCGGAGAGGACGCACCCACCGTGGGTAGGCACAGTTTCCCCGGGCCGGACGATTCCGACGACGAGCCGGTGGGCCGCAGCGATCCCGGCGACAGCTACTTTTCCGACGGCCCCGACCTGTTCGGCTTCGGCGACCCCGACGATGACGACTACGTCGACGACTATCACGACGCGTTCTATGACGAGTCGTTCTCCGACGGCGGTGACGCCGGATATCGCGAGCCGCGATACGCGGGATACGAGGACGGCGGTGCCGGATTCGACGATGCCGATCCGGCGCAGTACATGCGTCGCGGCGGTGAGCCCGATGAGGAGTCGCGTTACCGCACCGGTCCTTTCGGCGCCATAGGCGGCGTGGCCGGCGAGTCATCGGTCGCGGATCAAGACGAGCCGCGCGGCGGACACCGCGACCTCGACCGGTGGCGCCGGCATCGCAACGACTCGGGGTCGCGCGGCGTCAGCGTCGGCGTGATCGCCGCACTGGTGTCGGTGATCGTCATCGTGGGCGCGGTAATCCTGTGGCGCTTCTTCGGCAACTCGTTGTCGCATCGTTCCGCCGTCGCCGCCGGCAACTGCCCGGCAGGCGATCTGACGGTGGCCGTCGTCGCGGACCCGACGATCGCCGACCATGTACAGGGCTTCGCCGACAGGTTCAACAAGACCGCCAAGCCGATCGGTGACCGCTGTGTGTCGGTGCAGGTCAAGCCGGTCGATTCCGATGCCGTGGTCAGCGGTTTCATCGGCGACTGGCCCGCGCAACTCGGGCAACGCCCGGCACTGTGGATTCCGGGCAGTTCGGTCTCCACGGCCCGGCTGCAGGCCTCCACGGGTGCGGAAACGGTCAGCGACAGTCGTTCGCTGGTCACCTCGCCGGTGTTGTTGGCGATCCGCCCCGAGCTCAAAAGCGCGCTACAGAAGCAGAGCTGGGCGAGTCTGCCCGACCTGCAGTCCGACCCTGACGGACTGGGTCATCTCGGGCTGGCCGGCTGGGGGCCGCTGCGGCTGGCGCTGCCGATCGGCGGCAACGGCGACGCCGCCTTCCTGGCCGGCGAGGCAGTGGCTGCCGGAGTCGCCCCCAAGGGAGCGCCCATCATCGATGGGATCGGTGGGGTGCACCGGCTCGCGGGCGGAGAACCCAAGCTGGCCGACGCTTCGCTCGCTGAGGCGTTGAACGTGCTTCTGCGCCAGGGAGATCTGGCGGCGGCACCGGTGCACGCGGTGGTGACCACCGAGCAGCAACTGTTCACCCGTGGCCAGTCGCTGTCGGATCCGGCGACCACGCTGGCATCCTGGCGGCCGCCGGGTCCGGTGCCGGTCGCCGACTACCCCACCGTGTTGCTCGCCGGGTCCTGGTTGTCGCAGGAACAGATCAGCGCTGCCAGCGAATTCGCTCGCTTCGCCCGCAAGCCCGACCAGCTCGCCGAGCTGGCCAAAGCCGGATTCCGCGTGGAAGGGGTCGCACCGCCCAGCAGCGAGGTGACCGGCTTCCCGGCGGTGTCGGACACGCTGTCGGTCGGCGACGATGCGACGCGCGCCGCCCTGGCGGGCGCCCTGACCACTTTGCCGGGCAGTGCGGCCGTCACGGTGATGCTCGACCAGTCGATGACCACCGACGAAGGCGGCAAGAGCCGATTGGCCCACGTGATCGCGGCGCTCGATCAACGGATCAAGGCCCTGGCCCCGAATTCGTCTGTGGGCCTGTGGACCTTCGACGGCACCGAGGGCCGCAATGTGGTCACCGGTGGCCCGCTGGACGAGCCGCTCAACGGCGGGACTCGCGCGGAGGCCTTGGTCAGTGAGCTCAACGACCTGAGCTCGACGCCGGGAGGTGCGGTGTCGTTCACGACGCTGCGTATGGTGTACACCCAGGCCTTGGCCAACTACCGGCCCGGGCAGGCCAATTCGGTGCTTGTCATCACCGCGGGCCCGCACACCGACCGGACTTTGGACGGCCCTGGGCTCCAAGACTTCATCCGGGCCAACAACGACCCGCAGCGACCGGTGGCGGTCAACGTCATCGACTTCGGGGCGGACGCCGACCAGGCGACCTGGCAGTCGGTGGCACAACTTTCCGGTGGCACATACCAGAACCTGCGCGGGGCGAACTCCCCCGAACTTGCCGGTGCGCTGAACTCGCTGCTCAGCTGAGGCAGCGACCGCCGGCAGATCAGCTGAAGGCCTCCACCGGCGGGCACGAGCAAACCAGGTTGCGGTCGCCGAAGGCGCCGTCGATCCGGCGTACCGGGGGCCACACCTTCGGTCGGAATCCGCGGCCCAGCGGGTAGGCGGCCTGTTCCCGGGTGTAGGGGTGCTCCCACTTGTCGACCATCAGGCACTCCGCGGTGTGCGGGGCCCCGCGCAGCGGATTGTCCTCAACCGTCCATTCGCCGGAACCGACCCGGTCGATCTCGCCGCGAATGGCGATCATCGCCTCGCAGAACGCATCGACCTCGGCGAGGCTCTCGCTCTCGGTGGGCTCCACCATCAGGGTTCCAGCCACCGGGAAGCTCATGGTCGGGGCGTGGAAACCGTAGTCGGCCAACCGTTTTGCGACATCGTCGACGGTCACACCGGTGCTTTTGGTGATCTCTCGCAGGTCCAGGATGCACTCGTGGGCGACCATGCCGTTCTCACCGGTGTAGAGCACCGGGTAATGCTCATCCAGCCGTCGGGCGATGTAGTTCGCCGACGCGATCGCGGTCAGTGACGCCGCGCGCAGGCCGTCGGCACCCATCATCCGGATGTAGGCCCAGGTGATCGGCAGGATCGACGCGGACCCGTACGGCGCCGCCGACACCGGATGCCCGCCGGGCAACTCAGCGGCCAGCGGGTGTCCGGGCAGAAACTCGGCCAGGTGCTCCCGCACCGCCACCGGTCCGACGCCAGGGCCGCCGCCCCCGTGCGGGATGCAGAAGGTCTTGTGCAGGTTGAGGTGGCTGACGTCTCCGCCGAACTTTCCGGGCCGGGCCAGCCCGACCAGCGCATTGAGATTGGCGCCGTCGACGTAAACCTGGCCGCCGGCGTCGTGCACGGCGGCGCAGATCTCGGCGATGTCGTGCTCGTAGACGCCGTGCGTGGAGGGGTAGGTGATCATCAACGTCGACAACGCCGCGGCGTGCTGGTCCACCTTGGCCCGCAGGTCGTCGAGGTCGACGTCGCCGTTGTCACGGCAGGCCACCACCACCACCCGCATCCCGGCCAGCGCCGCCGACGCGGCGTTGGTGCCGTGGGCGCTGGAGGGGATCAGGCAGATATCGCGGTGCGACTCGCCGCGGCTGGCGTGATAGGCGTGGATCGCCAGCAGACCGGCGTACTCCCCCTGCGATCCCGCGTTGGGTTGCAGCGACACCGCGTCATATCCGGTGATGCCCGCCAGCCAGCTCTCCAGCTGCGCGATCAGCGTCCGCAAGCCCACGGCGTCACCGGCCGGAGCGAACGGGTGCTGGCGCGCGAACTCGGGCCAGGTGATCGACTCCATCTCGGCGGCGGCGTTGAGCTTCATCGTGCACGACCCGAGCGGAATCATGCTGCGGTCCAAGGCGATGTCCTTGTCCGACAGCGAGCGCAGGTAACGCATCATCGCGGTTTCGGTGCGATAGCGGGTGAACGCCGGGTGGGTCAGGAATTCCGACGTGCGGGTGTCGATGGGCGCGCCGGCCGGCTCGACCGCCGCCAGCCCGAAGGCGTCCAGCACCGCGGCCACCTGCGCGTCGGTGGTCGTTTCATCGCAGGCCACCGAGACGTGGTCGGCGTCGACGCGCCACAGGTTGATCCCGCCGGCCTTGGCCGCGGCGATCACCTCGTCGGCGCGGCCCGGCACCCGGGCCAGCACCGTGTCGAAATAGCGGTCGTGCACCAGCGCGTCACCAAGGGCGGCGCCGATCTTCTCGGCCTGGGCGTGCACTCGCCGCGCGATCGCGGTCAGACCGTCGGCGCCGTGGTAGCTGGCATACATCGCGGCCATCACCGCCAGCAGCACCTGCGCGGTGCAGATGTTCGACGTGGCCTTGTCCCGGCGGATGTGCTGTTCGCGAGTTTGCAGCGCCAGCCGGTAGGCATCAGCGCCATCCCGATCCCTGGACACCCCGACCAGCCGCCCGGGCAGCTGGCGGGCGTGACCCGAGTGCACCGCCAGGTAGCCGGCATGCGGGCCGCCGAAGCCCATCGGCACCCCGAACCGTTGGGCAGTGCCGAACGCCACGTCCGCGCCGATCTCGCCGGGCGGGGTGAGCAGCGTGCATGCCAGCAGATCCGCGCCCACCGCCACCAGCGCGCCCCGGCCGTGGGCGGCCTCGATCAGCCCCGACCAGTCGGTGATCCGCCCCGAGGCGCCCGGCAACTGCACGATCACCCCGAAAAAGTCACCGTCGGGAAGTCCGTCACGCAGGTCGGCCGTCACGATCTCGATGCGCAGCGGTTCGGCCCGAGTCGCCAGGACCGCCGCCGTCTGGGCGAACAGGTCGGCGTCGACCAGCAAACGGTGCGAGGTGCCGCGCGTCGCGCGGTGCATCAACGTCATTGCCTCGGCGGCCGCGGTGCCCTCGTCGAGCATCGAGGCGTTGGCGATCTCGCACCCGGTCAGATCGGCGATCATGGTCTGGAAGTTCAGCAGCGCCTCGAGCCGGCCCTGGCTGATTTCGGGTTGGTACGGCGTGTAAGCGGTGTACCAGGCCGGATTCTGCATGATGTTGCGCAGCAGAACCGGCGGGGTGAACGTGTCGTAGTAGCCCTGGCCGATCATCGACGCCGCGACCGTGCTGGCATCGGCCAGGGCGCGCAGCTCGGCCAGGGTCTGGGCCTCGGTAGCCGGGGCCGGCAAGACGTCCAGCCCGGGCGCGATGCCGTCGGCACTCAGCGCGTCGAGGATACCGGCGGGAACAGCCTTGGCCGCGAGATCCTCCAGCGACGCGACACCGATGGTGGCGAGCATCGCGCTGATCGCGACGCTGTCGGGGCCGATATGCCGGTCAACGAAGCGGGATTCGGGGTGCTCGGACACGGGGACTCCTGGGCGCTAGACGACTGCGAGACGGTGTCCTCCCCCTCTGTCGTCTGCCCGGCCCGGGCGCCTGAGAGATTCGGCCCCGAGATTTCTTCGGTGCCTTTCCCCATGGGCGGGTGAAACCCGAACGGGCGTCACCGCTTTCCAGAGGCATCAATGCCGGCGCGGTCCGGGTGCCTGAGAGGTTGACGGAGAGGTATTGCTCCTTCGGCGTCCGCGGCTGGCTGCCACGGAACTCTCCCGCGAGAGGCTGATGCGGACCCAATACTACCCGCCGAGCCCATGCGGCCAGGATTCCTGGGCGGTTTTCAACCGCTGCGTCGAGGTTTTGAGCCCTAACCGGTTTTGCGGTCGCGGAACTTGCGGCGGCTGGCCAATTCGTCTTCCGGTGCGGCGATCGACTCGCCGCCGTCGGCACGCTCGCCGGGGAAGTCGGAGATCACGCCGGTCAGCTCGCGCATCGCGCCGGACACCGCGATACCGAACACGCCCTGGCCGCCCTGCAGCAGGTCGACGACCTCTTCAGCCGAGGTGCATTCGTACACGGTGGTGCCGTCGGAGAACAGCGTGATGTTGGCCAGATCCTGGACACCGCGCTCGCGAAGGTGGTCGACAGCGATCCGGATGTTGTGCAGCGAGATGCCGGTGTCGAGAAGTCGCTTGACGATCTTGAGCACCAGGATGTCTTTGAACGAGTACAGCCGCTGGCTGCCGGAGCCGGCCGCACCCCGGATGGAGGGCACCACCAGCGAGGTACGAGCCCAGTAGTCGAGCTGGCGGTAGGTGATGCCGGCGATCTGGCAGGCGCTGGGGCCGCGGTAACCGACGAGTTCATCGGGAACGGAGTCGTCCGGGAACAGGCCGCCCTGTACGGGTTGGCCGGCGCTGGTGGGGGCCGCGGGGACTTCGCGGTCACCCTTGTCGGGCTGACCCGTGAAGTCCAGCTGTTCCTGCCCCGGTTGGTCGCCCACGCTGCTTCCTCTCGCCGATCGCGCTCGTTGCCACTGACTGGCCAGTGGCCGCGTTTGCTCTTGCCCGAGTTGGTCGTGAGCATACGCCCTCCGACGAGCTGCTGTGCAGTTGTTCCCGCCGTGGTTCAAGTATGGGGGCCGTCTTTTGCGCGTGTTGCTTTCGTTCGGGCGTGTCGCGCCGACGGCAGAGAGATGAAACGGATCTGTGACGAGGCTGAGTCCGCCGCGCCGGGTCAGGTTGCTTTGAAATCGTCGGGCGACACGCTATCGAGGAATTCCTTGAACTTCTCCACCTCGTCTTCACGCACCGTGCCGGCCGTCTCGTCATCGCCCTCGTCGGGGATCAGCAGGCCCGCCTCGGCCAGCACCGCTTCTTCGACGTAGATCGGCACACCCACCCGCAACGCGATGGCCACCGAGTCCGACGGGCGCGCCGACACCGTGATGTCGCGATCGAAGATCAAGTCGGCGTAGAACGTGCCCTCCTGCAAGTCGACGATTCGGACCTCCTTGAGCGAATGCCCGAGCGCGCCGATCAAGTCACGGATCAAGTCGTGAGTCAGCGGCCGGGCGGGCTCCACACCCTGTTGCTCCAAGGCGATGGCGGCAGCTTCGGCCTGCCCGATCCAGATCGGGAGATATCGATCACCGTCGGCTTCGCGCAGGAGCAGCACCGGCTGGTTCTGCGGCTGCTCGACGCGGATGCCGACCACGCGTACTTCACCCATCTCCAGTCAGCCCTCCGCGTTCGCTGCGTCCCAAAGTCCCTGTCGTCCCAGTATGACTCGCTGCGAAACCCCCGGTCGGAAACCGCATGCCGCGCAACAAGCCGCCGAGGCGAAGTCTAGTCCTCAGCCGTGCAGTACGTCGTGTACCGACGACTTGAGCAGCGCGGTGTGCAGAGCGATCGCCAGCGCCGCGACCTCGCGCGCCAAGTCATCGGCCCGGTCGCGTGCGCCCGCCTTGCCGCCCTTGACCAGCGGGCCCGCAATCTGGGCGATCAGGTCGGACTGCCGGTCTGCCGCCGAGCGAAATGCTCGCAGGTGCCGCGGCTCCACGCCGTAGTCGGCCAAGCCGCGCGCGCACTGGACGATCACCACCGCGTGCTCGTCGAACAGTCCCCCCGGGCCGGCGGTGATCACGCCCGATCTGACCAATGCCGTCAACAGCGCATCGTCGCCGCCCGAGCGCGCCAGCAGATCCTCCCGGCTCAACCGCACCTGCCGCGGCGGCGCGGGCAGCGCCGTCCCGTTATGGGCGATCTCGCTGCCTGCCGACACCAGTCGTGGCGTGGGGTAAGGCGACTCCGGTGACGGCAGCGCGCCATCCGCTTCGGCGTCCAGCCGCGCCTTGATCACTTTCAACGGTAGGTAATGGTCGCGCTGTGCGGTCAGCACGTAACGCAGCCGTGCGCAGTCGTACGCACTGAATCGGCGGTAGCCCGACGCCGCCCGCTGCGGCATGACCAGCCCCTCGGTTTCCAGGAAACGAATCTTGGAGACCGTGACGTCGGGAAAATCCGGCCGAAGCAGGTCCAGCACCGCTCCAATTGACATCCCGGCCAGTTCAGGGCTGTCCGGCGCGGTCATTAGCTGCCCGGCCCGGCCTCGGTCTCACCCGTCTTCGGGCCGGTCAGGAACACCAGGCGGAACTTGCCGACCTGCACCTCATCGCCGTTGACCAGGACCGCCGAATCGACCGGCTCCCGGTTGACATAGGTCCCGTTGAGGCTGCCGACGTCGACAACCTGAAACTCGTTGCCCTCCAGCCGGAACTCGGCATGACGACGACTCACCGTGACGTCATCGAGGAAGATGTCGCTGTCGGGGTGCCGACCTGCCGCGGTGACCGGTTGGTCGAGCAGGAACCGCGATCCGGCGTTGGGACCGCGCTTGACGACCAGCAGTGCCGAACCCACGGGCAGCCCTTCCACACCCGAGGTGAGGCTCTCGCCGCCCGCCTGCGAGGGAGCGTCGAGTTCGTTGAGGAAGTCGGCGCGGAAAACCGATGTGGTTTCCACCGTGACCTCATCGCCTGCCTGGTCTTGCCCCGTTGCCGGGTCCTTCTCCGTCACCCGCTACTCCTCACTGGCCGCTGTTTTGCTACCTGGTCGCGCCCGCCGGACATGTCTTGCGCCCAACCCTGAATCGTTGAGTCGACCGTACCGCGCAGCGGTACGTCATGTCCCCCGCACCGCGGGATCGTGTCGGGTGGATACCCGCGCGTCCCGGCAGGCAGGCTAACAATCGTCATTCCGACAACGTCGCCCGGTAGGCATCGGCGGTCAGCAGCCCCGACAAACTCTGGTCCAGAGCCGCCGAATCCGCGTTCGCCACCTGAAGTTCCAGCAGCCAGCCGGCGCCGTAGGGGTCGGAGTTCACCAATTGCGGGTTAGCGTCCAGTTCGGCGTTGACCGCGCTCACCGACGCGGTGATCGGTGCGTAGAGGTCCGAGACCGACTTGGTCGACTCCACTTCGCCAAAGGCCTCTCCTGCGGTGACCCCGGTGCCCGCTGCGGGCAGCTGCACGAAGACCACGTCACCCAGGGCGGCCTGCGCGAAGTCGGTGATACCCACGCGGACGGTGTCCGGGCCGGTGCGGCGAACCCACTCATGCTCAGCGGTGTAGTACAGGTCGGATGGAACTAAGCTTTCCGAGCTCACGGTGATCGTGCTCCTTGCGCTGTCGGGCTCACTTGACTGGCTGAGCGTATTGGCGGGGTTTCGGTTGTCGCAACACGGTCACCTGAACGCGGTCGGCCTGCTGCACTGCCATGGCACCGCCAAGACGTTTGACGCTGTCGACGGCCCCGCCGGGAATGTTCATCGCGGCCGCCAGAGTGGGGGGATCCCCAATCGCCAGAACCGAATACGGCGGCGTCAGAGCCGTGCCGTCGAACTCCAGCGCACCGGGTGTGCCGCCAACCCACGAATCCACCCCGATGCGCACCGCCTTGGTGCCGTCGCGGACCTCCATCGCCTCGGCACCGGCAGCCCGCAGCTCGTTGATCACGTCGAGCATCGTCTCGGGTGCCACCCCGCGGGCCGGATCGTCGACGGTGACCACGACGCCGGGTCCGACCGCGCCCACGGTGCCGATCATGATCGCCAGGGCGGCTAGCCGCGCTTGGGCGTTCTCGATGGCGGCCTGGTCACTGCTGCCGGATTCCTGCAGGGCGTTGAGCGTCTGCTGCAGCTCGGCGACTTCGGTGTTAAGGGTGGCCTCGCGTTGGCGCAGCGAGTCCAGCAGCACCAGCAGGTCAGCGGGCCGGGCCGTCTCCAGCGCGTCCTGGGAGTCGTTCTGGCGGACCTGAGTGACAATCGCCACGCCCAACAGCAGGCACAGCAGCATTCCCAGCACGCTGAACAGCGGCCCGGAACGGCCGCGGGGCGGCGGCATACCGTTCTGCGAGGGCGGCTGCGGCAGCTCGTGGCGGCCGTGCGACGCCGGGTCGGTGCTACTCATGCGTGTCAGGCCCCGAACAACCGTCGCCGCAGCGCCGCTGCGTTGCCGAAGATGCGGATGCCCAACACCACGATGATCGCGGTCGACAGCTGTGTGCCGACCCCCAACTGGTCACCGAGGTAGACCAGCAGCGCGGCGACCAGAACGTTGAACACGAACGACACGACGAACACCTTCGCGTCAAAGATCCGCTCTAGGTAGGCACGCAGGCCGCCGAACACGGCGTCCAGCGCGGCCACCACGGCGATCGGCAGGTAGGGCTGAACCACCTCCGGCACGCTGGGGTGAAAGATCAACCCCAAGACGATGCCGGCGATCAGCGCGGCGATACCGATCATTGCGACATCACTCCAGCCTCCCGAACCGGACCCGTTCCGGCCACTACGGCCAAGCCGCGGCCCGCAGCGCAAGCTTGCGTCACGATGCCCCTATCTGTTTGGCAAACCGGACATCTCGTATCGATCCGGCCGGCAGGGTGATGTCGGCCGAGCTGCGGCCGTCGACACGGACCACCACCCCGTAAGAGGCCTCCAGCAGCCGTAGCCGGTACAGCCCCGGGCTGCGGTCGAAGGCGTCGCGCAGCCGGCCTGGCGGTCCGATGGCTTGCAGCAAATAGGGACTGCTGATCGGCTTGTTGTCGACCAAAATGGCTCCGCCGGCCTGCCGGATCGTGACATTCGGGCCGATGCGCACGTCGCCAACGGCGATCGCCTCGGCTCCGCTGGCCCATAGCGAGTTGACGACCAGCTGCAGGTCGCGGTCCAAGATGATCTGCTGGCTGCCCGACACCCGCTGTTTGGAGGCATCGGAGAGATTTCGCCCGGCTCCGGGGTCGGTGACGGTGACGGTCACCCCGGGACCGCTCACCCGCGTGCTGGCAGCCTCCAGGCTGAGCGCATCCAGGCCGGCCAGCACCCGCTGCCCCTGGGCGTCGTCGGCCAGCCGGTGCCGGCGCAGCTCGTCGACACGATTGGCGTAGGTGTCACGTTTGTCGGCCAGCCGGCCGGTGACGATTTCGGCCGCTCGGACGTTTTTCGCCAGTACCTGTTGGGCGTCGTGCACCCCGGGGGCCACCGACCGCGCCTGCGCCACCGCGACGGCGAACACCGTCGCCACCAGCAACGCCGCCACCGCCTCCCATGCCCACCCCGCGACCCGGGCGGTGGCCGCCGGGGGCGCGGTGCGGCGTGCACGCCTGGCCGCCGCGGCGGCATAGCCCGAGTCGAGATGTTCGGACAGCAGGGAACGCAGCAGAGACGGCACTGCGAATTTCCGCGGCCTGCCGGCCTCGTGGGTGCCTGCCCCCTGGGAGTCGTATCCGCTCAGCGCGAAGAACGGCTCAGCCACCGGCAACCTTCGGCATGGTGCGGACCACCAGTCTCACCTGGATCAGGTACAGCACGAACGCCCACAGGTACATGCCCAATCCCCAGATCAGGAAACCCCATCCGGCCGCCAGCACCACGCGGCTCCACAGCGCGTCCCACTGTCCCAGCAGGATCAGCGGAAACGCCGACATCAGCGCGAAGGTGCCCGCTTTACCCACATAGGTGACCGGCAGCGCGGTCAGGCCCCGGCTACGCAGCGCCGGCAGCGTGGCGGCCAGCAGCAGGTCTCGGGCCAGCAGCGTTGCGATGATCGCCCAGGGCACCAATCCGCGCACCCCGAACGCGACTGGAATGGCGATCATGTAGAGCCGGTCGATCGCCGGGTCCAGCAGGGCGCCCAGCGTCGAATACTGGTTGAACAGCCGGGCCACTTTGCCGTCGGCCCAGTCCGAGGCGCCGCTGAGCATCAGCGTCGCCACCGCCGGCCCGTCCGCCCGCGCAACCAGCAGTAGATAGAGAAAGACGCCGATCAGCCCGAGACGTGCCAGGCTGATCACGTTGGGCACCGTGAGTACCCGGTCTTGGACTTGCTCGGTGCCAGAGCCGGCAGCCATACCGACCCCCTAGCGGAAGATCCCGGGCAGGCTCAGCGCGTCCATGCTGTCGTCGCTCAGCGGGTTGTCGCGAACCATGTAGGTCCACGTCGAGGTGGGCCGGGCCAGCTTCGACAGGTCGATACCCGGCTCGGACTCGATCGAATCCGAGGTCTCCAGGGTCTGCTGGGACGCCTCGATGGCATCGGCGGCCAGGGAGGCGAACGCGTCGAGCGCCAACCGGTGGAACTCGTCGAGCGGGTTCTGCCGGCCCAGGGCACGCAGGTGGATGCTCTCCCGGATGTCGGCCAAGTACGCCAGGTGGTCGGCCCAGCCGCGGTCCAGGTGGTAGAGCATGATCAGCCGGCAGATCTTCTCCAGCTTGGCTTCGCCGTCCTCCCCGTCTTGCCCCAGCTGCTCCTTCAATTCCGCGTAGCGCTTCGGGGTGAGCTCGGCCAGCTCCTCACGAGCCGCCGGGGTGGACAACAGCGTGTTGCGCCGTTCCACGATGATGGTGCGCTGCTGGGCGATCAGCTGGTTGTACCGCCAGGTGTTGGCGTGGATGTCGAGCAGCTTGCCCTCGGCGATGCGCTGCGCGTGGTCGAGCAGACCGGAGGCCTTGGGGCTGAGGATCCGGCCGTCGTCGTCGGTCTCGGTGGGCAGCTTGTTGGCTTCCAGGTTGGTCGCGGCGACCTCGTCTTCCCAACTGGAGAAGAACACCGACGAACCGGGGTCGCCCTGACGGCCGGCGCGGCCCCGCAACTGGTTGTCGAGGCGCTGGGTGTGCTGTCGGCCGGTGCCGATCACGTGCAGCCCGCCCAGTTCGACGATCGCGTCGTGGTCAGCCTCTTCGGATCCGCCCAGGCGGATGTCGGTGCCGCGGCCGGCCATCTGGGTGGAGACGGTGACCACCCCGAGCTTGCCGGCCTCGGCGATCACCGTGGCCTCTTCGGCGTCGTTCTTGGCGTTGAGGACCACCGCCGGAACACCGCGCTTGCGCAGCCGCTCGTGCAGTTCCTCGGACTCGGCGACGTCGTGGGTGCCGACCAGGACCGGCTGTCCGGTGGCGTGCACCTCGACGATGTGCGCCACGATCGCGTCGTTCTTGGCCGCGGCGGTGATGTAGACCCGGTCCGCCTCGTCCTCGCGGATGTTGGGCATGTTCGGCGGGATCGGCGAAACCCCCAGCTGATAGAACTGCCGCAACTGCTCACCGGCCGCCAGCGCGGTACCGGTCATGCCGCACACGGTCGGGTACCGGTTGACCAGCGCCTGCACCGTGATGGTGTCGAGCACCTCACCGGTCTCGGTGGTCTCGATGCCTTCCTTGGCCTCCACCGCGGCCTGCAGGCCGTCCGGCCAGCGCTGCAGGGCGGCGATCCGGCCGCGCGAGGCGTTGATCAGCTGTACCTTGCCGTCGCGGACGATGTAGTGCACGTCGCGCTGCAGCAGCACGTGGGCGTGCAGGGCGACGTTGACCTCGGTCAGCGTGGAGACCACGTGCTCCTCGGAGTACAGGTCGATGCCGCCGAGCGCCTTCTCGACTTTGTTCGCCCCCACCTCGGTGAGGTGGATGTTGCGCCGGTCCTCGTCGGAGTCGTAGTCCACCCCGGGCTTGAGTCGTCCGACCAGCTCGACGATCTCCATCCGCGGCGTCTCGCGGTGGGTGGTGCCGGCCAGCACCAACGGCACCAGCGCCTCGTCGACCAACACCGAGTCCGCCTCGTCGATCAGCGCCACGTCGGGGTTGGGCGAGACCAGGTCGTCGACATCGGTGACCAGCTGGTCGCGCAGCACATCGAAGCCGATCTCGTTGATCGACGCGTAGGTGACATCGCACTTGTAGGCCGCGCGGCGCTCTGCCGCCGTGGAGTCTTCGGTGATCCAGCCGACGGTGACCCCAAGCGCCTCCAGCAGCGGGCCCATCCATTCGGCGTCACGGCGGGCCAGGTAGTCGTTGATGGTGACCACGTGCACGTGCCGGCCACCGATGGCGTATCCGGCGGCGGCGATCGCACCGGAGAGCGTCTTGCCTTCACCGGTGGCCATCTCGACCACGTCCCCGGCCAGCATCCGCAGCGCGCCCTGCAACTGAACATCGAACGGACGCTGGCCGATGCTGCGCTCGGCCGCTTCGCGGGCGATCGCCAAGAACTGCGGGATGTCCGAGGCGTCGGCCAGCTCCTTGAGTTTGAGCAGTTGCGCGGCTTTGAGCAGCTGCTCGTCGTCGAGCCCCGCCGCCTTCTTGGCGTACTCGCCGGCCGCCGTGACCTCGGCCATCGAACGACTCTGGTTCTTCTCGGTGCTGGCGCCCAGCAGTTTCCAGAATTTCCCGCTGAGCCGACCCGACTTGGTTCGCGTTGCGGAGACAGTCTTGGAGGTGTTAGCCACAGCACAACGGTACGCGGTGGCCGGCGCCTGCAACCCGGGGGCACCGTCGCGTCGGCGGGGTGCCGGGCATTGCTTATCCGGCACGACGCCGCACTGCTGCGGTAGGTTTCGCACGGGATTTCTCGATTCGGATACCGACCGCGACGCGATTGCGGCAACACGAACGGCAAGGAGACATCGACAGTGGACTCGAAGCTGTTCAATCCGTCCATCGACTGGGCGCACGCGCTGCCCGATTCACTGGTGTGGATCGCGCTGGCCTGGACCATCAGCGCGGTTAGCGTGCTGGCCGTGGCGACCCTGCTGCGGGTCAGCACTCGATGGGGGCGCCAGTTCTGGGAGATCAGCGGCGCCTACTTCACCGGGCGTGACAGCCGCCGGGTCTGGCTGATGTTGGGTGTGCTGCTGCTGTCGGTGATCACCGCGGTCCGGCTCAACGTGTTGTTCAGCTTCCAGGGCAACGACATGTACTCGTCGTTGCAGACCGCCTTCCAGGGCGCCGCCGGGGGCGACGAGGCCATCAAAGCCTCGGGCGTACATGGATTCTGGATGTCGATCGGCATCTTCAGCCTGATGGCCGTGCTGCATGTGATGCGCGTCATGCTTGATATCTACCTGACCCAGCACTTCATGGTGAACTGGCGTAGCTGGCTCACCGAGCGACTGACCGGGGACTGGTTGGACGGACGGGCCTACTACCGGGCCCACTTCGTCAAGACACCGCTCGACCCCGCCGTCGGCGAAGCCATCGAAGGCGCGATCGACAACCCCGACCAGCGTATTCAGCAGGACATCGACATCTTCACCGCGGGCAACGGCGCCAACGTCAACGCACCGGCCAACGGCACCGGCAGCACGCTGTTGTTCGGCGCCGTGCAGTCCATGGTCACGGTGGTGTCGTTCACCGCCATCCTGTGGAATCTGTCGGGCACCCTGACCGTGTTCGGGTTCGACATTCCGCGGGCGATGTTCTTGATCGTCCTGGTCTACGTGGCCATCGCAACCATCGTCGCGTTCTGGATCGGCCGCCCCCTGATCCGGTTGAGCTTCCGCAACGAGCTCACCAACGCCGCCTTCCGGTATGCGCTGGTGCGGGTGCGTGACGCCGCCGAGTCGGTGGCGTTCTACCGCGGCGAGCTGGCCGAGCGGGTCCAGCTGCGGACGCGGTTCCGCGCGATCATCGCCAACTATCTGAAGTTCGTGAACCGGACCATCGGGTTCTCCGGCTGGAACCTGTCGGTGAGCCAGGCGATCGTGCCGCTGCCCTGGGTGATTCAGGCGCCGCGGCTGTTCTCCGGACAGATCATGTTCGGCGGGGTGGCGCAGACCGCGTCGGCGTTCGGCAATATCTCCGACTCGCTGTCGTTCTTCCGCAACGCCTACGACAACTTCGCCGGCTACCGGGCCTCGATCATCCGTCTGCACGGCCTGGTGGAAGCCAACCGGGAGGCACGGGACCTTCCCGAGCTGTTGGTCAAGCCCAGCCCGGACGGCACGGTGGCCCTCGAGGGCGTCGAGGTGCGCAACCCCGAGGGCATCCCCCTGATCGAGGCACTCGATATGCACCTGGGCATCGGTGACGCGCTGATGATCGCCGGACCGTCGGGCAGCGGCAAGACGACGCTGCTGCGCAGCCTGGCGCAGTTGTGGCCGTACGCGTCGGGAACGCTGCGGCGCCCCGATGCGGTCAACGCCACGATGTTCATCTCGCAGCTGCCCTACATCCCGCTGGGTGATCTGCGCGCGGTGGTGTCCTACCCGCTGGCGGTCGGCGAGGTCGCCGACGCCGAGATCACCGAAGCGTTGGTCAAGGTGTCACTGCCGAACCTGGTCGATCGGCTCGACGACGTCGAGGATTGGGCCAAGGTGCTCTCGCCCGGTGAGCAGCAGCGGGTGGCGTTCGCCCGAATCCTGTTGACCCGGCCCAAGGCTGCGTTCCTCGACGAGTCGACGTCGGCGCTCGACGAAGGCCTGGAGCTGACGCTGTATCGGTTGCTGCGCTCCGAGCTGCCCGACACCATCCTGGTCAGCGTGAGCCACCGGCACACGGTGCGCCAGCACCACAAGCACGTGCTGGAACTGCTGGGCCAGGGCCGCTGGGACCTCTCCGCGGTCTAGCCTGCCCCCCGCACTCCACCGCGAGCAGACGCAAAATCGCCCTAAATCTGTTAAAAACGGGCGATTTTGCGTCTGCTCGCGCCAAGAACGCTCTAGTGAGATGCCGCGTGTGCCCCGGCGCGTCGGCCGAAGAACGAGCCCTCGCCCAACTGGGTCCCGCTGGCGTATCCCTTGCCGTCCTGAGCGATGTTGGCCGCACAGGCCCCGGCTGCATAGAGGCCCGGTATCGGCTGGCCGTCACTGCGCAAGACTTCGCCGTCCACCGACGTCGCCAACCCGCCGATGGTGAAGCCGGCGTAGACCGCCTTGCCCAGCGACAGGTCGAACGCGCCCCACGGGCCGTTGTCCTGCGGCGCCAGGAACGGCGGCTGCTTGTGGAAGTCCGGGTCCTCGCCCTGCGCCGCGTACGTGTTGTAGCGGTCCAGGGTCGCCACCAGGTTTCCTTCCGGAATGCCCAGTGCGGCTTCCATTTCCGGCACGGTCTCCCATCCGTCGATCAGCGGGACCAAGGGCACCTGCGGCTTGCGCATGTGGGCCTCGTCGACGATCAGGAAGGCTGCGCTGTCGGGCTGGTCCATCACGAATCCCGACGTGCGTGAGTGGTAGGAGTCCTCGGCGACAAAGCGCTTGCCCTCTTTGTTGACGATGATCCCGGTGAGCAGGATCGAGGGCGGGTAGACCGGCGCGGTGATGAATATCTGGTCCATGTGCTTGGTGGCGCCGCCCACCGACATCCCCATCCGGATGCCCAGCCCGTCGTCGTAGGTGTTGCCCAGCACGAACGGCTTCTCGGCCAGCTTCGGTGTGTACTGGGCGACCATCTCCGGGTTCATCACGAAGCCACCGGCGGCAATCACCACCGACTTCGCTTTGATCACACCGCTTTCGGTGAAGTGCTTCCACGTAACACCCACGACGGCGCCGGAACCGTCGGTGACCAGCCCGGTGGCACCGGTTTCGTAGCGGATCGTCACCCCGAGGTTGTCGGCCCGCTTGAGCAGCAGGTCGATTGCCATCTTGGCGCCCTGGGTGTCACCGGGCACCGGAACCTTGTGCCCGCGCGGTGCCGGAACGGCCTCGTTGAGGAACGGCCACACCTTCTCGTTGCCGGTGAACATCAGCCCCTCGGTGTTGGGCTGGATCACCGCCTTCTCCGGATAGTAACTGCGCTCGAACGCAATTCCGAGGTCTTCCAGCCAGTTGAAGTGCTCGACGCTGCCGTCGCAGTAGGCCCGGATCTTGTCGTGCTCGGGTTCGCGCGACACCGCGACGAGGTACTTGTACATCTCGTCCGCGGTGTCGGCATGCCCGGTGGCCTGCTGGACCGCGGTGCCGCCGCCGAGATAGAAGTGGCCGCCTGCCATGGCAGTGGTACCGCCCGCCTCGGCGGCCCGCTCCAGCACCAGGACCCGCGCTCCGGCTGCCGCCGCAGTGACGGCCGCGCAGCCGCCACCGATGCCGAAGCCGATCACCACGACGTCGAACTCGTCGGACCACTCCGAAACCGTGTCGGCACTGGTGGTGTCCGGGATCTGGGTGCTCATTGCCGCCACTCCTCGTTGTCGCCGGCGCTGCTCATCGGCGCCGATGCGGTGGTTACCGCTGCTCCTGTTTGATGTAGTCGAAGACCGCTCGGATCTCGGCAGGGATGTAGGCGATCTCCAGGTAGGGGATGCCGGCTTCCGGAGCTGAGACGTACGCGAATTGCATGCCGCCAGGCATCACGCCCCGGGCAACGATCTGGGCGCCCTGCTCGGCGGCGTCGTTCAGCATAACGTCGAAGTTTTCGGGGTCCTCGGCCTCGATGCAGACATGGTGCAGGCCTGGTCCGTGGGCACGGAGGAAGTCGTCGTAGAGGCTGCGTCCGCGCACCGGTGCGATCAGCTCCAACTGCATGTCACCGACGTAACTCAGCGCGATGTCGGCGACGAAATCAGCCGGCTCGCCCAGATAGCTGCACGTGTCCGGGGCGAAGTGAACCCCGGGCATACGGATCCATTTGCGCACCCCGAGCAACGCGGTCAGCGTCGACTCGGTGGCATCGAGATCGCTGGTGACCCAGGCGATCTGGATGGGTGGACGAGGCGACGCGGTCACGACAGCGGGGTCGGCACGCCGACGTCTTCACGGACCTGCTGCGAGATCGCCGGCCACGACACCGCGGCGGGGTAGTCGCCCCACATGCTGTTGAACAGTCCGACAATCCGGGCCGAGCCACCGTCGCGCAGCGCATACACCGGGCCGCCGGAGTCACCCTGCTGACTGCGAACACTGCGACTCATGGTGAACCAGCCATTGTTGACCCGCTCGACGGTACCGCAGGTTTCTCCGGTGACAATGCCGAAGTGGCAGACCGGCTCCCCGGGCTCAAGGCCGTCGTCCGAGCCGGCCTGCAGGTGCCGACCATCCGGCAGGACGTCGTTGACATCGACATCGTCGGCCAGCTCTATCGCCTCGTAGTCGGCGATCACCTGATCGGTGTTGACCGTCGAACCATTAGGAGTGTTGTCGCGAAAGGTCGCCAGCCTGCCGATCACCGTTCCGCCCCGGTCTGTGACGATTCCACTCCCCCGGCAATGACCGGCGGTGAAGGCCACCCGCAGCACCGGGTCGACGTAACCGAGAGTGCAGACGTGGGTGTCCTGGCGGATCTCCATCCCCGGGAACACCAGCACCCGATCGGCTCGGGCCGGAAAGACCGTCGGGCCAGCAACTGTCGCACCAATCCCCAGCAGCACAGCCAGCACCCGCGCAACGAGCCTGCGCAACCGTCGACTCCTATCGTTGAGGGCCGGTTTCGGTCCGGCCAGACCAAGCCACCGTGGCGCAGCGCGGCGGCCCGGCCACTTGGGATCCGGGCCGCCGCGTCGGCGCTCTGCGGCGATCAGGGGATCGTCAGCTCCTGACCGGGGTGGATCAGGTCGGGGTTGGCGATACCGCTGGCCTCCGCGATCTGCGGGTACTTGTTGCCGTCACCGTAGAACCGCTCGGCGATGGCGAACAGGGTGTCGCCGGCGACCACGGTGTAGGTGCGGGCCGCAGGTGCGGCCTCCTCCACCGGAGCCGGTGCCTCTTCAGCCTTGGGCTCCTCCGGCGGCGGGGCGTCGGTCTCGGTCTTGGTGGACCAGGCCGCGCCGTCGGCCGCGTAGAGCACCAGGTTGCGGTCGTCCTGCAGAACCAGCTTGACGTCCTTCTTGCCCTTGGTGTCGGTGTGCCAAATCGGCTTGTCGGCGGTGTACAGCACGAAGTTTCCGTCCGCCTGCACCTCGGCGCGCACCACGTCGTTGCCGTTGGTTCCCGACGCCCAGATAGCTTTGCCCCGCGCCGCCAAAACCAGGTTGCCGTCCTCCTGCAGCGTCAGGGTGTAGGCCCCGTTGTTGGAGGTCAGCGACTCGCCCTTGACGAGTTTCTTTCCTGCAGTGAGCGTGTCTCCCAAGCTCTGTGCCACGTTGTCCCCTTCTCATCGGCACGCCGCGACCTGACTTGCCGGGCGTTGTCGCTCGGATGCGACGTTAGTCAGCCTAGGCGAACACCCGCCGGTGTGCCCCGCATTACGTCAGCGCGATCTCCGAACCGGAGCCCCCGGCCGGTTCTCTGACGACGGGTTGCCAGCCGGGCGGGCCGAAGAGGTAACCGAAACGGTCACGCCACCGAGTCGCACTGCGCACATCGGCGATGATCGCGGCGTACTCGTGGAATTGCAGGGTCACAATGTTGAAGGTGTCGACCGGCTTGGTCAGCCCATAGTGCGGGCGAAACCGCTCCGGGGCGAAGCTGCCGAACATCCGGTCCCAGATGATCAGGATCCCGCCGTAGTTCTTGTCCAGGTACTCGGGGTCCATGCCGTGGTGCACCCGGTGATGCGACGGAGTGTTGAAGACGAACTCGACTGCCCGAGGCAGCTTGTCGATCCGTTCGGTGTGCACCCAGAACTGGTAGACCAGGCTCACCGAAAAGCTGGCGAACACCATCCACGGCGGAATGCCCAACAGCGGCAAGGGAATCCACATCAAGATCTCGCCGCTGTTGTTCCACTTCTGGCGTAGCGCGGTGGCGAAGTTGAAGTAGCGGCTGGAGTGGTGCGCCTGGTGCGTCGCCCAGATCAACCGGGTCCGATGCGCGATGCGGTGGTAGCTGTAGTAGAGCAGGTCCACACCGACGAGTGCGATCGCCCAGGTGTACCAGCGGGCGGGCGACAGATGCCACGGCGCCACATAGGCATAGATCGCCGCGTAGCCGAGCAGCGCGACGAACTTCCACGCGGCGGTAGTGGCCATGGACACCAGGCCCATCGAGATGCTCGCCCAGGCGTCCTCGGTGCGGTAGGCACCGACGGGCGCGCGCTCTGATTCAAACTGTTCGAGTTTGCGTGCGGCGAACCATTCCAGGCTCAGCAGCAGCAGGAAAAAAGGCACGGCGAATATAACCGGGTCACGCATCGGCCCGGGCAACGCCGACCACACACCCGCGATCGCATCCACCGTCGTTACCTCCGGAACATCAGCCTAGCGCCGCGCCCGGTTCCGATCAGTCCGATGACAACGACGACTGGTCCTCGGCGTGCCACTGCACCGCGTAGACACCCGGCTGCAGGGACAGCTCGCCGACCAGGCGCTCAAGACGGTCCGGCGCCCGACTGTCCGACAGCATCGATGCGGTGAGCGCGATGTTGTCCTCGCCGGCGCGAACGGTGTGAATCCCCCGCAGAATCAGGTCGTTGCTGGCGGTGTGTTGCACGATCTGCGCGCGCAGGTATTTCTCGGACTTCGGCCGGCAGATCACCTGCACCTCATACGGCGATTGCGGTTCGTCCTCCTCCACGTGCTGATCACGGTCGATCAGCCGACCCAGCGGCCGCAGCAGCAGATGGGTGCCGACGATCGCGCCGGTCCCGATCAGCGCGAACGTCAGGTCCCCCGCCGCCGCCAGCACGCCCACGGCAGCCGAGCACCACAGCGTGGCCGCGGTGTTGAGGCCGCGGACGTTGAACCCCTCACGCAGGATCACCCCACCGCCGAGGAAACCCACCCCCGACACCACATACGAGGCGACGCGCGTGGCGCTGGTGTCCCCCGAATCGACGGAGTACAGCACGAACAGCGTCGCACCGGCGGCAACCAGCGCGTTGGTACGCAGTCCCGCCATTCGCGCCCGCCACTGTCTTTCCAGCCCGATCAGTGCACCGCAGCCCAGCCCGACAGCCAGTCGCAACGTGAACTCGGCGACGCTCAGCGTCTGCATGACTTCAACGATGACACATGCCTAGCCGGCGACCACCGGCCGAGCCATCACCGTGGGCTTGAAGCCATACCGCGGGGCGGCGAAACCGTAGTTCCGGCCCTGGCCGGCGCCTGCCAGCGGCACCCCGGGCATACCGGCGGCACCGGCCTGCGGAGCGTGCGCAGCGACCGTCCAACCGGTGGCGGCGACCGAGCTGCCCGGCGCTGCGGTAGCCGGAACGGCGGCAGCCCACGACTGCGGAACCGACAATGCACCGACCGACGCCGCGTGGCCCATGCCTGCCGAGGCGGTGCCAAGACCACCCAACCCGGCGCCCAGGCCGTGCAGTCCGTTGCCCATTCCACCGCCCAGCGCTCCGAGCATCGGCGTGAACGGGTCGATCGCGCCCAAGCCCAGCGGGTCACCGGCGGCGATAGCAGCACCCCGCACCACCGCCATGTCGGCAGCGAAGCTGGAAACCGCAGCCGCGCCCATCGGGCTGAAGGAGCTGCTCATCAGGTTGGTTACTGCGTTCGTCAGGTCGCCCGTGCTGATCGCCTCTCCCCCGGTTGTCGGCGGTTGCACCGGCGTCGCGAGAGCTTGCAGCGCCTGTGGGGTGTTCGTAAGCGCCTGGGACGCTGCGGATTGCGCATTGGATGAGGCGGCCGTGCCGGCGGCCTGGGAGACTGCCGCCTGCTGCGCACCCTGCGCCGACGGGTCGGCGACCTCATGCGGTGCGGTGAACGGCGTGACCTTGGTGGCCACCGCCGACGACGCCGCGTAGCCGTACATCGCGGCGGCGTCCTGTGCCCACATCTGGCCGTACTGCGCCTCGGTGGCCGCAATCGCCGCAGCGTTCTGACCGAGGAAGTTGGTCGCCACGAGCGCTGCCAGTTGGGACCTGTTGGCGACGATCAGGGGCGGTGCGACCGTCATCGCGTAGGCCGCGTCGAAAGCCGCGGCCGCCGCCTTGGCCTGCACAGCGGCCTGCTCTACCTGGGCGGCGGTGATACCCATCCACACCGCGTAGGGGGTGGCAGCAGCGGCCATCGCGTTGGAGGCCGGACCCATCCAGCCTTCGCTGACGATTCCGTTGATGACGCCCTGGTAGGCGGCCTCGGCAGAGCTGAGTTCGGCGGCCATCTTGTCCCAGGCCGCCGCGGCGGCCATCATCGGTCCCGAACCGGGGCCGGTGTAGATACGTGCTGAGTTGATTTCCGGCGGAAATGCTCCGAAGTCCATGGCATTGCTCCTTTTTGGTGGTTTTTTCGGCCACGAATGGCTGGTCTTGGGGTGTGCAGGCAGGGTCGATGCCCGATATGTGTTGCAGCCGTACTCCGGACGGCAAGAGATCGGACAGCGGTCATAGCGACATACCGGAGCCGCTCATGCCAAGTCGATCGTCCGCTCGACGGAAATACCGAGCTACCAATCGATTTCAGGGCACGCCGAAGCATGGCGCCTTCCACTGCGGGAAGGTGCGCCAGTCGACGAGTTCAGCGCCGGTGCGAATCAGATGGTGAAAGCAGTACCGAGATCGAAGGAGACGAACATCGATCTCGGATAGGAACTATCACTCGGACTCAATGTCGCTCTCACCTCCTCTCGGCCTGGGCACGCGCGGGTGCCTGCACGTATGCACGACGAGGTGAAGTAACCCGGCGACGACCGGGCTCGGCACCCCTCTCGTCAGAGCTTCGGCACTGCACGGCGTGTCCTGGCTTGCGCAAATGTGCAAACCCGGAAGCCACTTGGGCTCAACCCTTAATCCGGGAGGAGCTGTCCTGACCCGGGGCGTCTTTCGACGTTCGGGGTCAGTGGCCTATATCCGTGCAGACGCCTCACCTAACGAGGTGCTTGCTTAACCATAGTGCACCAGTGGGGTGACGGGGTCAATCCGCCCCGCCGAGCCGCCGGCGGTCTCTGGCAGATCCTTACGCACTGAAGGCGAAAACGCTTGCGCTCGACCGAAATAGGCGGTCCACGCAATGCAAAACGCGGCAGCACACCCATGGATCGGGTGTGCTGCCGCGCTGCGAAATTGCGGGCGCTCAGGCCCAGCTGGAGCCGACCGAAGCGTCGGTGTTGGCCATGTTGTTGCCGGCCGACTGCACCTTCTGACCGTGGCTGTTGGCCTGCTCGTAGATCACCGCGAAGTTGCGACCCAACTGCGCCACAAACTCCTGGCACGCCACCGAACCCGCACCACCCCAGAAATCACCGGCAGCCAACACATCGTGCACGATCGCCTGGTGCTCAGCCTCCAACGACGCCGCCTGCGCACGAATCAACGCACCGTGCGCATCCACATCACCGAACTGGTAATTAATCGACATATTCGTGTTCTCCTCTAGCTCGACAGGATCTGCTGAGAAGCAGCTTCCTGCTGCTCGTAGTGGTTAGCGTCACGAATCAACCCATCCCGCACACCGTGCAACATGTTCACGATATTGCGAAACGCCGTCTGCATCTGACCCATGGTGTCCATCGAGGTCCGCTCCGCCAGACCACCCCAACCCGCACCGGAGATGTTGGTCGACGACGCCCACATCCGACGAGCCTCGTCCTCCACCGTCTGCGCATGCACATCAAAACGGCCCGCCATCGAACGCATCGCGTCCGGATCAGTCATAAAACGTGTTGCCATGGTTTTCTCTCCTCGATTCTGCGAAAGTTGTTGGAACTGAACGGTATTTGGAACTATCCGGCCGACGCGGCGTTAGCGGCCTCGGTCGCTGCGTAGGTGTTGGCGCTGGTGTTCAAGGTGGCGACGAACGCCTGGTGGATAGCCTCCGCCTGCGCGCTGATGGCCTGGTACATGCTGGCGTGCGCGGCGAACTGCGCAGCAGTCAGCGCCGAAACCTCATCAGCAGCGGCCGGAACCACCCCCGTGGTCGGCGTTGCCGCCGCGGCGTTCTGAGCACTCAGCGCCGACCCGATGGCGGCCAGATTGCCCGCAGCCGCCGTCAGCGCCTCCGGTTGGGTGTTCACAAAAGTCATGGGGCTCTCCTCCAATATTTGCCGGCCGCGAAGGACCGACGCTCACCGGCTACGCCGAACAGTGGCCCCGTGACGACGTCGTATGGAGCGTGCTCAACGCAGTGTGGTTCAAATAACAGAAACGGTGCCGGAGCCGGATCGGGACCAAATAGTCGCCGCTTCGGGGCGGGCATTATCGCCGGGACACAACTCTCGTCCTCACCTCCTGACACCGACAGAGACGAACTGGGCCAGGCAAAAGCACTGGCCCCCTTACCTGCGCAATGGTGGCATCGGTACCAGTGAGCGTCAACCCAGACAGGCGGTCCTTACGCTGTGAATCGACTGTCTGGCAGCTGTTAAGTCAGGATGTTTTCTTCTCGGCAACCGCCGCGCTGAGCCCTTCGGCGAGGTCCTCGCGGGTCAGCTCCTTGAACTTGTGCAGCCATTCCTCGCTGAAATCGGTGACATCGCCGGAGAGCACCGCGTCCAGTTCAGAATCATCGAGACGGAAACTGCGGTGATCACGCGCCTTCTCCACGACGTTGCGGACGAATCCGGCGTTACCCAACACATCGATACCGCGGATCAGGTCACCGTCTTCGGAGTAGTTCTCGTCAGCGTAGAACTTCTCATAGGACGGCAGCAGTCCCTCGACCGCCTCGTCACTGACCACGTCCTCGTTCTCCGCCCCCATCATCTTGGTCAGTTCCAGCAATTCCGGCGGGGTGTAGCTGTAGAACTCGATCACCGTCGAGAACCGGCGCCGCAGGCCCTGGTTCACCTCAAGCATCTTCTCCATGGCGTTGGCATAGCCGGCGCCGAAGACCACCAGCTCGTCACGGTGGTTCTCCATGTAGAGCAGCAGCGTGTTGATGATCGCGTTGCCGTATGCGTCGCCCTGGCTGTAGCCGCGTTCATGCAGGGTGTGCATCTCGTCGAAGAACACCGCACCACCGAGTGCGCCCTCGAGCAGCTCTTCGGTGTTCTTCTCGGCATCCGCCATGTAGCGGCCCAGCAGCTTGGAACGGTTGGTCTCCACCACCAGCGGTTTGCGCAGCACGGTCAAGCCACACAGCTGCTTGGTGAATGCCCGCGCCACCGAGGTCTTGCCGGTGCCGGGCGGACCGAGCAACAGGGTGTGCCGCGATGTCACCGGAACCGGCAGGCCCATCTTGGCGCGCGCCAGATTCACCTTGGTGGTCGCCTTGATCAGCTTGATCTCGCGTTTGGCCTGCTCCATACCGAGCATGGCGGCCAGCTCCGCGTCACCCTCGGCCAGGTAGCGCGCGGCTTCCTCGGCATGCCGATGAGCTTCGGCCTGCTCCCGCGTGGGTGCGCTGTCCGGGTCCCATGGATCGGTGCGGGCCTCGATGGTCTCGGGGTCGGTCAGCACCAGCCGAAAGTCGGGATTGTCCAATGCCTCGCGGGCGGGTGTGAATTTCGAGTCCCGCGAATAGACCCGGCGCAGCAGCTCAGCGGCCTCGTCCTCGCGGCCGAGATGCCGCAGACACATGCCTTGGGTGTAGAGCGCGACGTTGGCCGCGCCGGGCACCCGGTCGCCCTCGATGGCCTCCTGCGCACGCCGCGTCGCTTCTTCGAACACCCCCAGCGAAGCCAGCGCGGTGGTGGCCATCGCCGCCGCCGCCGCCTTGAGTTCGGGTTGGCGCCAGGGCGCCGACGCGGGGAACTGCTTGAGCACGTCTGGCCAGCGACCGGTCCGGAAATACAGCAGACCGCGGACGTAGCTGACCAACTCCGTCTCGAAGGGGTTCCGCGGCTCGATGCCGTCGAGCAGCTTCGCCGCTTCTTCGTAGCGTTTTGCTTCGGCCAGCGCGGCGGCGTACGCGGCGGCCAGCGATTCCACACTGGCGACCATCAGGCGCAGGAACATGCCGTCGGAGACTTCCGGGCGGAACTCCAGGTCGGACAGGCCGAGACGGCGGGTCTCCCAGCCGAACGTGCGCACCGTCGACCAGGCGTTCGCCAGCGTCTCGATATCGGAGTCACCGGCCAGCACCCGGGCCAGCCAGGCATCGCACATGCTCGGGTCGATCGAGCTGGCGGTGGTGAACATCTGCAGCGCGACCTGCGGATTATGGCTGGGCTGCAGCCCGTTGACCGAGATCCCGGAGGCCAGCAAGCCCGCGACCATGGCGTTGCGGGCGTCGGTGGTCGACGGACCGGTCACCCGCGCGCCCCAGCCGCCGCCGCAGGGGTGTACTCCTCGATCACGTCGACCGATACCGGCAGCTGCTCGCCGTCGTGCAGGTCGCGTCCCGGCACCGCCATCCGCCGGTGGGCGGTGGGCGCCGGCAGGCTGGCGCAGACCGCTTCCAGCTGACGCCGGCCCACGAACCGGTTCAGTGCGGACCGGACGTTTCGGCTGGGTTTGTCCGCGGTGTGATACCTCGCCAGCACCGAGACCTCGGTGGTTCGGCCGGCACCGCGAGTCAGCCGCACCGTCACCACCGTTGCGTCGCTCTCCGGGTACCACAGGTGTTCGAGGTTCTCCGGGTTGATGTCGTTGGGCGACACCCAGTAGCTGGTGATCTGGCCGGCCGGTCGTTCGCGGAACAGCCGGTGCCGCAGCTGGGTGGCCTCGAGGCCCGCGAGGACCGCCTCGTCGACGGCGTCGAACTCGTCGGCGTGCAGCACCTGGGCGCTGAGCTGACGTCCGTCGATCTCCTCGGCCAGCCGTTCGGTGGCGGCGGCCAGGGTGGCGGCCAGCGAGTCGCGCGTGGCGACCGCGTTGACGTTGTGTTGCGGGTCCATCCGCAGCACCACCCAAGTGTGGCGGCGGTCGGGCATTGACGGGTTCTCTTCGACGTCGGGGTCGTCGGCGGGGCGGGGATCCTTGCGGGTTCCGACCGAGACGACATCGATGCTGTCCAGCCGAACGTCGAACTGGCGCAGCCCGGCGGCCAAGCGCTCCACCGGCAAGGTCGCCTCCGCGGCGCGGCCGTGCCGGCCGGTCGCCGACGTGGCCCGACCGCCCACGGCGATGACCGTCACCAGCCGACCTTCGTGTTCGCGGACCCCGATCGACTCCCGCCCGAAGCGCCGGTGGTGATCGATAGTGGTGCCACGGCCGCGGTGCAGGGCCGCTTCGGGGTCGGTGAACTGATCGGCCACCCAGGCCGCCCACATCGTGCTGACCGGCACCCGACGGTAGGTGAGCAGCGCGATGAGCGCGACCAACACGGCGACGGCGACGCCCGACCACCACACGTAGTCAGCGACCTTCGGGTCGCCGGGCCAGCGACCGGCGAGGACCAGGATCCCCACATCGATCAGAAAGACGACGGTGACCCGCATCCAAGACAGGTTCAGACCTAGTGCGTGCTGTGCCTTCATCGGTTCCTTGACGATCGTCGCAGTGCTGCCACTCCCAGTGCCACGCCGGCCGCCGCGAGGGCCGCCAACAGCCCGGCTCCGGCGACCCAGGCCGGTGTCATGTCGCGTTCGGGCGGCATCGGCGGCACCTGCAGCGGTGCCGACAGCCGCTCCGGCGCCTGAGCCGGAACATCGGGAACGTCCCAGGTCAGTGCCGCGACCGGGTCGACGATCCCGTAACCGACCACATTGTCGACCCCACGCGCCGGTGGCCGAGCCGTGCGGATCAGCCGGTTGATCACCTGGTGCGACGACAGTTCCGGGTACTTGGCCCGCACCAGCGCCACCACACCGGAGACGATCGCCGTGGAAAAGCTGGTACCGGACGGGACCAGCAGCGAGTTCTCCGGGCCGTCGACGGCGTTCATCAGCCCGTCATCGCGCGGCGAAAGCCCCTCGATGTCGGTACCGGGCGCCGCGATCGACACCCACGGGCCGGCCACACTCGACTTGGCCATCGGTGCACCCGCCGAGTCGACCGCGCCGACGGTCAGCACGTACTCGTCGTACCAGGCCGGTGTCACCACGGTGTTGACGCCGTTCCAGTCGCGCGGGTCGTCGGGCCGCATCGCGTTGTAGATGGGGTTCTGCTTGCAGTCCCGCCAACTGGCGTCACCGGCGGCAGCGACGATCACCGCGTTCTTCTCCACCGCGGCGTAGCGCACCGCCGCACCCAGATCGGCCTGGTCGATGAGCGTGCGCACGTTCATGCAGATGGCCGAGGAGATGTTGATGACCTGCGCACCCATGTTGGCGGCGTGCACGATCGCGCGTGCCATGGTGCGGATGCCGTCGGTCTTCTCCCGCAGCTGCGGGTCACGTCCGTCCGCGAACGGCTCCTTGGGCCCGAAGGCCGCGCTGTACTGCCGGATCGCGATCAGCTGCACGTCGGGCGCGATGCCACTGAAGGCGTCCGGCGCTCCGCCCGGCGGCGGTGCGCTCGGGGCGCGGAAGTCGACCGGTGCGGTCTGGGCTTGCCCGGAGAAGCCGGCCGATCGCACCGCACCTGCGCTGGCGCCATGGGGAGTGTGCGCCGACGACGCTGCCGCGCCGGGTCCCGGGGCCGGCCCGGGCGCGGGTCCAGGTGCCGGTGCGGGGGCGGGGGCGGGTCCAGGTGCCGGTGCCGGTGCGGGGGCCGGGCCCAGGCCCGGTTCCTCGCCCTCTTCGGGCGGTGGCGGCGGCGCTGGCGGCGGCGGCATCACCAGGATCGTCGTCGCCGGCGACGGGGTCGGTGGCGGCGGCTCGTTGGTGGGAACCGACGGCGGCCTCCGGGTCTGGCGGGGCGGTGGCAACGGGGCCACCCCGTTGTCCGGCATCGCGGCGATCAGCGAGGCCACCAATGTCCCGTGCGCATCACAGTCCGACAGCCCGTCGCCGCCGGCCATCACGTAGTCACCGCCGGGGATCAGGTTCGGCAGCCGCGGGTGCGGGGTCACGCCGGTGTCGATGACGGCGACGGTGACGCCTCCCCCGCGCCCGAACTTCCAGGCCTCCTGCAAGTTGAGCATGTCCATGTAGGCCGGCTGCACGCGGAAGTCGGAGTTCGGCAGCACACCTACCTCAGTGCAGTACGCGGTCTGTCGCATGGTCTGCGGCGGTCCGGGCGTGCCGTCCGGCGGCAGCGCCGCCGGGTCGATCCCGGGCGGCTCGATCGCGCCGGCAGCCGGCATTCCAGCCAACGAGCCGCTGGCCACCATGATCATTGCGGCGCCAGCGGCCGCAGTGCGCTGCAGCCGACGCACGCCCCTACCGGTACCGGATCGCTTCATAGGTATTCATCAACCACAGTGCCAGCGGGAACAACGGCATCAGGCAGAGGTACTCGATCCACTCGACGAACTTGCGGAACAACGGGCTGTAGATGGTGTTCGGCACGATCACCGCCGACAGCAGCCCGAACATCGGCACCAGCACCAGCACAGCCACGCCGACCACCAGCGCGGTGGGCGTCCACAGCACCACCGCGAAGCGCACCACCACAGCTGCGATGATCACCAGCCCGGTCAGCGTCACCGTGACCGCCTGCAAGCGGTCACGGAAGGAACGGCCCCGCAGCACCAGGAACCCGGCGGTCAGGGCGGCCAGCAGCACCGGCAGCCACGATCGGTCCGAGAGGGGGTCGCACAACCCGGTCATGCACACCGCGATCAGCACGCCCAACCCGGACAGCAGGCCGGTCATGAACGACCGCGCCCGCTCGGCGCGCAGCACCACTTCGCGGACCGACTCCGGCCCCTCCAACGACGGCGGCGCTCCGGGAGTGCTCACCACCGTGGTGGGCAAGTCGGGGCGAGCCTCGAAGACCCAGCGGCTGGTGGCCGACGGGAAGACCGGCAGCCGCAGGCCGGCCAGCCAGCGCGATAGCGACGGAGCCCACTGGTAGGCCAGCACACAGACCAGGTACACGCACGTCATGAGGGTCACCGCGCCGGTCAGGAACAGCATCCGCAGCACGCCGGCGAACATCACCGCCACGCTGATCGCGGCGACGGCCGAGTAGGCGGCCAACTGCCGTCCGGTGAGCCGGATGACAGCCAGTGCAGCGATACCGGCGACGCCGAAGCCCAGCGCGGCATGCGCGGCGCCCACCTCACCGGGCACCGCCGCTGCGGCCGCCACCACCAGCGGAACCAGACCGGTAGCCAGCAGAATGTCACCGACCTGCCGGTCGGACGCGTTGCGCGCCTGCATCAGGATCAGGGCGGCGGCGATCAACACCAGGAAGGCCAGCCCCGCGCCGAAGCCCGCCGTGAGCCAGCTGTCGTGCTGGAACCGCCAGGCCGCGAGCAGTCCGGTGGCCAGCAGCACACCCAGCGAGAGGGTCGACACCCCGACCCGCACCGCCGTTGCCGCGTCGACCGGTGCGAATCGCTTCGCCAGGTTGACCGAGACCGCGGTGGAGATGTGCTCGATGACCGGCGAGCGCCGCTCCCGGTCTTCGATGAAGCGCAGCCACAACCGGTCGCCGTCGTAGACGTCCTGCTCGGTCAGCGACTGGTTCGGCCGCAGCGCGGTACCGTCGACCAGGCACAGCACCCAGCGACCGCGGCCCTCGGCTTGCAGCGTGGGTTCTTCGAGTTCCTGGAGCCGGCCGTTGATCACCTTCAGCAGCGGGTCCAGCATCACCGAGACCGGGGCGTCGGCGTCGAGCAGCGTCCCGATCTGGACGCCGTCGCCTGCCATGACCCCGACCACCACGGCCCGGGGTGCCGACGGCGCGAGTTCGCCGCCCGCCTGTCCCGACTCGATCGCCGCGGTCATGATTGCATCACCCGACCGACGAATACTGACCGCATAGAACCCATAGGTGCCGCCTCGCAATTTGTCATTTTTAAAGTCAGTCCAATTCTAAAGGCACTTCATGCAATTCGCACGAACCGCGTTTACCCGCAGTTTTCCGTTGCGACACTTGACATTCGACGCCCAGATCTGCCGAGCAGAGCGCTACACCCTCCGATGCGTTTTCCAGGCGCCGTAGGGCAGGGTGTCCAGAACGGTCTTGACGCCCACCTGAACCAGCTGCGGGGTGGCCGGGCAGATCGCCAGCCATGCTTCGCCCGAGCCTGCGGTGCGCGCCTGCTGATACAGCGCGATCCGGCCGCCTGACCCGTCTTTGAGCGACAGCACCGAGGCGCTGGGTCCCTTCGCGTCGTCGCGGTATTGCCGCGCATAGACCGCGGCTTCGGCTGCCGGCTCCGAAAGCGCCTGCCCCAGCGCCGCGACGGTGGCGGCGCTGATGCCCATCCGGCGCAGGTCTCCCCCGGTGAAAATGTTGAAGCCCGAGTCCTGCCAGCTCTGGGTGGCCTCCAGCATCTCCTCCATCGGCACGTTGACCGCGGTGATCTGGGCCGGGTCGGCGTGGTGGATGGATTCCATCCCGTCGATCACCAGCGCGGCGATCGAGGCGGCGTCGGTCACTGAGACGTCGTCGACGGTGATGTCGGTGCCGACGCGTACGGCCGACACCCAGTGCTCACCGCGCCGCGCCAACAGCACCCGGAACTCGTTGTCGGGGATGTCGCGGGTGCCGGGCTCCTGGTCCTCGGCGTCGATAACGCCATAACGCAGCTTGCCCAGCGACAGCAGCGCGACCACCTCAAGGTCTGGCGCGGCAAGCACCCTCATTCGTGCCGCGACGGTCTCGTTGACCTCGTCGTCGACGACGATGCCCTGTTCGCGCATCACCGCCATGCCGGGGTGTTGCGACAACCAGTCGCTGGAGTCGGTGGAAACGTAAGGACGACACCGCAACTCCGGAGCAACATGGCGGATGTCCAGCAATGCCTGCAGCATCCAGAAACCCTCGACGTTGACGGTGATGTCGGTGCGGGTGCTCGGGTCCATCACTACCCTCCTCTACCGGGTTGTTCGCTCGATTTGGCTAGTGGAGTACTTGGCTATTGGATCACGCGAGCGGGCGTGACCGCTCGGCACCACCCGCCAACTGCAGCACGCGGCAGCACACCCATGGATCGGGTGTGCTGCCGCGCTGCGAAATTGCGGGCGCTCAGGCCCAGCTGGAGCCGACCGAAGCGTCGGTGTTGGCCATGTTGTTGCCAGCCGACTGCACCTTCTGACCGTGGCTGTTGGCCTGCTCGTAGATCACCGCGAAGTTGCGACCCAACTGGGCCACAAACTCCTGGCAGGCCACCGAACCCGCACCACCCCAGAAATCACCGGCAGCCAACACATCGTGCACGATCGCCTGGTGCTCAGCCTCCAACGACGCCGCCTGCGCACGAATCAACGCACCGTGCGCATCCACATCACCGAACTGGTAATTAATCGACATATTCGTGTTCTCCTCTAGCTCGACAGGATCTGCTGAGAAGCAGCTTCCTGCTGCTCGTAGTGGTTAGCGTCACGAATCAGCCCATCCCGCACACCGTGCAGCATGTTCACGATGTTGCGGAAAGCGGTCTGCATCTGACCCATGGTGTCCATCGAGGTCCGCTCCGCCAGACCACCCCAGCCAGCACCGGAGATGTTGGTCGACGACGCCCACATCCGACGAGCCTCGTCCTCCACCGTCTGCGCATGCACATCAAAACGGCCCGCCATCGAACGCATCGCGTCCGGATCAGTCATAAAACGTGTTGCCACTGCTTTGTCTCCTTGCCTGAAGTTCGTTGTTTCTGATTGATATTCGTAGTTGACGGGTTATTGCCGCCGGTTACGTCGGTAACCGACGACCGGCTTGGAACGAATGAATGGTTCCCCTTCCACCAGTCCGTAGCCGGTAATGCGGTTGGCTCCTGATCAGCCCGCCGCGGCAGCGTTGGCTGCCTCGGTGGCGGCGTAGGAGGTCGCACTGCTGTTGAGCGTGGCGACGAACATCTCGTGGATCGCCGCGGCCTGCGCGCTGACCTGCTGGTACATAGTCGCGTGCGCAGCGAACTGCGCCGCGGTCAGTGCCGAGACCTCATCGGCAGCGGCCGGGACCACACCGGTGGTCGGGGCGGCAGCAGCGGCGTTCTGCGCGTTCAACGCCGAACCGATACCGCTCAAGTTCGCAGCGGCAGCTGAGAGCGCTTCGGGCTGCGCATTCACAAACGACATTCGAGTCCCTCCTCATCGATCGCGGTCAGCAATCTCTCCGCTGTCGATCGTAAGGGCTCAAGGTGCCCCGGAGTAGCCATAACGCCGACTGTTCACCTGCCGATAACAAGAGTTCATCTGGGGTAACAATCCGGTAGCAGCGACCAGGCCGTTCGACCCGTGAAATGGCTCCGTACTGGAAAAACACAGAGCTGATATTTCCGGTGCGGGCGGCCGCCGCCCTGCCCTCCGATACGAGCGAGCACGAGGCCCTTGGTATAAATCTTGCCGCAATTAATTCACTGCCCGCCCGGGGGCTGTGACAACGCCAGCAACCACCGTGGCGCTGTTGCTCGCGTCACGGTGGTTGCTGGACAGACCGGTCAGCCGGCCGGGGTGGCCGCGCGCTCTTGCGCCGGCGCCCGCCGCAGCTCGGTGGCGGCGACCTGAACGAACACGCCGGTGTCCTCGGCCATCAGCAGGCCACGACCGCGAGGCAGCGGGCCGCCCTTCATCTTGCCGCGGATGAAGCCCTCGTCCGGGTCGGCGTCCATCACCAACAGCGGCGCGTTGGCCTGGTGCAGAGCCCGCAGCAGCGGGTCGGCACCGGCGGACGACCAACCGCCGAACGTGCGGGTGGCGATCACGTGCAGGCCAACGTCTGCCGAGCGGGTGACCCAGGGCGCAGCTTTCTGGAACGGCGAGTCGAAGCCGGGCGGGAACTGCTGGATGTCGTCGATGATCAAGAAGATCTCCGGCCCGCTCCACCAGGTCCGCGACAGCAGCTCCTCGGCCGACAGCCCCGGCGGCGGCTCGCGGTTGGCCAGCGTGGCGGCCAACTCGTTGACCAGCGCGACGGTGCCGTCCATGTTGTAGGCGAACTTCTCCACGTAGTCCGACCCCAAGGTGGTCAGCAACTGCCGACGCGGGTCGATCAGCCACACCTGGGCCGAGGGCCGCCCGTCCGGGCTGGGCGCCGGTGCACTGCTGGAGCCCGGCGCGTAGAGCCGCTCGATCTCGCTCATGATGGTGGCCAGCGTGGTGGTGCGGCCGCATTCGCGGCGGCCGGTCACCATCAGGTGGCCGTTCTCGGCGAAGTTCAGATAGACCGGCTGCAGGTCGAGTTCGGAGATCGCCCAGGCGATACCGCCCGCTCCCACTCCTTCGCGGCGGTCGTTGGCCGCGACCGCGCGCACCTCTTCCAGCCCGAACCGCGCCGGCAGACGCCGCACCGGGCGCACCCGGCCGACCGCCACCTGGCTAACCGCGGCCGCCACGCTGTCGGACTCGAACACCTTGCCGCCGGTGTCGTCCATGGCGGGCCGAGCGATCAGGGTGTGCAGACCAGACTGGGGGTCGCTGTCGAGGCGTACGTAGTTGACCGCAACCATGCCGCGTCCGGGCTTCACCGGGACATCCTTGGCGAACCGGGAACGCACCAGCTTGGCGTCCTCGACCGCGGCCAGACGCAGCTCGACCCGGGATCCGAAACCGCTTCGCACCGGCGGGCGCAGCTCCGATTCGCGGTCAGCGGTCACAATCACGTGCACACCGAACGACGGCCCCTGGTTGATGATCTGGTTGACCTGCTCGACGAGCACCTCGTTTTCCTCCGAGAGCGCCCGGTAGTTGTCGACCACCAGATAGACATCGCCAAATCCGTCGTTGGGCACTCTCCCGGCTTCGCCGGGAACAGTACTGAACTTGCGCCGGCGGAAGACGTCCATCGACGCAACGTCGTTCTCCAGGAAGCTGCGCTTGCGGGTCCGCACCAACGCCAGCAGTTCGGCCACCGTGCGGCGGACCCCGTCGGGGTCGGTCGGGCCACAGACACTGCCCACGTGCGGCAATCCGGCGACCGTGGTCAGCGAGGTGCCGCTGTAGGCCAGGCAGTAGAACTGGACCTGTTCGGGGGTGTGCGTCAACGCCGCCGAGCAGACCAAGGTCTGCAGTGCGGTCGTCTTGCCCGAACCGCCGGCGCCCAGGATCAGCACGTTGGCGCCCGGGCCGGAGGTGTCCACCGTCCACGGCGGCTGGTCGTGCTTGAACGGACGGTCGATGACACCGATCGGGAACACCAGGTCGCGCCGGGTGCCGTAGTCCTGCTGCCACGGGTGACCCAGGTAGCGGTTCACCAGGTTCTCGACGGTCACCGGGACATCCAGCGGCGGCTGCCACAACCGGTAGGGCTCGAAATCGATCTGGCGCAGCTGGTCGATGATGACCGTGCCGACCTTGGGAGTCCGGATGAAGTCCTCTTCCTCGGCCGGCTCGCCGAGCGCGGCTGCCGGCTTGGAGTCGATCGCCGCCATCTCATCGGCCGCCTCGATCTCGGGCGTGCTGACGCTGACCTCGAGCGGAGTGAACTCGGTGGTGAACAGCTGCGGCCGGATGTAGTCGACGGCATGCGTCAACGGCATCTGCTCGTCGTCGAGCAGTCCGCCCCGGTGGTAGTCGCGCCACAGGAACTCGGCCTGGAATCGGATGACCTCTTCGCCGCTCTTGCGGAAGTAGCCGAGGCCGGCCTTGGCCGGCAGGTTCACCGCGTTGGGCACGCCGGCGGCCTGCGCGGCGCCGGCGGTCTGCGCCTTGAGCACGAGCCGGTAGCCCATGTTCTCCATAAGCTTCTCGGCGCGGCTCTCGATGGTCTGCGAGGCCATCATCAGGTGCACCCAGTAGGCGCGGCCCTGTCGGCCGATCGAGTCCAGCACCTCCACCGCGGTGGGCATGATGCGGAACCACTCGTAGAACTCGTCGATCACGACGACCAGCATCGGCAGCGGCGGCAGGCTGTCGTCTCCGCGCGCCCGCATCCGGGACCGGATCTCGTTGTACTCCTTGGCGCCGTCGACGCCGGCGTTGTCGCACATGGTCTTTCGCCGGGCGATCTCACCCCACATGGCTTCCAGGAAGCGCTCCATGAGGGCCTGGTCGTCTTCCAAGTCGGTAATGATCCGCGACACGTGCGGAACGCCGGCGAACGGCTTGACCGCCGATCCACCCTTGAGGTCGGCCAGCACGAACTGCAGCTCGTCCGGTGGGTGAGCCAGCAGCAGCGACTCGATCACCGTGCGCACCAGGGTCGACTTACCGGAACCGGTGGTGCCGGACATCACGCCGTGCGGCCCGTCACCGCCCTCGTCGAGGGACTTCATGTCGAGGAACAGCAGTTCGCCGTTGTCGGAGCGGTTTCCGAACGGAATCCGCAGCCGACCCCTGCTGCCGCCGTCGCGCCGGCTGGCCCACAGCTCTTCGAAGTTGATCCGCCCGGCGTCGTCGATGCCGTAGTAGGCCATGATGTCGCGCGCACCGATGTGGTGCGTCACCTTCTGGCCGATCTCCTCGTAGGCCGCGGCCAGCCGCCAGTGCGCCAACCGCTGCGCGAACTGCTCGGCGTCGGTCGGGCTGACCTGGTCGGCGAGCGCGAAGAACCACTCGTTGTCGTCGATCACCATCCAGGTGTCGCGGTCACGCGGCAGCGCGTTGATGATGCCCTTGTCGTCGAGACGCAGCACCCGCTGCGAGACGCCGCGCCACTCCGGGGCGCCGGTCAAGTCGAAGAACGTCACCCCGTCGATGCCCTCGGTGGTGTTGACGTACTCCCACTGCGGGTCCAGGCCGTCGACGATGATCAGGTGGTGCGGGGTCGGGGTCTCCGCCGAGGAGCTTGCGTGGCGCGGCATGAATGATCCACGCCCGGAGAACAGTTCGGCGTGTTCGGTGGCGAAGTCCTGCACCGAGCCGTAGACCATGCGGGCATTGCCCGCGGCGTCCTGGCGGCGCGGATCGCCGAAGTGCGGCATCCACTTCACCCAATCCCACTGCGCCACATCCGAAGTCACGACGACCATGCGCAGATGGTCGGGCCCGTGGGAGAAGGCCAGTTGGCAGATGATTGCGCGCATCAGCCCGAGCACCTGCTCGCGGTCGCCGACCAGCGAGTACCACGGCTCGACCAGCAGCGAGATCATCTTCGGCAGGTTGTAGACCACGCTCTGGTAGCGCCCGAACTCCTGCAGCGCCTTACCGGTCACCGGTTCCAGCTCGATGTCGGTCGGCATGTTCTGCGGCTCACCCCAAGTCACCTCGGGGCGGGTCATCCCCACCCCGACTCGGGCCAGGCCGAAGTTGAGATCCTTGCCGTTGGGCTGGCGTTCCCACATGCGCGACGACCCCACCGCGGCGGCCAGGGTAGACGGCGCCGGGTGGTACCACCGGTAGTTGGCGTCCATGCTGTCCGCGGACTCCGCCGCCGACTCACGCAGCCGGTCCAGCATAAGCATGAACTGGGCGCGCATGGCGTCGAGCTTGGGGCGGCTCAGTTGCTGGGCACCGCCACCGAAACGGCCGCCGAACATCATCATCGCGACGCCGCCGATCATGAAGATCGGGAAGATCGAGCCCGCGCCCAGGAACATCCGGGAGCCGCTGGCCACGGTCATGGCGACCATGCCGACGAGCAGGCCGACCACCAGCACGCCGACCACCACCAGCCACCACGGCTTGCCTTCTGGCGGCGGGACGCTCAGCGGCGTCGGCAAGACGATGTTCTCCGGCTTGACCACCGGCGCGCGCTCCGGCGTCGGCCGGGCGTATCCACGTTTCACTTGGGCACCGCCAATTCTGCTGGGCTCATATCGGTTGGCAGGGTGTCGTGACGGACCAGCGCATCCTGTCGGGACAGGGTCGGGCCGTGGGCCAGCAGGCGCAACGCCACCGACGGCGCCAGGGATGGTTCTCCGACCAGGCCCAGCGCCTTGCGCTCGTCATCGCCAGGGATCCCGAATCGCACGCCCGAGGCCGATATCCACCACAACGATTCCCGCGTGGAGGCGTCCGGGTCGTTGCCGGTCACCGCGACGAAATTGCCGTAGCCGGAACCGAAGTAGACCCGGTCGGCCTCCGGCACGTTAGCGTCGTTGGTCTTCACCAGGGACACCACCCGGTTCATCTGCTTCTGCGCCACCGGAATTGTGGGGCCGGACACCACCTGCACCCGGGCACGGCTGTCACCGGTCGAACGCTCCCACCACCAGCACGTGGAAGGGTTCTCCTTGATGTCTACGACCTGAAGCGGCCCCTCGGGGTATGCCGACAGGTCCAGTCCGGTGACCACCGGCATCTTCGCCAGATCCTGCGGCGTCACCACTGCGGGCGCACCGCCCCCGGTGGCGCCGGCGTTCTGCAGGATGCGGGCTACCACCGGCGACACCGTCTGCACGCCGTTCATCAACACCACCGAATACTGTTGCGGCCCAGCCAACTGCGGTGTGGTGAACACCATGCCCACCGGACCGGGGGCATTCGGGAAGGCCGGCGGGTGACCGGCCTCCGGCACAAAGGGCACCGCCAGTTCCGGACCCACCGGCAACGCGTCGAACAGCGCCTGGCTCATGGGGCGGGCGTGGTCGACCTGCTCGGGGGTCAGCCCCAGCGGCAGCAGCACCGCCCGGTCCGCGGCGTCGATACGCGAGCGGCGCCCCTGGCGAACCACCCAGGAGTCATTGCCGTAGCGCAGCACGACCGCGTCGGGCCCGTCCAGCACCCGGCGGCGGGAGTTGAGTTCCGGCGCGCCGTCGATCACCGTCACGGTGACCGGCGACGGCGCGCCGACGCCCTGGACGTTGGCGACGGTGTCACAGATCAACCACGACGAGGTGGTGGGTGTTGTCGGCAGGATGTCCGACGGCGCACCGGGAATTCCCACGAGCGGGCCGTGCGGCTGCTCGGCTATTTGGGTGGAGCGCACCTTGTGCGGGTTGTCGGCCCGGCCGGCGATCAGTCGTGCCGAGGCCAAATTCAGAGCCGGATATATGGTGTCGCCGACTCGCACGTACAGGGCGCCAGAATCACGGTCGGCAATGATCGGCGATTCGTTCATCTGGCCCGACGGACTCAAGAACGACCACAGCAGTGCACCGAGGCAGACGACAGCCGCGGCCGACACGGAAGCCACCACGGCCAACGACTGGCGCCGACCGGGCTCTACTTCCATCCGAACCTGCCAGCGGGTCAACGCCATCGCTGTGCGTCGTGCCAGGAATTGGTACCCGGTCATCTGGGTACGCGTCGACAGCCCAAGGCCGTAGCCGGGTCCCCGCTGTTCGTCAGCCACGGTGCGCCCCAACCGCCGCCCGCAGCATTGGCAGCACTGCCGAATTACGGCGCGGTGCCGGTCCCGTATAGGTCGTCATCTACCCCTGCCTGGTCACAAGTTTCTCCACTGCGCATGCTAGCGGTGTCGCGCTACGACTGCCCGCAGTGCAGATTGCAATCTGATGGCGAAGGCGAAACGTACTTCGCCTGGTCTTCGGTGAATTATGACCGCGTTAGATGAACGGTCTGTAACGCGCTAGATCCGCGTGAGTTCACTTGCGTCTTGCTCAGCAGAAACGGGGGTTTGCCCACCGAAAATAATCGCGGCGATCACAAGATCGCGCCGGTCGGCGAGCCAGGACCGTGCAGGCTGCGGCACGACGGCCGCCGATGGCCGCCAAAATCCGCACTTGCGATACCTGAGTTTCCTGTCAGAAGCCTGCGTATCTGATGTCAGAGTATCGGGTCACGAGCTTTTACGCGCTACCGTCGAAAAGTGACCACGATTGATGGACAGGGTGCTGACGGGCAGCTCGACCCACGGGGTCCCGCAACCTCACCAGCAACGAAAGAGACAACTCATCCGGTCAGCTACTCCGCGGACGTCGTCGACGTCGAGCTGGAGCTGGAACAGGGCTACCGGGCCGAGATTCACAAGAACTACAACGAGACGGTCGACGTCGAGACCTACGGCGGAGGCTTCGACCTGACCCGTCGCGCGGTTGCCCCGCATCTGCGTATCGGCCGGGATAAATGGTTCAACCTGCTGTGGCTGATCCCGATCGGCTTCGTCGGACTGGTGGCGACGATCGCCATCGGTAAGGGAATCCGCAACATCCCTGCGGTTGAGGACTTCATCACGCGGTATCCGGGCAGCGCCGCGTCGTCGGAGTTCGCCGGCGGCATCCCCGCCTGGGCCGGCTGGACGCACTTCTTCAACCTGTTCATGATGATCTTCATCATCCGAGCCGGGATCCAGATTCTCTGCGACCACCCGCGGCTGTATTTCAGCCGCAACTCCACGCCCGGCAAGGACGAATGGCTGCGGGTGGGACCGCCGGTTCCCGACGACCCGTACTGGACGGCCAACGCCGACACCGTCGCGCTGCCCGCGCAGTTCGGGCTGCCTGGCTTCCGGCACTCGATCGGGCTGGCGCGCTGGTGGCACATGGGGCTGGGCGTGTTGTGGCTGCTCAACGGCGCGGTGTTCTACGTGCTGCTGTTCACCACCGGTCAGTGGCACCGGATTGTGCCCACCAGCTTCGACGTCTTGCCGAATGCGGCGTCGGTCGCCATCCAGTACGCATCGCTGGACTGGCCGACCGATCACACCTGGACCAACTACAACTCGCTACAGATGATCTCCTACTTCGTCACGGTGTTCATCGCGGCGCCGGCCGCGCTGATCACCGCCCTGGGGATGTCCCCGGCGCTGTCACAGCGGCTGGGGCTGATCAGCAAGCACATGCGACTGAACCTGCAGATCGCCCGGTCCCTGCACTTCGTGGTGCTGGTCTACTTCCTGTTGTTCATCCTCGTGCACGTCACCATGGTGTTCGCCACCGAAGCGCTGGTGAACCTCAACCACATGTTCGCCGCCCGCGACGACCACAGCTGGGTCGGGTTCGGCGTCTTCTCGGTGGCTTTCGTGGTCTGCGCCGTCGCGTGGATCGCAGCCACGCCGCTCACCCTGCGCTACCCGCGGGTTGTGCAGAAGATCGGCTATGCCCTGATCGGGCCGTTCCAGCGCGCCCTGGAACATCTCGACCCCGAGCCCGGGACCTTCACCGAAGCCGACATCTCGCCGTTCCACTGGCGCAACGGCCGGCTGCCGGAGACCGTCGAGTACAAGGAATACGAGGCGGGAGACTTCAAGGATTGGCGACTCAAGGTCTACGGCCTGGTCGAGAACCCGATGGAGTTCTCGCTGGAGGATCTCAAAGCCCTGCCGTATCACGACCAGATCACCCAGCACATGTGCGTGCAGGCCTGGTCCGGCGTGGCCAAGTGGGGCGGAGTGTCGATGTCGACCATCATGGACATCGTCAAGCCGCTTCCCCAGGCCAAGTGGGCGATCTTCTACTCGATGGGCCTGGGCGCCACCGGCGGCATCTTCTACAACGCACACCCGGTCGACCAGATGTGGCACCACATGTCGATGCTGGCCTACAACATGAATGACCAGCCGCTGCCCTACATGCACGGCCGGCCGCTGCGGCTGCGCAACGAGCTGCAGCACGGCTACAAGCTGGTGAAATGGATCAAGGGCATCGAGTTCGTCGAGAGTTACAAGGAGATCGGCAGCGGCCACGGCGGCTACAGCGAAGACCACAAGTTCTTCGGCCGCCATCAGACGATCTGAGCCGATCCCAGGAACACCGGCTCCGCGGCCTGACAGGAACACCTGTCAGGCCGCGCCGCATCTGCGGAAGTTCCGAGGGCAGCAGCCCGGTCTGAACGTTGTCGACGGCTGGTGCACCGAATCACCCCCGCGTCGTAGGGTGACATGAGGCAACTGAACAACGGGGAGAATCCATGCGCAATCGCGGTATCGGAAAGTCAGTCCTGTCGGTGGTGGCGGTGGGGCTCGCCGTGGGGGCGGTGACGACCGCCTGCGGCGGTTGCGACAGTGACTCCGAGGAAGACACCTACGGCGAAGTCACCCAGGCACCCGCGGCGCCGACGCCGCTGGCGCCGACCCCACCCGCCGACAGCGGCGCCGACGAGTCCGGCCCCACTACGTTGCCGGATGCACCGCTCACCAGCGCTGCTCCGGTTGTTGAGCCCACCGCAAAGCAGGCCCCGGCAGCTCCCGCAGTGCCGCGGGCCCCGTCTGCGCCCGCAGTCCCGGCAATCCCCGCAATTCCGGCAATCCCGGCGATTCCCGCCATTCCGGCGATTCCGGCCATTCCGGCGATCCCCTACCCCTAGGGATCGCACCGGCCAGCGGTCAGATTCCGGTCCAGGCGGAGTCCAGCTGCTCGGCCACGTCGATGATCTGCGCCCGCTGGGATTGCGGACTGTCGATCTCGGCTGCCACATAGCTGGCGATGAACCGCCGGATCTCCCCGTCGACGCCGGCGAAGATCCGCAGCAGCTCGCCGCGGATGGACGTCGACGACACCTCGACGGTGATGTCCGAGGACCGTGGTTTGGGCACATCGATGATCAGCAGCAGCGGCTCGGCGGCCCGCGCGGTGGCGTGCAGGGCGATGTCGCCGGCCACGGTGAACCGTTGCTTGTCCAGACGCAGATCGATGAGCAGGTCGATCTCCAGCGGAATGTGGATCGCGAACGTCAGCAGATCCCCCAGACCGCGTGCCACCCGCGGCTCTTGGACCCGCACCTTCGCACTGACCTTGGCGATGCCGCCCGGTCCCTGCCGCATGGCGGGCATCTCGAACTCGTCGCCGGCGATGACGGCGAACGCAGCTGCCACTCGTTCCTCGGTGACCGCGACCTCGAAGAACTTGCGCCCGAACTCTTCGTAAGTCAGGTAATTGTGGTTCTGCATAGGTTGATACGGTCTCACGTCCTCGTCGCAGACGGGCGCTGATCTGGCTGCGCCACGCGGTCGTCTTCGCACTCCACCACACCGCGATCGGTCAGATGCTCGATGAGCGGCATCACGCCGGCCGACAAGTGCTCGGCCATCGCGGTGCGTGCCAACGTCTGATCGTGTGCCGCCAGCGCGGCGAGCACTCGCCGGTGATCGGCCATGGACCGTTCCGGCCACCCGGCGATGCCCGGGAAAACCGCCTCGGGCGCATACCGGGTTATCTGCGACATCATTTGGGCCAACTTGGGCGAGGCAGCGGCCACGTTGATGGCCCGGTGAAAGTCGTGGTTGAGCCGCACGGTCCGCTCGACGTCGTCTCCGGCGTAGGCCTGCTCCAGCTGGGACTGGATCTCATTGAGCTCGTTCAACTGCTCCTCGGTGATACCGGCCGCGGCCCGCGCCGCCAGCTCACCGCCCACAAACGCCTGGACCTCGGCGACGTCCGCCAGATCACGCTTGGTCACCGGCAACACGACGAACCCGCGATGTGGCTGCTGGTAAAGCAGACCTTCAGCGCGCAGCTCGAACAGCGCCTCCCGCACCGGGGTGACGCTGATTCCCAATTCCGTTGCCAGCTGGTCCAATCGGACGTACTCCCCCGCGGCGTAACCACCGTCGAAGATCCGCTGGCGCACGAAGCGTGCCACGGCTTCCGACAACTGCGGTCGGGTGCTGAAGTCGGGAGCAGACATAGCGTCAGATGCGGTAGTCGGCCAGCAGGCGCTTGCTGATGATCTGCTTCTGGATCTCACTGGTGCCCTCACCGATCAGCAGGAACGGCGCGTCGCGCATCAGGCGTTCGATCTCGTATTCCTTCGAGTAGCCATAGCCGCCGTGGATCCGGAAGCTCTGCTGGGTGACCTCGTTGCAGTACTCGCTGGCCAGGTATTTCGCCATGCCCGCGGCGACGTCATTGCGTTCGCCGGAATCCTTCAGTCGGGCCGCGTTGACAACCATCAGGTGTGCGGCCTCGACCTTGGTCGCCATCTCGGCCAGCCCGAACGCGACGGCCTGATGCTCGGCGATCGGCTTGCCGAAGGTGTTGCGCTGCTGGGCGTATCGGGCCGCGAGCTCGAATGCGCGGATGCCCACCCCGCAGGCGCGTGCCGCGACATTGACCCGGCCGACCTCGATGCCGTCCATCATCTGGTAGAAGCCGCGGCCGGTCGTGCCGCCCAGAATGTCGGCGGAACTGGCCCGGTAATCGTCGAAAATCATCTCCGTGGTGTCGATGCCCTTGTAGCCGAGCTTCTCGAGCTTGCCGGGAATCGTCAGTCCCGGGACGACTTCGCCGAAACCCGTTGGCTTTTCGACCAGGAAGGCCGTCATGTTGCGGTGCGGTGTGGCGGCCCCCTCGTCGGTGTGCACCAGCACCGCTACCAGGCTCGACGTGGCGCCGTTGGTCAGCCACATCTTCTGGCCGTTGATGAGGTAGTCGCCATCGCCGGTGGGTGTGGCCCGGGTGCGGATGGCGGCGACGTCGGAGCCCAGCTCGGGTTCCGACATCGAAAACGCCCCGCGCACATCCCCGGTCGCCATCGCCGGCAGGTAGCGCTGCTTCTGCTCGTCGGTGCCGTGCTGGCGCAGCATGTAGGCGACGATGAAATGGGTGTTGATCACCCCGGAGATGCTCATCCAGCCACGCGCGAGTTCCTCGACGCACAGCGCGTAAGTCAGCAGCGACTCGCCCAATCCCCCGTAAGCCTCCGGAATCATCAGGCCGAACAGGCCCAACTGCCGCATGCCGTCGACGATCTGTTGCGGATAGGCGTCGGCGCGCTCGAACTCGGCGGCGTGCGGAATGACCTCTTTGTCGACGAACGTCCGTACCGCCTCGATGATCTCGGTCTGGCTCTCGGTCAGTCCCAACGTCTGGCACAGCTTGGCCATTTACGCCACCCTCTCGAACACGGCGGCCAAGCCCTGGCCACCTCCGATGCACATGGTCTCCAGTCCGTAGCGCTGCTGGCGGCGGTGCAGCTCGCGTGCCAGTGTCGCCAGCATCCGGCCGCCGGTCGCGCCCACCGGATGCCCCAGCGAGATCCCTGAACCGTGCACGTTGGTCCGGGCACGGTCGGCGACACCGAATCGCCACTCCGCCATCACCGCTAGCGCCTGAGCGGCAAATGCCTCATTGAGCTCGACCAGGTCGATGTCGCCGAGCGTGAGACCGGCCTTGGCCAGGGCAACCTCGGTGGCTGGCACCGGGCCGATGCCCATGACATTGGGTTCGACCCCGGCCAGCCCCCAGGAGACCAGCCGCACCAGCGGGGTCAGGCCCAGCTGCTCGGCCTTGGCGCGGGTGGTGACAACACACATCGAGGCCGCGTCGTTCTGGCCGCTGGAATTGCCGGCCGTGACAGTGGCGTCCGGATCGCTGTTGCCCAGAACCGGTTTGAGCTTGGCCAGCGACGCCATCGAGGTATCGGCGCGGGGATGCTCGTCGGTGTCGATCCACTGCTCGCCGGTGCCGGAGCGCACCGTGACACCGATGATCTCGTCGGCGAACACACCGCTGCGCTGGGCCGCCACCGCGCGCTGATGCGAGGTGACTGCGAGTTCGTCCTGCTCGGCGCGGGAGATCTGGTACTCACGGCGCAGGTTCTCCGCGGTCTCCAACATGCCGCCGGGCACCGGGTGGTGCTGCCCACCCGCGGTGGTCCGGCCGCGCGCCAGTCCGTCGTGCACCCGTACACCGTCGCGGCCAGCGCCCCAGCGCATGTCGGTGGAATAGAACGCCACGTTGCTCATGCTCTCCGCACCGCCGGCGATCACCACCTCATGCGCGCCACTGCCGACCTGCAGGCAGGCCTGGATCACCGCCTGCAGTCCTGATCCGCACCGCCGATCAACCTGCATACCCGGAACCGTCACCGGCAGGCCGGAATCCAGGGCGACCACCCGCCCGATCGCCGGTGCCTCACTACTGGGATAACAGTGCCCCAGCACCACGTCATCGATGGCATCGGCGGCTAGACCGGTGCGCTCCAGCAGTCCGGTCAGCGCGGCGACACCGAGCTCGACGGCGGTCAGCGACTTGAAGATCCCGCCGTAGCGCCCGATCGGGGTACGAACCGGTTCGCAGATCACCGCCTCGCGCAGAGTCATAGGTGACGACCACCGGTCACCTCGAGCACCGTGCCCGTCATATAAGAGGACAAGTCGGACGCCAGGAACAGTGCGACCGTCGCGACCTCGTCGGGTTCGCCGGCCCGGCCCATCGGCACCTCGGCGACCTTCGAATCCCAGATCCGCTGCGGCATGGCCTCGGTCATCGCCGAGCGGATCAGCCCCGGCTGGATCGCGTTGACGCGGACACCGAGGTAGGCCAGCTCCTTGCTGGCGGCCTTGGTCATACCGACGATGCCGGCCTTGGCGGCCGAATAGTTGGTCTGCCCGACCATGCCGACCTTGCCCGATATAGAGGACATGTTGACGATCGCGCCGCGCTTGCGCTCCCGCATGATCGCCGCGGCCGCGCGCAGCCCGTTCCAGGTGCCCTTGAGGTGGACTGCGATCACCTGATCGAAATCGTCTTCGGTCATCTTGCGCATGGTGGCGTCGCGGGTGATTCCGGCGTTGTTCACCATGACGTCCAAGCCGCCGAACCGCTCGACAGCGACGCCCACCAACGCCTCGACGTCGGCGGCGTCCGTGACATCGGTGCGCACCGCCACCGCGACATCGGCGCCGAAGCGCTGCGCCGCGGCCTCGGTCGCCTCCAGGTTCAGGTCGCCGAGCACCACCCGGGCGCCCTCGGCGACGAAGCGTTGCGCGATCGCGAAGCCCAGCCCCTGCGCTCCACCGGTGATCACCGCCGTCTGCCCGTTGAGTAACGCCACGCCGAAACCGTCCTCTACATGTCGTGATGTCGTGCCCACCCCGTGGTCCGGGACATCATATTTCATATATGATTTGTCGGCCAGTGCCGAAAGGGGCCGTGCCATGACGACCGCATCCGTCGCGTCCGTTGACGACGACGTCTTCGCCGAGATCCTGTCCCAGACCCGCCGGTTCGTCCGGACGATGGTCGTCCCGCGCGAACAGGAGATCCTCGACACCGATCAGGTGCCAGCCGACCTGCGGCAAGCCGCCAAGGACCTGGGCCTATTCGGCTACGCGATCCCCCAGGAGTGGGGCGGACTGGGCCTGAATCTGACCCAGGACGTCGAACTGGCCATGGAACTGGGCTACACCTGCCCGTCAGTCCGGTCGATGTTCGGCACCAACAACGGCATCGCCGGCCAGGTGCTGGTGGGGTTCGGCACCGATGAACAGAAGCAGCGCTGGCTAGAGCCCATCGCCGCCGGAGCGGTCGCGTCCTTCGCCCTCACCGAGCCTGGAGCGGGCTCCAATCCGGCGGGTCTGCGCACCAAGGCCGTCCGTGACGGCTCGGGAGCGGAAGAGACCTGGGTGCTCGACGGGCAGAAGCGGTTCATCACCAACGCCCCGCTGGCCGATCTGTTCGTGGTGTTCGCCCGTACTCGACCCGCCGACGAACGCGGCGCCGGCATCGCGGTGTTCCTGGTACCTGCCGACACCGCCGGGGTCGAAGTCGGCGCCAAGGACGCCAAGATGGGCCAGGAAGGCGCCTGGACGGCCGATGTCACCTTCTCCAGCGTGCGACTGCCCGCCACCGCCCTGGTCGGCGGTGATGAGGACATCGGTTACCGGGCGGCGATGACGTCGCTGGCCCGCGGCCGTATTCATATTGCGGCGCTGGCGGTGGGAGCCGCACAGCGCGCGCTGGATGAATCGGTGAACTATGCCGCCACCGCCACCCAGGGCGGCAGCATCATCGGCGACTTCCAGCTGGTGCAGGCGATGCTCGCCGATCAGCAGACCGGCGTGCTGGCCGGCCAGGCGCTGGTCCGCGACGCCGCCCGCAAGTGGGTAAGCAACGAAGATCGGCGGATCGCTCCGTCGGTGGCGAAGGTGTTCTGCACCGAGATGGCCGGCAACGTCGCCGACCTAGCGGTGCAGATCCACGGCGGCAGCGGATACATCCGCGGCGTGCCGGTGGAGCGCATCTACCGCGACGTACGGCTGCTGCGGCTCTACGAAGGCACCAGTGAGATCCAGCGGCTGATCATCGGGTCGAATCTGATCAAGAACGCGAAGCGTTCACTGTAAGCAGCATCACTTTCTGCCCGGAGAACGACAAGCTGACCCGCGTCGACATTTTCTCCGATACCGGCGGTAATGGATACCTCTGCCGCACCCATTGATCAGGCAATTTCATCCTAATAATGCAAATTTGTGACCTTTGGGACCACGCCCAACAAACACATATGAGTCATCTACCAGCGCTTACGGAAATTAACGGCCGTGTTCGCTGCATTTTCCCGGATCTACCTGGCGTTTTCCGTTGCGACGTTATGTTTGACAACATGAATGCCAAACGTGATGGGCACCACAGATTTTGGTAAGTGCAGTTATCCATGGTTAATGTGCCTGGTCATGTTTGGTCTAGAAGCACTGATGGCGCTCATCCAGCAGGTTTCGGGCACTCCGTACATCGTCGGTGGGAACACTCCCGCCGGCACGGACTGCTCGGGTTTGGCCTCCTGGGTGTCCAACGTCGCCAGCGGCCGGCCGGCCTTCAGCGGTCGGTTTCACACCGCCAACGAGGAGTCGGCGCTGCTGGCCCGCGGATTCAAGTACGGCACCGCCCCCAACGCCGTGGTGGTGGGCTGGAACAGCCACCACACCGCGGTGACCCTGCCCGACGGCACGCCGGTGGCCAGCGGCGAGCCCGGCGGCGTGAAGATCGGTGGCGGCGGCGCATACCAGCCGCAGTTCACCCATCACATGTACCTGCCCATGGAGGAAGCACCGGCACCCGACGCGCCCGTGGTGGAGTTCGCCGCCATGGTTGAGCCGGGACCCGAGCCCGTCGCAGAGCCGATGGCCGAGCCCATGGCCGTCGAGCTGGCCGCGCCGCCCATCGAGGCTCCGCCGTTCGAGGCACCGCCGATCGAAGCCCCGATGGAGGCGCCGATCGATATGCCGCCCGGCGAGGCGCCGCCGATGGATGCCCTGCCGCTCGACGAGGCCCCCGCTGAGCCCGGCCCGGAGCCCAGCGACCGCGAAGCGCCAGCTCCGGCCTAGTCCCGTCCGTCCAGGTGCGCTGACGGCGCCGTCGCCTCGCCGCGTCGCGCCAACAGCCACGCCAACCCGTCCGCTTCACCCTCGGCGATCATCTCCAGATCGGCGAACGCCGTGCGCAGCTCCCCCGGCGCGGCCCGAAACCGCCCCGCGGTGCTGCCGACCTGGCTCAAAGCGGTGATCGCCAGCAGCCCACCCGGGGCCAGGCGCTGCACCATTGGCGCGTCGAGCCGACTGTCGCGGAACCGCGCGCAGTAGACGACGTCGGCCGGCGGCCCGTCCGGCAGACCGTCGTCGAGATCGACGACGTCGAATCGGCACCGGTCGCCCACACCGCTGTGTTGGGCGAACGCCCGCGCCTGTTCGATAGCGACCGCCGAGACGTCGAACCCGGCCACCTGCAGGCCGCGCTGAGCCAGCCAGACCGCCGCTGCGCCCTGACCGCAGGCGATGTCAAGCGCGTGGCCCGCGGCCGGAAACACGTCTGCGAACGGCGCAAACACGGTGGCCGGCCCGATCGCGTCCAGCAGGGAACGGCCGGCGTACTTCGCATCCCAGCGGGTGCGGTCCTCGGCGCTCATCGGAATGGACGATACTGCGATAGTGAAATTACGGCCCTGGATCGCCCTGTTGCTGTTCGTCGTTGGTGGAGCTGCAGGTCTGATCGGTGACCACTCGCACGTAGTCACCGGGACCACCGAATACCTGCCGGGATCGCACGTCGTACCGTTCATCTGGAACAGCCCGCTGTATTTCCCGATCTTGGTCGGGTCCGCGACCGTCTTCCTGGCGGAGTTGCGACTGCATCTCCCCTCGCCGCGGACCGCAGTCACGGTGCGTCAGGGGGTGGCTGGTCTGGCCGCGGTCCTGGGCAGCTACGTCGTCACCGCGATGTTGCATGCCTCGCCGGTGGTTCCCCTCACGACGTTGATCTGTTCGTTCGCCGCCATCACGTTCTGCGCCTTGGGTGATCGTCCGGCGATTGTCTGCGGTGCGCTGGTCGCCGTCGTCGGTCCGGTGGCCGAGATCGGGATCTCCGCGGCCGGACACTTCCGCTATGCCGCCGGCTCGGACGGGTTGTTCGGCGTGGCACCGTGGCTGGTTCCGCTGTATTTCGCATTCGGGGTCGTCGCCGCGCTCTTCGCTGAAATCGCCACCGGCGTCACGCGGTCGGCAGACTAGGGCCACCTGGGGACGGACGCGATGGCACCGGTCACGCTGGGCGCCTACCCGGCAAAACAGTGTGCCCGCGTCACCCATAACGAGTTCGCCCCCGGAGTTCCCGAAGCCGCGCCGCTGCGCCCGGACTTGGAGTCGCTGCGCACTGTCGGAATCGCATTCGAGGAACGGGTTCTCGACGAGCTACGGTCACGCTACGGCGACTCGGAGCGGCTGCTGCTCCTCGACGCCGACACCAGCCGGGCTGAACGCCAGCGGCGCACGGCGGCCGCGATGCAGGCCGGTGTCGAGGTGATCGCCGGCGGGTGCCTGCCGGATGTCAACGGGCGCAGGGGCCTTCCCGACGTGTTGGTCAGACACCAGGACGGCTACCTGCCCGTCGACATCAAGAACCACCGCACGCTGGCCTTTGCGAAACGCGCGGAGGTGGAGATCTCGAAGCTGTGGCAACCCGATCGGCGGCTGACCTATCCGGGCCACAGTGACCACGGTGCGCGCTGGCGTGACGATGTCATGCAGCTGGCGCACTACACCCGGATGCTGCAGGAGTTGGGTTTTCACGGCGGGGCGAACCGCGGCGGCATCATCGGCAGCTCGGACCTGACTGCCCTACTCGGCGAGAGTCTCGGCATCACCTGGTATGACCTGGATACCGAGAACATCGTCACGTATTCGGCCAGCGATCCATCGCATCGCCGACCGCGCTCGGCTCTGCAGCGCTACGACCACGAGTTCGCCTTCCGCGTCGACGTCGCGCAGGCCGCAGCGGCCGGACGAGAACTGGTGCGGCCCTACCGCATCGCCGACTGTGGCACGTGCGCCTGGTTCGACTACTGTGCCACGGTGGTCGGCGACAACGATGCGTCGTTCGCGATCGAGACCGGCCACCTCACGATCCGGGAGTGGCAGTACCTGTATCGGCACTGCGGCGATGGCGCGGCGTTGAGCGTTGCGCAGTTGGCGGCTGTCGATGTGGACGCACACCTCGAAGCATTCCGCGTCCAGTCCGTCGGCACCAAAATGCCGCAGGACCGGCTGGCCAACGCGGTCCGACGAGCCCGGATGAGCTGCACCGGAATTGATTTCGAGGCACACGAATCAGGCTCAACGACCGTTCCCTCCGCCGACATCGAGGTCGACTTCGACATCGAGTGGGACGATCAGGGCCGGATCTATCAGTGGGGCCTTCGCGTTCGCGATGGCCAGGACGACTCCACTGCCCGCTACCAACCCGTCGTTTCATTCGATCCACTCGACGAGGCCGGCGAAGCCGAGCTGGCCGCCGAGTTCGCCTCTCGGATGCAGCAATTGCGCAGCCATGCCGCCCAGTTCGGCAAGTCGCTTCAGGTCTTCCATTGGCACCATCCCGAGATCAGCAGCACCCGCAGGTTCGCCGAGGTGGAACAGGCACTCGACGGCCTCACCTATGACCTGCGGAAGTGGTTCGACGCGACGTTTTTCGTCCGCACCTCGTCGTCGATCAAACAGGTCGCCGGCTTTTTCGGTTTCAGCTGGGAAGTCGACGATCCGGGCGGCCTGGCCTCCCAGGGCGCGGTCGAAGCCGCCCGGGGCAACGGCCCGCAGGCCGACGCCGCCCGGCAGTGGTGTCTGAGCTACAACGAATGTGATGTGGCGGCGCAGGCCGCGATCCGCGACGGAGTGCGCGCGTACCGCCGCTGAGCCGGGTTCAGCCCTGCGTCTTCGCCGTCGGGCAGATATTGGTGCGGGCCGACTCGACCACCTCACCGGCAGTGGGCTTGGCGATCTGCAGGTAGACCGAGACCTGCTCGATGATGACGCTGGTCGGATGCTTCGGGAACTCCAGGCACGCGGTCCGTCCGGCGGCCAACCGGCGGGCTTCGGTACCCGGCGGGAACTTGCCGCGGACGGCGTTGAGGTAGGCCATCTCAGCTGGACTCGGGTACGTCGACTGCTGCTGGGTGCACAGCAGGATGTCGGGACTGTTGCCGCAATAGTCCGGATCACGAGGATTGAGCGGATTGGCCTGAGCGGATGACGTAGCACCGATCAGCCCGGCCAGCAGACCGGCGGCCAGGGCCGCCGCGCGTGCGGTTGATTTCACGTCCAGCGCCTTTCTGTCGCCGCTGACGCTAGCAGCAATCCGAAGCCGCTCGGGCGGACTTGCCGGGTCTGGCCGGCACCGGCGAAACCGCGCCGGTGCCACCGGCCGTAGCATTGCCGGTATGAGTTGGGTAGCCCGGTTCACCGCACCCTTGGCCATCACCGGTGTAGCGGTGGGAGCCCTGGTGGGGGCCGCGCCGGCGCACGCCGACGATGCCAGCTTCATGAAATACCTCAACACCCACGGCTACACCGCCCGCTACGGGAACGACGAGCCGATCTCGGAGTCCAGCGTGCGCGCCCTCGGGCACATGATCTGCGAGAACCTGCGTGTCGGCCGAACCGTCGAAATGCAACTACCGCATTACCCGGCGTGGCCGCAATTTGGCTTGATCGCCGAGGCGGCGCGCCAGGAATTGTGCCCGGGCGCCTAGCCACTGTCGGCACTGCGCGTCGGGCGGTCCTATCACCCGCAGTGGGAGGCCGAACGTTCCGAGGAGAAGTACGACCGGGACAGACGGTTTCGGTCGACGATCCGCTGGTGGTCCGTGCGGGGCGTTAGCGCCGGACCCGGCTGACAGCCGGTGCGGTCCGCCGAAGCGTTCTATTGTGCGACGGAAGGGCAGCAGCAGTTTCATCGGTGGAGTTGGAGGTGACACGGTGACAGCTCAGGAGCGGCAACGCCGCGGCCAGGCTCTGCTGTTCGATCCACTGACCACCAAGGGCACCGCCTTCAGCCAAGACGAGCGCCGCGAGTTCGGACTGCTGGGTCTGCTGCCGGTCGCGGTGAAAACCATCTCCGAACAAGTCGCCCACACCTACGCCGAGTTCTCCGCGAGGCATGACGACCTGGACAAGCACATCTACTTGCGGGCGCTGCAGGACCGCAACGAGACGTTGTTCTACCGGCTGCTGAGCGAACATATCGAGGAGATGCTGCCGATCGTCTACACGCCGACGGTCGGTGAAGCGTGCCGGCGATTCAGCGAGATCTACCGGCGCCCGCGCGGATTGTTCGTGTCCTACCCGGACCGCGATCGGCTGCGGGAGGCTCTGCGCAACCGACGGGAACAACAGGTCGACGTCATTGTCGTCACCGACGGACAGCGCATCCTGGGCCTGGGCGACCAGGGTATCGGCGGCATGGGCATCCCGATCGGAAAGCTCTCGCTGTACACGCTGATCGGGGGGATCGATCCGGCCCGCACGCTGCCGATCATCCTCGACGTCGGCACCGACAATGTCGACCTGCTGCACGATCCGCAGTACCTCGGCTGGCGTCATCGCCGGATCAGCGACGAGGACTACTACTCCTTTGTCGACGACTTCGTGAACGTCGTGCATGAGGAACTGCCCGACGTGCTGCTGCAGTGGGAGGACTTCGCCACCACGCATGCGCTGCCGCTGTTGATGCGGTACCGGGATCGGCTGCTGACGTTCAACGACGACATTCAGGGCACGGCGGCGGTCGCTCTTGGTGCGCTGCATGGCGCTGTCCGCGCTGCCGGGCGGCCGCTGGCACAGCAGCAGGTGGTGATGCTCGGCGCCGGTTCGGCCGGCATCGGCGTGCTGGAGATGATCCGCCAGCAGATGGTCGCCGAAGGGCTCTCCGGAACCGAAGCCGCCGAACGGATCTGGGCGATTGACGTCAACGGATTGCTGACCGACGACCGCGAGGACCTCTCGGACAGCCAGCGCCGCTTCGCTCAATCCGCAACTCGGGTGGCCGATTGGAGTGGTCGGGGCCTGGCGGATGTGGTGCACCACGTCGATGTGGGCATCCTGCTGGGCCTGTCGACGGTAGCCGGTGCATTCACCGAGCAAATCGTCCGACAGCTGGCGGCCAAGACGGACCGTCCGATCATCTTTCCGCTGTCCAACCCCACCAGCCGGGCCGAGGCGCACCCGGCGGAACTCGACGAATGGACCGATGGGCGCGCGCTGATCGCCACGGGCTCGCCCTTCGCCCCGATACGACGCGGCGAGCGCACCCGCCCCATCGCGCAGTGCAACAACGTCTACATCTTCCCGGCGATCGGGCTTGCCGTCACCGCCGCGCGCGCGTCGCGTGTCACCGACGCGATGATGCGGGCTGCTGCCGCGACGCTGGGCGATGCGTCCCCTGCCCTGATCGACGCCGACCAACCGCTGCTGCCCGCGTTCGAGAATCTGCCTGAGATCACCACGCGTATCGCTACCGCGGTGGCCATCCAGGCGGTGCGCGACGGCGTCGCTCCGGCCGCCTCCGATGAGGCGATTGCCGAATCGGTCCGGCGGTCTCGCTGGACGCCGGACTATCCCACTCGGTGGCCACACGAAACCACCGATCCGGCGCTATCCAAGCTCAAGTAACTAAAGTGCTCTGAGTGGACGGACGAAAGATTGCTAGGTTCTGCGGTCGCAGCCTGGCCATTCTGACGTCGCTGGCGGTCTCGGCAGCCCTCATCCACGCCCAGAGCAGCCACGATGCGGCGCCCAAGCCCACCGAGACTGCCGTGGCCGCCCCGTCGACGGCCCCGTCGAACCCACCCCAGCCGCCAACCGGAGGGATGCGCATCGCCAACCCCGCCGAGGCCGCGGCGCTGGCAGCCAGCGTGCCGATGCCCACCGAAGGTCAGCAATTCACCTTCCCGCTGCCCCCCGGGGCGGCGCCGGAGAACGGGCTTCAGGTCAAGACCATTTGGGCGGCCCGCACCATCGGCGTGTTGTTTCAGGAGATCAAGACCATCTACGGGTATCGCCAGGACCCGTTGAAGTGGCATCCCGACGGGTTGGCCATCGACGTGATGATCCCGGACTACCACAGTGAGGCAGGCATCCTGCTCGGCGACCAGATCGCCGGCTACGCGCTGGCCAACGCCCAACGGTGGGGTGTCAACCACGTGATCTGGCGGCAGAAGATCTACCCCGGCGTCGGCGGCGGCAACTGGACCTCGGATTACGGCAACGAGACCGCCAACCACTACGACCACGTCCACATCGCCACCGACGGCGGCGGCTACCCCACCGGACAGGAGACCTACTACGTCTCCTCGATGACGCCGGCGCCCACGGATTGAGCGATCCCGCTGAGCGATCCCAGCTGAGCGATCCCGCCTCCACCAGCTTGTCGAACATGTGTTCTAATAAGCGGGTGAGCTTGCCCGCCGCCGCGGGCGACGAATGAGCAAGGAGGTCGCCACGATTATGACTGCACCCACGTTCGCCCCCGAAACCCCGGCCATCACCCCCGACAGCTTTGAGATGGGTTCGATGGCCGACGCCACGCCGGCACCCGACACTGTCACCGCTGCCCCTGAGCCCCCCGACACTCCTGAAGTCAAGGAGCCGGTCAAGAAGTCGGCCGGGAAGAAGGCCAAGACGCTCGAGTTGACGCTGACCGTGACCGGTACCGCCGACGGCGAGTGGCACGCCGAGATCAAGCAAGGCAGCAGCTATCTGGTACGCAACCTCGCCGTCGCGGCCGCCGCGGTGTCGCGGGCCGCCAAGGAACTGCACGAGGAGCTGTTCGCGCCGATCGAGGCGCTGATGGACGAGGCGCGCTCCCAGCATGCCGCGCGAGTGGCCGCGCTCGAAGCCGAACTGGAGGCCGCGCGGAAAGCCTTGGCGGACTTGGACTGAAGCCCGCCGCTCACCGGCGCGCGAGCCAATCCAGGAACTCGTCGACGGTGAACACCGGCTTGCCGTAGTCCTGGGCTTTGCGGGCCTTTCCGGATTGCGTGCCCGCTTCGGCGATGACCAACACCTCACAGCGCGTTTTGGTCACGGTCCGCACCGGCGCCAGCCCGGCCGCGGCAGCCCGCCGTTCTATTTCGTCGCGGTCGAGCACGTGGCCGTGGCCATCGACCGCGGTTCCGGTGAAGCAGACGCGGGCGCCGGGAACCAGGACCGCATCGATGTTGTCGGCCGTCGACGGCGTCTGCGCCAGCCCGGCCGCCAAGTCGCCGGCGCCCAGCGCGCGCAATGCGTCGCGCAGGCGCGCCGACACCTCATCCGGTAGCCGGGTGCGGGTGGCCGCCAGGACTAGTTGGTCGGCGGCGGTCTGGCGTGCCGCCTGCTCCCAATTGGTCTCCCCCGCCGCCCGCATCTGGTCGACGGGAGTGACGCCCAACAGGATCGCTCCAAGAGTTCGGCTGATTCGCAACAGCGCGGACAGCGCCGGAAGGTGTTCTGCCGCCGGGGTTATGACGTCCGGATCACGGCTGAGCAGGATTCCCGAGAGGGCCTCGGCATCGTCGGGTTCGTCGAAGGGCGATGAACCGCAATCCACGTCGGCGGCATCGAGGCGCTGGAGCGCAGTGCGGGCACGCTGCAGCGCCGTGTCACCGGTGATGTTTGGGCCCCGCAGGTCGATACCCAGCGGCATCGGAGTCACCTGCCCCAGTCGCTTGAGTTCGAAGTCGATCAGCCCCAGCGTCTCATCGACTTTGACGCCCACCGGTGTGCAGCCGGCCAGCATCGGCGCGATCACCGCCCAGGCCTCCCGCAGTGTGGGCGCCAACAGCACGTCGGCCACCCCGATTCGATACGCCTGGCGGGCATCGGCCAGATCCCGCTGGGGATTGATCAGCGTCGACACCGCCGTGCCGTCATCGAATGCCACCGCCAACTCCACCGGGCGCGGTCGCGACATCCGCCCCTCATCGCCCACGGTGAGCAAACCGATCGCACAGTAGCGGCGCGCGCGGTCGCCGTTGGCCGCGGTACGCAGGAACCGGGCGATCCGGCGATCCACCTTCAGATCCTTCGGCAGTACAGGGCGTTTGAGCACGAGCCCGGCCAACGAGGTACACCGGCTCAAGGCCACATACAGCTGGCCGGTGGAGAACATGCCGCCCGACAGATCCACCACCAGCCGCTCCAGTGTCTGGCCCTGGCTTTTGTGAATGGTGATCGCCCAGGCCAGCTTGAACGGCAACTGGGTGAAGGTGCCGACGACGTCGCGACGCAAGGCGCCGCCCTCGACCACGGGACGGGTGGCCTCCCAGGTGAACGGGGCGACTTCGGCGATGTCGCCGTTGGGGAACTCGATTTCGACCACGGCGCCGTGGCGGTCGTAGCCCACCCCCACCACGCGGCCGATCGAGCCGTTGACCCAGCGCTCGGCCTGATCGTTGTTGAGCATCATCACCTGCGCGCCGACTTTGAAGCGCAACTCGTCGTCCAGCGGCTTGTCGAACAGCGACAGGTCACCGGATTCGGTGGCGCGGTGCACCAGCTCCTCGCCCGGCAACCGCTCCAGCTGCTGGCGATTGCGCGCGGTGACCAGCCTGTTGGTAGGCGCCAACGTCAGCCACAGTTCGTCGTCCGGCGGCACGAAGTCGGGATCCACCCGGGCGTCCAGGTGCGCCCTCGCGTGGCCGAGCAGCACACCTTCGCGAATCTCGTTGAGGATCGCGGTCATCCGGTCATCGCCGAGCTGGCGGAACACCGTCGTCAGCGAGACACTCGGGAACTCCGCACGACTGAAGGTGCTCGCCGAAAAGAAGTACGGGGTGGCATACGTCGTCGAGAAATAGTGTTGCTCGCCCTCGGTGACCACCGGCGGCAGCTGGTAGAGGTCACCCACCAACACCACCTGGACGCCGCCGAACGCCGTGCCGGGCTCGGGGCCGAAGCGCTGCAGCGCTCCCGCGATCATGTCGAACACGTCGGCACGCACCATGGACGCCTCGTCGATGATCAGCGTCTGCAGTTTGGCCAGTGTCTTGGTGAAGCGCCCGGGCCGGTAGTCGCCGCCGGCGACATCGGACAGCGTTGTGGTGGGCCGGAATCCGAACAGGCGGTGGATGGTGTGGCCGTCGACGTTGAGGGCGGCGATCCCGGTCGGCGCAACTACCACGACGTTGCGATCGGTGGAGGCCATGAAGTGGCGGACAAGCGTCGATTTGCCCGTGCCGGCCTTACCGGTCAGGAACAGGTTCCGGCCAGCCGCCAGCAGCCCCAGTGCTGCACGGAACTCGTCGGTCAGCACGACGGTATTGCTGGCTGCTACCACGCTGGCACCCTACTGGCGAGCGCAGACGCGATCAGGCGAGGGCATCACCGGCCCAGCACGGAGACGATCTTCTTGGCGGTCGCCTTGGCCGATCCCGGATTCTGGCCGGTGACCAGTCGTCCGTCGACGACGACGTGCGAGGCGAACGGGATCAGGCCTTTGCCGTAGTGGGCTCCGCGCTTCTTCATCTCCGCTTCGGCGTTGTAGGGCACCAGTTTGTTGACGCGCGCCAGCACCTCCTCCGACCAGGCAAATCCGGTGAGCTTGCGCCCGGCGACCAACAGCGACCCATCGGAGAGCGTGGTGTTGAGCAGCCCGCAGTAGCCGTGGCAGACCGAGGACACCACTCCCCCGTTCTCGAAGATCTCGCGGGTGATACGTTGCAGCCCTTCGCTGTTCGGGAAGTCATACATAACGGCGTGCCCACCGGTGAAGTAGATCGCGTCATAGTCCGCAGCGTTGATCTCTTCGGGTGCGGCGGTGCCGGCCAGCAGCGCCATCTTCGTACTGTCGGCCTTCCATGCCTTTGCGCTCTTGTCGAAGTTGGGAAACTTCAGCGACCGCGGTTCCAGCGGCGATAGCCCTCCCTTCGGACTGACGATCGTCTGTCGGTAGCCCGCTTCGGCGAACACGTGATACGCATGCGTCAGCTCCGAGAGCCACAGCCCGGTCGGCTCCGCCGGGTCGTCGTAGTGGGCGACGTTGGAGACGACGTTGAGGATGCGCTTGGTCATCTCCCCAGGATTCCGCGGATGCTCGGGCGGCGCCAGCGAACTGGCCACTTTGCATGACTTGTTGGCCAGCTATCACCTGTTATTCCCCCTACGCTGGAACACACCGAAGACCGACGGTGAAGCAGCGACCAACAACGGCTAGGTGAAGTCCATTTGAGTACGCACGACGTTCTGTCATCACAGGGGAGGGGAGTTCTGGATGTATGCCATAACGCTCAATGGTTTCGGCGATCCCGAGGTGATGGAGTGGGCCCGAGTCGACGACCTTCCCCCACCGGGCGCCGGAGAAGTGGCCATCGATGTGGTGGCTGCGGGAGTGAACCGGGCTGATGTGATGCAGCGCATGGGCTTCTACCCGCCGCCTCCGGGCGTCAGCGAGGTCCCCGGCCTTGAGGTTTCGGGTGTGATCGCGGAAGTCGGTGCCGGAGTCTCGGACTGGGAACCCGGCGACGCGGTGTGTGCGCTACTGGCCGGTGGCGGATACGCCGAACGCATCAACGTGGCCGCCACCCAGGTATTGCCCGTACCGCAGGGGGTCAGCGTCACTGCGGCTGCTGCCTTGCCCGAGGCTTCCGCGACGGTGTGGTCGAACGTGGTGATGACCGGGGGTTTAGAGCCTGGGCAGACACTGCTGATTCACGGTGGTGGAAGCGGAATCGGCACGCATGCGATCCAAGTGGGCCGCGCGATTGGTGCCAATGTGGCGGTGACCGCTGGATCGCAGTCGAAATTGGAACGGTGTCGCGAACTCGGCGCGCAGACCTTGATCAATTATCGCGAGCAGGATTTTCCAGCGGTCGTGAACGCCGAGCACTCCGGCGCCAACGTCATCCTCGACATCATGGGCGGCAGCTATCTGGCCAGGAACGTGGAGGCCCTTGCTGAGAACGGTCACTTGACAATCATCGGGTTACAGGGCGGCGCCACAGCCGAACTGAATCTCGGTGCGCTGCTGTTCAAGCGAGGATCAGTGCATGTGACCAATCTGCGGCGCCGGCCCGAACAGGGCCACGGTTCCAAGGCCGAGATCATCACCGAACTTCGCGGGCACCTGTGGCCGATGATCGCCGAAGGTGCCGTGGAGCCTGTCGTTGCCGCCGAAATCCCGATCATCGATGCAGCCGAGGCCCACAGGCTGCTCGACTCTTCCGACACGGTCGGGAAGGTTGTGCTGACCGTACGCGAGCCGTGATATCGAGCTCTGACGACCGGTGTGGCCGTCCCACAACAGCCACGCCGGTCGTCCTCTACTGTGACTAGATGGGAGCGATCTCGCCGAAAACGCAGCACCTCGCCGCATTCCTGGTCTCGCTGGTGCTCGTCATCGTCGTCGCAGCCCTCGGCGGGCTCGCCTCGGCCGACGCCGCCGCCGACTACGGGAAGCTCACGCAACCGAGCTGGGCACCACCGAGCTACCTGTTCGGTCCGGTGTGGAGTGCTCTTTATCTACTGATGGCGGTCGCGGCCTGGCTCGTCTGGCGGGCAGACCCTCGGTGGACAAATCCCGCGATCATCGCCTATGGCGTACCGCTGGTCTTGAACCTGTTGTGGTCGCCACTGTTCTTCGGACTGGGCTGGCGCGGCCCGGCGTTGGTCGACATCCTGCTGCTCGACGTCGCCGTGGCAGTCACCATCGCGGCGTTCTGGAAGACCCAGCGCACCGCGGCATTGCTGATGCTGCCGTATCTAGGGTGGATCCTGTTCGCCACCGCGCTGAACTACTCGGTGTGGTCACTGAACAGCTGAAACGTAAGGAACCTGGGCCGGACTGCTTGTATAACGCTACTCCTCGTAGTGTAATTGCGGGATGAATCGCACCGCACCGCAGGTCACCGCCCCGACGAGCGCAGCTGACACCGACATCCAACTGAACGAACTCGGCTACTACGCCGTCACCCGACACCCGGCGGATGCTCGCGTGGTGCTGCCCGAAGCCCGAGAGGCCGATGCGCTCGGCCTGGGTTCGTGCCACATCGGGGAACGTTTCACCGTGAAAGACCCCGCGGTGCTCAGCGGCGCCGTGGCGGGCTGCAGCTCCAGTTTGGGTATCGCCCCGTCGACCAACCACCACACGCGCCACCCCACCGTGACCGCGACCGTGGGGTCGACCATGCACGCGCTGACCGAGGGCCGTTTCGCGATGGCGTTCGGCCGCGGCATGGCCGGGTACTGGCCGGCGATCGGTCTACCGACGGTCACCGCGGCTCGGCTGCGCGACTTCTTCGGGATCCTTCGCCGGCTGTGGGCCGGCGAGACGATTTTCAATCATGACGGCCCGGCCGGGAAGTGGCCGATGCTGCGGCATGCGAACGGCTTGGGCGAGGGGCCACCGATCGGTTTGGTCGCCGTCGGCCCCAAGACGATGGAACTCGCCGGTGAGATCGCCGATTTCGTTGTGCTGCACACCTTCTTCTCCGACGAGGCGACCACGGCGTCGGTCGCGGCGGTGCGCCGCGGCGCCGAACGTGCGGGCCGCGATCCCGACAGCATCCGCATCTGGGCCTGCCTGGCGACGGTGTGCGACTCGTTGTCGCAGGACGACCAGCTGCGCCGCGGGGTCGGCCGCTTGGCGACCTATTTGCAGGCCTATCCCGATGTGCTGGTCTCCGCCAACGGCTGGGATCGACATGTGTGGGAGCGGGTCCGGCAGTCCGAGTTGTTCACCGATGCGGCCACTGCCGGGCCCATCGACGCCAGCGCCTCATACGAGACGTTGCAGCGGATCGCCGAGCTGATTCCCGCCGAATGGTTGGCGGCGGTGGCAGCCGGTTCGGCCCGCGACTGTGCGAGCACCATCGCCCGGCAGTTCGACCTGGGTGTGCATTCGGTGATCATGCACGGGGCCAGCCCACATGAGCTCGCGCCCGTCGTGCAGGCCTACCGGGCCAACCGGCCGACGCTGCACCGGGCTGTCACCGCGAACCCCGGCAGATTCGCCTGAGCCGGGGCAACTTCGACGCGGGTCAGTCGACCTTCGGGCAGTAGAAGTGCGGGTCGTTGCGGTAGTCCACCGGCGGCAGGTTACGTGCCGGGGTCTGCACCAGGGGCGCATCCACTGGAAGGCGGCCCGACGCCCGATCCAACGCCGACCGCTTGCGCGGATGCATCAGGGCTCGCTTGGGGCCGTACTTGGAGACGAAGGTGATTGCCTTGCACAGATATCCGTGGATCCGCTCCTGGCGCGGAGACCAGGTGTAGCCCATGAGTTCGCGCACCGGTGGGTCATAGAGGGCCACGGTCATGAACGTCAGGAAGCGCTGCATGACCTTGAGGTTCTGCGCCCACAGCCAGTCCGGAATCCATTCCAGCGACGGGTGTTTGGGCATGGTCGACAGGTCCATGACCTCACGGGCCGCCCAGTTGTTCTCCAAGACGTTGTTGCACATGTGATCCCAGTACGTTTGGAACTCTTCCCAGGACTTGGGCACCGGGCGCATGCTCATGCCGTACATCCGGTACCACTGCACATGCTCGTCGAACAGCTGCCGCTTGTCGGCCTCGGCCAGCCCGCCGGCGAACTTCTCGGCGGCCAGCAGAGTCGACTTGAAGAAGGTTGCGTGCGCCCAGTAGAAAACGTCAGGGTTCAGTGCGCTGTAGCGGCGCCCCTGCTCGTCCACACCCTTGATGCCGATGTGGTAGTCGCGGACCTCGGCGCCGGTCTGCGGTGCGCGGTAGCCGTCGAACACCACGCCACCGATCGGGTAGATCGACCGCATCAAGCGCGGGATGCGCTCGATGAAGAAGATCGAGTGGTCTTTGACTGCGGCACCGAGCTGCGGGTGCATGTTCTGCATGGACCCGGCCCAGGTCCCCTGGAACAGACCAGTCCATTGGCCGAAGTACTTCCAGGTCAGCGAGTCGGGGCCCAGCGGGATCGGGGGTGCGTCGTAGCCATTGCCGCTCACGGGGCAGCCGGCAGCGATCGGCGTTTCACTGGCCGCGGGGCAGGTTTCCGACATGTCTTGGCTCACGCGCGCGCACTCCCAGTCATCGTTGACCATTTCTGACAACATGCGTTATCAGTATTGGGAGTCTAGGGGGACTCTGGGCTCGGGTCAATGAGCGAGTTCGGGCCGCCGCTCGGTTCACCCACGCGCGCCGACAGTGGATTTCGCAAACCGCCATTCACTAATACAGTTCCCCCATGACCTCCCCCGTCCTGCGGGTCACCCCGGTCAGCCTGCGCGAGCTGGCGCAGCGCTGCGCGGCGCTGTCGGGGCAGGTCGCGCAGGCACTGCCCGCGGCGAGCGCATCGGCATGGCAGGCCAGCGGAGCAGCGACCAGCAGCGTCAATACCGGTGCGAGCAGCGCTGGCACCGTCTCCAGGTCCCGGATGAGCGCCAACTCGAGCAAGTTGAGCATCGCGGCTCGCGAGTACGAGGCGATGGACCACAACGGCGCCGCCGCCCTGGCCGCAGTCCCCCAGCACGCGGGCGGTCTTCCCTCGCTGACCCCCCGCAGCTCCGGTGTCGACGGCGGCGCCGGCAAGCTCGGGATATAAGCAGGTAGACCGCGATGTCCGGATTGCCGCCGCTGGCCGAGATCGAAGATGCCACTTGGGATTACCTCACCACCAACGCCACGGCCTGGACTAACCTCGCCAACACCTGGGAAGCCGCGTTCACCGAAGTCCGTGACGGCTCGCTGCGCCCCGGCGGCACACCGTGGACCGGCGCCGGCGCCGAAGCGTTTCAGCAGCGCGCCGCCGCCGATGTGGTGAAGATCCACGGCCCCGCAGACATGCTCCGCAAGGCCGCGGACGCAGCTGCCCGCGGCGCGAACGCGCAGGTGGCGAACAAAGGATTGGTGTTGTCCGCCGTCGACGCAGCCGAACGGGAAGACTTCCGAGTCGGCGACGACTACTCCGTCACCGATACCTATACCTACTATTCCTCCGCCGCCGAGCAAGCGCAGCGGGAGCAGGCCGCCCATGCCCACGCCAGCTTCATCAAGTCGCGAGCCGCCAACCTGGTCTTCAACGAGCACAACATTGCGCGTCAGCTCACTATCACCACCGCGGGCCTGCACGGCTTCGCCTTCCCCGACGAAGGCGCCGACGGCGGCGCTGGCGGCGCCCATGCAGGGCCAGGGCTCCCCCCAGACGATCCGAAGCAGTTCGCGCACTGGTGGAAACGGCTGAGCCAAGAACAGAAAGACGCCGCCTACAGCCGTGACCACTTCATCGGCAACCACCCGGGGATGCCGTTCGACGAAAAAACGCTTTACAACGAACGGCATCTGCCCGAGCTGTTAACCGGTGCGCAGGCGGACGTCAATGCGATGCAAGCGCGCTTCGACCAACTCGCCCGCCAGGTGTACATGGGCGATCACAGCGCGGCGACTGGAAGCGAAATGGCCGAACTCGGGCCGAAACTGCAGGCGGCCAAGCACTCTCTGGCGGAGTATCAAGGTGTGCAGCAAGCCATGCACGCCGACCCCGACGGCCCGTCGCGCTACCTGGGCTACCTTGACGACCACGGCCGCGCCGCGGTCTCCATCGGCAACCCCGACACCGCCAGGCGCAACGCCGTCCTAGTCCCCGGCACCGGACAGGACCTCACCACCATGGGCGGTGCCATCGATAAATCACTGCGCATGTTCCGAGCTGCGCACACTGCTGACCCCGACCTGCGTGCCGGGGATGTGGCGGTGACGACGTGGATGGCGTATGACCGACCCATGGATGTGCCGGAGGCGGCGCACACGCACTACGCCCGCAATGGCGCCGCGGGGCTGGATAGTTTCGAGGCCGGGATGCGCGCCTCTCATGTCGGGGCACCATCATTGGACACCGTGATCGGGCACAGCTACGGCTCCACCCTGGTCGGCGCCGCGTCCACCGGCGGGCATCATCTTGCCGCTGACAACGTGATCGCCGTGGGCAGTCCCGGCATGCTCACCAACTGTGCGAGCGGACTCGATTTGAACCCCGGCGCCCAGGTGTTCGCCTCCCGGGCAGATAACGACGTCATCACCTGGGCTACCGGTCTCACTCTGGGACCAGACCCCACAGCAGTGGACTTCGGAGCCACCCGCCTCGCTGCCGATCCCGGACCACCGGGGTTCTTGGGGATTCCCGGCACCAGCATCCCGGCCCACAGCAGCTACTGGGATCAGGGCAATCGCGCGCTGCTTGATTTCGGTGCCGTCATTGCCGGTGTCCAACCGCCCTACGTGGTGGCGCCGTGATGAACCGACCCATCTCGTGGGCGCTCGCCCCCGCAACAGCGCTCTGGCTGATCGCCGCAGCGGCGGGGTGTGGTCACCACACCCCGCTCGGGCCACCCATCCCGCAAGGAGCAACCATGATCGGCGGACCAGACATCACCGACCCTCCACCGCCGCCTGGCTGGAAACAGAACCCCGTCATCCCTACCAGTCAGCAGCAGGCTCAAGACACCATCCTGGGCTACCTGAAGAAGACCCTGGCAGCGCTGCCGGCCGGAACGACGTTGGACGCCAACCGTTTCGGGGGCGCGACGAGCACCGCCGGGTGCGACGACAACGACAGCAGCCCGACCGCACCCAAGAACCTCGACACAGTCGGTGACCTCACCCCACCGCCAGGTGTCGACACCGTCAGCCTGGTCGCCCAGACCGGTGAGATCTGGAAGAGCTGGGGTTGGCACGTCATCGAACGCGACGGCTTTTATAAGCCCAACCGCTTCGGCTACGCGCCCGACGGCTACCGCCTCCAGATCTTGGCGAGCGCTCGACCAGACCGCGCCCCCAGTCTCAGCGGTGTGTCGCCCTGCTTCCCCGGGGACGTACCCGAACAACGCACCCCGTTCCCGAAGGTGTTGCGGGCGGAGTGATTTGGATGGTCGAGCAGAGCCCCATCAACTTCCGATCGGCACGAATCCGCTACCAGGTCCGTCACCGGCGTTGACGTCCTCCAGGATTGCGCTGAATTTCGTCAAATATGTGACCTCCATCGGTGGGCTGTATCTGCCCCGATAGATGAGGTTGCCGCCGTAGACCAGGCCGACCAGACGACCGTCCATCGTTACCGGAGCACCGACATCACCCGCCTCAAACTGGCCAACCATCGGCACATCCGGCCAACCGTCGCGCCAAACGGGATGGCAGATGCCAGGGGTCGCGGGTCCCCACTTACACACCAGCGAACCGGCTACCGGATCTGGGCCGATGCCGTTGATCACGGTGCCGGCGTAGTCAGAAACCGGAATAAGCTCGGGCACATCGAACTTGATCACCGCATAGCGAAGGTTGCCGTTGGCAGCTACCACGGTGCCCACGGTGGTGTCTGTTCCCGCGATCGCGACCTCGGCCCCTGGCCCACCGCACTGCGATCCGGTGAAGCCCACCACGTCACCGGCCCGGTCACGTCCGATTGTGGTCAAGGTGCAGTAGCTGTTTCCGTCGACGACGATGACGGCCCCACCACCCAAGATCACCATGGCAGCCGCGGGCGGGGCAGCCGGTAGGCCGGCACCCACAAGCAGCGCGAGGACCAGCGGGATCCGCCAACGAGTCAGTTGCAAGACGCTCCTCCACATTCGATCAGGTGACACCGCCGGGCCTTGGCTCACGTCAGTCTCGATAGCCGTCAGTGCGTAAGGGTGTCACGAGCACTGGCCGGTGCGGGTTTGGCCCTCGCCACCCTTTTCGCCATGTCTGCCGGCACCGTTGCGGTTGGAGCCGACTTGGCCCAGCGCCGCCTTGGCGGCGGCGTCGCCTCAGACCAAGAAGTAACTCTGGCAGCGGTCCTCTACCGAGACGGCACCTGTTCCCCGGCGGGTCCGCCCGCCAGCGCGTCCAATACCCGATCGATGAACCGGTCGGCATGAGCACGAAGACCGTCGTTCGTGTGTTGGGTCGTGTCGACCTGGATCGGATCCCCCGACGCGAAGCGCACCCGCATGGCACGCCGGTAGGTCCGCTCCCCGAAACCCTCCGCCGAACCATAGGCATTGACGTCGACCCCAGCGACCTGGCTCAGCGGCCGGATCACCGCAGCCAGATCCTGCTCCTCGGCAGCGTCGGCGATGTAGTCCAGCTGTCCGATCGCGTGCCTGTCGATCCACACAAGACGGCACCGCTGATCTAGCAGCTTCTCGCGGGCGAAGCCTTCAACCGGCCATCGCCTCACCAGCTCGCCGATCTGCTCAACAACGATCCGGGGCGGCCGCGACCAGTCCGGGAATACGTCCCTGGCTATCTGCCGGAGTTGTTCTTCATTGGTCATGGACGTCCAAGTAGCCCCCATCGAACGACGGTCGCCGGCTGGCGCGGTTACCGTCGCCCTACCCTTTGACCTCTGTCGCGCTTACAGGATTTGAACCTGCGACCGTCGCGGAGTTGATCGGCACCGAACCCATGCCAGAAAGTTAACAGCACTTCTGGGCTGCCGCTACTCATCCCAAGGAGGCCGCGCGAATCCAATGTCCGTAGGTATCCATATCGACGTTGTTGCCACACACGATGGTGACCACGTGTCGGCCAGCGAAGCGGTCAGGGTCCTCGATGATCGCCGCGAGGCCGAGCGCGGCCGCCGGCTCAACGACCAGACCGGCGTGCTCGAGGAGCATCCGCATCCCAGCGATGATCGAGGCCTCGCGGACCAGAACCGCGTCGTCAGCGACCAGGAGCAGATCCGACAGGACGGCCGGGAGGGGAAAACGGCCGGCGACCGCGTCGGCGATGGTATCGGTCGAGTCGGTGGTCACCACGCGGCGTTGGTGCCACGACTGTGTCATCGCCGGTGCGCCAGCTGGCTGAACGCAGATCACCTCGACGGCGGGCGCGAACTCCTTCACGATGTGGCCCACACCGGTGGCCAGCGCCCCACCGCCGAGAGCAATCAGGATGGCATCGAAAGACCCTGCGGTGTCAACCAGTTCCAGGCCGATAGTCGCTGCGCCCTCGCAGGTCTCGATGTCCAGACTGTCCTCGACCAACCGGATCCCGTCATACCGGGCGATGGCGGCTGCCCGCTCGCGAGCGATCTCAATGTCGCCGTCCACCAGCTCCAACCGGGCATCCAGGGCGCGGATGCGCTCAAGCTTGATGGCCGGAGCGAAGCGGGATGCGACGACCGTGACGTCAAGCCCCCGGGCGCGACCAGACCATGCGAGGGCTTGACCAAGGTTGCCTGCGCTGGCACACACCAGCGCGCCCGAGCCGGTGCCGGCGAGCAGGCTCGCTACTACCTCGGTGCCGCGTGCTTTGAAGCTGCCGACTGGGTTCGCCGTTTCGAGCTTGATGCTCACCGTGCACCCAAGGCTGGGCGCCAGCGCCTCGCAACGGTATAGCGGAGTGTCAAGGAAAAGCGGATCGATTACCCGGCGCGCTGCCCGGATCCGAGCTGTATCAAGGCGCGTTTCCCGCACGACAGAACCGTCGCTAGATCTTCTGAACGGTGCGCGCCCATTCAATGAGCGCGACGTCGTCGAGAGTCGTAGTGATGTAGTCGCCGTCGAGCTGCTTACCGGATTGGGACGGCACGGTCACCACGAACGCGTGTGCCGCACGGGCGGCAGCAACGCCGGTCGATGAATCCTCGAACGCAACGCTCGCTCGCGGCGCGGCGTCGAGACGATTGAACGCCGTCAAATAAAGCTCCGGATGCGGCTTGGCGTGCTCTACCTCGTCGGCAGCGACCGATACCTCAAAGAAGTCTGCGAGCCCAGACGATTTCAACGCAGCGGTGAGCATGGCCCGCGGGCTGTTCGTTGCAACCGCGATCGGCACCCTGCCATGCAAATATTCGAGAAGCCGCCTAGCGCCGAGCATGGGCTCAACCTGCGCCGAAAGCTCTGCTTCGACACGGGGAACGAGGTCGGCCACCAGCTGAGGACCGGCTCCAGGCATTCCGAAGTAGGCGGCTATGTTCTCGCACGCCGCCTCAAGAGTCCGGCCGATCAAGAGGTCTTTCTCGGCGGGGCCAAACCCGAATCCATGATCGGCAAACAGAGCAGCCTCCGCGCGTGACCAGCAGCTCTCCGTATCGAGAAGCAAACCGTCGCAGTCAAAGACGATCGCACTCACATGCGGAGGAAGATCCATGGATCAGACGGTATCGGTGTGCAGGCTGAGCCCGCAGTCTCTTCACCAGCTGCGCCCCGCATCCCCCGGCACCAGCACGCAAGCTGCCGGCGTGGACCCCCATGACCGCAACCAATCCGCGCCGTGGCCACCGTGGCGTTACAGGCGCTAACCGGGCAGCGCCTACGGCTGGTTGATCGTCGGCTCCACGCCGGGTGCTGGTGGCGGCTCGGAACCAGGTGGGACGTATGTGCAGGCGGAGTCAGCAACCTTTCCGCCGGAGAACGGCACAAAGTGAAACGAGCATTCGTCTCGCCCGCCATCGGGGTAGGTGCAAGTGGAAGTCGGGTTCAGCCAAGCCTTGCCGGTGGCCTTGCAGTACACGTGCCGCCACGACCGCCGGGGTCAGCCGGGATCGCTGTTGGTGCCCGCGGCGCCGCCCAGCCCGGTGGTCAGGGCACCCTGTCAGTTAGGCGAATGGTTTATGGGTTCGGGGCAGACGCGCCGTCAGCCCCGGGCGTTCCTGGGGTTCCGTCGGCGCCGCCGTTGCCGCCGTTGCCGCCGGGGGAAACGGCATTCGAACTGCCGTTGCCGCCGTTTCCGCCAGCACCGTTGCCATTCGGACCGACTTGTCCACCATCGCCACCGTTTCCGCCGGTAGTGCTGTTTCCGCCGTTGCCCCCGACGCCACCCGCGCCACCGTTTCCGCCGTCGGCAGCTCCGCCGGTCCCGCCTTTGCCGCCGTTACCGCTGACGCCAGAGCCGCCGTTGCCGCCAGCGCCACCGTTTCCACCTTGTCCGCCGGTACCGGCGCCGCCACCGCCGCCACCGCCGCCACCGGAACGTCCCAAGTCGCCGGTGGTTGACCCCGCGCCGCCGTTTCCACCGGCGCCACCGACTCCGCCATCGCTGGCGCCACCGGCGCCACCGGCTCCACCGTTGCCGCCGTGGCCGCTGGAACCCGCACCGGTGGCACCGCCGGTGCCACCGGTACCACCGTGGCTGGCAGCGGCGCCGTCGGTGCCGTCCCCACCACTGCCGCCGTTGCCACCGGCCCCACCATTGCGACCGCCAAACGGACTGCTCAAAGTCCCGCCACCGCCATTTCCGCCGGCACCGGCGGTGCTACCGGTTCCGCTGGCCGCGCCACCATCGCCGCCATTCCCGCCGGTACCTCCGTCACGGCCGCCAGTGGTGCCGGCCATGTTGCCGCGACCGCCGTTTCCGCCGTTGCCGGCGGTGCTGTCGGCACCACTGACGGCGCCGCCCTGACCGCCGTTTCCACCGGAGCCACCGTCACGGCTAGCCCCATAGCCCGCTACGGCGCCGTTTCCACCGTCACCGCCGACGCCGCCGGTGCTGCCGACTCCTTCGGCACTACCGCCATCACCACCGTTGCCGCCCGTACCACCATCAGCACCGGTGGTCAGCACGGCCAGGATGCGCGGGTACGAACTAGGCCCGGGGACACCGCCGCGGCCGCTGGCACCACCGTTGCCGCCGGCACCACCGGTCCCGCCGTCACCGACCGAATTGCCGCCGTTGCCACCGTTGCCGCCATCACCGTTGGTGCTGAAGAACACACCGGCATGGCCACCGACCCCGCCGTTGCCGCCGTCGCCGGCGTGCAGGCCGTCCAGACCCGTGCCGCCGTCACCGCCGGTGCCGCCGTTGCCGAAGAAGCCACCAGCACCGCCAGCACCGCCGTCGGCGCCGGCACCACCGTCGCCACCATCGCCGCCGTTGCCCAACCAGCCGCCGTAGCCGCCGACGCCACCGGCGACACCGTCTTGCGTGCTGTTCCAACCGTTGCCGCCGTCGCCGAAGATCCAGCCACCATTGCCGCCGTCGATACTGGTTTCGTTGCCGTCGACACCGTTGCAGATCAAGCCACACGCGCCGCCGAAGGCGAACAACGGGTTGATGAACTCGTCGACTGTCGAACCGAACGGGCTGTCGATCCAGTCCTGCATCGCGGCATGCAACGGCAGGTAGAGGTCGTTCTGGACCCAGTCGGCAAAATCAGTACCGACAGCCGCACCTGCGACGTCGGCACCGCTGAACAGCGAGGCCAAGTCGAGCGTCGACGCGGAGTCCGGGCTGTCCCAGTAGCCGGGCTCGAACATCGTTCCCCACGCGGTGGGGTCCAACAGGTCGGCAAAGAAGTCCTCGTAGTCCGCGTGAGCTGTCGGCGCCAATCCAAACGCGGCCAACGCCCCGACCGACGCTCCCGCCGCAGCCACCCGCCGCGCTGACGCAGACCCGTTTTCCTTAAGCCAACCTGAGATCTTCACCCGGTGTGTCTAGCACGGAAGCTAGTGAACCGCCATTCGAGCGCAGATACAGGGCAGCGAGAAACCACCGCTGAACAGTGCCGACACTGTCGGGCTGACAGGATTTGAACCTGCGACCACTTGACCCCCAGTCAAGTGCGCTACCAAACTGCGCCACAGCCCGCCACCGCCGCAACAACTCCGGCAGCAGGTCGAAAGCCTACCGCACGCCCGCGGGTGTCCCGAATCCGCGTGACGACACCTCGACCGCGTAGGCTCGCCACGCGGGACTGCCTCCCCTCGGCAGCGCGACTACCCCTCAGGAACCACACCACTTATGCAGCTTCCCCCCTCGCAGCAGTGGTCGGCTATGCCCGACCCCACAGACCCCATAGACATCCCCGAGACCAGCGCCGACTCCGCCGTCACCGACGAAGTGATCGACATCGGCGACACCGGCGACACCATTTTGCTGTTGCAGAAGATGGAAAATCGCCTCATCCGGCACACACTGCGCCGGCCCGACGTGCTCAGCGCCGAGCAGCTGCGCCGCCTGCGGTATCTGCTCAACTTCGCCCGGCTCGACGACTTCGAGCCCGGTGCCGCCGGCCCGGGCGGCGCCCGCGGCCGCGGTGACGTCTCGGTCGGCGCGGAACTGGCCGGGTGGCGGGCCAAGGTGGCCGACGCGCTGCGCGGCCCGCTGCGTGAAGAACGCAACCCGGTGATGGCGTTGGTCGCCGCCCGCGACACCCTGGGCGCGCTGGCCGCCGAGCAGGACGAGCAGCGCCGCCTGCTGGCCGAACGCCACGGCAACGACTTCTCCCTGCCCGAGGTCGACGCCGAGGTGGGCCACAAGAAGCTGGTCACCGTCCTCGGTGGTGGAGGCGGCGCGGGCTTCGTCTACATCGGCGGCATGGAGGCCCTGCTGGAGTCCGGGGCGGTGCCCGACTATCTGATCGGGTCCTCGTTCGGCTCCATCCTGGGATCGGTGGTCAGCCGCACCCTGCCGGTGCCCATCCACGAGTACATCGAGTGGGCCAAGACGGTGTCGTTCCGCGCCATCCTGGGTCCTGAGCGGCTGCGCCGTCGCCACGGCCTGACCGGTGTGTTCGCCTTGAACTTCGATCTTTTCGCCGACGCGATGTTCCGCTGCGAAGACGGCGCGCCCATGAAGATGTCGGATCTGGCGATTCCGTTCGATGCCGTGGTGGCCGGGGTGCGCCGCCAGCCCTTTGCGGACCTGCCAGGGCGCTACCGCAACCAGCGCCTGGCCGCCCTGCAGCTGCGGTCCTTCCCGTATCTGTCAATCGGGCTGGGTCCGCAGATCGCGACCCGGATGTGGCAGACCGCCGCCTTCATCGACCCGCGGGTGGTGACCCCGATCGTGATCGGCGGCGACAATCCGGACCGCGACGTCAACGTCGTTGACGCAGCATCGTTCTCGTCGGCGATCCCCGGGGTGCTGCACCACGAGCCCAAGGACCCGGCCATGGAGCCGCTGTTCGACGCGCTGCTCGCCGACAACGACGTAGGCGCCCTGGTCGACGGCGGCGCGGCCAGCAATGTGCCCCTGGAGTTGGCCTGGAAGCGCGTCCGGGCCGGCCGGTTGGGCACCCGCAACGCCTGCTATCTCGCGTTCGACTGCTTCCACCCGCAGTGGGACCCCAAGCACCTGTGGCTGGTGCCGATCACCCAGGCGATCCAGCTGCAGATGGTGCGCAACGCGCCCTACGCCGACCATCTGGTCCGGTTCTCCCCCACGCTGTCACCGGTCAACCTGGCGCCGTCGGCGGCCACCATCGACCGGGCCTGCCAGTGGGGACGCAAGAGTGTCGGGCCCGCCCTTCCGGTGGTTTCCGCACTGCTGCAACCGGTCTGGTGGGAAGGTACCGAGCCCGCGGTGGTGACGCCGAAGGCGCCCGCACAACCGGAGCACCCGCACGCCGCGTCGATGAATGAGGTGATGGCCTCGGCCCGGGCACCGCGCGGCCGCTGGGAGCGGTGGCGCAGGCAGAACCCGGCCTGAGCTGGCTAGACGCTCAGCAGCCGGTACAACCCGATCAGGCCGACCACCAGGATCACCGCGCGCAGCGCGTTCGGGGACAACCGGCGCCCGTAGTGACCGCCCAGGTATCCCCCGATCAGGGAACCG